>JAEUJN010000120.1 GCA_016794595.1 Kineosporiaceae bacterium
CAACACGCCCGGCGTGTTGCCTGAGAACTGACCACTCGCGGGGTGGCAGAGGGGGGTGGGGGCACAGAGGGGGGTGGGGGCACAGAGGGGGGTGGGGCAGAGGGGCGGGGCGGGCAACGGGTCAGGCGAGTTGATCACTGCCCTGGGGTGACCAGCAGGGACCACCCCAGATCATCGATCACCGGCACCACCCGGGCCGGCAGGTCCGCTGCCACCGGGCGGGCTCGCTCCCGCGTGGCGTAGTGCGGGGTGTTCGCGGTCACCACCCGGTCCTCGTGGTTGACCAGGGCGGCCCGCAACGGCACCCGCCGCAACACCGGCAGCAGCTCTGCCTCCAGGGCGGACAGCGGCACGTCGGCACCGGCGACCCCGACGAACTCCCCGCCGACGATCACCGGCACCGCGAAGGTCAGCTCGAAGTGCTCGGCCCCGCGATAGTCGTAGTAGGGCCCTGTGACCATGCGGCGCCGCTCGTCCCTCGGGACTCGGTACCACTCCATCTCGGGGTAGTCGTACGGGTCGTCACTGGCCGGGTCGACGTCCAGCACCAGGGCGCGATACCGCCCGCCCGCCGCCCGCTGACGCCACTCCAGGTACCGGTCGGCGTCCGCGAGCAGGCCCGGCTCCAGCACGACCCCCGCCCCGAGCACCAGGCGGTCGGCGGCGAGCAGTTCCTCGGCCACCGCGCGCAGCCCGGCGAGATCGGCACGGGCCGGACGCCGCCCCTCCCCCCGCACGCCGAGCATCACCTGGGTCAGCGACCCGGACAGCCGGTCCAGGGCTGCGAAGAGCCGGTGCGCCGGCGCCGCGACGTTCTCGGCGACCTGGGCCAGGTCGCCCCAGTCGGCTGCCAGGTCACTCATTGCCGAACCCTCCCGGCCGACACCGCGCCCGCCGGCCCGGCGGGCCCCGTCCGGCCGTGCAGTTCGATGCGCGCCTCGATCAGGCGGTGAGTGTTCTGTTCCACGTGCTGCTCGGCCAGCTCACGGGCCAGGCCCGCCTCCTCCCGCGAGATCGCCAGGGCGATGGCCCGGTGCTGTTCGGCGGCAGAGGCCGCCGCAGTCGCGGCAGTGGCCTGATCCCCGGCGCCGGTGGCCCCCCACAGCAGGAGGGCCAACTCCCCCTGCAGCGACACCTCACTGCGGGTCAGCCGCTCGGACGCCCCGGCCACCGCCACCTCGATGTGGAACCGGCTGTCGGCCCGGGTCCGCCCGCTCACGCCGTCCGCGGTGGCGACCAGCTCGGCCAGGGTCAGCAGGCGACGCACATTGTCCGAGGAGGCCCGGGTCGCCGCCAGGCGGGCCGCAGCCCCGGAGACGGCAGCCAATTCATCCCCCGCGTCGCGCAAGGTGGACACGCTCAGGCCGGAGAGCCTGGCCTGCAGCGAGGCCCGGGCCGGGTCACCCGGCGCCCGGATGAAACTGCCGCCCTTGCGGCCCCGCCGGGTCTCCACCAGACCCTGCTCGCGCAGGGCGGCCAACGCCTCGCGCAGGGTCACCGTCGAGACCCCCAGCTGCGCGGCCAGCTCGCTCTCGCTCGGCAGCTGCTCGCCGTCCGCCAGCAGCCCCAGGGACGCCGACTCGGTGATCCGCTGCACGACGGCCTCGGCCCTCCCCCCGGAGATCACCGGGGCGAACACCGCACCCCGGGCGCTGACCCGCTGCCCTGCCGCCACGCTGCGCCCCTCCCGGTCACCGGCCACGATGCCGTCCACTGCGCCGCCCCCCCCCGAGCCCCCGGGGCTGGGGCGTCGCCCGCGTCGAGGCCCCACGGTAGTGCGGCTGGGTCACGATCGAGCCTTGTGCTTTGAACTATAAAACAATATGTTTCTCCGCCACACGGCCACCGGGGTCGTGAAACCGGTCGCCGACCCCTCGGCCCGACCCTCGAGGAGCAGCGTTGAGCACGAACGCCGCGCACCACGACGAGGACGCCGCGCGGCTCGCGGCGCTCGGCTACACCTCCGAGTTCAAGCGGGACATGAGCCTGTGGGCCAACTTCTCGCTCGGGTTCACCTACCTGTCGCCGGTTGTCGGCATCTACTCCCTGTTCGGCCTGCTGCTGCCGATCGCCGGTCCTCCGATGATCTGGTCCCTGGTGATCGTCGGGATCGGGCAGTTCCTGGTCGCCCAGGTGTTCAGCGAGGTGGTCGCGCAGTACCCGATCGCCGGCGGGATCTACCCGTGGGCGCGGCGCCTGTGGGGCCGGCGCTGGGCCTGGATGGCCGGCTGGATCTACATCGCCGCGCTGCTGTCCACGATCGCCTCGGTGACCTACGGCGCCGGGCCGTACCTGTCCTTCGTGCTCGGCATCGAGCCGTCGGTCACCGCCACCATCCTGTGCGCGCTCGGCCTGCTGGTACTGGCCACCGCGATCAACCTGGCGGGCACCCGGGCGCTGGCGTTGGCCGCGATCGCCGGCTTCACCGCCGAGATCGTGGGCGCCCTCGCCGTCGGCGCCTGGTTGCTGATCGCCCACCGCGAGCAGACCCTCGCGGTGCTCACCGACACCTTCGACGCCGGCGCGGGCAACTACCTGCCGGCGTTCCTGGCGGCGTCCCTGCTCGGCATCTACCAGTACTACGGCTTCGAGGCCTGCGGCGACGTCGCCGAGGAGGTGCCCAACCCCGGCACACGCATCCCGGCCTCGATGCGGCGCACCATCTACATCGGTGGCGCGGCGGCGATCTTCGTCACCGTCGGCCTGCTGCTGGCCATCTCGGACTTCGGCGCCGTGATCTCCGGCGAGAACACCGACCCGGTCGGCACCGTCCTGGTCGAGTCGTTCGGCGAGACCGGCACGAAGATCGTGTTCATCGTGATCCTGCTGTCGTTCATCTCCTGCGCGATGAGCCTGCAGGCCGCAGCGTCCCGGTTGACCTACTCCTATGCTCGCGACGACATGATCCTGGGCAGCCGGATCCTGAAGAAGTTCAGTGCCTCCCGGCACGTCCCCCCGTACGCCATGCTGGGCGCCGCCCTGATCCCGGCCGCGATCGTCATCGGCTCCCGGTGGATGCCGGGCACGGCCCTGACCCTGATCATCAGCTTCGGATCGCTGGGCATCTACCTGGCCTTCCAGATGGTGGTGCTGGCGGCACTGCGCGCCAGGATCAAGGGCTGGACGCCGTCCGGCGCCTTCCGGCTCGGCGCCTGGGGGATGCCGGTCACCATTGCCGCCCTGGTGTACGGCGTCTCGGCGATCGTCGTGCTGGTGAAGTACACCGCCGCGGCCGAGGGAGCCTGGTACGAGCGCTACACCCTCGGCGTCTCGGCCCTCGCGGTGATCGGACTGGGGCTGCTCTACATGGCGCTGGCCAAGCCGTACGAGCACGGCGACGCCCCGCACGGGGACGCCATCGACGCCGAGCTGAACCCGCTCGAGCACCAGCGCCGGGTGCACCAGATCGAGAACCTCTGACACCATCGGGACGGCGGTGCGCCCGAAGGCGGTCGGCCGCCGCCGTCCTGGAGTCGGAAACCCCGCAGGAGGACCCGTGCCCGACCTGGCCGGCTTCCTGCGGGGATTTCCGCCGTTCGACACCGCCACCGAGGACGACCTCCAACGGATCGCCAAAGCCGCTGCCACCCAGCACATCTCGGCCGGAACCTTGATCCTCACCGCAGGGGCCGGCCCGCCGGGCCTGGTGCACGTCCTGCACAGCGGTCACGTCGAACTCCTCGTCGAGGGCCGGGTGGTCGACGTCCTGGGGCCGGGCGAGATCATCGGCCTGCCGTCCGCCGTCGCCGACCTGCCTCCCGGTCTGGACGTGCGCGCCGCCGACGACCTGATCGTCCACGCCGTCCCCACCGAGGCGCTGCTGCCCGTGCTGGCCGGGCGCGAGGGCCTGGGTTACCTGGCCCGGACCGTGCGTGCCCGCGCGCGCCTGCACCACGTGGAGCACCGGTACGCCGCCGAGCCCGAACTCGTGGGCCCCCTGGTTCGCCCGGTGGTGACGGTCGACCAGGATGCACCGCTGCACCGGGTGGTGGCGGCGCTCGGCGAGGGCGGTCTGTCGTGCGCGGTGGTCCGGATGCGCGACGGTCGGCTGGGCATCGTCACCGATCACGACCTGCGGCGGCGAGTGCTGGAACCGGCCGGCCCCCGGGTCGTGACCCCCACGATGCCGATCGGTGACCTGGCCACGGTGCCCGCCCACACCATCGACCCGACGGCCACCACCGAGGACGCCGAACTGCTGCTGCTCGGGCTCGGGGTGCGCCACCTGCCGGTGGTCGAGCCGACCACGGGAACGCTCCTCGGCGTGATCGAGGACGTCGACCTGCTCGCCGCCCGGAGCCGCACGCCGGTGGGGATCCGCCGGGCGCTGCGCCGGGCGGCGAGCATCGAGGAGCTGACCGAGGCCGCCCGCGGCATCGTGCCCGCCGTGGTCCACGCCGTCGAGGGCGGCCGCGCCGCGCAGGCGGTGACCGGCACGCTCAGCGCCCTGGTGGAGGCGGCGCTGGTGGCCGCGATCGGGTTGCACCTGCGCGAGCGCGAGGTGCCGCCGGTGCCCTTCGCCTGGCTGGTGACCGGGTCGGTCGCCCGCGGGGAGGCGACCCTGGCCTCCGACCTCGACAGCCTGCTCACCTGGGACGGGGATGACGCCGACCCCGACGTCCGGAGCTGGATGACCGCCCTCGCCGGTGACGTGCTGACCACGCTCGCCGCCTGCGGTCTGGCCCAGGACAGCCACGGCGTGCGGGCCGATGACCTGCACGTCGCCCGTTCGGTGGACGCCTGGCACGCGGCCGTGCGGGCGTGGTCGGCCGGGGCGATCACCGATCAGGGCGACATCTACCTGTCGGCCCTGTCGGACGCGCGGCCGGTGTGGGGTCACGCCACCTGGGCACCGGTCGCCTCGGCGATCGCCGAGGCCAACCAGCGGGGGGTCACCCGGCGGGCCATGTACCGGATCGCCACCGGCCTGCGCCCGCCGACAGGTTTCGTGCGCGGGCTGGTGATCGAGAGCTCCGGGGAGCACGCCGGGACGCTGGACCTCAAGCGCGGGGGAAGTGCACCGGTGGTCGCGATCGCCCGGTTCCTGGCCGGGCTGGACACCCGGGCGGAGGCGGCGGCGCCGGTGTCGACGGTGGCCCGCCTGCGCGCCGCCGCCCTGCACGAGCTGATCACCCCGGCGGAGGCGCGCGATCTCGTCGAGGCGCTGCACGTCGTCCAGCAGATCAGGGTTCAGCACCAGGTCGACCAGGTGCGCCGCTCGATCCCGCCGGACGATCACCTGCGCCCGGACGACCTGTCCACCCTGGAGCGGCGCGGGCTCCGGGATGCGTTCCGCGTGGTGAGCCGGCTGCAACGGACCCTGCCGCCCCCGACCACCCTGCGCGACTGACCCCCCCGTGATCATGCACTTTCGACGAGTCGAAAGTGCATGATCACGGGGCAGTGCGGGGGTGAGCGCCGCGCGTGCTCAGTGCTGCCGGCCGGCGTCCAGTGCCAACGCCATCAGCGAGGTCCCGGCCTCCGCCCCCTCACCCGGAGGCTCCTGCTGGCCGGTGTACAGCTGGAACCAGTAGATGTTGCGGGTCGCCTGCGCCGGGTCGAAGGCCGGGCCGTCGAAGGCGCAGGTGAACTTCATCGGCGCCTCGTTGCGCAACATGTCATACCAAACCGGGAAGTCCTCCTTGCGGCCGTAGGCGTACGCGGTCAGGCCGTTCGCGTTGGGCTGGTCCACATTGGTGATCACCCCGCTGGATGGCGGGGTCTCGAAGAAGTAGATGGTCGCGCGGGAGCGGATGCCGTGGGCCAGGGCCGTGCTGGTGAGCGTGATCGTGCGCCAGGACCCGGCCGAGGTGGTGCCGGACTGGCTGCTCAGCACGGTGTAGGTGTCGATGTCGAAACTCATCGTGGGCATGGAGGTCTCCAGGTCTCGGGAGGACGGCCACCACCGGCCGGCTCGTCGCAGATCAAGAGGCCTCGCCCGGGTGACTGATACCTCCCGATACCGCGTACCCGCCCACCGACGGACGGCGCGGGCGCCGAGGACGACGGGTGAGCGCCCTGCGAGACTGGCCCAACGGGAACAGGGAAGACGGACGGGGCAGGCTGGGGGGAGGGTCATGGAGCAGCCGACACGGCGCGAAGCCGACCCCACCGGCCTGGACCTCGCCGCCGTCACCGGGTGGATCGACGCCACCCGCCCCGGCCTGCGCCGGGGACCGCTGACCGCTCGCCAGCTCACCGGTGGGCTGTCGAACCTCACCTACGAGCTGACCGACGGGCACTCCCGGTGGGCGCTGCGCCGTCCGCCGCTGGGCCATGCGCTGCCCACGGCGCACGACATGGAGCGCGAGTACCGGATCCTGTCCGCGCTGCACGGCACCACGGTCCCGGTGCCGCCGCCGGTGGCGGTCTGCGCGGATCGTGAGGTCCTCGGCGTCCCCTTCTATCTCATGGGGTTCGTCGACGGGGTGGTGCTCGACCGCCCGCCCGTGCTCGACCGGGTGACGCCAGCCCAGGCAGCCCGCTCGGGGAGGTTGCTCATGGACACGCTGCTGGCGCTGCACGACCTCGCCCCGGACGCCGTGGGGCTGGGAGAGCTCGGCCGGCCGGAAGGGTTCCTGCCCCGGCAGCTGCGCCGCTGGACGACCCAGTGGCAGTCCTCGGCAACCCGGTCGGTGCCCGAACTCGACGCCTTGGTCGCCGGGCTCGGCTCGACGGTGCCCGCCCCCTCCCCCGCCGGAATCGTGCACGGGGACTACCGGCTCACCAACGTGATCTACACCCCGGACGTCGACCGGATCGCCGCCGTCGTCGACTGGGAGATGGCCACCCTCGGCGACCCGCTGACGGACCTGGGCCTGCTGGTCGTCTACCACCAACTGTCCGCCGACGGCGGGTTCGTGATGCCGGGCCTGGCCCCGGACCGGGGATTTGCACCCCCGGAGGAGTTGGTGGCCCGCTACGCGCAGGGCAGTGACCGGGACCTCGGGACGCTGCCCTGGTACGTGGCCTTCGGGTGGTTCAAGCTCGCGGTCATCGCCGAGGGCATCCATGCCCGTCACCTGGCGGGGCTGACGGTCGGCGCCGGATTCGAGCAGATCGGCACCTGGGTGCCGCACCTGCTCGGCCGTGGCCTGGCCGAACTCTCTGGAGGGATCTGACCGTGGACTTCCGGCACAGTGACCGTTCGCTCGAGGTACAGGCCCGGGTTCGCGCGTTCCTGGACGAGCACGTCCTGCCCGCCGAGGGCGTCTTCGAGGAGCAGGCCGCGCGGGCCAGGGCCGCCGGGACCCCGCACCGGACGCCGCCGGTGATGGCCGAGCTGACCGCAGCGGCCCGGGGGCGCGGACTGTGGAACCTGTTCCTGCCCGACCCGGTCGAGGGCGGCGGGCTGAGCGTGCTCGACTACGCGCCCGTGGCCGAGCTGAGCGGCCGGTCGGTGGCGATCGCCCCGGAGGCGATGAACTGCGCCGCCCCCGACACCGGCAACATGGAGCTGCTGCACCAGTTCGGCACCGATGAGCAGAAGGCGCGCTGGCTCAGGCCCTTGCTGGACGGCGAGATCAAGTCGTGCTTCGCGATGACCGAGCCGGCCGTGGCCTCCTCGGACGCCACGAACATCGCCACCACCGCCCGGGTGAGCGGGGAGCAGGTGGTGCTCGACGGCCTCAAGTGGTGGTCCACGGGGGCGATGCGGCCGGAGTGCCGGGTGGCGATCGTGATGGCGGTGACCGACCCGGACGGCGGCCGCCACGCTCGGCACTCGATGATCCTGGTGCCGATGGACACCCCCGGGCTGACGGTCGAGCGGTCCACCTCGGTCTTCGGTTATGACGACGGGCCACACGGCGGGCACGGGGTCCTGCGCTTCGAGGGTGTCCGGGTGCCGGTGGCCAACCTGCTGGGCGCTCGCGGGGCGGGCTTCGCCATGGCTCAGGCCCGGCTCGGCCCGGGCCGGATCCACCACTGCATGCGCTCGATCGGCATGGCCGAGCGGGCCCTCGAGCTGCTGTGCGAGCGGGCCTCCTCCCGCACTGCGTTCGGCATGCCCCTGGCCCGCCAGGGCGTGGTGCGCGAGTGGATCGCCGAGTCCCGGATCCGGATCGAGCAGGCGCGGCTGTTGGTGCTCAAGGCCGCCTGGATGATCGACGAGGTCGGTGCCAGGGCAG
Source organism: Kineosporiaceae bacterium (assembly GCA_016794595.1). GTDB lineage: Bacteria > Actinomycetota > Actinomycetes > Actinomycetales > Kineosporiaceae > JADJPO01. The sequence goes on from JAEUJN010000120.1 coordinate 8,130, forward strand.
CGCGGACCGAGATCGCCGCGATCAAGGTGGTGGCGCCCGCGGCGGCGTCCTGGGTGCTGGACAAGGCGATCCAGGCCCACGGCGCTGCCGGGGTCAGCGACGACGTCCCGCTGGCGGCGATGTGGGCCCAGTTGCGCACCCTGCGGATCGCCGACGGCCCGGACGAGGTCCACAGGCGCTCGATCGCCCGGGAGGAGCTGCGGCGCCACGGGGCCGGCGCGGGCTGACATGCCGTCCCGCCGGCCCCGCGAGGCTCGGATGGGTCAGGGAGTGCCCCAGGGTTCGACCCGGGGCGGTTCGGCGGCCGGAGCCGACTCCCCCGCCACCGCGGTCGAGGGCCCCGGGGGCACCGGCGGTTCGGCGAGCGTGGAGGCGGGGGTCGTGGGCGGCGGTGCGCCGCTCACCCCGGCCCCCTCCTCGGTGCCCTCCCCGGACTCGGCCGGCTTGCCCTGATTCCGCTCGGCCATCCGCCGCAGGTCCTCGGAGACCTCGGCGAAGGTCGCACTCAACGCCGCGGCCAGCGCGGTCATGACGTTGCGGACGTCGTCCTTGACGGCAGGGTCCTTGGCGGCCGAGCCGAGGGCGTCCACGGCGTCCTGCACCGCACCGCTGAACCGCTTGGCCGCGTCCCGCAGTTCGCGCTGGGCGGCCTCGCCGTCGTCGTCCTTCTGCTCCTCGTAGTGCGCCTTCAACGAGGCACCCAGAGCGGCGAACCGCTCCCCGGTGTCCTTCCAGGCCGATCTCACATCACCCATGCATCATCACTAGCCCCGATCCGGCTCGGCCGCCAGAGGAGGAACGCTGCGGATCGATCAGGGACGCCGATCAGGGACGCCGGACCCGGATCGTGTACGCGCCCGTGCCGCTGGTGTCGAAGTGCTGCACCTGGGCCAGGTAGGTCCCGGCGACCAGGTCGGCGCGGATCGCCGCGTTCGTGCCGAAGCCGCCGTCGTCGTCCTCGGCCACCAGCGCGGTCTCGCTGTCCGGGCCGAACAGCTTCATCATCACATCCGTCGATCCCCGGGTGTCGATCACGTGCCGACCCGCAGTGGCCACGGTGAAGGTGAACAGGTCCTTTTCCCCGGGGGTGCCGATCGCCGCAGCCGTCCGGGAGGAGGCGTTGACCTTCAGGACCACCGGTGCCGGCCGGACGCCGGGGTACCCGAGCGAGCTGCCGATGAACTCCTTGTCGACGGCCGAGAGCACCTCGTTCTGGCTGGTGCCGACGCCGCTGCGGACCCAGCTGCCGGGGAAGAAGTACAACATGATCGACTCACCGTCGAACCGGGTGCCGCGCACCTGGTCGGCGCCGTACTTGTTCAGCACGTTGTGCCGGATCTGGTCAGGGGTCCAGAAGTTCGGGGGCCCCTGGAGGTCGCGGAGCACGACCTCCTCGTTCCACTCGATGCCACCGTCGGGGTTCTGGTGCTCGTGGGCCAGGCCGATGGCGTGACCGAACTCGTGGGCAGCGGTGCCGCCGTCCAGGAAGCCGAGGTTCATCGTCGGCTGGTCGAGCGGGATGTGCGCGCAGTCCGTGCCGACGTAGGACCAAGCCCCGTCGGAGGTGTCGAAGGCCACCCGGATCTCGGCCTGCGGGTCGGTGCCGAAGTCGAAGTGCAGGTTGGCGTGCTGGGTCCACCACTGTGCCTGCTCGCGGGCCGTGGCCTGCTCGGACGGCGTGCCGCCGAGGAAGCGGACCCGCAGCCGCTGGCCGTTGGGCCACAGTTTGCCGTTCACGAGTATTGCCCTGGTCCGGCCGTGCTCGGTGACGGTGCGCTGATGACGCATGACGTCGACCGGCAGCACGCGATCGACACACACACGGAGATTGCGGTCCATACAAGCCCCCTCGGCTGGTCACGACCGGCGCACGTGCGCCTGGTGACCTTCTAGAGCCCGGGGAGGGCCCGCGCGATACAACCGTTCAGCGACGCGTGCCCTTCGGCATCCACCAGAAGGTCGCCTCGACGGCACCGGCCATCTGCGCCATGGCCATCGCCCACATCGTGGGGGCCATCATCGGCGCCCAGGCCGCGGCGGCCGTGCCCGAGCCGGACGGCGTCCGCTGCCCTGCCTCCTCGGGTGCGGAACCCGGCGGGGGGCTGTCCGGCATCCCGTCCGGTGCATGGTGGGCCGAGGTGCCGGGTGTGTCCGCATCAACCCAGGTCGCTCCCCGTTCGCGCGCCCGGCGACGGGCCCCCGCCGACCATCCCTCGTGAAACCTCAACGGGCCCACGGTCTTTCGCATCCGGTCGTAGCGCTCCCGGCGGGATTCGTTGGACAGCACGGCGTAGGCGGCACCCAGTTCCTTGAACCGGCGCTCGGCGCGGGGGCAGCCGGCATTGATGTCGGGGTGGTGCTCCCGCGCCAGGCGGCGGTAGGCGCGGCGCAACATGTCCTCATTGCACTCGGGGGACACCTCGAGCACGGCATAGAGGTCCTTGGTCAGCCAGTCCTCAGTAGCCATGACCGAACCCTTCCGGATGATTGCTTCCCGCCGGACACGCCGACACACAGGCGTCGGGCATGTCAGAACCTGGTCATGGCGACTTCGGCAGCGGGTGGACGCCGCCACAAGGAACGCGGAGCGACGTTCTTCCTCGGGAGTCGGCCTCATCGCCGGGCGACTGAAGCCCATCGTAACGTCAGTTCGAGCACGCGCAGAATGATCTGTCGGCACCTTTTTCTCGCGAACTCACATTCTCGCGCGCACCGCCGCATGCAGGGAAAACCTTACTGCGCAGTAGCTTTGGGGCTACTCGTCAGTAATACAAGTTACTCGCGGGTAATGGTTGTCGAATCCGGCCCGTGTAATCCGAGGGGGATGCCAACTGCCCAGCTCACCACCAGGTAGCGAACTCCGTAGGGGTCCGCGTCCAGGTGCTCGGTCGGGGTGATCGCGCCGGCCCCCTCGGCGGCCCCGGCGAGCACCTGCCACGCAGCGCGCCCCGCGACCAGCAACTGGTCGCACAGCACGGGATCCAGCTCCCGCAGGACGCCCAGGTCGCCGTGTAATCCCTTCTCCGCCAAGGCATCGAGCTCGAGCGCTCGCGGGTCGAGGTAGCCCGGGGCCTTCAGCGTGCGCCGGGCGCTGCCGTCGCCCAGAACCACCAGCGCGACCCGGTGCTCCCCCCGGACCCATCGGCGGCCGAGGGCCAGACAGTCGGCGGGAGCCGCCATGGAGGACACCGCCACCAACCGACGAGGCCCGGTCCACCCCGCGGCGTCCAGCAGGTGACGCCCCACGGCCAGGCCCAGCGGCAGCGGCTCATCGCCCGACGGGGACTGGCTCGCCACCCTGCCCGCGGAATACCCCTCGACCCCCGAGGCGGCCCCGGGATCCCACTCTCGGCCGGCGTCCGGCGGAGCAGCAGGGTCACCGGCGACCAGCACGACGACGTCGGTGCCGACTGACAGCACCCGACGCACAGCGTCCAGACACGCGGCCCGCAGCTCGGCGGCCGGATCGACCGGACTGCCGGCGCCGGTCAGCCCGGGCAGCAGCAACGGCGGGTGCGGGCAGACGGCGGCCCCGACCAGGCTCACGCCAACCCCCGGACGGCGAGCGCCGGGGGCCGCAGGCCCTGGATGGCCGAGACCATGTCCAGGGTCTGGCGGGTCTCGCGGACGGCGTGCACCCGGTAGACCTGCGCCCCCAGCCAGGCGCACACGGCCACGCTGGCCAGCGTTCCCGTGGTCCGCTCCTCCAGTGGCACGCCGAGGCTCTCCCCCACGAAGTCCTTGTTGGACGTCGAGACCAGCACAGGCCACCCGGTGGCCACCATCTCGTCCAGCCGGCGGGTCACCTCCAGGGAGTGCCAGGTGTTCTTGCCGAAGTCGTGCCCGGGATCGATCATCACGCTCTCCCGGCGAACCCCCAGGCCGACCGCCCGTTCGGCCAGCGCGGTGGTCGTCTGGAGCACGTGGGCCATCACGTCGTCATAGGCCAGCCGGTGCGGCCGGGTTCGCGGCGGCAGCCCACCGGCATGGGTGCAGACCAGGGCGGCGTCGAACTCCGCAGCGACCTCGGCGAGCCGGTCGTCCACCCCGCCCCAGGCATCGTTGAGGACGTCGGCGCCGGCGGCGCACACCTCCCGGCCCACCTCGTGCCGCCAGGTGTCCACGCTGATCACCAGCTCCGGGTGAGCCGCGCGGACGGCTGCGACGAACGGCACCGTGCGACGCAACTCCTCGGCCACGTCCACCTCGTCGCCGGGGGCGGCCTTCACTCCCCCGATGTCCACCAGGTCCGCCCCCTCGGCGACAACCTGGTGCACCCGCTCCATGGCGGCATCGGCGGCATAGGTGGCGCCCCGGTCGTAGAAGGAGTCCGGGGTGCGGTTGACGATCGCCATCACGAGCCGGTCACTGTCGGCGAAGGTCCGCCGGCCGAGCCTCAGCACGCCCGCTCCTCGATGTGAACCGCACCGTGAGCCGCACCGTGAGCCGCACCGTGAGCCGCACCGTTGGCCCCTCCGTGAGCCCCGGTCTGACCAGGGGCTGCAACCCCGGCCGCCGGGGGCCGCTCGGCGATCGGCACCGGGCGGACGTGCCACTGCCCCACTCCGCCGGGCCCGGTGCGCCGGAACTGGCTGAGGGTCGGCTCGTCCGGCTCCCTCAGGACCGCAGTCGCGGCACCTGGCGAGCCCTCCTCGGTGGAGGCTGCGGTGCGCCGACGGTCGGCCACCACCAGCAGCTCGGCGGCCATCACGCCGAGGTCGTGCACCGCCTGGTGCCGGTGCGCTCTCGACCCGAGATCGACCTGGGCCACGGCGTCCAGGCCGGCGATGCTGCAGGTGTCGAGCAGGGTGGCCAGTTCGACGCCGTACCCGGTCGGGATCCACACCGACTCCAGCACGCGGCGGCGAACGGCCCATTCCCCCGCCAGCGGCTGCACCACGCGGGCCAGGTCGGGCCACCACAGGTTGAGCAGCGGCCGGGCGACCAGCTCGGTGACCCGCCCGCCGTCCGGGGTCGGATCATCGCCCAGATCGAGGATGCGGTCGTAGAACCCCTTGACCAGCAGCACCTGCGGATCGGCGAGCAGGGGCCCGAGCAGTCCGGTGACGAAGTGCGGGCCGAAGTGGGTGAGATCGGCATCGACGAAGACCAGCAGGTCGCCCGAGGTGACGAACTGCGACTTCCAGATCGCCTCCCCCTTGCCCGGGTACGAACCGAGGTCGGGCCGGATGGCGGCGGAGGTGATCACCCTCGCGCCCGCGGCCCGGGCGGCATCAGCGGTGGCGTCGACCGAATCCGAGTCGATCACCACCAGCTCGTCGACCAGCGGCGCCCCATCGACCAGCGCGGTGCGCAGAGCGCTCACCACCGGCCCGATCGTGGCCTGCTCGTCCCGAGCGGGGATGATCACGCTGATCCGGCTGCCGGAACGCTCCCGTGCGGCGATCAGCTCGGCGACCGGCCAGTCCCGCGCGGCGCTGGTTCGCCGGGTGAACCACGATCGCGCCCGAGCTGTCACCGGTCACCGCCCCTGCCTCAGCCACCGGGCCGGGCGCCCGTCCGTCGCCGCGACCGCGATCGACGCACCGTCGATCGCCTCACGACTATAGGGAGCCGCGGTTCATGGAGCTCATCTCGGTCGAGCCGACCCCTGCATCAGACCTCGGGCCGGACGGCGCGGCCGGTGCGCAGGCTCTCGTTGGCCGCGTCGGCCAGGACCAGGGCGGCCCGGCCGTCGGCGAAGCCGGGGCTGGGCTGTGTGCCGTTCTCGACACAGCCGACGAAGTGGTCGAGCTCGGCCCGGTAGGCCGGGGTGTACCGGTCGAGGAAGAAGGTGAGGTAGGGCTCGCGAGCCTCGGTGCCCCCGGCGTCCGCACGGCGCACCGAGGTCGCAGTCTGGTTGGTGACACTGAGGGTGGCCACCGACCCGAAGGCCTCCAGCCGCTGGTCGTAGCCGTAGGAACAGCGGCGACTGTTGGTGATCTGGCACAGGGCGCCGGACGCCCCACGCAACAGGACCATGGCCGAGTCGATGTCACCGGCCTGCTGGATGTACGGCTCGATCAGGTTGGCCCCCATGGCCTGCACCTCGACCACCTCGCCGAGGAAGAACCTCGCCAGGTCGAAGTCGTGGATGGTCATGTCGCGGAAGATGCCGCCTGACGAGGCGATGTAGCCGGCGGGCGCCGGTGCCGGGTCGCGGCTGATGATGGTCAGCTGCTCGAGCGTGCCGATCTCACCCGCGGCCACGCGGGCGTGCACCGCGGCGAACGAGGGGTCGAAGCGGCGGTTGAAGCCGAGCATGACCGTGCCGCCCAGAGGGCCGAGCTCCGCCCAGCAGGCATCCACCCGGGCGAGGTCGAGGTCGATCGGCTTCTCGCAGAGCACGGCCTTGCCGGCCCGGACCGCCGCGGTCATCAGGTCGATGTGGGTGGGGGTCGGGGAGCCGATGATCACGGCGTCGATGTCGTCGCCGGCGATGATCTCCTCGGCGGTGACGGTCGCGACCGCGCCGTGCCGGCCGGCGAGTTCGGCGGCCGCCTCGTGCATCGGGTCGTGGACGGCGACCAGGTGGGTTCGCGGATGAGCCGAGACCGACTCGGCGTGCACCCGCCCGATCCGACCGGCTCCGAACAGACCGATGCGCAGCATCACGACTCCTGACCTGTGGTGGGAGGGCCACGGGGCCCTGCTCTGTTTCTTCTACCACGCGAAATTTGTCAATTCAATAGGACATTCTGCGCAAGAGTCCGTCGAAAGCCGGTGTGCCGAGGCAGCCGGCGGGGTACCGAGTGGACGTGAGCACACAGCGCGAGCAGCCCCCCGGCGCCGGGACCGCACCGACCGCCCCTCCCCTGGACGAGCGCCACCCCGGCGCCCACGCCGACGCCCCCCACCAGGTCCCGGCCCGCGGCTGGTTCCAGATCGCCCGGCGCGGGTGGGGCGAGTTCCAGGACGATCAGATGCTGCTGATCGCAGCCGGGGTGGCGTTCTTCGCGTTCCTGTCACTCGTTCCGGCGATCGCCGCCGCCATGCTGATCTACGGCCTGGTCACCGACCCGGAGCAGGTGCGCTCGCAGGTCGACTCCCTCAGTGGCGCGCTGCCCGGGGCCGCCCGTGACCTGCTCAACGAGCAGCTGAGCCGGCTGGCCGGGGCCAGCAGTCGCGAACTCGGCATCGGCCTGGTCGTGTCCCTGCTGGTCTCGCTGTGGAGCGCTTCCGGCGGCACCGGAAACTTGATCACCGCGGTCAACACCGCCTACGACGAGCAGGAGACCCGAGGGTTCATCCGGCGCAAGGCGCTCGCGCTGCTGCTCACCGTGGGCGCCGTCCTGGTCTTCGTGGTCACGGTCGCCCTGGTCGCCGTCTTCCCCGCGGTCACCAATGCGCTCTCGCTCGGGACGCCGCTGCGCCTGGCCCTGGGGGCGGCGCGCTGGGCCGTCGTCCTGCTGGTCGTGGTCGCGGCGCTCGCCGTCCTCTACCGCCTCGCCCCCGACCGGGACGCACCCCGCGTGCGCTGGGTCTCGGTAGGCGCCGCGATCGCCGTCCTGCTCTGGGTGCTGATCTCGGTCGGGTTCTCGATCTACGTCGACAACTTCGGCTCCTACGCCTCGACCTACGGCAGCCTCGCCGGGGTGGTGGTGCTCCTGCTGTGGTTGTGGCTGAGCATCGTGGCCGTCCTGCTGGGCGCCGAGATCAACGCCGAGTCCGAGAAGCAGACCGTGCGGGACACCACCCGCGGCCCGGAGCGACCGATGGGCCGGCGCGGCGCACTCAAGGCCGACCTCGGCCCGGATGACCCCGACCCCGACGATGCCCGGGCCCCCGACAGCCCCAGGTCCGTCGACCGTCCCAGGGCCGGCGAGTGAGCGGCGCTCAGAAGGTGAGGGTCCATCCCTCCCGCCGAGCCTGGTCGGCGGTGTAGGCCACGCCGTGCACCTTCAGGCCCCCGGCGTCCAGCAGGGTGATCGTCCCGCCCCGGTTGCCGAGGGCGACGCCATTCGAAACCTGCACGGCGAGAATGGACCCCGGCGCGAGGACGCCGTCCGGGACGGGGCAGCGAGTGCCTGCTCGATCGGCGATCGACCACCCGCTCAGGTCGACCGGATCCGGTGAGGCGTTGAGCAGCAGCACCCTCTCGGCCTCGGGTGCCGGACCGCTGGGGTTCACCAGGGCGGCGAGCACCCGCAGGACCTCGGTTCCCGGGGACGGGCGCGGCGGGCTCTCGGTCAGGGCGTGGCCGGTGACGTCGTCGGTGTGCCAGGACTGGCTCTGGAACGCCAGGAAGATGCCCACCCAGCGATCCTCGCCGGTCAGGTGCAGCAGCAGCCCGCCGTCCTGCCAGACCCCGTCGTCACGCATGTACGGCCCGCTGTTGCCCTGGTTCATGTGAATGTCGTGCACCCCGTTGCCCGGGGTGAAACCGAACACCTTGTCGGCGGTGGGTTCCGGACCCCACCGCTCACCGAAGGCGTACACCGCGATGGAGGCGTCCCCCGCGGCCCGGCGAAGGTAGTGGTCGAACAGGTCGGCCAGATCGTTGTCGTCGCCCTGGGCATCCGCGGGCAGCAGCCGCATGGCCGCCGGGTCGAACAGGTTGGCTCGCACGTAGTCCAGGCAGGCCCCACCCGGCGCGGAGGTCAGCGCCGTCCAGCCCGAGCCCGGCGCGGGCAGGTGGGCCGTGAGCGGGTGCCGCAGGTCGTCCGCCACCAGGTAGAGCAGCTCGGACGGCGCCTGCGCCGACTGCACGTTCACCGCGATCCGCACCTGCAGACCCGCCTCGTCCACCAGGTGAACCTGATAATGCGGGGTGTCCCGGCCGCCCTCCCGCCGCGTGTCGATGACCCGGCCGGCGAAGACGCCATAGCGGCCGGGCTTCAACGCGCTGTTGCGCCCGGGCCCGAGGGCCGGGTCGAGATCGGAACCGATCGGGGGCACTGAGCTGGACATGGCCACCAGAGCCGGCCACCGGCCCGCCTGATACCGCCGTAAGGGTCCGGGTCGCCACCGAGTGTCGGAATGATCTCGATACGTGACGACTCGATGGCCAATCCTGGCTCACGGCACGCGCGGGGTGACAGACTGTGCAACCGGAGGTCGGGAATGACGGAACAGCCGCAGGGCAGCGTCACTGCGCGCCGCATGATGCTGGGCGCCCGCCTGCGCCGCCTGCGCGAGGAGCGCGGCATCTCCCGAGCCGACGCCGGGTACACGATCCGGGCCTCCGAGTCGAAGATGAGCCGACTCGAGCTGGGCAAGGTCTCGTTCAAGGAGCGTGACGTCGCCGACCTGCTCATGTACTACGGCGTCACCGACCCGAACGAGCGCAACGCCGTGCTCTCACTCCTGCGCGAGGCCAACCGCCCGGGCTGGTGGCGGGCTTACGAGGACGTCCTGCCGGACTGGTTCCAGGACTACATCGGGCTCGAGCAGGCGGCCACCCGCATCCGGACGTACGAGACCCACTTCGTGCCCGGGCTGCTGCAGACCGACGACTACAGCCGGGCGGTGATCTCGACCGGCCTGCCCCCGCCCACCGACGTCGAGGTGGACCGGGCCGTCGCCCTGCGGGCCACCCGCAAACAGCTGTTGAGCCGCCAGGGTCCACCGCAGATCTGGGCAGTGATGGAGGAGTCGGCGCTGCGCCGACCGGTGGGCTCGGCCCCGATGCGGCGTGCCCAGCTGGAGCACCTGCTCAAGCTCGCCACCCAGCCCCACATCAGCATCCAGGTGCTGCCGCTGACCCGGCACGTGCACGCCGACGCCGGCGGCGCCTTCACGATGCTGCGCTTCGGGGAGAGCGACCTGCCCGACGTGGTCTACGTCGAGTACCTGCTGAACGCCCTGTACCTCGATCGTCCCGATCACGTCAGCCGCTATGCCGAGGTCATGGACCGACTCTGCGTCGAGGCCCTGCTGCCCGACGACTCGGTCACCTTCATCGAGGACCTGCTCACTCAGAGCTGACCGAGCTGACCACGGGCTGTTCATCCCAACGGCCGAGTTGCCTCACACACCGTCACGGGTCTACTGTCGCGACCACGCAGCTGCACGGGTGGATGCACATGCAGCTGCAGGCCCAGTTGCTCTCGGGAAGGACGCTCAGATGCCGGCGATGGTCAACGGGACACCGGGCGGTGCACTGACCCACCTGGCGTGGACCAAGAGCCGCCGCAGTGGTCCCACCGGCAACTGCGTCGAACTGGCCCGCCTGCCCCAGGGCTGCGGAATCGGCGTGCGCAACTCGCGCGACCCCCTCGGACCGGTGCTGATCTACACCGATGCCGAGATCGAGGCTCTGATCCTCGGGGTCAAGGACGGCGACTTCGACCATCTGCTGGCGCAGCCCACGGCGGGCTGACCGCCGGGCCGACGCCCCCTCATCGGCGCGCGGACACGGGTGACCTGACCTCCCCGAGTCCGCGCGCTCTCACGTCCGCACCCGCCCGACGCACGTGCACAGGTGGGGTCCAGCGACTCCGGGTAGGTTCCTCAGCGGGCACATCACCCGACGCGCAGGGTCACTCACGGTCGTGATCTTTTCGTGACATTCAGCTACTGTGAGTCACGACAACGTTGACTTCGAATGGCGCCGCGGAGCCGCGGCCGTCGGCCGAGGGGAGGATGCCGGCACCAGATGCACATGCATCCGAGTGTGCGTAATCCGTTGTGTCTCATGCTGAAAAGGCTTACCAGGCCTCACAAACTGGTGCACCGGCGCGCTCGGCGCCGGTGCAGTGGCAACACTGCCACACGGTTCCCCGCGTTGACAAGTTCTAGTCACGGTGCGTGACATGGACCTGGATGGGGACCCCCGAGAGCGTCCCCCGGCAAGGACCAAAGTCGCGCGAGGACGCCGACGGCCGAGGCCCTGGTCCCTGCTCGGCGAGGCAGGCGGAGCGGGACAATGGGTCCATGACCGCTCACCTGGTGGCCGGTCTCCTGGCGCTCGCGCTGGTGGGCAGCTGCAGTCCATCGGCCCCGACCCCGGCCGACCCCATCGTTCCCACCGACCGATCGTCGTCGGTCCCCTCGTCCGGCCCCGTCCCCTCGTCCGGCCCCGTCCCCTCGTCCGGCCCCGTGACGACTCCGCTGGCCGTCCACCGGAGCGCGGAGGCGGCCCTCGGGGCCGTGACGGTCAACGGCACCTACGTCGGCGACTGTGATCACCCTCGAGGCGCGGGCGACACGCCGTCCCGGGTCTGCTCCGCGCTGGTCGGCCGCAGCGGCGACCGCTATCTCTACCGCCTCGGGTACCTGGGCACCGACGTCGGGTGCTTCGTGCTCCTGGTCCGGGAAAGGGACGGCTGGACGGTGGCCACGGAGTGCCTGGACGGCGCGCAGGTCCCCGCGGATCTCGGTGGCCCCTTCACCCAGCCCTGAGACGCATTGCCCCGAGCTGCCTCTGAGCGGCTCTGCTCTCCCCCTCGGGACGGAGCGCTGTCCGCGACCCGGTGCCGAGGAGCGGGAATCGAAGGTGGCTGTGCCAGAGTGACGCCATGCCAGTCGGCGACCCGGAGCGCATCGGCCTCGACCGGGCCGTCAGCATCGTCCGAGGGTGGGGATCCGACGGACGCCGCAGGGTGCTCGGGTTGACCGGGCCTCCCGGGTGCGGCAAGTCGACCGTCTCGGCGGCGCTGGTCGCGGCGCTTCCGCCCGGCACGGCGGTGGTGCTGCCCATGGACGGTTACCACCTTGCCCAGGCCGAACTCGAACGGCTCGCCCGCGCAGACCGCAAGGGTGCCCCGGACACCTTCGATGCAGCCGGGTTCGTGGCCCTGTTGCGCCGGGTGGCCGCCCAGCACCCGCCCGGCGCGCGACCCCAGGGGGAGGACAGCAATCCCCACCAGGACGCCGTCCGGGCCGACGCGGTGGTCTACGCCCCGCTGTTCCGGCGCGAGATCGAGGAGCCGATCGCGGGGGCGATCCCGATCGCGGCCGAGGTAGCGCTGGTGATCGTCGAGGGCAACTACCTCCTGCTGACGGACGGCGCGTGGGCCGGCGTCCGGCCCCTGCTGGACGCGTGCTGGTACGTCGACCCCCCGGACGACGTCCGGCTCGAGCGCCTGATCGCACGCCACATCGCCCATGGCCGCACCCCGGAGGCTGCCCGAGCCTGGGTGTTCCGCAGCGACGAGGCCAACGCCCGGGTGATCGCCCGCACCCGGCACCGAGCGGACCTGCTGCTCGACCCCGACGCCTGACCCTCTCAGCGCGGGGACATCCGGATGGCCCCGTCCAGGCGGATCACCTCGCCGTTGAGCATCGCGTTGGTCACGATGTGCAGCACCAGGGCGGCGTACTCCGGCGGGCGCCCCAGCCGGGCCGGGTGGGGCGTCTGGCCGCCGAGGGAGGCCTTGGCCTCCTCCGGCAGGCCTGCCAGCATCGGCGTCTCGAACGTGCCCGGGGCGATGGTGACCACGCGGATCAGCCGGTCGGCCAGGTCGCGGGCCGCCGGCAGGGTCATCCCTGCGACCCCGGCCTTGGACGCCGCGTAGGCCACCTGGCCGACCTGCCCCTCGAAGGCCGCCACGGAGGCGGTGTTGACGATCACGCCGCGCTCGCCGTCCAGCGGCTCGGCCAGGGCGATCCGCTCGGCGGCCAGGCGCACCACGTTGAACGTCCCGACCAGGTTCACCGCGATCACCCGGGAGAACAGGTCCAGCGGGTGGACGCCCCGACGGCCCAGGAGGCGGGCAGGGGGCGCGATCCCAGCGCAGGTGACCGCCACCCGCAGCGTGCCCAGGCCCATCGCGACGTCCAGGGCGGCGGCGATCTCGGACTCGCTGGTGACATCCGCCGCAGCGAAGATGACCCCAGGCCCGAGTTCGGCTGCGAGTGCAGCACCCGGCGAGCCGGGCAGGTCCAGCACGGCCACCGCGAACCCGGCTCGGTGCAAGGCTCGCACGGTGGCCTCGCCGAGACCGGAGGCTCCCCCGGCGACGACCGCGACCGGGGTGTCGGGACGGGCACGCAGGGCGTTCAGATCCATGCGGTGAGTCTGTCAGCCCGTGCCCACACCAGGACGGCCACTCCGACAGCCGGCGGGTACGGCCCCTCGGTACGGCCCCTCGGTTCAGCCCCTCGGTTCAGCCCTCAGTACAACCCGCGGCGCTGGGTGATCTCGGCCAGCGAGCGCACCGTCACGGGGCCTGCCGCCTCCAGCCGGGTGGCGAATGCCAGCAACAGCTCCGCCGTGGTGAGCGCGTCCCCCAGGGCGTGGTGAGGCGTGTGGACCGGCAGGCCGAGGTCGAGTGCGAGCTGCTCCAGGGCCGGCTCGGTGGACCCGGCCCGGCGTGGCGCCAGGTGCAGTTCGCGGGCCAGCGCCGCCGTGTCGACGACCGGACCGTCCAGGCGCAGGCGCCGGGTGGCGAACGCCCGGCCGATGAAGGCCCGCTCGATCCAGGCGGCGTGGGCCACCAGGACCCTCCCCCGCAGCGCCTCGGCCAGCGCGTCCGCGCACGCGTCCAACCCGGGGGCATCGACCAGCTCGGCGGAGGTGAGCGCGTGGACCAGCAGCGCCGCCTCGCTGACCGGCCGGCTCGGCCGGACCAGTCCGTACAGACGGGTGTTCACCACCATGCGTCCCCCACGCACGATCACGGCGCCGTAGGAGACGATCTCGTCCCGTTGGAGGTGCAGGCCGGTGGCCTCGAGGTCGACCACACAGAACTCCACGTCCCGCCAGTTCCGTTCGAGCATCTCCCAGCCCGGCACGGACGCATGCCCGCGGCCGGCCAGCCGGCTCAGGATCCCCACGTGCGCCCGCTCGCGGTGGGGGCTGCGGCGTCCGGGGTCAGCTCGACATCCCCGGCAACGTCCCCTGCCAGTTCGAGTCCAGCCGGCTCTGCACGTTCGCGATCGCGCGAAACGACTCGCGCAGGTGGCGGCGGGTCAGCGAGTCCAGCTTGGCCGGCGCGACGTAGGTGGACACCGGCGTCGAGGTGCGCAGTGCCTCCACCTCCATCTGGAGCAGCAGCCCGTAGATCTGTTCGTGCGCGCCGATCAGGCTCTCGCTCTCGTCGGCGGTGAGCAGCTTGGCATCGGCCGCCCGGCGCAACCGCTCGGGGGTCGTGCCGCGCACGTCCCCGGTGACCACGGCCACCCAGCGGCCGAGCGAGGTGACCGGACGCAACCCACCGCGCTTGAGGTTGAGCTGGCCGCGGTGTTCCCCGGAGTGCTCCACCACGAAGTCGCGCACGAACCCGGTCGGAGGGCGCGAGGACAGCGTGTACTCCAGCAGCATCCGCAGGAACTGCGGGGTACGGGTGGTACTCATCAGCCGCTCGGTGACCGTCGTCCCCAGGGCCACCGAGCTGATCGGACGGCTGTCGGCCAGCATGGTGGACAGCAACAGGGCACTGTCCTGGCCGGCATCGCGCAACCACCCGGCGGTTGCCTCTCGCCACCCGGACACCGAGCGGGAGAATCGCGCGTTGTCGGCGTTCGCCCCGTCCGCGCAGCGCCGCAGTCCGGTGCGCTCGAGATCGTCCAGCACCCCGGACGCCGCCCGGCGCACCTGCGCGGCGAGATCACCGGTGCCCTCCGGCGGGTCCTCCCAGACCAGGGCGGTGTCGACGTCCGAGGTCGGCAGGACCTCGCGCCGCGCGAGCGAGCCCAGCACGATCCAGGAGGTCCGCACCCCGACGTCCATCGGGCTGAGCGTCAGCAGGCGGCGCAGCACCGAGTCGAGTACCGCCGAGAGCAGGGCGCCGATCCTCACCGGCGGGACGGCGGCGTCGAACAGTTCGACCGCCGTCCCGGGGAGCAGGGCGACCGCTTGGGCGAGCTCCTCCAGCGTGGCCGCGGAGTCGATGGCCGTGCGGACGACGAGCGGGTCACGCACCTCGGCCGAGGCCAGGTCGACCACTCGGACGACGCCGGTGGGCAGTTCAGCGCCGTCGGTCAGGACCAGGTGATGGACGCCGCGTTCCACCATCTCCAGAAAGGCGGAGGCCAGCGGGGTGTCCTCGGGCACGGTCAGGGCCGGGCGGGTCGCGAGCCGGCCGATCGGGTCGTGCGGGGCCGCCTCGCCTGTCCCGACCCGCTTGCGGAAGTCCGCGTCGGTGACGATGCCGAACCCATCGGGAAAGGTCACCACCGCGCAGGACTGGTGCTCACGCCCGATCCGGTCGGCCACGTCGGCGATGCTGTCACCGGCGGCGCAGCGCACCAGCGGGCGGCCGTAGGTGCTCACGGGTACCAGGGCCCGATCGCGCAGGCCGGTGGGACTCGCCGACACCCGGGCCTTCTGCACCAGGGAGCCGTAGGGGGTGAACCGCAACCGCTCCGGCCGCGAGACGACCGTCCGCGGATCCGGCACCCGGTAGACCAGGCAGTCCTCGAGCGCGCGCACGCTCAGCGCCGGTGGCTCCCCGCTGAACAGCGAGACCTGCCCGAAGGTGTCGCCCACGTGCAACTGGTCGATCACCCGCTCGCGGTCCAGCACCTCGACCGACCCGGTGCGCACGACCCAGAGATGGCGCAGGGGTTCCTGGCCGGCGGTCACGATCTGCGCCCCGGCCGGGAAGTACTCGGCCTCGATGGAGTCCGCGAGTCGTTCCAGGTCGTCCAGGTCGAGGCTGTCGTACGGGGGCTGGCCGCCCAGGAAGTACACGAACTCCTTCACGCGGACATTGGGCCAGGCTGCACGGAGCACGGTCAAGGTGAGCCGCTGTGAAGCGTGTCGAGTCCGGTGAGGGCTCCTCGCGAGACACAAACGCCGCTCACCGGGAGGGTAACCTCCCGGTGAACGGCGGTGAGATCGTCAGGGCATCCTGGCCGATTGCCCTGGCGGGGTCAGTTGTCGTCGACTCGCTGCTGAGGGATGCCGGCGAGCAGCGCCCGCACCTCGGACTCGCGATAGCGCCGGTGGCCCCCGAGGGTACGGATCGACGAGAGCTTGCCGGCCTTCGCCCACCGAGTGACGGTCTTGGGGTCGACCCGGAACAGGGCGGCAACCTCTGCCGGCGTGAGCAGCGGCTCGGCGTCGGGCGAACGGGTGGTCATGTGATCCTCCAGGAAACGGGGTCGGAACCCCCGATTACCTACATGGTGCCTGCTGCTGCTGACGAAGCGGAGCGATTCCAACGGATATCGGTCGTTCAGGCGGCAGGACCGCCCATTTGGAGCACATGCGGTGGTTGTCGCATCGATTTCCGTCGCGACCCGCATGCGTGGTTTGCGGGCGAGCCGCCCGGTTGACACCGCGGGACAACGTTTCCCTCGCACCGCCGATGGTAGCGGCGAGCGCACCGTTTCCGGACGATCTGTCGCCTTGGCGCCCGATTTCGACCCTTCGGGGGACGTCGCGATGGGCCGATCCGCCAGGAGTCGATCATCCGTGCGGCCACACCTGGAGGCCTCCCGCAGGGGCGAGGTGCCTTCTACCAGCCAGGATGCCAGCGACGCGGCGACAAGGTACGGTTACGGACACGACATACTGACGACCAACATCCGGGGCCCCGCCATGGGCGCCTGCCCCGGATCGACGCATGAGGGGGTCGACGCCATGGGGCGCGGCCGTCAGAAGGCCAAGCAGACGAAAGTGGCTCGGCAGCTGAAGTACTTCAGCCCGAACACCGACTACACGGCCCTCCAGAAGGAGCTCTCGGGCTCCAGCGACCGTTCCTCGGTGGCTGACGACGACCTCCTCGAGGATGACGACGAGTACGACGACGAGGATGAGGACGAGTCGGACGACCCCGACGAGTACTCGGACTGGTCCGCCGGCGGACGTCGCTGACCTAGCCCGCGTAGGCCCCCGTCAATTCGACCGCCCCGCCCTGCACACCCTTGGCTCCCTGCACCACGTCGCCCGGGTGGGCCGCAGAGGCCGGACTCATGGCGGGGTCGACCAGCTCCCCCAGCACCCAGGAGTCGATGCCGCGCTCGCGCAACCGGGCGAGCGCGCCGTCCACGGACCCGGGGTCGAGCACGGCCACCATGCCCACCCCGAGATTGACCGTGCGCTCCAGATCGGCCATCGGAACCCGGCCGAGGCGGCGCACGAGCTCGAAGACCGGCGGCGGGGTCCAGGTGGACCGGTCGACCCGGGCCAGGACTCCCTGCGGCAGCACCCGGGCCAGGTTGGCGGCGAGTCCGCCCCCGGTCACGTGCGCGATCGCGTGCAGACCGTCCCCGAGATGCCCGGCGAGGTCGACGACATCCGCGGCGTAGACCCGGGTCGGCGTGAGCAGCTCCTCGCCGAGGGTGCACCCGAACTCGGCCACCTGACGGTCATAGGTCCACCCGGCCTCGGCCACGATCCGGCGGACCAGCGAGTAGCCGTTGGCGTGCAGCCCCGATGACGCCAGCGCCACGACGACGTCCCCGGGACGTACCCGATGGGGACCGAGCAGGGCGTCCGCCTCGACCACTCCGACCGCAGCTCCGGCCAGGTCGTACTCCGATGGCCCCATCAGCCCCGGGTGCTCGGCCGTCTCCCCCCCGACCAAGGCGCACCCGGCCTGCTCGCAGGCGGCCGCGATGCCGGCCACGATCTGCGCGATCCGTTCCGGGACGACCCTGCCGCAGGCGATGTAGTCGGTCATGAACACCGGGCGGGCGCCACAGACGACGATGTCGTCGACCACCATGGCGACCAGGTCGACACCGATCGTGTCGTGCCGGTCCATGGCCTGGGCCACCGCCACCTTGGTCCCCACACCGTCGGTACTGGTGGCGAGCACGGGCCGGGTGTAGTCGCGCAGGACCGAGACGTCCACGAGCCCGGCGAAGGCCCCGATGCCGCCGAGCACCCGCATACCGGACGACTCGATCGTGGCGTGGGTGCGGGCCACCGAGCTCCTCATCAGCTCCACGGCCCGGTCACCCGCCTCGACGTCGACCCCGGCAGCTGCGTAGGTGATCGGCTGGCTCACGCGGAACTCCTCCGGAACGGATGCGGCTCGGGTCGTGGGCGGGTCGCTCACGCGGTCCCTCGCGCGAGCCGGTCCCGCCCTCAGCCCGAGGGGATGGTCAGCGGCAGTTCGGGCTGCTCCAGCGCCTGCTTGCCGAAGGCCACCTCATCGGACAGTGGCACGGGGTAGTCGCCGGTGAAACACGCGGTGCACAGCCGCTCCCGCGGCTGGCCGGTGGCCGCCACCATGCCGTCCAGGGAGATGTACCCCAGAGTGTCGGCGCCGATGCTGCGCCGCACGTCCTCCACGCTGAAGCCACTGGCGACCAGCTCGGCGCGGGTGGCGAAGTCGATGCCGTAGAAGCACGGCCAGGCGACCGGGGCGCTCGAGATCCGCACGTGAACCTCCGCCACCCCCGCCTCGCGCAGCATGCGGACCAGGGCGCGCTGGGTGTTGCCCCGCACGATCGAGTCGTCGACCACCACCAGCCGCTTGCCGGCGATCACCTCGCGCAGGGGGTTGAGCTTGAGCCGGATCCCGAGCTGGCGGATGGTCTGGCTGGGCTGGATGAAGGTCCGTCCGACGTAGGCGTTCTTGACCAGTCCCTGCCCGTAGGGAATTCCCGAGGCCTGGGCGTAGCCGACGGCAGCAGGGGTGCCCGACTCGGGCACCGGGATCACCAGGTCCGCCTCCACCGGATGTTCGGCGGCCAGGCGCCGTCCCATCTCGACCCGGGCAGCGTGCACCGCCCGGCCGACGATCGTGGTGTCGGGGCGGGCCAGGTAGACGTACTCGAAGATGCACCCGGTGGCCGTCGCCGGTGAGAACCGGCGCGAGCGGACGCCGTCCGCGTCGATGGAGATCAGCTCGCCGGGCTCGACCTCGCGGACCATCGCCGCGCCGACGATGTCCAGGCCGGCGGTCTCGCTGGCGACCACCCACCCCTGGTCGAGCCGCCCGAGCACCAGCGGGTGGATGCCGTGCGGGTCCCGCGCGGCGTACAGGGTGTGCTCGTCCATGAAGACCAGGCTGAACGCCCCCCGCAACCGCGGCAGCACCTCGAGCGCCGTCGCCTCCAGAGTGTGCTCGCCGCCGCCGGCCAGCAGCGCGGTGATCAGTGCCGTGTCGGTGGTGTTACCCCGGGCCAGCTCCCCGGAGTCGGCGCCCTCGGAGGCTCGCTGGGCGAGCCAGTCCCGCAGTTGGTAGGTGTTGACCAGGTTGCCGTTGTGGGCCAGGGCGACGGTGCCGGCGAGGGTCGCGCCGAGCGTGGGCTGGGCGTTCTGCCAGGTCGATCCGCCGGTGGTCGAGTACCGGCAGTGCCCCACGGCGATCTGCCCGCCCAGGGACCGCAGCGCGGTCTCGTCGAAGACCTGGGCAACCAGGCCGACATCCTTGTAGACCAGGATCTGCCGACCGTTGCTCACCGCGATCCCCGCGGCCTCCTGGCCGCGGTGCTGGAGAGCGTAGAGCCCGTAGTACGCGAGCTTGGCGACCTCTTCGCTCGGGGCCCAGACCCCGAAGACACCGCACACGTCGAGAAGTCTCGCACACGCCTCAGCGTGATCGGCCGCTCGGCCGGCCCTGGCGACGGTCGATGGCCACCGCCACCGCTGCACCGACCAGCCCGCCGAACAACCCGCCGATCGACCCCAGGTACCCCAGCACGGCCCGAGTGCTCACCTCGACCTCCTGGCCGGGCACCTGGCGCAAAGCCACCGCCACCAGCGCGAGCAGCACGCCCAGAACGACCCCGGTGAGGATGAACGGCAGGAAGCGGGGCGCCCGACGCACGGTCACCTGCACCGCTCCCGGCGGCAGGCCCTCGCGTGCCCCGGCCCCCGGTTCGGGCGTGCCCTCGGCCGCGGGGGTCGGGGGCGTGGAGCTCGGAGGCGCGGAGGTCGGTGTCGCGGAGGTCTGAGGCGCGGACTCGTCCTGACTCACGCCGACGAGCCTAACCCGCTCGATCGACCAGGGGCAGGCAGGCGCTGAGGTCGCTGCGCGAACCACTGGCCCGCACCGGCCCCGACCATCATCGGCGACGGCGCCGCGCTGCTCACCGCGGGCTACCTGGCGATTCCGCTCCCCGGCGGTGTCAGATCTCGAACCTCGATCGAAGCCCGCTCCCGTGTCGGCCACCACACCTCGAGAGCGCCCAGTGCCTGCATGTTCCGCGAACACGCCTCCTACCAGACTCGGACCGGACACCCCGTGGACACCCCGCCACCGCCACTGCCCGACCGCTGACGCCGCTTGACAAACCCATACAGCCCCCCCCCAGAATCGATCGACTATGTCTGCAGCATCCGGAGAATGCCAGCCGAGGCATAGCTCTCGGTGGGCTCCCATGCGAAGGGGTGGAAGATGGGCGTCACAGTGAAGCTGGTGATCGTCGCCGTGTTGGGTTTCCTCGCAGTTGCCATGCCGCAGGCGGCAGCCACCAACTCTGGGTCCACGACATGTACGAGCGGCGCCGGGATACCCACCAATTGCATCAGCTTCGCCAACAACTCAACTCACGCACTCAAATACGTCAACCTCGGTGGCGCCACATGTTGCTCTAATGACGCGATCCCGTATATGACCGATGCAGTGAACTGGGCGGTCACCAGTGTTTACAATCCGACGGACTTGACAGCCTACAGAAACGATGGCGACCCTTATCCCGACGTCATCGTCTATGACTGGTATGCCGCTCAGTTCCCCGATATTCTCGCATGGGTGAGTTGCCCCACCAACAATACCGGAACTGGAGGCACCCATCCCAACAGGTGGTGTCGGGGTCAGAATTTGGAGTTCAATTCCTACAAGTATCACAATGACTACGGGTACTTCGACACAACGACCCAGCGCCGTCACGTGGCATGTCATGAACTGGGTCACACGGTGGGATTGCGCCACAGCGCTGAGACCAGCAGTTCGTGCATGCCCCAGAGCAATCCGGACGGTCCAACTGTGATCAGTTCTCATGACATCAACCACATCAATACTCGGTACTAGAGAGGTTGGGCATGACGAGCATCGTCACAGGACCAAGAGGAATTGGCGCAATACTCCTCGGAGCGGCGGTCTTGCTGTCCGGTTGTCAGGTTCAGACCGATCCTGGGATTCCCTCGATTCCCCCGCCGTCGACACCCCTGGCCAGTGCTGCGTCGGCCGACGCCGTGCCGGCCCAGGTTCGGGCCACCGGCATCGACAACATGGAGTTCTTTTCGCAGCTCCGATTGGATTTCGGTTCGGCAGACACCGTTTCTCCTCCGCGTACCCTTCGTGAAGGTGCCCAGAGATCCACCGCCGTGATCAGGGGTAGCATAGTGGGGCTCACTCGAAACGGCGGCGAGTTCCCACGGAACCCCGATCTCACCGGCGATGACCCCACATTGGTGGTGCACGTCCGCGTCTTGGCCACGATCTCGGGCTCACTTCCTGACCGTCATCCTCAGGTGATCAAGGTCGCGCGGCTCGGCCTGGGTGTGGATGATGCATCACTAACCCGCCTTGCCGGGTCGCTGCCCCAGGGTGAGCAGGTGTGGTTCGTTCGTTGGCTGGGGACGATGAACACCTCCGCCAAGGGCAAGGCAACTCCATCGGATCAGCGCCCGATCACAACCCCGGCACTCTTTGCCATGACGCACAACGAGTTGCTCGTGACCCAAGGCCCGACCGGGGTTTCCGCCCCGTGGGCCGACCCCGATCGACCGCCCGGCGGTTTTGCCGATGAGGTCAAGAACCTGACTCAGCTCGATGATGTGGCCACCATCGTGCGATAGCGGCCGCTCACCCACCCGTCTCGGGCGAATGCCACGGGCCACCACACCCACTCAGCCCGGATCCACCGTTGATCTTGGTGGTGTGAGCGTGGCGTGAACGAGGAAGGCCCCTGTGAGCGGGGAGGATGTCGATTGCTGAGGCCGACGTCCGCCACCCACGAGGGGCACTTCGTAAGTGAAACCTTCTCACATCGTCTGCCCGGTGTTCGATGACCGGAATCTGGTGTCGGGTGCTGGGCTGGTCCCGGTGATGCGCCTGGGTGAGACCGCGGGTCTGCAGGAGAGGTTGAGGGGGTTGTCGGTTGCCTCGCCGAACGCGGGGTGCAAGGCGGCCGCGGTGATCGGCGGGATGTTGGCCGGCGCGGACAGCATCGAGGACCTGGACGTGCTGCGCCACGGCGGGATGCGCCGCCTCTTCGAGGGGGTGCGGGCTCCTTCGACCTGACTTGGCTCATGATCACTGATCTTGGGCGTCCCTGAGTCGGTGACCTGCATGGTTGTTGGTTGATCTTGCTGGATCTGCACACTAATCAGGTCGTAGCCTGGGCTGGTGTCTCCGTATGTGCGCACGGTGAAGACGGCCTCGGGTGCCACCGCGGTGCAGATCGTGTACTCCATGCGGCGCGGGTCGCGGCAGATGGAGCACGTCGGGTCGGCGCACGACGACGCCGAGGTTGAGCTGTTGAAGGCGGCTGCCTACCAACGGCTGCACGCCGGGCAGGGCGAGCTCGATCTCGGTCTGGGCGATCCGGCGGCCGATGGCGTTCGCCGCGGCGGGCCGTTGCCGATCACGGCCTCGCGGATGGACCACCTGTGGGATGCGTTGACCCGCGGCTACCAGGTCCTCGGGCTGGACGCGGCAACTGGTGGGGACGAGGTGTTCCGCCAGTTGGTGCTGGCCCGGATCATCGAGCCGTCCAGCAAGCTGGACGCGGCCAGGGTGCTCGGTGAGGCCGGGGAGGTGGGCGCGGCGTATGCAACGCTCAAGCGTCGGCTTCCGTTGTACGCCAAGGCCTCCTGGCGGGCGGGCCTGTCCGCGGCGTGCGCGGCCCGTGCCCACCTGGGCCCGGCGAGCCTGGTCCTCTACGACGTGAGCGTGCGCCATGAGGCGCTTGTTGTTCGAGTGGAGGTGAGAGACACCACCGTGGTCCTGGCCGTAGCCGGGGCCGTGAAGCTGGGGGCAGCCTGACCGGGGAGACGACCGGGAGGGTGGGAGCAGCCC
>JAEUJN010000014.1 GCA_016794595.1 Kineosporiaceae bacterium
TGCAGGGCCGCCCGGCCGCGGTCGGGGTGCCGTCGGATCCGGGACGGTTTCAGGCGGAGTGCATGGAGGCCTATCTGGCCTCCTGGACGGCGCGCGGGTTCAGCCCGGTGACGATCGAGAACGACGGGCCTCTGCTCGAGCGGGTGCTCAGGTTGCTGGGACGCCCGGCGTGGGAGGTGACCGTCGAGGATGTCGACCGGATGGTCGGCTGCCTCGCCGAGCAGGGGTTGGCGACCGCGACGAGGCGTGGGTATGTGCAGGCGTTCAAGGGCTTTCACCGGTTCCTGGAGGTGCGTAAGGCTGTCGAGATCGAGGCGGCGTTCGGGGTGCGGCTGTCGTGCCCGGTGGATGAGTTCAACGCCTCTCGCCATGTCGGGGACGAGACGCCGGCACTGTTGCCGCCGCCATCGGTGCAGCGGCTGGGTGAGTTCTTCGACTTCATGAAGGCCCGGATCGCCACGGCCCGCAAGTACGGGCCTGCGGCGAGGGACTACGCGTTGTTCCGGACGCTGTATCACGGCGGTCTGCGGGCGGATGAGGCCGCGTCGTTGGAGTTGTGCGACGTGCACTTCGGTCGGGGCCCGTTCGGGAAACTGCATGTGCGGTTCGGCAAGGCCGCGCATGGGTCGGGGCCACGGCCTCGGTGGGTGCCGATGCTGGACGGCTTGGACTTGCTGTTGCGGTGGTTCCTCGACCAGGTCCGGCCGCGGTTCCCCGACTCGGCGGTGCTGTTCGCCGACGAGAGCGGCGGCCCGTTGAGCCGGGGCACGATCCGCAACCGGCTGCGGTATCTGCTCGAGTTGGAGGGCCGCCCGGTGAGTGAGCGGTTCACCCCGCACTCGTTGCGGCGGGCGTGTGCGACGCACAACTACGAGCGGGGCGTGGATCTGGTGGCGATCCAGCAGTTGCTCGGGCATTGGACGGTCGGCTCGACGATGCGCTATGTCCGTCCGTCCGCGACGTTCATCGAGGACGCTTACCGGCGGGCGGTGTCGACCACGTTGGCCGAGTTGTCGGGCCAGGCCCCGGGCACGGGCGCCGATCCGGAGGGAGGACCAGGTGCAGGTTAGGTGGAAGTTGCGGATGGCCGCGGCGCAGCGGGAGGTGTGGACGGCGGCGCAGTTGCGTCGGCTGCTCGCCGAACGGGCCGGCCTGAGCATGTCGTCGGCGTCGGTGTCGGCGCTGTTCGCCCAGCAGCCCTGCCAGGTCAAGCTGTCCACGCTGGCGGCGCTGTGCACTGCGTTGGAGTGCACCCCGAACGAGTTGTTCGAGGTGGACACCACCCCGGTGCCGCAGCACGACCCGATGAGCACGTTGAGCGCGACGGGCGGGAGCAGTGCGCTGACGGTCCCCGCGCCGGTCACCGCAGTGGCCTCGGTCAGGGGCCGGCCGATGCCGCCGATCTGACCCCGGGCGCTTGTGATGGGCAAACGTCAACGCGACTGCGGGTGTTGCGGTGCGGCGGTCGGGATCATCGGCCGGGATCTGTGCTGTCAGTGCACCATGCGTGCCAGGCGAGCCGCGGCGAAGGCCCGGTGCCCGGGCTGCGGCAAGGACCGGGTCCTGGACGCCTCGACCGGTCGCTGCGTGGTGTGTTCCCACGTCTGCATCGACTGCGGCGCTGTCGTGCGCCGCACAGACCGAGATCGGTGCACGAGCTGTCATCGTCGCCGTGAACTGGCCGCCGCCAAGCAGCCGTGCCCGCGCTGCGGACGCCCGGGCTTCCTGCGGCCGGCCACGGGATGGTGTGGCACCTGTTCCCGGCCTCGCCCTTCGCCGAAACCGCCGCAGGCGTGCGTGGTCTGCGGGAAGGTCCGCCGCCACGCGGCGTTCGGGATGTGCAGCCCGTGCTGGCAACGCCACCCTGACCGACCGTTCACCCGCGCGGAACGCCTCGCCGCCCGCCTGCAGGACCCACCGGACTGGCTCGGCGACCTGGTCGCCTTCCTCGCCGCCCGACACTGCGTCGGCCGCACCAGCATCATGCTCACCGAGGTGGGGCGGTTGCTGACCGACGGCGGAGCGGTCCACCCACAGGCCCTACTGGAGCGGTCCCGGCGGCCGGGTCGCTCGATGGGCACCCTGGCCCGGGCGCTGCAGGACTTCTTCGTGGCGCGCGGGCAGGCGGTGCCCCTGGACCAGGAAGAACGGCTCGCGGCGGGGCGGCGCCAGCGACGCCTGGACGGCATCCCCGAACCCTTGCGGGCGGTCGTCGCCAGGTTCGCCGACCACTGCCTGGCCGAGCGTGAACGCGCCCGCCGGGCCGGCACCCGGCCCCGGCAACTGAGCACGATCGAGGCTCACCTGCGGATCGTCAGGGACCTCGGCGTGTTCCTCGTCGAGCAGCGGCAGGTGCAGGACTGGGCCGCCGTGACCAGCTACGACCTCGAGGCGTTCCTGGCCCACCACCCGGCCCGGCGCAAGAGCGCCCTCGCCGCGTCACGGAAGTTCTTCACCTGGGCACGAACCCAGCGGCTGATCCTCATCGACCCCGCCCGCGGGATGACCGCACGTGAGCCACGCGGCTTCCGGGGCACCACCCTCACCCTGGCCGAACAGAAGGCATTGTTCCGACGCTGGACACACAACCAGCTCTCGCGCAACGAGTCCACGATGCATGACTCGACGGGCGAGGAGCCGGTGACCACCACGGCGCCGCACCCGCACGAGGCGCTGGTCGGGCTGCTCTGCCTGCTGCACGCCGCGAGCAGCGCCGAGCTCAGAGCCCTGACCGTGGACGACGTCGATCCCATCGCCAGGACCGTGCAGTTCGTCGGCAGGCCCCTGCCGACACCGTTGGACCCGACCTCTTGGGCCGCGCTGCAGCGGTGCCTGGCCCACCGCCGAACCCTGCGCACCGCCAACCCGCACGTGCTGGTCACCCGCGGCACCAAGGCCACCCGGGTCCCCGCCTCTGGACCCTACGTCACCCACGTCCTCGACGCCGTTGACGTGGCACCGCGAACACTGCGCCAGACCCGACTGCTGCACCTGGCCAGCGGACTCGACCCGAAACTCGTGGCCACCGTGTTCGGGATGCGTCCCGAAGGCGTTCTGCCATACCTCGCCGATCGGGTCGACCCCACACGACTCACCCCAACGCCCCCACCCAAATGATCTGAACCCGTTGAACTCCGGCGTCACCTTGCACTTGTTCGCAGGAACAAGTGCGCTTTGGCTGGGTCCCGGTTGCTGGTCACGATCGTGGAGGCGGCGCGGGCGTGCCGTTCGACGGCGAGTTCGTAGAAGTCGTTCGTGGTCAACGGGTCCAGGCCTTGAGCGCGAAGTCGTCGATGATCAGCAAATCGAGGCGGGCCAACCGCCGGAACTCGGCGTCCAGGGTGTGATCGAGGCGCGCGGCGCGTAGCCGGGGGAGCTTGACCCGGTTTCCCGGACACGTTGGGTGTGTGGTGCAGGCCGCTGGTTCGGCGGCCTGTGGGGCCAGTGTGGCCCAGTACTGGGCTTCGTACTCAACCGGGGACAGATAGTCCAGGGCGGAGTGACGCCGGACGGGGTTGTAGAACGCTTCGATCCACTCGAACATCGCGGTGGCCAGCTCGTCGCGGGTGGCCCATTGGCGCCGGTCGAGCAGTTCGCGTTGCATGGTCGACCAGACACCGTCGCTTCGCTCCTCCCAAGTTCGATCATGCCGTTGTCCACACTGGAGGCGACCCGGCCCATCGATCCGAGCAGCCCCGCCGCCCGGAGGCGTTGCCCGAAAACCCAACTCGTGTACTGGCTTCCACGGTCGGCGTGCACGATCGTGCCCGGCTGCGGGCGGCGCCGCCAACGGGCCATCTCCAACGCATCGACGACCAGCTCCGAACGCATGTGGTCGGCGATCGACCAGCCCACGACCATCCGGTGGTAGACGTCCAAGACGGCGCAGCAGTACACCTTGCCCTCGGCGGTGGGGTGCTCGGTCACGTCCGTGCACCACAGCCGGTCCGGGGCCTCGGCCACGAACCGACGCTGGACCAGATCCTCGTGCGTGGCCGTGTCCGGCCGGCGGCGGGTCTTGCGGCGTCCGCCGACCCCGACCAGCCCCTCGGCGCGCATCAACCGCGCCACCCGCTTACGTCCGCAGCGGCGCTCCAGCCCCAGGACCAGCTCGGCGTGCACCCGCGGCGACCCATAGACCCCGCGGGAACCCTCGTGCACCGCCTTGATCGTCTCGACCAGGTCAGCATCGGCGACCGCCCGGGCCGACGCAGGCCGGTCCCGCCAGTCGTAGTACCCCGACCTGGACACCCTGAGCACCCGGCAGGCCACCGCAACGTCCACCCGCTGCCCCGCAAGCGGGCTGTCCTCAGCAAAACGTCAGCGCGGCAAGTTCACGGACCAACCGGTAGGTCTGTAATGGGTGGTGGCTGGCCCGTGGCCGGCTGGAAGGCTGGCCCCGGCCAGCGCCCGTGACTCTCGGTATGTCCGACCCGCCGTCCGAGGTGGTGTCTTGAAAATGACGTGTCCGGGCGCTGGCCGAGGTTCGGTCCCCACGCGCAGATGCCTTGATCAGAAGCTTGTCCGACCGCTGGCAGCAACGGTGGCCGTGACTCATTACAGATGTGTCTCTGAGCGACCCCACGGGCTCGAGCCGAAGACATCCCGTCTCATCGAGTCCAGGAGCCCAGTTGAGCATTGTCGCCCAGTTGTTCGAACACGTCGTCGGCATCGACACCCACGCGCGCACCCATACCTACTGCCTGCTCACCGCCGCGACCGGCGCGGTCATCGACACCGAGACCTTCCCCACGACCGCGTCGGGAAATGCCCGCGCGATCAGCTGGATCCTTCGCCGGACCAGCGGCAGTGTTCTGGCCGTGGTCGAAGGCACCTCCTCCTACGGGGCCGGCATCACCGCGGCTCTGGTTGAGACCGGCATCGACGTGGCCGAGGTGCGTCCGGCAGGCCGCAGCAGCCACGCTCATCAGGGGAAGTCGGACCTCCTTGACGCAGAAGCGGCAGCGCGGTCGGTCCTCGGTCGTGAGTTCGAGAGCCTGGCCAAGCCCCGGCAGTCGGGTCAACGTGCTGCCCTGCGGGTGCTGTTGGCGGCACGCTCGATCATCGACCAGCAGCGCACCGCGAACCGCAACGCGCTTCTTGCGCTGCTGCGCAGTGTCGACCTGGGCGTCGATGCCCGCAAACCCCTGACCGACGCACAGGTCCGCACGATCGCGTCATGGCGGGCCACCCGTTCGGCGAAGCCGCGTGACTTGCTGGCGATCGCCCGGCGCGAAGCTCGTCGACTTGCCCAATGCGTCGTCGAGCAGACAGAGCTTCTCAAGCAGAACCACCGGGAGCTTCAACAGCTCGCGCAAGCCCTGGCTCCCGGCCTTCTGGACCAGCCCGGCGTCGGCCCGGTGACCGCCGGGATCATCCTCTGCGCATACTCCCACCACGGCCGGGTTCGCTCCGAAGCGGCGTTCGCCGCCCTCGGCGGCATCGCACCCCTACAGGCCTCGTCCGGAAACACCACCCGCCACCGCCTGTCCAGATCAGGCGACCGCCAACTCAACCGTGCCTTCGACGTCATCGTGCGCACCCGGATGAGCTACGACGCAACCACCCGCGACTACATCGCCCGCCGACGCACCGAAGGACGCTCCAACCGCGAGATCCGACGCTGTCTCAAGCGCTACGTCTGCCGGGCGATCTTCCGCGAACTCCAGACCACCATGGCTTGACACCAGGCATAGAAGCGTCATTTTGGGTCGCTGCCCTTCGGCAGGACGTTCTCCCGGGCGAAGTACGCGCTGGCCCGTTTCAGGATCTCGATCTCCATGGCCTGGACCCGGTTCTCGCGGCGCAACCGGATCAGCTCGGCCCGCTCCGGGCTGCTCAAGCCCTCGGTGCGGCCGGCGTCCACGTCGTCCTTGGCCATCCAGTTCCGCAGACAGGACTCGCTGATCCCCAGATCCTTGGCGATCGCCGCGACCGGTTTCTCCCCGAGGCGGGCCAACTCGACCGCTCGGCGGCGGAACTCCGGGGGGCGGGCTGCAGGCATTCAAGACTCCTTCCCAAGATGAAGATCATCATCTCAGATCAGGTGTCCGGGAAACCGGGTCAAGCTCCGGCTGAGTGAACCACCGTCTTCCGGCTCCTGTGCTATCCCAATCGGGATTGGTGGGAGGCCCGGAAGGAGGTGGTTATCGTGTCCCTCGCCGACATCATCCGGGCCATCATGTACCACGGCTGACAACCAGTGACGGGCTCGCCCGGAACTCTCCGGGCGAGCCCCTTGCCGTACTCAGCTTCCCACGGGAGGGAGTTCTCGGCCGCTCTGCCCGACTGTTCTGACCTCGAGGGACTGGTGACCGGCTCGGCGTCGATATCCTGAGCCGCGATCACGGCGGAAATGGACGGGCACGTGGGTACAGATAGCGCGGTACATCAGTTGGTAGACGAGCTGGAGACCATGCAGCGCCGGCGCGGACTGCAGAGCCCCGACTGGGCGGGGTCGGTAGGGCCGAATATTGGGCAGGCGCTCGCGTTAGAGCAGCATGAAGATGGCAGTCGCCGCCGGGAGGCTCTTGTCGCTGGCCTCCTCGGACACGCTGACAGCCTTCCGGGTGACATGCAGTTGGCTTTCATAAGTGCCTGCGCAATCCCCAAGAGGTCGCTGGCGCTGCTCGGGGAGCGGCTGCAATACGCCGGCGACCGCATGCATATCCCGGTCAGCCCGCGGACGGTCCGGCGCCGACTCAAGCTCGCCAACCGTCGGGTGGCCCAGACCCTCGCCGACGACCTAGCCCGACGCAGTGCCGCGCCCTCAACGGACTGGGTCCTCACGGCCCTCGACGCGACGACCGACCTCACGACGAGCCGCCCCGTGTTCCGCAGCACCCACACCCTGCGCGTCGTCGCGCCGCTGCTCACCGAGGTCACCGAGCGGATCAGCTTCCCGGGCGCGGCGCCCGACGCCGACCCCGAGTTCGAGGCGGAGGGGGACTGCGCGCTTGTCCGGGTCGACCGGCCATTCCAGCCGACATGGGCGCTCACAATGCGCCTCGCCCGGCCTTTCACGTGCGGCGAGGTCGTCTCGTACTCCCTCGCGGTGCGGGCCCCGTCGCGGCGGCTTGTGCACCCGATGTCCGTGATGCTGCCCGAGCGGGAGTGCCGTCGGTTCTCCACCAAGGTGGACTTCGGCAGCCCGAGCGTGGCCTCGCGGGTCTGGCGGCTGGACGGCGCGCCTGCGCCTGCGGCCGAGCTCGATTCGACGTCCGGTGAGCTCCTCGACCCGCACCAGACCCGTGTGCTCACGGCTTCCTTCAACGGCATGGTCCGTGGCCGGGTCTACGGCCTGCGCTGGGAGTGGGCCGACGGCCAGCCCTCGGACGAGGTCGCCCTCAAGGGCTAACCCTCTCGGTGAGCTGGCCCGTGTTCTCCGGACTGAGGTGCCCTGATCTCCCCGGACTCCGGATCCAATGGGGTCTTGACCGGAAGGGAGATCGGGGCCACCGATCGCAGTGACACTCTGACCGGAAAGGGCCGCAGATCCCGCATCGTGCCGCTGACTCCACCGGCGGCGCAGCTCCTCACCCAGCAGATCCGCGCGCTTCCCCACAACCCGTCCGGGTCCGGTCCCGTGTTCACCAACAGGGCCGGAGAGCAGCCGTGACGGGTCAGCGTCACCTACGTCCTGGCCAGATGCCCACGCGCCGAGAGGCCCAAACTCGTCCCCGAGAGAGTCCCCCACTTGCTCCGTCACTCAGGGGCGATGCACCTGCTGGAAGACGAAGTCAACCTGATCTACATCCTGGGTCCTCAGGCACCCCTCCATCGTCATAACCGAGGTCTACGCAAAGGCCAACCCAAAGATGAAGCGCCGAGCCGTCGAACAGCTGCCGAGCTAACCCCTTTGGGCCAAGCCATTGAGGGGACGGCCGCGTCCCGTCGGCCGCGGTCCAAAGACGCAGTCGCGCGGCGAATCAGCTCCTGGTCGGCCCG
This sequence comes from Kineosporiaceae bacterium, assembly GCA_016794595.1. GTDB lineage: Bacteria > Actinomycetota > Actinomycetes > Actinomycetales > Kineosporiaceae > JADJPO01. The sequence goes on from JAEUJN010000014.1 coordinate 7,948, forward strand.
CTCCAGCCCCCTCGGCACTCATCGCGGGACCACCAACCGGACCCGGGGGGCCACGGTCAGCTCCGGGACGTACCGCAGCGCCGCATCATCGTGGTCGTCAAGCGCCAACGAACCCCAGGGCATGACGATCCTGGGCGGCAGCGGCAGCGTCGTCTCTCCTTCCGACAGCGAGGCGGCGTTCACGGGCGGCTGGGCGGAGAACATCGCGAGCATCCTGTCGATGGATAGCGGCTCGTTGGCGGCGCCCTCCAGTGGGACCGGGATCGCCTGCGATCTGACGCACTCGACGAGCTCGGCGACGGCACGGACGTCGGCGACATCCGTGGCACACCTCAGCGCCAGACCGGAGACCGCGATCAGTTGCTCTCGTTGGGCGATGCGCTCCTTGCTGCTCGGCGGCAGGCAGACGATCATTGCCGAGGCTAGTGTCACGGGTCCGAGCCGGGCGAGCGCCTCCCGATGGAGGCCACGGCTCATGGAAGCGGCACCGGCGAGGGCATCGAGGCGGAACGCCAGGATACCGGCGCCCTCGGCGAGCAGCTCGTCGCGGGTCCTGATCAAGAGCCGGTCGAAGGTGACCCAATCCCGGCGGGCGCCAGCGGCCAGCATCGGCCCCAGCGGTTCCACCCACTCCATGGCTTTCAGCGCGTAGCGGCTCCCGGTGTGCCGCTCCTGGTCCCGCACCTCTTTCAAGACCTCGTGATGCCGCTCCGCGGCCGCCCCGTCGCCCATCGCGAGGTCCAGGAGGAGCAGGTAGCTCAGTGCCATGTTCTTGTCCGTGCCCAGCACGCTGCCATCATCGGCTCGCGCGACGACGTCCTTGGCGATCGACCGGGCACCGGCGACGTCTTTCGCCCGGATCGCAGCGACGAGGCGGATGTTGTCGTCGATGAGGCCGAGGTGCTCGTCGAGGGCGTCCCCGACGAGCCGGCGGATCATCGTGACGAGCGCCGCGGCCGCCTCCGCATCGCTGCGGGCCGCCGCTGCCAGTGCGAGGGTACCCAAGAGCTGCGCCACGAGCATGGGGTTGTCGATGTCATCGGCGTAGGTCAGAGCCCGCCGTGCGGCATCCTCCCCGCGCTCGATGTCTCCGGTGAGGGTGAGTGCCGCGGCGAGCACGAATCGCCCCATGGCCTGGAGGAAGCGCTCCTCGTACCGATCCCCGACGTCGGTGACGTACTCCATGAGCCGGACCAGGCCGGTGAAGTCGTTGCGCAGGTCCATCGGTTCGACGAGGTACAGCGCGGCTTCAGCGGCCAGGACCTCGTCGCACCGCAGGCCGATCTCATAGGCCTCACGAGCCAGTCGCTCCAGCGACTCGGTGTCCGACGGGTCGGTGTGGTCGTCACGGACGTCGAGCAGAGCCCATCCGGCGCTGCGTTCGCTGCCGGCGGCCTCCTGCTCGTCACCGTCAAGGCGCCACGACCGGGCGGCATCCTGCCAAGCCTGGGCGGCCCCGGCCGGGTCATCGTCTTGCAGAAGACGCGCGACCTGGTCGAGCGACCCCGCCGCGGCACCGTGCATGTCCTGTCCTTGCGACAGCTCAGCGGCGAAGCGGTACGCAGCGATCGCCTCCGACCGCTGTCCGGACTTCTCCAGCGCCGTCCCGAGCAGGTGCCGCGCAGTCCCGCCAAGGAGCGAAGGCTCGGCGTCGAGCTCGTCAACGGCGGAGAGGAGCAGTGGCAGAGCCTCGTTGATGAAGCCGTGGATCAGGGCCATCTCACCCCGGGTGAACCGCATACACGCCGCCGCGAGGTCGAGCTCTCCGGCCGCGTAGAAGTCCTCGACAGCCGCGGCGTACATCCGCGCCGTGGAGCCGGCGTCCCTGGCGCCGTCTGGACCGCTGTCGGCCCCCGACCAAATCTCGCCGAGCCGCTCGAGCTGCTCAGCGACAAGGTCGTCGAAGGCGAAGAGCCCCTCCTCCTCATCGCCGTAGGCGACGATCGCGTCGACGATCGCGTCGAAGGCGGGCAGCACGGTGTCGGCGCCGGCGACGACAAGCTCGACGAGCAGGTCGTGCGCGGCCCGCAGCTCCGGCGAGCAGCGAACCTGCGGCCGCTCGTTCACGGCGCGGGTTCGAGTTCTACTGCGGGCACGACGTAGGTGGCCAGCGAGGCCCAGAGCAGGGGCGAGTCCGCGCGCCGGCCATGGGCGCGCCAGGCGGCCAGCCGCTCGCACTGCCAGCGGGCGATCGCCGTGAGCGGGTCGTCTTCACGGTGCGCGGCGTCGACTGCGAGCGCCAGCATGGTCGTGTCCATCTCCCTCGCGGACGCGTCGTCGGCCGGCAGGGTCCAACGCGTCACGGTGAGCAGTTCGGCGCCGGCGTTAACCGCGGCCACCGGCAGCCCGGACTGCTCCAGGTGCACCGAGTCGTCACTGCCACAGGCGATCAGTGCGACCCGGGCGGGTGAGGGCCAGGTCTGTGGCGCGCCGAGCCACGCGTGCGCGGAGAACCGCTCCGCACCGGTGGCGCTGCTGAAGACCAGCGCCGCACCGGCGGGCGTGTCGGCCGTCCCCGCGCGCGCGTGCCCGAAGTAGAACAGCCGGCTCCAGCCCTGCGGCGCCCGCAACAGCTCGCCAAACTCCTGGATGCCCAGCGGCTCGCCGTCCGGGAGCAGCTGCTCGCCCTCGGCGACGACGCCCTCGGCGTCCCACGCGGTTGGGTAGCCGCCGGGGTACAGCGGCTTAAGCCCGTCCCCGACACGGGGCCCGGGGTCGAGGACCCGCAACGCCGGTGCCCCGGGACATGGGGTCGGAGCCAGCCGCCGGCCCGCGTTGACCGCGGGCGACAAACCGGCCCCGACCCGCGCCCGCTCGACGAGCCGCACCTCCCCGAGCTGATCCAGCGCGAGCGCCTCCCAGGGCACCTGGGCGAGCCATCCCCGGCACGCCACGGTGACGGTGTGCCGGACGGCGGACAGGTCCGCCGCGAGCAGCTCGGTGCGTAATTCGGCAGGCAGCAGGGCCTGGCCGAGCCGGACCGCCGCCCAGGGCTCGGCCGCCGGGTTAACAAGCGGGCCGGTCCACAGCTCGTCGCTGCCCTCCGCGGCGTCCCGGCCCGGCAGGAGCGACTCGGCCAAGAGACGCACCGGGCCGAGATCGGTCCTGATCCCTGCGGCGACCGGACCCGTCGGGGGCTCGTCGTCGACGCGGATGAGGGACCAGGCGACCGCGTCGGAGCCCATGGGTTCCAGCGCGAACCACCAGCCGACCCGTTCACGGCCGTCCTGTGTGGGGCCGGGGGTCGTCCAGCTCGTCCAGGTGCTCATGTGGTGCTCCTGACGGCCAGCAGCCCCAGCTCGGTCACGGACGGCGCCCAGCCGGGGTCGCGCAGATCGGGGACGGCGACGTCCTCAGACCGGACGTCGACAGGGACGGAGGCCAGCCGGGACCGCAACCGGGTCGCTGTCCGGGTCTCCCCGCGGCTCTCCAGATAGGCGACGAGGATGGCGTCGCAGCGGGCCTGCCGGCGCCGCGCCAGCCCGGCGTCAGGACCGTCGCCCGCAGCCACCGCCGCGAACAGAGCCCTGGCGTGCTCCCACGGCTCCCGTACGCCCTCGCGCGGCGACCGCTCGCTGGCGAGCGCGAGCCGCAGCAGCGCGGTACCCCTTGCTGCCCAACGCATCGCCTCGGCGGTAACGACCGCGGGTCCGAGCAGCAGACCGCCCCGGACGGTTCTGCCGTGCACGTCGACGAGGAGGCCGCCGTCGCCGAGCAACGCCCCGGGTAGGTCAGCAGTGCCGCTCCACCAGTGCCCGTCGTCGCTCGGCGCGAGATCGGCCGTCGCGAGAGGCAGGCCGATCCCCGGCACATAGACCCGGAACGCGAGTCCTGGGCGACCTTCGTCACCCTGGAGCCGGAGGAGGAGGTCCGACGCCCGCGGGTCGTCACCCACGAGCTGCCCGAGGCCCGACGCGGCCGAGCTGCCCTGGTGCGCCAGGACGTCGACCGTGACGGTGACCCGCCCGTCGGCGCGCTCGTTGACCGACCACAGCACCGTGCCCTCGCCCGCATCCAGGACTCCCGGCGGCACCCGTACCCAGTCGACGCTGCCGCGCCCGTTCCGGCGCCGGAGCGGGCCGTCGGCGCCAGCGTGGCGGGCGCCCTCCGGGCGTGAGGCGAGAAGGAGCATCTCCTCCCACCGGTCCCAGTCGATGGGGCCTGTCGCCAACGACCGCATCGCCACGCGGAGCTCCGCCTCATACCGGACCTCCTGACGCACCGGGTCGTCCGACGGCAACGAGCGCAGAACCGCGTTGAGCGCGTCCTCCAGCAACCCTGGGACACCCGGCCACGCCACGTCGTCACGGCCGGCGCGTAGGGTCCGCGCGATGGCGAGCGCCAACGGCGCGAGATCCGCGACTTCGGGCGGTGGGACGGAGTCCGGGTCGAGGACGTCACCCGCGGTGTCCGCCGCGATGGCCGACTCAAACGCGAGGGTGGCCCGGTCCAGCGGCAACGGCCCGGTCGACCAGAGCCAGCGGAGCAGCGCGTAGCGGTTGAGCCGCATCGCGGCCGCCGTGAGGCCGCCGGGGACCTGCAGGGGTTCATCCCCGACGGCCGCGGCCGCCACCGCGACGTCCTCACCGAAGAGCCGTTCTAGCGCAGGGGCTGCGGCCCGCTGGTCGGCCACGACGACGGCGGGTGGCGTCCCGGGGTGGGTCGGGTCGACGTACGCGGCGGCGCCGGGAAGACCCACGACAGCCAGGCCCGCCGGCGCGGCGGGGAGCCGGCCGACGAGGACGTCGCCCGTCTCGCGCCGTACGACGCTCACGGGCGGCGGAACTGCTATGGGTTCACTCATCTGGGTCGCACCACAGCTCGCACAGCGCCTCGGATAACTCGTCGGCGGTGAACAGCGCGGCGGGGCCAGCGGGGTGCCCTGCCACCAAGGCCAGGTACTCGCCGACCCATCGGTCGCCGCCTGCGACGGCAGCCATGTGCCAGTCCCTCAACCGGTTGGGCACCTTCGTCGTCACCAGCTCGATCGTGAGCCGGTACCGCTCCTGGTGCGACGCACGGTCCACCGGCGGGGGCGGCGGGTCGGGGAACCGGATCTCGCCGCGGACGACGGGCCACACCGCGCAGCTGTAGGCGACGTTGACGGTCTGCCGGACGTCGCGCCGGCGAACCGGGCGGACGAACTCGCGCTCCCGCCGGTGCAGCTCCATCCATGCCTTACGTACGACCGCCCCGACGACCTGGTCTGCGTGGTTGTCGAGGTTCCCGTGCTGCTCCTCCAACCGGTGGTTCTCTTCGCCGGCGCGCCAGCTCGCCGCCCAGTCGCGCACGGCCTCCAGCAGCTCGTCGTCGAGGACCCGCCCTGTCGGCCGCGCCACGGGGACGTCGAGCTGGCTGACCCAACGGTGCCACGTCCTGCCGCGGACGCCCTGACCGGCCACCTCGGCCCGCGAGCCCGCTCCGGCGACCGCCAAGACCCGCAGGACGCCATGGTGCTCCGTCGCGACGAGCCCGTACGGCGAGCAGGTTCGGGCGATCTCCTCGTCGATCCGCTGCACCGAGTCGGGCGGCAGCGGACGACGCTCGTCGTCGTCCATGGTGACGGCGCTGCGGGCGCTGCCGATGTGGTGCAGGCGATAGCGGTCATAGAGACTGCGCGTCTGGCCGAGCCCCCAAGCTCCGCCGCCGGGCCCGGCGCGGAAGGGCAGGAGTGGCGGCCGGACGTCGGGGCCGAGCCCGACGGCGGACGGTAGGTGCCCGACGAGGTTCTCCGCCCCCACGTGCGCCCAGCGCTCGTCGTAACGGTCGCCCACCGCGTCCCCGAACTCCTTGGCGCGCAACGGCGGTGGCGGTGACTGGACGACCTTTTCGACGAGCCGGGCGAGCAGCGCCCCCGCGGCGTCGCCGTCCGGCACCCGTCGTCCGGCGTCCTGGTAGGCGTGCGGCAGCAGCCCGGCGAGCTTCTCGCTGAGGTCATTCGCCCGCCACGACCGGCCGGTGAGCTGTTCGACCAGCGGCAGTGCCGCCTCGCTCGTGCGCTCCCCGAGGTCGCACAGTCCGGCTATGTCGTCCCAGAAGGAGGACACGAGGTCCCGCAGGCGCTGCGCCTGCTCGGCAGTGGGGACGTGCCTCTTCTTCGGTGCCTCGCCGGCCGCGCTCACGGGCCACTGCCGGTGGACGACGCCCCAGGCGACGATGTCAGTGACGTCCGACTGCCGCAACGACGGGGTCCACGGACCGCGCTTGCCCTTCCCTAGGCGACGGGTGGCGACGATCGCCTCGACCTCAGCGGCGATCACCGCGACCGAGGTGTGCCAACGTGGCACGTCGTTCACCGCCTGCTCCTCCCGTAGCCTCCACCGTAGCCGATGGCGGCTCTCCCGCGGCCAGCTTTAGGCGCCGTCGGGCGGGCACAGGGCCCCGTTGACCCGGACGATGACGAGCCGGTCCCGCATCGCCACGATCGGGTTCCACCGACCACCGGCCCCCGGGTCGACATAGCCAGGGAAGTCCGTGCCAACGCCTTCCACCCGCAGTCGGCCGACAGGCACGCCGAGCGCTACCAGTTCGTCGCGGACGGCGAGGGCGCGCCGGTAGGACAAACGGGCGTCACCGGTCTTCGTCTCGGGAATGGCGGTCGTCCCGGTGAGGACGGCGGAGACACCGGACGCGAGGAGCTGACCAGCGAGGTCCTTGAGGAAGGAACGGGCCTTGCCGGGGTCCCGGAAGGTGGCCTCGTTCTTGACAAACCCCACCTGGTCCTCGCGCAACGTCACGCACGTCGGCGTGTCGGACGTGAACGTGGGCGTGGGCTTAGGGGCCGGGTCGTCCTTGGGGACGACGGACACCGAAGGCAGCCCGCTCACCGGGTCGGACTGCGGGAACCCGCCGGCCTGGACGACGACCGACTTGGCCTTGGCGTCCGTGAAGACGGCCGTCCACAGCCTGCGCAACCGGTCCGACCGCGACGGGGAGAGGGCCCGCTGCGGCGACGCCGCGGCGTTGAGCCCGACCATGACGACGTCGACGCCCTCGAGCGTCGACACCCCGTGGTTATCAACGAGGTCGGACGCGACGGCGTCTGGGTCGATCTCGAGCGCGTCCGAGGCGACGAGGGAGAGCTGACCAGTGGTCTGAAGCCCGTTGTCGACGACGACCAGGGTCTTCGGGCCGTCGGCCCCGCGCAGCGTGTCGGCCGCGAGGCTTACGGCAGCCAGCAGATCGGCCTCCTCGCGGGCCGGCTGCACCGTCTTCGTCATCGCGGCGTCGATCTTGCCCATGATCTCGTGCGCCGCGTCGTCGCAGACAGCCTTGGTCTTGCACGGGTAGTCGATCTTCTGCTGCCCCGCGATCTGCGGCTCGCCGGAGACAGAGACGAGATACAGCACGTCCTTGCTGCGCACCGCCGTCTCAATCGCCGTGCGAGCGGGTCCGACGAGTACCGGCTTGGGCATGTTGTTGCGGTTTCCGACGACGAGCACGGTCGTCCCGGCATCTCGCGGTGGCGGCGGCGGGCCGCCGCAGCCAGCAAGCAGGGCGGTGCCGGCAAGCAGGGCGGTGCCGGCCAGTACGGCGACGGGCCGTCCGGGGCGAGGGGTGGGGCTTTTCATTGCAGTTCGTCCTCCTGGTCGAGGTCTCCGGTTTCCGCGGCTTCGCGGGCGAGGTCGTTGAGGTCGATGACGCGGGGGTCGGGCGCCGTGCGCTGCGGTGACCGCCGGTGCACGGTCTGCGCGAGCGCGTCGTTCGCGGCGGGGTCGTTGAGCCGACGGGCCTTTTCCCTCACGACCTGGTGGATGACACCCTCGGCGACGGCGTCGTTGAGCTCGTAGTGCAACTCGCGGCGCGCGGCGAGCGAGTCGCGGTCCTGCCGGGCCCGCTCCTGCCGCCGGGTGGCGACGGCGAGCTCGTACTCCTCGACGTTCACCGCGCGGCGAACGCGCTCGAAGGCGGTGACGAGCTCGCGCTCCTCTTGCTCCACCGGGCTAGACCGCTGCCAGGCGTGCCGGAAGGCGACGACGGCGGTAGCCACGTAGAGCATGAACAGCAGCGTCGCGACGACCACGCTGGAGTTCGCCGTAGTCGTCGTGCCGGTCGGGCCGAGGAAGCCGCCGCCGGCCGGGGCGCCCGCCGCCGAGCCAGGCGGCGCTGTCGTCAGCCGGGTCCACGCCATGGCCACTCCGAGCCCGGCCCAGAAGACACCGCACACGGCCACCCCGGTGAGGCTTCCCGGGTAGCCCTCGTGGCGCTCCCTCAGGATCGCCCCGGCGGTGTGCGGCAGGACCACGCTCACCAGGGCGCAGCCGCCGACGAGCGTCCACAGCAGGGCGAGGTCCGTGTCGGGGAGCACGGCGGTGAGGATGATCCAGAAGCCGATGCCATCGATGAGGGCCATCACGGCCAGCAGGAACCACCAGCCCAGCTCGCGGGCGAGGTCCGGGCGCAGCAGACGCCGCACGAGCGGCAGCGCACGGTCGGGCGGGGCGGGTACGGCCGTCCCCGCGGGGTCTGTGGTCATGGCTCCTCGCGATCTCTCGTCGGCGGCGGTCCGGCGGGCGGTGCGGCGTCCGGCAGCGGGTCCCAGCCCCACGACGCGGCGGGCGCCGGCGCGGCCGGAGGGTTACGGCCGGGCCGGCGCCCCGGGCGGGGGTTGGACCGGCGGCCGGGCCGGGGATGCCCTCCCGCTCCAAAGCGGTCACGGTCGCGGGCCGCGGGCGGCTCGGCGAGCAGCGCGCCGAGCCGGTCGAGCTCCTCGCGGAGCATCGCGGCCCGGCGGGCGCGCCGGTCCACCTCGTCGCAGGCCTGGTCCAGGATGGCCTGGGCACGCTGCTCCGCCTCCACGTGACCGAGGTCCACCAGGACGTGCCACTGTTGGGCGGCGTTGAGGGCCCAGTCGTCATAGACGTAGCCGTTGCCCTCGTCGAAGCTGCCGTCCGCCATGGTGGCGAGCTGAGCGAAGATCTGGGCCTGGACCTGTGCCGCGCCGGGCACCGGGTGCGTCGGCGCGGTCAGCTCGGCCAGCGGCAGCGGCCCGGGCCCGGCGCCCTGGCGGAGCCGGGCCGCGGCGGCCCGCAGTATCGCACCGGGGCGCAGCATCGCACCGAACGTCCGGGGGCGCAGTGGGTCGCCGAACGGAGTCGCGTCGGCGCTCATCGATCCTCCCCCGGGTCGTCCTCGTGTGGGTCGGGCAGCGGCGACGCAGCGGCGAGCCACCCGGGCAGCGGCGGGGCGGTCGCGTCGAGAGCGGCCCTCACGAGGTGGCCGTGCGGGTGCCGCGCCACGAGTGCGGCGTCGTAGACGCCGCGCTGGCTCAGCGCGATCCGGACGGTGTTCCGGCCCTGCTGCACGGTCCACCGCAGGTCGGCGGCCCGCGCCACGACGAGCCGGGCGAGCTCGGCCTCGTCGGCCGCCACCGCTGCCTCGGCCCGGGCCAGGCGGTCCGCGGCCGCGGTGGTCCGGCGGTCGTGGTCACGCTGCCGGCGCCGACGGACGAGCAGGTCGTCCGCCCGCTCCTCGCCGAACCGGCGCTCGGCGAGCACGGTGGCTAGGGGCACGCCGTCGACGGCCTGCAGGTCATGCCGCGCCCGCTCAGCCAGCGCCCGCAGCACCCCGAGCCGGGCGACGAGCTCATCCGCTGCAGCGACGATCCGGGACGTCCGCCCCACGTGGTCGGCCCAGATCCGCTGCAGGGCGAGGTCGCGGCCGTCCATGATTGCCTCACGGGTGGGCGTCGTCAGGGGCAGCGGCTCCGCCCCGAGCCGGGGCCGACGTCGGCGTCCGTCACGTCGGCCCGCCCGCACCAGCCGGAACCGCTCTCCGCGCGACAGGCCAGCGCCGAGCGGCGCACTGGGCGACGCGTCGTCCGGGCCTCGTCGTGCCATGGCTCCTCCTGCGTCCGGGTGGTGTCGTGGTCGGCACCGATCCCGGTTCGGATGGCACGTCACCCCGACGTAACGGCCTGACGGACGACGGCGGACGTGCGGCGCCCAGCAGGACGATGATCGGCCGTTCGGTCGACCCTCCGGCAACCTACGCACCGTCCGTCAGGGGTAGCTGCGGGATCGGTACGGCCCAGGACCGTCCCACAACGACCGGAGGAACGATGAGCACACAACGTGTCGTGAGCTTCGAGCTCGACGAGAGTGCCCGGGCGCAGGTGCACGCGCGGCTCGGCGCGACGCGCGCCGAGCGGGCCCGGGAGTCCTCCCGGTCGCGCCGCTCGGCGCTCCTGCAGCGCGCCCGCGAGCTGGGGTCCGAGCTGTCCGCCGCAGTGCCGGCACCCGCGAGCACGGCCGCGGCGTCCGTCGTCGAGGGCGCCCGCAGCAACGCTGAGCTCGCCGCACGGGTCGCCGCGCTCGAGACTGGGCTTGCCGTCGCGCGGTCCCGGGCCCCGAGCACGGAGGACGTCGACGGCGTCCTGCTCGGCCTCCCCCCGGGGGTGCCGGCGCCTGCCGATGTCGTGACGCTGCTCGACAGGGCGCGGTCGGCGACCGGCGACCGGCGCACGGCGCTCCTGGCCGCCGCCCGGACGCTGGTGGCCGACGAGAGCGCTGCCCTCGCCGCGCGGACGGCGCAGCGCCGCCAGACCGCCGTCGCGCTCGAAGAGCTCGGCGCCCGCGCCGCCGGACTCGAGGACGCCGAGGTCGCGCGCCTCGTCGAGTCCGCCCAGCAGCGCCACGACGCCGGCGACGAGGTCGACCCGGCGGCCCTCGTTGAGGCGGTGCAGCTCGCCGAGCGCGCTCAGGAGCGGGCCGCCGCACAGGCGTTCGCCCTCCGGACGCTGCTTACGGAGCTGGCCAGGGCTGGGGCCGAGGTCGAGGAGAGCAGCGGTGTCCGGCTGCCGCGGGACGGCCGGCTCGTGACCCTCCGGGACCGCGCCTCGCGGTCGGACGTCGGGGCTCGGGTGTCCTTCCAGGACGGGACGCTGCATTGGCACGCCACCAACCTGGACACCCCCGGCGCCGAGCCGCCGGGGCAGCAGGAAGCGTTGGCGGCCGAGCAGGCGATCTGCAACCTGCTGGACCGAGCACTCGACGGCGCGGCCCGGGCCGGCGTCCGGTCGCACGACGTCAAGAACGTCCCGCCGGACGGGGCGACCGCGGTCGCGGGGCCAACCGAGGCCGAGACCCGCCGCCAGGAGCGGAGGCTGTCCTCGCTCGCCGCGGCCGGTAGGCGGCGCCGGGGGCAGCAGCGCCGGGAGCTCGGATGAGCGCGCTGCCCGAGGGCCACCCGACGTGGGTCAGGGAGGTCGACGCCCGGCTCGCTGTGAGCCCGCACTTCGTCATCGCGGGCAACACCCATGACAAGCATCTCGTTCTCGGCGAACGGGTCAAGGTGCTCACGGTGGCCGAGGTCCTGCGCGAGTGCCTCGTCGCGGCTGGCTTCTCGCTCGTCGTGCACTGGACCGTCACCGAGACCCCGCGGTTGCTGCACGGCGAGGACGCGCTGGCCCGCCGAGTGCTCGGCGGGGCGCTCTCGCCCGGGCGGGACGAGCCCGAGGCCGCGGTGCTGCGCACCGCCCTGCAGTCGGTCAATGACTGGGACGGCGCGGCCGAGGGCCTGGGCCGCGCCGCCCTGCTCGTCACCGGCGCCGAGCGGCTCGCCCCCGAGATCGTCGACCCCGAGCTGCACGACGTCTTCGTGCACGCTCAGCAGCTCGCGCGCCGTGCCGTCCGCCACGCCTCGACGGCCCCGGGCCGGTCGGCGCTCTACAACGCCGTGCTGTGGCTCGTCGAGCGTGAGCATGAGCTGCCGCACTGGTACGTCGGTACCGCCGGCGTCCATGTCGTCAGCGTGCCCCTCCCCGAGCTCGCGCAGCGCCTGTCGCTGGCCCGGATCCTCGTCCGCAAGGTCCCCGGTGGCGCGCAGACGTCCGAAACGGAGCGCGAGGCGCTCGCGACCCGGTTCGCCGAGCAGAGCGAAGGTATGAGCCTGCGGACGATGGAGAACGTCCGCGACTTCGCCGTCGACCGGGACGTGCCCGCGCGGGACATCGTCTCCGCGGTCCGCGGCGTCCGGTCCGGGCTGCGGACCTCGCCCTGGCAGGACCCCGATATCCGCTGCACGATCAAGGACGCCGAGAAGCGGCTCAACGCTGCAGTGCTCGGCCAGTCCCGCGCCGTCCGGACGGCGATCGAGGTGCTCAGCCGGGCGACGCTCGGCCTGTCCGGGGTGCAGTCTCACGGGCACCCCAGCCGGCCCAAGGGGATCCTCTTCTTCGCCGGCCCGACCGGGGTCGGCAAGACTGAGCTCGCCAAGCAGCTCGCGGCCCTCGTATTCGGTACGGAGGACGCTATGCAGCGCTTCGATATGAGCGAGTTCTCGACGAGCCACACCGAGGCCCGGCTCATCGGGTCGCCCCCCGGCTACGTCGGCCACGACGCCGGCGGCGAGCTGACGAACGCGGTGCGGCGCAGGCCGTTCTCGGTGCTGCTCTTCGACGAGATCGAGAAAGCGGACCCCAAGATCCTCGACATCTTCCTGCAGATCCTCGAGGACGGCCGGCTCACCGACGGCTCAGGGAGCACCGTCTTCTTCGGCGAGACGCTCATCGTCTTCACCTCCAACCTCGGGGTGTACGAGCGGGTCGGCGGCCGCGCCGACGTGCACCGCCCGCTCGTGCGGCCCGGGGACCCGTACAAGCAGGTCCAGGAGAAGGTCGAGAACGCGGTCAAGCAGCACTTCAACAGCGAGATCGGGCGCCCTGAGCTGCTCAACCGGATCGGCGACAACATCGTCGTCTTCGACTTCGTCACCCCGGAGGTGGCGCAGGAGCTGTTGCGCCGCAGCGTGGACCGAGTCGTCCAGACGCTGGGCACCGAGAGCGGGATCGGGCTGCGGCTCGGCGAGGACGCCTGGGGCCACCTGCGCGCGGAGATCGTCCGGCCGGAGAACCTCGCCTACGGCGGGCGTAAGGTCGGCACGATCGTTGAGAGCCACCTCGTTAACCCGCTCGCCCGCCGGATCCTCCAGGACGGCCTCGCTGGCGAGGTCCACGTCCGGGACCTCGTCGGGACCGCGGACGGGATAGAGGTGGTGACGTCGTGACCGGACCCGACGTCCTCGTGAGCCGGGTGCACCACCCAGTGACGGTGCTCGGCCCCGGCCGGCGGGCAGGCATCTGGTTCCAGGGTTGCACGATCCGTTGCGCCGGCTGCGTCGCCGTCGATACCTGGCGGGCCGACCCGGGGACGGCCGTGCCGGTCGCCGAGGTGATCGGCTGGCTCGAGTCGATCCCCGAAGCGCAGCTCGACGGTGTGACGGTGAGCGGCGGGGAGCCCACCGACCAACCGGACGCGCTCGCCGCGGTCCTCGCCGGCGTCGAAGCGCTCCGTCGGCGCCGTGGCGGCGACCCGTTCGACGTGCTCGTGTTTAGCGGGCGGGAGCCGGAGTGGGTAGAGGGCCTCGGGCGGCACCTGTTCACCGGCGCGGACGCCGTCATGGCCGGCCCGTACGTCGAGGCGCTCGCCGGGACTTCACTGTTGCGCGGGTCGGACAACCAGAGGCTCGTGCCGCTCACCGACCTCGGGACGCACCGCTTCACCGACGATCGGCTGCCGCCGCGACAACGGCTCCAGGTTGAGGCGGACGACGAGGGGCTGTGGATGATGGGCATCCCGCTGCCCGGCGTCATGGCGGGGCTCGTCCGCGGGGCGCACGACGCCGGACTCGTCCTGCGGGGGCGCTCGTGGTCGACGTGACGTGCGCGGAGGGCCATCCGGTCCCGCCGGACGACTACGAGTGCGCCGACGGGCATCCCGCCGTGTACGCCCCGCCCCCGAGGCCGCTGCTGCCGCAGGACGGCCACCCGCCCGCCGACGACCACCAGCCGGACCTGCCCACGGATCCAGGGGGCTCTGCGGGTTCCGGCAATGGGACGTGGGTGCTGCTGTCCGTCGACGGCGCGACGACCACCGCACCGACACCCGTCCTCGTCGGCCGCAGCAACAACAGCCCGCTGGCGAAGGCGTTGGCGCGCTACGAGTTCATCTCGCGCCAGCACCTGGTCCTTGAGCGGCGCGGGGAGGTCGTCACCGTCGTCGACGTCTCCAAGCTGGGGACCGCCTGGGGTGACGGCCGCCGGCTTGCGCCGTCCGAGCGGCACGAAGCCTCGCTGCCGCTGCTGCTGCGGCTCGCCCACGAGTGCACCCTCTACGTTGAGGCGCACGAGCATCCGGCCGAGGGGACAGCGTGAGCGAGCCGGTGGACGGCGTTCGGCCGCCGGACCCGCCGCCGACCCCCGACCGACCGGCCCCGCCGCCCACTCGCGACCGCTTCGACGAGCCGCCGCCCACCCGCGACCGCGTCGACGAGCCGCCGCCCACCCGCGACCGCGTCGACGAGCCGCCGGACAGCACGACGCTCCCGCCGTCCCTGGCCCCCCTTACGATCGTTGGCCCACTGGCGACCCAGGGCGGCCAGGGCACCGCGATGCTGTGCACCGGCTGGCCCGGGCACGAGCTCGTCGTGCTCAAGGTGCTGCCGTTCGCCCGGCCCGCGCTGCCGGAGGTCTGGGCGCTCTGGCGTGAACTCGCCGCAGCCGGCGGCGCGGTCGACCTGCTGCACCACAACATTCACGACGGCCGGGCTTACGAGGTCACCCCGTTCGTGCCTGGCCTGTCGCTGGACCGGGTGACCGGCACGCCTATGCCCGGCGAGCAGCTGCACCGCCTCGTGAAGCAGCTCGGTGACCACCTTGGCCGAGCGCACGCCGGGTTGAGCCGCCGGCTCGTGCACAGGGACGTCAAGCCTGCGAACATCCTCGTGGTCGAGCGCGACCCGCTACGCGTCGTCTTCACCGACTTCGGCCTCTCGTCGGCGCAGGACGCCCCGGCGATCCCCCGCTCGGTGCACGTGACGGAGGCGTACGCGGCGCCGGAGGCGCTCGCGGGCACCAGTCATCCGCCAGTCGACTGGTGGTCGCTGGGGATGACTGTCGCCGAACTGGCCCAGGGCCACCACCCCTTCCAGGTCGAAGGCCAGTGGCTCTCGCCGTACGAGATCCACCGCTGGCTGGTGACGCTACCGGTGCCGCTCGACGAGGACCTCGACCCGCGCCTCCAGCTCTTGCTGCGGGGCCTGCTCACCCGCAGCCCGGGCGACCGCTGGGGTGCGGCACAGGTCCACGAATGGGTCGAGGGCAGGACGCCGACCCTGGGCGAGGAGTGGACGATGCCCGCCGCTGCACCGGCCGTGCCGCCAGCGGCCCCTACTGCCGTGCCGCTGGACGCTTTCGAGTTCGACCGCCGCAGCTGGACCGAGCCCGCGGAGCTCGCCGGGGCCTTCGCCCGCTCGTGGCGGCTAGCCGGCGGTCTGCTGCTCGGCAGACGGGCGGGCGCGCTCGAGGACTGGGCTGCCCGGCGCTCGCCGGAGCTCGGCGCCGCGGTCGCGCAGGCGCGCGCGTCGCTCGATGACGGCGCGGGCATCGACCGTGCGGTGTGCGAGATCGTCGTCGCGCTCGCCCCGGATGCGGCACCGGTCTTCGATGGTCGGGCCGCCGACGCCGACGGCCTGCGCCGGCTCGCGATCGAGGCCGTGAGCGACCGCCTGACGGCCGAGGTCATCGAGCGGCTGCGCACCTGCGGCGGCCTCGTCGTGCTCTCCCGGCTGCCCGGGCAGGAGGGGCTGGCGGAGCTTGCGCGGCGCTGGGCGGCGTCCGTCGACGCCGCACGTGCTCGCGCCGCCACGCTCCCGGACGACGTCACGTTCGACCCCGTGGAGCTGCACGCGTTGCTCTTCGCGGCGGCCGTCGACCTCGGCCTCGCCCGGGGGCTGGCGCAGGACGCCCTGGCCCTTTGCACCCGCCAGGCCCGGCGTGCCGGTTGGTTCCGAGCGCTCGCCGAGGCCGCCGCCGAGGAGCCGTCGGCCGCCGTCCACGCAGTGATCGTGCTGTCGGTCGAGCACGCCCTGACCGGCGCCCGTGCGATCCGGGACGACGTACGGGAGCCGGTCCGCGCGTACCTGGAGGAGACCCTGGCTGCCTGGCGCGCCAGCGGCGGCCTGCCAGCTGCGGGCGGGACCCCCGTAGCTGTGCTGCCGTCCCCGGCGCCGACACGGTCGCCGGTCCGGTGGCGGCGTCCGGGCGCAGCCGCCGCGCTGCTCGCGGTCGGCGCGGTCGGCGCCGAGCTGGCGGTGGCGGGGGTGCCCTGGGTGCTCGCGGCCGTTGCGCTCGCCGCCGCCCTCGCCGCCGCCGCAGCAGCGGCCCGGTCGCGGCCCGGACGGCGCGCCAACGTCGTCGCCGGGCTGAGCCTCGGCCTGCTGGCGGGTGTGCCAGTCGCGGGTGCGGCCGCGCTCGCCGACGTCGCCCTCGGCAGCCCGGTGCCAGCCGGGGGCGCCTTCTGGTTCACCTGGTTCGCAGTCGCGGCCGGGGCGACGACGCTGGGGGTGCTCGAGTGAGCGAGGTCCGCGTTCGCGCGCTGCGCGTCGTCATCACGACCCGCCGCAACACTCGGCGGCGCAACGACGACGCCGTCGGGGTCTCCGGGTGGGCCCTGCACGGTGACGGGCCGGACGTCCTCGACGTTCTCGTCCCACTCCCGGCGACCGGCCTGGCGGCTGTCGCAGTCGCGGACGGCCTCGGCGGGCACCGCGACGGCGACCGCGCCGCCCGGATCGCGGTCCAGCTGCTCAGCGCCAGCAGCACCGAGGTCGACGCGTCGGCCGCCGCGGCCGGCCGGCTGGTCGCCGCAGACGCGGCCGTGCACGCCGCGGCGACCGGCGAGTCGGCGGCGATGGGCTGCACCGCAGCGCTTCTCGTGACGGACGCCCTTGGCCGAGCGGCGGTCGGGAACGTCGGAGACGTGCGCGCGTACCGGGTCGTCGACGGGTTCGCCGGCGAGCTCACCCAGGACGACCGCCCGGACGGCGCCCCGACCGGCGTCGTCCTGTCCTGCCTCGGCGGCCGGGACCCCTCGCCGATAGCCCCGCACGTCAGCGCGCTCGGGCTGGGCCCGGGAGACCGGATTCTGCTGTGTAGCGACGGCGTGCATGACGTGCTCGACGAGGTCGCGTTGGCCGGGTACGCGGCCGGTGACGCCACCCGGGCGGTGACGGCGGTCGCGTCGGCCGCGGTCGCCGCAGGCTCGCAGGACAACGTGACAGCGGTCCTCGTCGATTTGTTCGGGTGATCGCATGATGCCCTTGTTGAGCGTCCGGGCCCCCGCCACGCCGTTAGTTGACAAGTCCTTGCCAATAGAGGCTCTCCACTGCGAAGTCCGCCGCGCCCGTTCGTAGCCTGAACCCGGCGCGCTCCAACACCTGATCCTTTCCGGCTACCCGGCACCGCTCCGCCCGTGTGGGCGGCAGAGGTCCGTCGAGAGTGCCCGAAGCCTCCCCCGGAGCATGCGATGGATGAAGACTCCCCGCCTCTCGACGCGCTGGCCGCGCTGGTGTGGCAGCTCAGCGCGGGGCTGCGGGCCGAGGCGCACAGCGCCTCGAGCGGGTGCCGGACACGCACCGCGCCGTACGGACCCGGCGACCCGTCGGGCACGAGGATTGCGGACGCCTGTCGGGACGCGGGCTGCCTCGACATCGTCCACGAAATCCTGCTCGTCGTCCGTCCCCGGCTCGTCGACCGCGGGCACGAGACGTCCCGGCTCGGTGCCCTGCAGGACCCGCTGGCGTACGCGAACGGCGCCGTCCGGCGCGCCGTGGCGGACCTTCGGCGGGCCCGGAGGGTGCAGCGTGGCCTGCCCGCCAAGCCGTCCCGCTCCGACGGCACGGCGGGGCTCGTCGAGGCCGCGTTGCGCGAGCGCGCCGCCAGCCCGCAGGTGGCGGCCTGGTTCGAGGTCCTGTTCCGGCTCATGAGGTCCTACCCTTGCCGGCCGGGCGCGCCGGGCCGCAGCTGGCCGCTCGACGCCTGGTGCCAGGAGAAGTCGGCGCTCGACGGGGGCCGCCGCGAGTCGGGCGCACCCGGCGTCCGGCAGGAGATTGACGCCGACATCCGGCACGTCCTGGCCGTGGTCGACGAGGTGGCCGGGGCCGCCTGGCGGTTCCGCAACATCACTGAGCCGTTGCGCCGCGGCGGTGCCGACGCCGGGCCGTTGCCGGAGAACGAGCTCGAGCACCCACACGCGGGCAGCCTCGAGGACGAGGCGCTCATACGGCTCTTCGAGCACTGCTACCACCGCCTGCGGGACGACGGGGCGGCCCAGCTCGAAGCGCTGCGGACCGCGGCGGGCGAGGTGTACGGCAGCGACCCGCAGGCACCGCGCCGCGAGCTGCTCGGCCTGGCGCGCGATCTCGACACCCGCCGTCCGCGACCGGACCAGACGCCGGCCTCGCGCGTCTCCGGTCGCCGACTGGGCGCGGTGCCGTCACGCCGCACCTGAGGTCAGGGCGGCGGGCTGCGCCGAGCCAGTGCCTCGCGTGCGACACGGGCATGATCGGGTAGCTCGTGCTGGACGAAGGCCCGCACGCCCGCCGCCGTGGGGTCCGACGCGATCAGCGCCCGCAGCCTCGCCAGCGCCTCGTCCCCGAGCCGGACCAGCCACTCCTCCAGGACAGCGGCGCTCAGCTCGTCGAGCGCGTTCTCTCGTCGTGCGGAGGCGATCCGGGGGTGGACGCCCGGCAGGTCCTCGGCCAGGCCCCGCAACACCTGCTCCGAGCGTCGCATCAGCTCGTCGTCGTCCATCGCTCCCCGGTCCGTCCACACTCCGATGGGTTCTGACGGACGCGAGGATGACGGTGCCGTCCGTCAGTCCCGAACGGAAGGGGTGTAGCCGGATGACCGACGATCCCGAAGCGGTGCAGCAGGAGACTATGGAACGCCTCCTGCCCGCGATGGAGGACCTTGCCGAAGCGGTCTGCCGCGGCGACCGTGCAGCGCTGCAGGGCCAGCGTCGGCGCCTCGCCCACCTCGTCGGGACCTGCCCCGACCCGCTCCTGGCCAAGGACTTCGTCGCACTGGTCGTGCTCCTGGTGAGCGAACTGTGGGACGAGGACCGGGCCAGCGGGGTCACCGCGCCCCGGCCGCCCCTGCTGACAATGCAAGAGTCGCTCGCCGCCGTACAGGAGCTGCTCTCGCAGATGGGAGCGACCCGTGGCGTCGCCGAGGCCCTCATGGCCCGAGCGAACGAGGCAGGCAACCGTGGAGACGAGCGGGCACGGCAGGCGTTCCTCACGCAGGCCCGGGACGCTCTCGCGGAACTCGGCGACGACGACGCGCTGCGGATGCGGGCGTTCGCGGACGGTCTCCTGGAGAAGTCAATGGCACGTCCCGACGCCGCGGTGACCGCCTTCCGGGAGGCCGCTCGGCGCAGTGCAGAGCTCCAGCTACCGGCCTCGGAGGCCTTGAGCCTCGCCGAGCTCGCCGGGATGCTCACGGCGCTGGGCCGGCACGAGGACGCGGCCGCAGCCTACGACCGGGCGGCTCGGCTCGCACGCACGGCGGAGCTCGACGACCGAACGGGACTTTGGATGCTCTGCGCCGCAGACGCCCGCGTCGGCGCCGGACGGGACGCCGTGACCCGCCACCGGTTCGGCGAGGCGTCCGAGCTGTTCGCAGCAGCCCGAGCGGGGTACCGGACGGCCGGCCCGGATCAGGCCGGGCCGGCTGCGAACGCCGCGCTTCATCGCGGGATCGCGGAGTTCAGCCGGGCCGACCGGGAGGCCGCCAGACACTGGTTCCGGATCGCCGAGGCCGAGTACGAGGCGCTCGGTGACGCCGAAGGACTTGGCAACGTCCACTTCGCGTGGGGGAGCGAAGCCCTGTCCAGGGGTGACGCTCAGGCCGCGGAGCGAATGCTGCGCAGCGCGCACGGCGAGCTCACGTCGGCCGGACAGACCCGGGCCGCCGGGGGCTGCCTGCGCCTCCTGGGGGCCTGCGCGATCCAGCGCGGGTATCTCGTGGCCGGTCAGGCACTCCTTGAGGAGGCAGCGCGGATCCTCGGGGGCGACGAGAGCCGCACCGCGGCCGACTTCGGTTGGATACTGTCCGTGCCACGACCGTCCGCGCTGGAGCCGGCCGCATCGGCTGCCCACGAGGTGCGGCTCCCTGTGGAGCCCACGATCGCGCCGGACGACGACATGCCGACCGCTGCGGAGCTGCGGCGGATGCTCGGCCCGGAGCCCAGCCGGCTCGCGGCCGCGACGCTCGCCGAGGCGAACATGCTCCTCGAGGGGGACCGGCTGCAGGAGGCCGAGGCGCTCGTCGCCGAGATGGACGCGCTGGTCGAGCGGGCAGTCACCGCCCCGGAGAGCCACTACCAGGTACCGATGCTGTCGTGGCTGCCGGCGTTGGCCCGGGGCGCTGTCGCGCTGCGGGTCGACTCACGCTTGAGGAGCGCGGAGGAGCACCTCGCCGAGTGCCATCGCCGGATGCTCGCGACCGGGTCGCTGCTCCCGGCGGCGCGCGTCGCCGTCGTCTTGGCCCGGCTTGCCGCCGACCGTGGCCGGCCCGATGCCGCGATCGACCGGGTTGTCCCGGCGCTCCTGGGGCTCCGCTCGCTCGCTCACGATCTGCCCGACGCCGGTGAACGGCGGATCTGGCAGGCGGCGACCGCGGACGCCGCGCAGGTGGCCTTGTCGGCGGCCGCGCGGCACGGCGACCCCCGGCTCGTAGCCGAGCTGCTCGAGACGTTGCGGGCGAACGCGATGCCTGAGCTGGTCGCGAGGACCGACGCGGCGACCGGCTCGCTGGCCGAACTGCTCGCCGACGTGTCCGCCAGCGCGACGGCGGTGGGGGAAAGGAGGCGCACATCCGGTTCCGACTCGGCAGTTCGGCTTGCACGGCCGCCCGCGGTGCTGATGCCCTGGGGGAGGCGACCCGCGCTCGAACGCCACCTCGACCCTGCCCTGGCCTACGGCGGCGTCCAGAGCTCCGGCGCCGTCCCCCTGCAGGTCCCCCGCTAACGGCCCGGCTGCCTGTCACGGCGCGCGGACAGCACCAGGTGGTGGGACGCAGTCATGGCCTAGTGGAGGTACACGACCGCACCACCGGGCACGACGCGCGCGGCACGTTGTACGGCTAGAGGCGTTCGGCTCCAAGGATTCCCTCGCCGCAGGGCTGACCGAGCGCGCGCCCCTGATGAACCTGGACGGCGCCGCCCGGACCTCGCGGCGCGAGGACACCAGCCCGACCGAGTCGACGAGGGCCCGCGCCCGCCGCCGGCCTGCAAGAGCCTCCCTGGCCTGCCGCTGGTTCGGTATCGCCGCTGGCCGGGTTTCCGGCACACCGCCGGTCGATGCCGGTCGATCGTCATCTGGCGGCGGTCGCGTGTGGCGGTGGGCACGCGCGCCGACCTCGCTCATCCACGCAGCGGAAAGCGAGGTGGGCAGCCTGACGTGATCGTGAGCATCGATCCTTCCACAGGGTGAGGTCTCCCCCAGAACCCGGGCGTCCGCCAGGCTCAAGCTGGACGAGAAGCGGACCGATCCCGTTTCCGCGTTGGTGAGTCAGCTGACTGGACTCGTGGTCTTCGATCGTCAGCGGCTTGGACGACCGATCTCGTGCCACGCCAGCCCGGCAGCATCTCCTGGCTCTCATCTGGATGTCCGTCTCCCGTGGTCCGGGACGGCTTCACCCAGCCGGAGGGCCCGACAACCGACCGAGAACGGTTTCCTTCGACCGCGCCCTCTTAGCCCCGATCCGTGGATCGACCGCGTAGTTGATCATCAGTTCGTGTTGTGATCTTGGGTCCGGTTGCGGGCGTGCGGCTGCTGCCGAGCTGTCCGGCTTTCCGGGTGTTCTTCGGTTCGGGGTCGAGCGGTTGGTCGCGGGTCGGGGTTCGAGGGCGCGCGGTGGTGCTCGTGGGTGGCGTGTCAGGTCTGGAACACGTTGCGCCACAGCGTCAGCCGTGGTCGGCGTTGGGGCCGGGCCAGCCGCGCCGGCACATTGATGATCTTGCGCCGGATGGTGGCGCCACGCGCAGCCCGCAGCGTGCCGGTGATGGTGGCGGCAGCACGCAGCAGATTGTGGGTGATCGCGGCCAGGACGACCCAGGCGGTGTTTGCTGCGAACCGGCCCGAGGGCAGATGAGCCAACGGTCCGTCGATTAGGTCGGACAGCACCGTCTCGATGATCGCGTGCTGGCGGTGGGTGAGGTCGGCCTGTTCGGTATCCAGCTGATCGGGGTCGGTGTCGGTCAAGAACGGGTGGTAGCGCCACAGTGGGAACAGTTCGGGCTGGTCGGGGTCGTGGTTTGACGTCACGGACGCGGCGCACGATCAGCCGAGCGGTGACCTCGTGGTCGGTGTCGGCGTAGGGGGAAAGACCGTCTCGGCGACCTCGGCGTCGGAGATCCATGCCCCGGTGTCGCTGTCTTGGACCGCACCCGGATACTCCACGCCGACCCAGGCGTCCTCGGCGATGGCTTCGATCGCGGCGGCCACGTTGGGGGTGCTTCACCACGGTCAGGGAGAACCGTGCCCCGGCGGCGCGGGCCGCGCCGATCACGAACTGGTTGCCGTAGGCGGAATCCCCACGGACCAGCACCTGGCCCGCGCCTGCAGCCTGCGCGGTGGCCACCGCGTCACGGACCATCGACGCGGCACCCTCGCCGGATCCAGTCTTGCCGCCCGCAGTCGGATCCCGGCGATCACCGGCGCCGCCGACGGGGTGCTGATCGTGGTCACCAAGGGGACAGGCCGCGACGCAGCACCGCCTTGCCGGAGATCTTCGTGTGGCCGAACGAGGCGCCCTGCTTGGCGTGGCCGTGTACCGGGCGCAGCAGCGAGTCGATGTCCACCAGCGCCCGCTGCTCGATCCCGTCCAGCACCGGCGTCGCATCCGCGAGGGCGAGCAGGTGGCGGCGGGCGACCCCGGCGAGCTGAGCGGTGTGCCCGAACGTGAACTCCCGCAGCATGATCCCCAACGTGGACGCGGCGTAGACACCGCCGAACGCCCGGCGCATCCCACCCGCCCGGGCGAGGTCGAGGTCCTCGCTGCAGTCAACCCCGGCCGCCATCCCCGCCACCATCGCGGTCAGCTTGCCGGTCGCGTTCGCCGCGCCTGAACGGACTCGCAGCCGAACCGGACATGTTCATCGAGCAGGTCGCTCAGGCCAGCCCGCTCCGCCAGCGCCATCACCGGAACCAGGCCCGCCGAAGTGATCAAGTTGAGGTCGTCGAACACCGCGGCCCCGGCGCTCCACCGGAATGCTCCACGCACCCGAGAGTGCCTCCCGATCTGCACCGATCACGTCCTAGACAAACGCGATCATCGCAGGCCAAGAGTCACTCTCGCCCTTTCCGGGCGATCAACCACCAGGCTCGTCCACGGATCGAGGCTTAGGCCGACGCCGACGTCCGCTTCTCCCCGTCACGCGTTCGCGGCAGGCTCCTCCTCGGTTGACCCTGCTGTTGCACCGTCCTGCGTGTTGTCCGCCTCGGCGGCAGACGCGCCGGCGTCGGGCAGGACGACGGCCGGCGACGGCTTGGTGAGGTTCACGATGGCACTCGAGCGGGCGACCGGCTCATCGGCTGTGGTGAGGTCGATGACCCGGAGCCGGTCTGTTCGCGGTGCTCTCGAGGCCGCCTGCAGGGGGTGGACGCGCCCGCCTTCGTCGCCGCAGACAGGGCAGTCGGGGTCGCCCGTCGGGGCGAGCCACACGGACTGGTAGGCCAGCTGCCCCGGTACCGACTCGAAGAGCTTGGGGAAGAAGTCGAAGTCCGGCGTTGTCGACGTCATGAGGTAGGTCCAGCCGAGACCAAGAGCCTCCAGAAGTAGGCCCTTCGACGTCGTGGTCGGCCCATCCGGGTCGGCCACGAGCTCCAGGAGCCCGACCGTGATCTTCACCGATGCCGCAACGACGTGCTGGATGTCGGCGCCTAGTGCGGGTTCACCTTGGAGGCGTCCGGTGCCGTAGTCCGTGCCTCGTGCCCCATCGAGTCCGAAGTGGCGGCTCGCCGTCGCGCACCGGAAGCACCTGGTCATGGGAGGGAAAGTGAAGACGACTTCGCCGCCCTGGCCCTTGGCGTAGACGCCGCTGAAGACGGCTGGCACCTGGTAGGCGTACGAGAAGTGGTTGAGCAAGCGCTGGGCGGAGGGGTCGTCGGTGGCCGCCACGACGACGGCAGCATCCTGGACGAGATCCGCGATGACCTGTCGCGGGACGTCCTGGAGTGCGATCTGCTCCGTGGTGCAGCGCACCGCTGGGTTGATCTCTCGTAGGTGGCTGGCGAGGGCCTCGACCTTGGGCCGCCCGAGGTCCTGCACGGTGTACATCGAACGGGAGAGATTCTCCGGCGCCACGGTGTCGGGGTCGACGAGCACGATCTGCTCGATGCCGCTGCGGACGAGGGCCACCGCCGTTTGTGACCCGCCCGACCCGGAACCCACCACGAGGACCGGACTCTCAGCGATCTTCTCCGAGACGACGCCGTGAAGGCGGCTACGGATGCTGGCTCGGACCGACCCCTGTGACCTAGCCAGAGCTGGGTACCGGCCAAGCACTCGACTCAGACGCTCGCGCTCCGGTACGGCGAGATCCCAGGTCAGAGGAACGGGGACCACACCGTCCCGACCGCCGAGCTCCTTAAGGAGCGGATGCTCCTCGAGGCCGGCACCGGGGCGCGCGGCCGCCAGAAGGAGCGGGGGCTGGTTCGGGTACGTCGCCGGGAAGAGGAAGAGCAACTCGAGCCCACCGACGACCACGGCGCCCGATACGTGGACCGTGCCGTCAACGTCCGTTAGCCCGAGCGGCAGCAGCTCGCCCCCCACGAGGTCCGCGACGGCCGCGAGGTCCCGAGTGATCGGGAGCACCGCGACGACGCCGGGCTCGGAAACCACTCGGCCGCCCTGGACCATCGTGGCCACGAAGACGGACATAGTCCCGGAGGGAAGCGGCACCTTGTGCTCTGGGTCCTTGTCCTCCCGCGCATCGCGCCCCCGGTCCCACTCTTCCACGGACCGGGTGACGATCGGGCAGATGAACCGGCCGAGCCAGGGCACGCCCTGGAGGCTGTCGGCGAAGGCGATGTGGTCGCCCTGGCTGGGGTGGTCCATGGCTGAAGGATGCGAGTGCACGACCCCTTTGAGCTCGATCGACGGGTCCGCCCGCTCGAGCCTGCTGACGACTTCCTGCAGCTCACGGGACGGACTGAACGTCGACCCGCTCCTCCGTGCGCGGCCATCGTGCACGAAACGGGTGACGACCGGCTGACCGACCGGGCCGAGCAGCGCGCCGCCGCGCTCGGGGACGTGCGAGGCGATGTACTGCTCGATGTCGTCCAAGACAGAGTCGAGGAACGCGACGTACCGGTACACCTCAGGCCCCCTGGCCGAGGTTGAACTGGAAGCCGTAACCGCGCCGGTAACAGCTCGCGCCCCGGGTCCAGATCACGCTGCGGGCGTATGCGTTTTCCATGCTCGCATAGCCGGGGCCGCCTTCCCGCTTGAGACACAAGGTGCCGTCCTCGTAGAGATGGCAGTCCTCCACGCCCACCTGACCGCCGAGGCGCGGCTCGACGAGCGAGACCTTGTAAGTTCCGTTGCTCGCGTCGAACCAGAGGAACAGCGTGTAGGTGTCGCCGAACTCGTTCGTGATGCTGTAGGCCCAGCCGTCGACGTCCCCGTCCGAAGCGTGGACTGTGTTCGCAGGGAGCTTGGTCTGGACGATCGCCAACTCCCTGGCCGACCGATCCCCCCAGGCGTAGAAGGTCTCGCTGGTGACCTGGGAGAGCGGCCGGGCGGACCCGCCGATCTCGTCGCCCGAGTAGATGTTTCCCTCACGGTCCACGAGGATCTGGCGCGCCGGGTCGCTGGGGGTCGTGGTGCCTTCCCGCATATTGTCCCGGATCGCTGCGGCGATCTTGTTGAGGTCCGGCATGTAGAACGTCTCTGCGGTGACCTGTGAGAGCGCGCCCCTGGCCACGCCGTCCGCTGCGGCGGCCTGGGTACTGATCGTGCCGTCGGGCGCGACCTGCACCTCGGCCGGAAGAACGCCGAGCCTCCGGGCAGGTCGAGCCGGATCATCGGCGTCGACCTCGCTGACGGCGTTCGGTCCCGCGATGGTGGTCGCCTGCTCGTCCGCTTTCTGGGCCGACATCGCGCCGCCGTACTTGTCGGCCCGGGGGGCGGGCTCCCGGACCGGTCTTGCGGGGATGACGATCGGCCCGGAGAAGGCCGCGATCTCCTCTTGGCTCAGCACCCGCACGGTGATCTCGCTGAGGCTTTCGTCGGTTGTCATGTGCCACCCCTCGATCTGATCGGCATACGGCTGAACGTATGGGCCGAACGGGTGGCGAGCCGAGGGAGCGGTTCCCCTACTTGAGGGGCCGACGCTCCGAGTAGCTGATCAGCCAGGGGGCGTAGACTCCGGCGAGGTCCTTGCAGCGGGCGACAGAGCTGGCGGCGACGTCGCTGGTCACGTCGGGGAACTCGGCTGCGACCCTCTCCAGCCCGTTGCGCACTGTCCGCTCCGCCAGCTTCGCCGCCCTGCTCAGACTCGCGACACTCGTCGGCGTCTCCCCGGCGGCCAGCAGATACAGCAAGAGCTTTTCTGCGGGCCGCAGCCTGAAGTAACTGCTGCCGCGCCGGGCCGGCAGGAAGGAACTCACGAGGCGGCGTGCCTCTTCATTGAGCTCGGTGTCGCTGCAGAACTGCTGCCCCTGCGTGAGCCACGCGACGTCCTGCGCGATGGCACTCCAGTGAAGGCGGGCCACGGGCCCGAGCCGCTCCGCGGTCTTGCTCGTCGTCCGGTCGCCGACCACGGCGCCGCGGTCGGCGGGTCGGCCGGTCTTGCCCGCGATCGAACCCAACGTCCACGTCACGCCGTTGCGCATCAGGAGCGCTGGCCCGCCGAAGATGTGCCGGACCTCGCAGGCGATGGCGTGCTGGGCGCATAGATGAACCTCCGTCTTCGGCTTGAGCACGGCTATCAAGTGGACAGGTGGGCCGAGGACGTCGCCGAGCACGTCCGCGCCACGCATCGGGTCGTGGTCGAATGCCTTCGACGAGGTCGCCTCGAAGACCAGCGAGTACGGGGCGTCTGCCTCAACGTCCGCTAACCACTTCTCCAACTGCTGCATGCCACGCACGGACACGAAGGACACGGCAGGGGGCCCGACCGGCGGATGCGTGAGGTCCACGGAGCACATCCAGAGCACGGTGTGTTGCTGCAACCGACCCTCGATCCCACAGCCGACGATCCAGTGGAAGCGGATCTCCCACGCGTGGGCCTGACGGACGACGGCGTCGATGAGCGCGGACGCCGTCCGGAGTCGGGGCAATCCGGCATCGGCTCAGCGTGCGGGTAGTGACCGACTCGTCACGCCGCGGCCATGGCCCCGAACCACGCTGTCCTCGATGTGGTGCGTTTGGACAATTCCGTGCCATTCGGCTCGCGACGATGGATCGCGGCGGTACGGCCGGGAATCATGGCCTCATGCAGACCATCATCGACACTGAGGCCACCTCCGACGAGGAGATGGTTGTGGCCGTGACCGACGTACGACCTGTCACCTCGCCCGAGCTGCGACTGACCTGCCGCAAGCCGTCCAACTGTCACTGATGCCAGCCGCGGGTATGGGTCACCCGGTCCTCGTGAGAGCCGACGATCGGACGGTCGTTGCGTGGCACTCGCTGCACCCTCACCAGGTGCGCCGGGTGACCCTGCCCGCTGCTGCCGACGCTGACGCGCTGGTCGAGGCCGCCCGGCGAGGCATGCGGGTACGCACCGGGGACGCCGGGCTCGACGCGCTCCTCGCGGGGCGCGAGAGTGCTGTATCCACCGAGGTGGAGGACCCCGCTCCGGCGTTCCTCAGTCTCCTCGTCGCTGAGAGCTGTAACCTGGGCTGCTCGTACTGCATCGCAGGCACGATGATGGACGTAGCGCTGCGCTCGGCAACTACCCGGATGACGTGGGGTACCGCACGGAGCGCGTTGCACTGGTTCGCCGGTCAGGTCACCCCTGGGTCGCCGATCACGGTGAACTTCAGCGGTGGCGAACCGCTGCTCAACTGGCCGGTTGTCCGCCGAGCGTTGGATGAGCTCGCAGACCTCGGACCCCTTACGTACGCCGACCTCTCCTTGAACACGAACGCGACTCTTGTGACGCGTGCGATCGCCGAAAAGCTTGCTGAGCACGGAGTCGCCATCGCGACGAGCCTCGACGGTGTTCCCGCGGCCAGCGACCTGGTCCGGGTGCGGCGCAAAGCCAGGGGAGGGGTGTCGTCTGCCATCCTTCGCGGCTGGACGCTGTTGCGGACATCGGGCTGCGAACTAACCGGATTCATGGCGACCTTTGATGACCGCAATATTTCGTCCATCAATCCTGACCTTGTCGA
Source organism: Kineosporiaceae bacterium (assembly GCA_016794595.1). Lineage (GTDB taxonomy): Bacteria > Actinomycetota > Actinomycetes > Actinomycetales > Kineosporiaceae > JADJPO01. The sequence continues at coordinate 36,130 of JAEUJN010000014.1, forward strand.
CTTCGCTCTTGAATGGGGCATGTCGTGGCTTCGTGTCGACTGCGACGTCATCCATCTCACAGGCCTGTCTGCCGAGGATCTGGTCGAGCGAATCTGGGAGGTGTTTCTCTACGGCCGGGAGCTGGGTGTGGCGGTCGAAGGCTTTTGGTCAACTCCCGCGGACAACTTGCTTAACCCCCGTTCCGCCGGGGCGAGATTCTGTGGAGCGGTGAGCGGCGACACCATCTCGGTGCACCCGGACGGACGAGTCTCCGCGTGCGGCTTCTCGGTCGCCGAACTCGGCCGGGTGCGAAATGGCGCGGTGTGGCTTGACCTGCCGGTGAGACGTGCGTTCATCCGTTCGTACAAACCTGGGCGTCGGCACGACTGCGCCGGCTGCGACCTTGAAAGATCCTGCGGCGGGGGCTGCAACATTGCGCGCGAGCAGGCCACAGCGGACGGCACAACGTCAGCGATCGACTTCAACTGCACGGTCTACCGTGAGTTGACCCGACGCCTCGTGCTGCACCACGCGGCGGGCTGACCCCGAGGACCTTCACGGGGGCCAGTTCTCATCGAGGTTCTAGCCCAATCTAGCTCAGGCTAGCGTCGCCCTGCGGCGTGGATCTTGATGATGGTGTCGCGGATCTCCTCCGGGAGTGATCTTCGGGTGATGATGTGGGCGCCTGTTCGGCGTGCCTCAAGCAAGTCACACCTGGCGTTGACCATCCGGCCGGAGCGTCGGAGGAGCCGGCGTTGCGGGCGTCGGGGTGGTATTCGGTGGGGCGGTGAGCTTGGCGTTCCTGTGGCACGCTCGCCCAGGTCGAGCCGGGTAGGCAGGGCGACGCCACGCCCGCAAACCCGCATCGCCGTCCAGCCGACGCGCTGAGCCGGAACGGGTGCCACGTGCCGCACGGCGTGTGCACCCAACAGCCCGAGCGCAGGTTAGTTGGGTGCGGCCCGCCGTCCGGGGGCGCCTGCCCGGTCACGGCTGGTGCCTTCACGGGCGGCGAGTGCGCGTGCGGTGCGTGAGGGGAGGTCGTCGGGTCCGTCGGCGTCGTGGACGCCGAGGAGTCGTCCGACGTACAGCTCGGCCTCGGCGGCCTGCCCGAGGTCGTCGCACGCCGCGATCAGGTCGAGTAGTGGGCCGTCGTCATACGGCGCAGCTTGGGCGGCGATCGAGGCCGCCGCGTGCGCGGCCGCGGCCTCTCCGCCGGCGAGATGGTGGGCGGCGACCTGGTGGGCGACGTCCACGATCATCGCGGTGTACTCGTGGTCGAGGGGACGTTCGGCGAGCCAGGCGTATCCGCCGGGGCGTTGCCGGTCGAAGGGGATCCCGGTCACCAGGTCGAGCGCGGTGTGCAGGTCGGCGATCCCGTCGGGTCCGCGGCGGGTGGCTCGGGCGCGCAGGCGGGTGAACAGGTCGGCGTCCACGAGCAACCCGTTGACTCGGTAGGTGCCGGTGGTGCCGTCGCCCGGGGTCGTTGCGGGCGGCAGGTAGGGCGCGCCCGTGGTGGGGTCGTGGCCGAGCCAGGTCCGCACGATCGAGATCGCCTGCCGCAGCCGGCTGGTGCCGCTGACCCCGGGGACGGCGGGCCACAGGTCCGCTGCGAGTTGCTCACCGCTGGCCCCGCGGGGGCGGGTGGCCAGGCAGGCGACGATCTCGGTGTTCCACGCCAGCCGGGGCCGGCCCTTGGGTAGCGACCCGGACGCGGTGACCTCGACCGGTCCGAGCAGACGCACCTTCGGCCGCGGACAGCCCGGGTCGCGCCAGGCGGCCAGGTCGGCGTCCAGGTTCTCGTCGTCCGGGCCGGGTGGGGTGGGCCGCAGGGGAACAGCAGCGGACGGCGCGGCCGCGCCCTGGGCGTCCGGCTCACCTGTGGTTGTCGTTCCCGGATCGCCGCGCAGGTTGACCCGAAGCGCCGGCGGCACCTCGAGCGCGTCCGGCACCTGGGGAACCTGGTCGGCGCCGAAGTCGACTCCGGGCAGCGGCGAGGTCAGCCAGTCGAAGGCCAACCCGTTCTGGCTCGGGCTCGGGTCGGGGGTCTGGGCGGCGATCGGGCGGAGGGCGGTGTCGTGTTCCTGGTCCGCCATCCACCGGGGGCTCACCTCGGCAGAGTTGCGCTGCAGCGGTGACGCTTCCGTGGCAGCAGCGTCCGTGCTGACGGCGTGTGCGTTGACGGCGTCCGTGGCATCGGCGTCGGCGTCTGTGTCGATGTCGGCGACGGTGAACAGGGCGCCCAGGTCGGCGCCGGCATGGCAGGTGAGGCGGTGGGCGGTCAGGTGCAGGTCGAGGGCGGGAACGTGCAGGAGTCCTGTGGCAGTGACCTCGAGCCGCCAGGGCCGGTCCACCAGGGTGGCGTTCGATCCGGTGAGGACCAAGGATTGTCCGGTGCGGGTGCCGGGCTGCAGCGTGCTGATCAGGTCGGTGATCCCGGCCTCGGGCGGGGGATCGGCACTGAGCACGAGGATCTCGGGGAACCAGATGTCGCCGCTGACGTGCAGTAGGCGGCCGGGGAGCACGCCAAGACCGATCTCGGTCATGGCCTCGGTCATCGACCGCACGTGGACGCGGGCCGCGTGGATCGCGGCCGTGGCCTGTTGCGGTCCGTCGACGGATCGCACGCGTCCAGGGTGGAGCGGTCCCAGGTCGTCGCCGAGTCCGACGAGGGTGAGGTAGACCAGTTCGGGCCAGGGGTTGAGGGCCAGTTCGGCGGCCAGGTAGCGGGCGAGGTCGAGGCACGCGTCGGGGTCCCCGGTGAGGCCGATGACGCCGATGTGTTCGAGATCGAGCAGCCAGGTCCGGTCGTCCTGGTCCACCCCGACCGAGACCAGGGCCGGGTAGGGCGCGGCGTGCGCACCCCGGTGCTGGGCCTGGTAGCCGGTGTCGGCGTCCCGGGAGTGGTGCCAGCGCAGTCCACCGTCACGGACCTGCCAGGCACCGGGAGCGTTGCGGGCCGGGTGCGCGAGAACCAGTTCCACCCCGGTGGTGTCGAGGACGGCGGCGATCACCTCGGGCAGCCGTCCGCCGGGTTGGCGGGACAGGTGGAACGGCAAAGCGCGCAGCACCTCGTCCAGCCAGGTGATGTCGGCGGTGGTGGCCGTCCTGATCGCCCGCTCGGTGGCCCGGGCAGTCACCGGCACTTTCGGGATCGAGCCCCCCGGACGGCGGTAGCGCTGCTGGCGGCGACGGGCCAGCGTCCATCGCAGCAACGCCATCGCCCCGACCAGTCCTGCTCCCAGACCCGCTGCGATCAGCGCCGCCCGAGCCTCACCGGGATCGACCTGCCACTGGGGTTCCGCGTCGTCCTCGACGGACGCCGATTCGGGTGAGACGGCTTGTGGGTCGGTTGGTGCCGCCGTCATCGTCGAATCGGGCGCCGGTGCGATGCCGGTCGCTGTACTGCGGGGATCGGCCGGGATCGTCGGCAGCGGAGGCGGTTTGCGCAGGGACGGCGTCGCAGCGGGATCACCCTGTGCCGTCGACGGGGTGGAGGCTCCCGGTGAGGCTGCGGGCGTCGATGTGCGAGCCGCCGCTCCTGCTGCGGGCTCGACCGTCGTCGGGGTCGTGCTCGGCGTCGTGGTGGCCGGGGGCCGATCCGCGGCGGGTGGGGTGAGGTCGGGTAGGGCGAGGGTCCAGCCGGGTTCGATGTGGTCGGGGTCGGTGAACTGCTTGTGGCCTGGCTGGGTTCGGCCGGCGTTGGCGTCCCAGAGCTGTTGCCAGGTCGCGACATCGTGCGCTGCGGCGATCCCGGTGAGGGTGTCGCCGGGGCGGACGACGACCGGCGCGTCGCCGTCCGGAGCTGCCGCAGGGGGTGTCGGGTGTCCGGCGGCGGGCACCAGCACGGTCCACCCCGGGCGCAGCAGGCCGGGGTCGGTCATCACCTGCCCGTCCCTCTGCTGTCGGCCACGGTTGAGTTCCCAGATCTCCCCCCACCGCTCCCCCGCGCCCAGACGCTCGGCCGCGAGGTCCCAGTAGGTGCCGGGGCCGTGGCCGTGGTCGGTGACCACGTAGGTCTCGACCTGCTGACCGGTCCCGGCCCGCTCGGCGGCCTCGCTGTCGGCCGCCAGCGGGGCGGCGCCCTCCCCCACCCGGGCCGGCGACGCGGCCGACGGAAGAGCCTGCGGGGAGGGCAGGGTGGACGCCGCCACGTGGGTCAGTGCAGGCGTCATCGCCGGGGACAGTGGGGCCGCCGTCAGCAGGGGCCCAACGGCCAGGACGGCCGCGACCAGGGCGTGGGCAAGGTGTTGTTGTGCGGCCAGGACCCCGGGCAGCCGCACTGGGCGGCGTAGGCGCAGCACGGCGGCGATGAGTTCACCGAGCACGGCGAGGGCGAACTGTGCCCAGGCGGTATAGGCGATGGCGGCCAGCACGGCGATCAGCACGGTGTCGGACAGGTCCCCGGCGATCAGGTCGGGCCAACTGTCCAGCGGGTTGCCCACGGTCGCGGCGAGCAGCACGGGCAACCCGATCAGCACGGCCGCCAGCACGAGCAGCGCAGCCAGTGCCCGCACGATGGTGATCGGTCCTCGCATCACGGGGCTCCCGTCGTGGTTCCGTGCAGGATGGTGGCGGTGGCCTGCGCCGTCCCGGACAGATCGCTGACCCCCACCGCGGAGAGCACCGCGGCGCGTTGCGGGACGTGCGCGGTCACGGTGACCTCGCGGGAGGCGACGCTCACCTCGCCGGTGGCGCCGCGCAGTCCGAGCACCCGGACGGCGGCCGCCTCCGCCGCGGCCGGGTCCAGCTGCAACCCGGCCGGGGAGGTACCCCGCAGCGAGGCCTGGGTGAGCTGGTCGGCACCGGCACGCGCGGCCTCCTGCGCGATGTCGGCGGCCCGGGCCCGGGCCGCGATCGCCGCGCCACCGTCGATGACCAACCCGGCCATGACCATGAGCCCGACTGCCATCACCGCCATGTACAAGGCGACCGTTCCCTCGTCGCCGTGATTGCTGTGAGGCCTTGGGGCACAGCGGTGTCGACACCAGTCTCGCCGCGATCCACCAGGCGCCAACGGGTTCCGGGTCACGGGGCACCTCCGGACAGGTCCCGGTGCGCCTCGACCGGTGAGATCGCCTGCGCGGTCAGCACCAGGCTGCCCGGGACGCCGATCAACACCAACGCGGACAGGTCGGCGGTGCAGGTCACCGTGGCCGCGGTCTGCCCGCCGGGACGCAACGCCGAGGTGTCCACGGCCACGGTCGGGCCGGTGCACGCCAGGCCCGCCGCGGCCAGTGAGGCCAGGGCCGCGGCCTGCCCCTCGGTGACCGCTGCCCCGGGTCCGGTGGCGAGCGAGGCTGCCCGGGCGGCCGCACTCGCCGCGCCGTCGACCAGGGCGCGGGCGTGGGTGATCCGCCCGAACGCCACCACCAGCAACACCATGGCAATCACGAACGGGGTCAGGATCGCCAACTCGACCGCCATCAACCCGCCATCCCCCCGCCCGCGCGCGGTGCCGTCCGGCTCGGTGTTCGGCGTGGTGTCCGGGCTGGTGGCCGTGGTGGTGTCGGTGGTCATGGCACGAATCGTTCGACGGGTCCGGCGGCGTGTTGGGTGATGTCGAAGGAGGCCAACGGGATGACGGTGAGCACGGTGGCGTGGACCTGCACGGTGACGGTGGTCGCGGTCCGGTCGACGGTGACCGTGGGTGTGGTGAGCAGGTTCGGGGCAACCTGGGCGAGGTAGGAGGCGGCGGCGTCCCGGCCGTCGGTGGCCGTGGCCTGGTAGCCGCGCGCGGCCCGGACCCCGTCGCGGGCCGCGGCCTCGGCGACGTGGCGGCCGTGCCAGAGCAGGGCGTACTGCACCACCAGCATGGTCATCACGATGATCGCGGGCAGGGTGATGACGGCCTCGATCGTGCTGTACCCGGCCTCGCCGCTACCCCTGGTAGCGGTCGTGTTCCTGCTGCTGGCTCGGTGTCGCACGACGGCTGCCCGTTACTGCACCGTGACGTTGTTCGCCGCTTCGGTCGCCTTGCTCACCAGGATCGCCACGATGACGATCGCGGCCGCGACGAACGCCGCGATGATGACCACGGTCTCGACGATGCTGGCGCCCTCGTCGTGCGCGTTGCGGCGGCTGTCGAGTAGCCGGGATCGCAGCCAGGTCACCACCACACCAATCTCCACCATCTTGAACTCCCTTCCGAGATCGATTGAGCACGAACAGAAATGAGCGGTCTCAGAACGCCAGGACGTTCACCACCGCGGGGTAGGTGAGGAAGACGATGAACCCGAACCCGATCAGGATCTGCGCCAGCCGCATCGACTGGTCCTTCTCACCGGCCTCGCCCTCGGCGTCGGCGAGTTGGGCGCGGCGCATGGTGGCCGCTCGGGCGGTGAGGGTCTGGCGGATCCGGGCGCCGTCCCGTCCGACCAGCCGGACCAACGCCCCGAGGTCGGCCAGTTCACCGACCCCGATCCGGGCCCCCAAATCGGTCAGGGCCTCCCACTGGTCCTGCCCCGACAGCGAGGCGCGCCAGAGGGTTTCGCGGAGCATCACCATCGCCCACCCCTCCCCGACCCGGGCCGCGTTCGGCAGCGCCTCGGCCGGGGCGGCCGACCCGGCCATCTCCAGGGCGACCAGGTCGAGGTAGGCCGCCAACGCCCGCCGGAACTCCTGCCGCCGCCGCGATGCTTCGTGCCGGGCCTCGGCATCGGGCAGGAAGCTGAGCCCGGCGGCCACCGCGATCGCTGCCACCGCCACCGCCGCCGGCGGCCAAGCCCATCCGGCCGCGACCCGCACGGTGATCGCCGTCCCGGTGACCAGCACCAACCCGGCGCCCGCGGCGAACACCTTGCGTGCCAGCACCGTGTCCATCGAGCCACCGGTCAGGGCGAGGTCCTGGCGCAGCGAGGTGTACTCGATGCCCCGCTCGGCCAGCCGGTGCGCCACCCACGCCCCGGCCCGCGCCAGCCGCCGACCCGACCCGACCGGCCCCACCCGCAGCCTGGTCGCCGTGGCCGGCACCGCCGTCCCGGTGGCTCCCACCGAGCTCCCCGCGTTCGGCTCGCCGGATCGGCGGGCGTACCGGTCGCGGTGGGCGTCGAAGCGGGCCAGTTGCACCAGCGGTGAGGGTTGCGGCGCCACCAGGCGCCAGATCACCGCGAACAGCAGCCCGCCGATGACGGCGCCGACCAGGGCCATCGCGGTCACCGCGGACTGCCCTGGGGGCGGCGCAGGAACGCCGGTGGGCGGTGCGCGGCGGACAGGTGCCGCATCCAGGTGAACCCGACGGCGAACAACCCGACCGCGACCGCCAACGCGATCTGCCCGGCCGGGGTGTCGTAGGGCCGCACATAGGTGCCGCCGAACACGAACAGGAACACCGCGAACGCCAACGTCAGTGCGATCACGATCTGGACGCCGCGGCGCAGGCCCGCGCGGCCGGCCGAGATCCGCCGGCGCAGGTCGAGCTCTTCCCGGGCGGTGGTGGCCAGACCGCTGAGCACGTCCCCGAGCCGGTCACCGCGGCGGCGCACGTTGAGGATCAACGCGGCGATCACCAGGTCCGCGGAGGCGTCGTCCAGTTCGGCGGCCAACGCCAGCAGAGCATCATCCAACGGGGTGCGGGCCCGGATCCGCCCCGACAACCGCACCAACGCGGACCGGATCAACGGCGGCGCCGAATGGGTGGTCGCCGGGATCGCATGTTCCAAGCTGGCGTGTGCGGCCACGGTGTCCCGTAACGCCTCGGTCCAGGTCACCAACGCCTCGAGCCGGCGGATCTGCTCCTGCTCTGCCCGGGTGCCCCCGAACATCCGCGGCCACCAGAACACCAACCCGGCCAACCCCACCGCGGCGACCGGCCACCGGGTCACCACCAGGATCAGCCCCCCGACCAGGACGGCGCCCGCCACCCGTCCGCTCACCGCCGGTGAGGCCACCGCGCGCCGCCACCGCGCCCACCGGGCCGCAGCCACCGACGGCGGACGCGCCGGATCGCTTGCCGTGCCCCGGATCCCGAGCACCAACAACACCACCCCGGCGGCCAGACCCGCACCGACCACCGCGGCCAGCAGCACACCCGGCTGCAAGGCGAGGGCAGGATTCATCGTGATCGCCCCCAGGCCAGACCCTCGACGGTCGAGCGTTCGTGGGCGGCGTCGTCGTACCCGGCGTCGGCGAGCAGGCGCCACCGGGCCAACTGCACCTCGCTGTCGCGGACGGCGCGGCCGTCCTCGGCGGACTCGGTGAAGATCCGTGACCGCGCGACGCGTCCCTCCACGGCGCCGGTCACCTCGAGCACCTCGGTGACCGTGCGGCGTCCGCCCAGGCGCGGGTTCTTGCGGACGAACACGATCAGGTCCAGCGCCGAGCCCATCAGGGCGTGGGTGACCTCGAACGGCATCCCCTCGTACTGGGCGGCATAGGTCGCCAGCCGCTGGAACACATCGGCCGCATCCCGGGCGTGGATGGTCGACAACGACCCGTCGTTGCCCTGGCTCATCGCCGAGAGCATCTCCACCACCTCAGGTCCCAGCACCTCACCGACGATCACCCGGGACGGGTTCTGCCGCCGGGTGCGGCGAACCAACTGTCCGATGCTCAACCCCCCGCCGCCGTCGGCCGAGGGCAGCACCTCCTCCATCTCGGCGACATCCCAGTGCAGCTCGGGATGCATCCGCAGACCCAGCTCGAGGGCCCGCTCGACCGTGATCAACCGTTCACCCGGGGGGATGCAGTTGATCAACGCTCGCAGCAGGGTGGTCTTGCCGGCATCCGTGGCCCCGGCGACCACGATGTTGCACCGCGCCCGGACCGCGGCCTGCAGGAACGCGGCCAACCGCGCATCGACCGTGCCCAACTCCAGCAGGGTCTGCGGGGCACCACCACGACCCGGACGGCGCGCGGCCGCCGGCACCTCGGCGAGGAACATCTGCGGGAACCGGTTGCGGCGCACCGAGACCAGGGGCCGTTCGCTGGCCGCCATCACCGCCGACAGCCGCGACCCGTCGGGTAGGCGCAGGTCGAGTTCGGGGTGGGCCGGGGTGAACGGGCGGGCGTTCAACCCGGCGTAGGAGCCCAAGGTCCGCACGACATCGATCAGGTCCTCATCACTCGCGGCGACCGGGCGGCCCCGGACCTTGCCCCGATGATCGGCGTAGGTGATCCACACCTCGTCGCAGCCGTTGATGTCGATGTTCTCGATGTCGCCGTCGTCGAGCAGCTCCTGCAACGCCCCCGCCCCGTACATCGCAGCGTCGATCGCCTCCACCAACCGCCGATCGACCCCGGGATCGGGCAGGTCCACCCCCGCCGCGAGCTGGGACTGCATGTGCCGGGCCACGACGTCCGCGGCCCGACTCATCGCCAGCTGCCGCTCATCCGCCGCTGCCAGCGGCGGCAGACCCTGCTGCTCACGGGCATGCTTCTCCCGGGTCATCTGATCGGCGACCCGCTCCTGCAACACCCGCACCAGCCGGTAGTCCGACGCCGCGCCCGTCATCGGCGCCCTCACCGGCGGCGGGGACATCTCCAGCGACGGCGGTTGCGATCCCGGGGCCCGGGGCGATCGGCCCCGGTCCCCACCAACCCCCGCCACCGCGGTCATTGCGAGCCCGCCGCGACCGGAACACCCGCGGCCGCAGCCATCTCGGGCCACCGTCGTCCGATGGCCGAGACCAGGCGGGCCGCCGATGCGGCCAGGTCCCCTGCCCGGCGGCCCCGGCCACCGACCTGCCCGGCCTGCAGCCGGGCCGCGCTGGCCTCGTCGTCCCAGATGGACCCGATCACCGGCACCGGCACCCCGGCAGCCTCCAGCATGGCCGCGATCTGGGCCTCGACGGCGCCGGCGTCCCGGCGAGCCGTGCGCACCACCACCCCCAGCGGGCTACGGGGCCTGCTCGCCTCACCCAGGGTGTGCACCAACTCGTGGACCCGTTCGCGCACGTGATAGAGCCCGGCGACGCTGGCCCGGGTCACCACCAACACCGCCGTCGCCGCCCGCGCCACCGGGGCCGCCGCGGCACCCCCGTGGAAGCGACCCAGGTCGACCACCACCGTGCCGGGCCAGGCCGCCGCCTGCTCGGCGACCCCGTCCCACAACGGACGCAACGGCCAGAACGCCTGGGCCGCAGGAGGAGCGACAATCACATCGATCCCCCACCGGCTCGCCTGGGCGTAACGAGGCAACGCCACCGGCAACCCCGACCGGGCATCCGCGGCCAAGGTGAGCAACGACGGCTCCGGGGCGAGCAACCCGCCGTCCCCGCCGTCCCCGACCGCCGGTGGCGCGCCGTCCGGGCGGCGGGCCCAGAACGCCAGGTCACCGCCCGCGGCGTCCGCCTCGAGCAACACCACCGGCCGTGGCCAGGCCATCGTCACGGCCAACGCAGTGGTGCTCACCCCCGGGGAGCCCTTGTCTGCGCACACCGCGAGGATCACCGCGCCGACACCTCGATCAACGCGATCCGCCCCGACCCGCTGGCCGCGGCCACCGCGGTCGAGGACGACCGGGGCACGATCAGAGTGACCAGGTTGCCGCCGGTCTGGGCCGGGTCGGCGCGGAAAGCGTCCACCCGGGCCGCGGCCACGATCACCCGGGCCGTCGCCGCAGTCCCGGACGCCGCGCCCGCGGCGGGCAGGGCCACCACCTCGACCGTGTCCCCCGGACGCAGCCCGTCCGCGGGGATCTGCCCCGACCTGACCACCACCCCGACCGCGGCCTCGGTGCCCGACAGCCCCGGATCGGCACTGATCATCGAACGTTGCAGCAACATGTTCGGCAGCAGGTGCACGGCAGCGGTCTGCCCCACCACCGAGTCCAGGTTCTGCCCCGCGATCGCGGTCACCCCACCCGAGACGGCCACCGTCGACAGGTCCGCACGCGCCAACACGTGCCCGGCGGGCACCTCGGCGACCACCACGACCACCGGCGTCTTGGCCCCGGCCCGCACATACAGCAATGCCCCCAGCGCCGCGCAGGCCCCGATCAACGCCACCGCCAACGCGGTCCACCCCGGACGGCGCTGACGGGTCGGCAGCGGACTGCGCGCCGGGGGCGAGCCAGCGCCCGCCCCGGGTGCCATGGGTTGGGGGGCGGTCCGGCGGACAGCCGTGGTCATCGCATCACCACCTGGATCTGTTGCACCACAAAGGATGTCGAGGTCTGGGTCTGCATCTGCGGAAGCACCCCACCGGTGCCACCCGACCCGGTCCAGGTCACCGACCAACTCACCGCGAGGGTGGCCGTCAGCGGCCCGGAGCGGGTGATCCGGGTGTACTTGTGCGCGCACGCCCCGGCGTCGGGGGCCGAGTCGGCGTCCGCCTCGGTCCACGCCCGGCCCGGCCCGGGACAGGTCACCTCAGCCGAACCGTCACCCGGATCGAGGATCATGCTCCTCGGGCGCACGGTGACCGTCGCCCACTGCACCCCGGCCCGCGCCGTCGCCTCGAGCGGACGCCAGGTCGCCGGAGTGGTCCACCACCACGTCCACAGGTTGACCCACGTGTACGGGGTGCCGTTGTCATCGTTCGCCTGGGACGGCGAGCGGCGAACCACCGGTTTCGGCAACTGCACGCTCGCCAACGCCTGCAGCGCAAGCTGTTCCGGACTCACCCCCACCGGCGGCGTGGCCAACCACACCCGCCGGGTCGAGGGCGCCAGCGCGGTCGTGCACAGATAGACCGCCCCCTCGGTGCGTCCCTGCCACACCGGGTCACCGGGAGCCGGCTGGGGCTCCAATCGCCGCACGTAGCACTGCAGGGCGTTCGACCAGGTGCCTGCCGGAGCCGAACAAGGCACCCGCTGATAGGTGGCCCCGTCGCGGGCCATGCACCCGGTCGACGAGCCCGAGCCTGACCCCGGGCGGCCGCCAGCGGGGCCGCCGGGCTCACCGATCACCTGGGCCTGGCAGACGTCGATCTGGGGGTTGCACCGCACCGTCGGCGGCGCTGGTGACGGCGCCGCCATGGCACCGGCCGGGGCCAGCAGGAGCACCGTGGCCGTCACCGCGGCCGTCAGGGCTGATCGCATGTCGCACTGCCGTCCGCGGTGATCTTCGAGACACCCCACCGGCCCTGGTGCTGGATGACCTCCACAGCCAGCCGGTACGGGGGCGCGACGCTGGGCGACGCTGTGACCAACTCCTGCCCAGTGGTCACGGAGTACTGCTTCCACGTCGGAGCCGGCGTGGGGCAGTTGGACAGTTCGACCCTCGGGTACGGGGTGGCCGCCAGGTCCACCGTGGTCACGCTGATCCGGGGCGTCGGGGGCGTGCCCCGGTAGGCGACCTTGTCGCTCGCCAGTCCCATGACGAATGCGACGTACTCGCCCAGGATCGGGTCGAAGGCATAGGCCCGGAAGTCCGCCGGCCCAGGTTTCGCCTCAGCGGTGAACCGACTGGGATCGCGGGTCGCCTCGAGCCCGAGCACGAAGAACTGGCGGTAGGCGGCGATCGCCGGTGCGGCCGCGGCGTCAGCTGATGACGTCGCGGACGCCGGTGATGGCGTGAGGCTCGTGGTCTGGGACACGACTGGGGAAGAGGCTGGCGCAGAAGGGGTTTGCAGCCTCGGTGAAGGCTCGGGAGTGCACCCTGTCGTGGTTAGGGCCACCGTCACGACGACTACGGGCAGCCCTGTCATGGCCCAACGAGACACGCGTATTGCCCCTCTCCGCGTGGGCGGTGGGCCATACCGTCCACGAGGACCCAGTTGTCCGATTCGTTCTTGGGCCGTATCCAAGGGAACCCTCCCGTGGCGTGTCAACAGATACCTGTCGATGAACACGTAGCGATCACGCGTGATCGCACAGCGGTACTCGAATTGGGCCGAACGGGGGGTACGAGAACGGGACATGACGGGGCCGCGGGAGGCGTGTCGGAACAAGTAGGGGCGGCGGGACGAGGGCGCCCCCGGATGCGGGAGCGGTCGGGTGTGGCTCAGTTCGCCGCGGGGATCAGACCTTTGACCCGTGCGCGGTGGATCTGCCCGCGGACGGTGTTCAGTGTGACGTCCTGGCCGTCCTCGACCAGGGCTTGATGGACGTAGATGGAGGGCCGGCGGGCGGCGTCGCCGCCGGCGGCGACGGCCTGGTTGAACAGGGCGGCGACGCGTTCGAGTTGGCTGCCCGCGGGACGGGGTCGCTTCTGGGCCCGGTTGGGCGCGGTGAGCGTGGCATAGGTGCGGGCGGCGGCTTGCCGCGTGTCCTTGTCCAGGGAGCGTGAGGTCGACCGGGTGGCCAGCAGGGCGGCCAGTGTCGCGCGGGCGGCCTCGGCGATCTCCCCGGCGCGCAGGGACCGCAGGGCGGGGTGGTTGATCTCGACCAGGCCAGCGGGTCCGGGGATGGGGGTGCCCTCGGCGTCCACGGCGAAACAGCGCACGTCCAGACCGACCAGCATGGTCCGCCCGTCGACTCGCGCCAGGTGGCAGGTGAGGGTGAACGGGCCGTCGGCCTGTGGCCAGGCCAGCTCGACCGGGGTGCCGTCCGGGGCGGGGGTGAGCCATTCGACCTCCTGCGCGGGGGCGGGGGCCGGGCTCGTCCTGCGGGTACGCACCCAGCCAGCCTACCCGGCCGATACAGCGCCGGGCTGGCTCTGGGCCGTGAGTCGGTAGGGACTGCTCGGTCCTACCTGCTGCCGTCTTCGTGATCATAGTAGCACGGGCCGTTTATAGCGTAGTAGTTTGCGTGTCATGAGCACTGGACGTCGTGATCGGTCCCTTCCCGACCCGATCCAGGAGCCGACCATCTCGGTGGTGCGGGCGGGACGGATCCTGGGGATGAGCAAGAACGCTGCCTACGCCGCGGCCCGGGACGGCCGGTTCCCCACGGTGTGGATCAGCCCGCACCGGCGGGTGGTGCCGACCGCGGTGTTCCTCGAGCGGTACCGGCTGCGGCGGGGCTGACCGGCATGCCCACCACCACGCCCACCGGCGGACGCACCAAGCTGCACCCAGGCACCGGCGTACCCGACGACCCGCTCCCCGGGTCGGCGCTGCCGGTGGACCCCGCGGTCCCGTCGAGAACCACCCGGGGACACCGGGATCAGCGCGCACAGCAGGCGGCGGTTCTGGTGTGGCCGTTGTACGCGGGGATGGTGGTCGCCGGGACCGCGGCCGTGGTGGCCAGCGCGGCCACCCTGGCCGCTCTGGCGCGGGCGGCCGGTTGGGCGAGTTGGACGCCGTGGCTGTTGCCGGCGGCGTTGGACGTCGGCGGCTGCGTGGGCGGGTGGTGTTGGTTGCGGCCGGGGATCGCCTCCGGTGCCCGCGGGTTCGGTCGGACGGTGGCCCTGGTCGGTGCGGGCGGCACCCTGGTCGGCAACGCCGCCGGGCACCTGATCGCCTCCGGCTACCTGCACCCCGGCCCGGTCCTGGTCCTGGTGGTGGGCGCCGTCCCGGCCGCGGTCCTGGTCGCCCTGGCCCACCTGGCCGCCCTGGTCACCCTCCCCGCCGACCAACCCACCCGGCGTCGACGTCGTAGCCCGGCACCAGCACTCACCGCCACACCCCCTGCCGCAGCACGGGCTGAGGTCGGCGGTTCCGGGGCCCGGGTGGTGGGATCGATTGCGCAGGAAGCGGTTCCGGGTGGGCAGACCCGGCTGGCGGTCCTGGCTCACCTGCGGGCCGAGCCTGCGACGGTGGCCGACCTGGTCCGGGTGGTGGGCCGGTCCCGGGCCACCGTGGTCGGGCACGTGCAGGCCCTGGTCGCCGCCGGGGACGTGGTCCGTGACCAGACCAAGCGGTACCGGCTACGAGCTCCCGGGGAGGCGTCGTGACCCGCCACGACCACACCACCCCGCCGATGCCACCGGTGCCGACCGTGCCGCGCATGCCGACCGAGGAGCTCGGGCCGCGCGCGCCGTCCGATGTGCTGGCCGTGGCCTTGGACCTGGCGGCCCGGGGGTGGCCGGTGTTCCCGTGCGTGCCCGGCGCCAAACGACCACTGACCCGCCACGGACTGCACGACGCCACCACCGATCCGGACCGGATCCGCGCCTGGTGGGCGCGCACGCCGTCCGCGAATCTCGCCGTGCCGACCGGGCCGGGCACCGTGGACGTCCTGGACATCGACCGCCGCCCGACCGGGTCCGGCTACCCCGCGTTCCGGGTGCTGGCCGAGGCCGGACTGATCGGCGGGGCCAGGGCGGTCATCGCCACCCCCTCCGGTGGGATGCACGTCTACTTCCCCGGCACCGACCAGCCCAGCGGACGGGCACCGGAACACTTCGTCGACTTCAAGGCGGCCGGCGGATACGTCCTGGTACCACCCTCGGTGGTCAACGGCGCCCCCTACCAACGACTACGCCACCGACCCGGCCCCGGCAGACCCCTGGACTGGGCCACCGCCCGAACCCTGCTCACCCCACCCACAGCCACCATCCGACACCCCCCGGGGCACCGGGCCGCCCGGGGCGCGTCGGTGGCCGCGTTGGCCGACTGGGTTGCCTCCCTACCCGAGGGACGACGCAACAACGGCGCGTTCTGGGCCGCGTGCCGGGCCGCCGAGGAAGGCCACCGCGACCTGCGCCCGATCGTCGCCGCCGCCGTCCGCGCCGGGCTGAGCGAACTCGAGGCCCACCGCACCGTGACCTCCGCCCAACGCATGATCGCCCGCACCGCCCAGCACACCCCCGCCACCGGCACGACCCGGGGACGACGGTGAACCCCCTACCCCACCGGCACCCGGTCACCGCCGGCAGGACAGCGGGCCGGCACCTGCACTCCCCGGCCACCGCCGAACAACAGGCCGCCCTCGACCTCGTCGAAACCGCAACCAGCACACCGCGACCGGCAGCAACCGCAGGTTCGGCAGGGAGAGCAGGGACAGAGCCGGACGCGGGGTGGCGGCAGGTCCGCACCGACGACGCCTCCGCGCTGCGGCTGGTCGATGAGTACGCGACCTCGATCCGCCGGGTCGCCGACATGGGCACCTGGTGGTGCTGGCAGGAAGCGGTCTGGGGCCGCGACCACGACGACGCCCACATCCGTGAGGCCGCCCGCACCCTGGCCCGGGCCCTACCCCAGGACGGCGCCGCATCGAAGGCGTTCAAACGCAACGCATTGTCCGCGGCCGGGATCAGCGCCACCGTCCGGGTGGCCCAATCCGACCCCAGGGTCTCCATCCGCGCCCGCGACCTGGACGCCCACCCCCTGCTGCTGAACACCCGCAGCGGCGTGATCGACCTGACCACCGGTGCCCTGACCCGCCACGACCCCGACCTGCTGCTCACCCGGATCACCGCCACCGGCGTCCACCTCGACGGCCCCCACCCGCGGTGGACGGCTTTCCTGGCCGAGACCTTCCAGGCCGATGACGACCTGATCGGCTACGTCCAACGCCTCGCCGGGCTCGCCGTGATCGGTGAGGTCCGCGACCACGTCCTGCCGTTCCTGCACGGCGTCGGCGCCAACGGCAAGTCCGTGCTGCTGCTGGTCCTGCAGGGCCTGCTCGGCGCCGCCGACACCGGCGGCTACGCCGTCGCCGCCCCCGATGCGTTCCTGATGACCGGCCGCGACGGCGCCCACCCCACCGAGATCGCCCGACTGCGCGGGGCCCGGCTCGTGGTCTGCTCCGAACAATCCAGCGGACGCCGCTTCGACGAACCCCGCGTCAAACGCCTCACCGGCGGCGACATCCTCACCGGCCGCTACATGCGCGGCGACTTCTTCGACTTCACCCCCTCCCACCTCCTCGTGATCGCCTCCAACCACCTCCCCCAGGTCCGCGACGGCGGCCCCTCCTTCTGGCGCCGCGTCCGCCTCATCCCCTTCACCCACGTCGTGCCCGAACACCGCCGCGACCCCGACCTGCACCACCGGATCCTCGCTGAGGAAGGACCCGCCGTCCTCGGCTGGGCCGTCCGCGGCGCGATCACCGTCCTGCGCGACGGCCTCGGCGACCCCGCCCGGGTCACCGCCGCCACCGAGGACTACCGGATCAACGAGGACACCCTGGCCTGCTTCATCCGCGACCACTGCCACCTCGGCGACCACCACACCTGCGAGGTCACCACCCTGCGCGCCGCCTACCACGCCCACTGCACCGAACTCGGCGCCGAACCCATCTCCGCCAAGGCCCTCACCCAACGCCTCACCACCGAATACGGCATCCACACCGCCCGCCAGTCCCGCCCCGCCCGCCGCATCTACCGCCGGATCACCCTCACCCCCGACCACCACCACGACCTCGACGTCGACCAGTAGGAGGACCTCCCGTGACCACCCCGAACACTCAACCCGTCCACCGGGCCCTGCCCGCCCACGTCGCCTCCGCCGGCCACGCTCTGGCCTGCCTCCTGGAAGGCGACCTCGACCTCGACGTCCGGCTCACCCTGCTCGAGGCACTGCGCATCCTGACCGACGTCCACCCCGGCTACCCCCCGATCACCGACGACATCGCCCCGATCGACCTGGACGACGGGCTGTGGCGGACCCGGATCGCGCTGGCCTCGGCGCTGGCCGTCTGCACCGACATCGGCGACCTGATCCGCGCCGCCCGCGCCGCCCAGGTCCTCGCTGTCTTCCCGACCCGACCCCCCGCCGCGCCGTGACCTACCGGCAGCACATGGCCGACCTCGCCGCGGCCCTGGCCCGCGTGATCACCACCCCGCACCCGATCCCCGCCGCCGACCTCGACCACGCCCTGCTCGGCTACCAAGCCACCCTCGACCTGGCCAGACACGTCCACCGCGACCTCACCGGATCCTCCCAACGCGCCACCCCCCGCCTGATCAGCGAAGCCGAACGCAACCCCATCGGCCTGCTCGGACGGCTCCTGCACGACGTCCCCCGCATCCACACCGACTCGGCGATCACTGTTCTCGACTGCCCGGTCAACTCCGCAGCCGGTCGCGACTGGTCGCAGGTCGCTCGGCACGCCGTCCTCGCCGCCACGACCTGGCAGACCAGCGACCCCACCAGCCGACCCACCGGCAGCCACGCCCGCGCCGAACTGGCCGACCTCGCCGCCCTCACCCAGGGCGTGCTCGCCACCACCGACACCCTCACCGCCAGCCTCGACCACACCGGACGACGCGACCAAGCCGCGCAGGTCCGCCACGTCCGAGCCTCCGGGCTCGCCATCGCCGCCGAACTCACCCAACGCCACACCACCACCCACCCCACCCCGGCACCGGCCGAGCTCGTCGGGCCGGACGCCGCCCGGGTCCTCGTGCCCCGGGTGCCACACGACGTCCCGGAAGCGTTGCGGCGCCTGGCAACCCAACTCCGGGGAACGACCTCGATCACCCCGCGCGACGTCGAACTGATCGCCCAGACCACCGCGGGCACCGCGCACCACGCCAGCCAGACCCTGGCCCGCACCGGCATCCCCGCCGACACGGCCATCGCCGGCATGCTGCGCCAGCACGCCGAACTGTTCGCCCGCGCCACCGACACCACCCGACGCCTGGCCGCCCTCGACCCCAGCGACCCCAAGCCCGTCCTCCAGACCCAGGCCCTACACCAACACCTCGCCGCTGCCCGCCGCGCCGTCATGCTGCCCCCCACCGACGTCGCCCGCGCGATCGCCGCCGAACTCCCCGACCTCACCGGCGCCCTCGACCACCTCACCCGACGCCAACTCGACCAAGGACGCTGGCTCACCCCCACCGAAGGCAACGGACCCTGGACCTGGGCCCCTGCTCACCGGGTCGATCACGAACCCCGCATCGCCCGACACATCCGCGCAGCCACCGACCACATCCACGCACCCGGGGCGCGTGAGGTGCTCCCAAAGCCCGCGCGTGGCGCCTCGATTGCCCTGCGGCCCCGGCAGATCCTCGACGCCGCGCTGGACGCCGCGCAGTCGCACCAGCAGCATCCCAGGGGCGCCGCACGGCGGACCGCCGGACGACATCGGTGACCCCGCCGGGCTCGGGTACCCCGCTGCGCGGGGTGTCTGTTCAGGTGCTGGCCCGGTCGGCGGAGCGCCGTGCGGCGGTTTGCAGGGCGCAGCGGATGCCTGGGTCGGCCAGGGTGAGGTCGGCGATCTCCTCCGCAGTGAACCAGCCCAGGTCGTCATGCTCATCGGGCGCCGCATTCTCGGGCTCACCTCGCCACCGGGTCACCACGAAGGCCGTCATCGTCAGGTTCTGATCGCTGAACTCGAGGTCGATCGGCGCCAAGTCCTCGAGCTGCACGCCGAGCTCCTCACGGCACTCGCGTCGCACTGCCTGTTCGGCGCTCTCGCCTGCTTCGACGTGACCGCCGATCACGTCCCAACAGTCGGGGTACCACCGCCGGTACCGGTGGCGGTGACCGAGGAGAGCTCGTCCGTTGCGCACCAACACAGCCGAGGCGATGTGTACCTGCATGCCTACCAGGATCCCCGTCCACCACCCGACGCCGTGTCTGTCGCGCCTATGGGTATGCGAACAGCGGTGGCGATCCGCGCGTGCCCTCTGGTCGATGTCACTGTCCTGCGATGTCGCTCGACGTCATCGGCCGGCCGTGGAGCCGGGCCCGCTCGTCGATGAGGTGGGCGAGGCGTTCGTGGTCGTCGCGCAGGTCGGCGTAGGTGTCGCTGGTGTAGGTGGCGCTGAAGAGTTCCTGCAGGTACCGGATCAGTCCGACGTGGAAGCGACGATCTCCAGCGCGCACGTGCGCGGCGACGCAGGGGTGCGCGGCCAGTGCCCGGTCGATGACCACCACGACCCGGTCTGGGTCGGGGACGTCCGCGAGTTCGCTGAGCAGATCCTTCGCGGGTCCCCCGAACGTCCAGTTGTTGCGCGGCGCTGAAGATGCCGAGGAGTCAGGCGTTGTGAGTGCCTACCGGGTGGGTGTTGAAAACCCCGCCGGGTGTTGCTGCGGCGGGGTTTTCGTCGGGGAGGTGCCGGTCGCGGTCGGTGAGGTGCCGGTGTCAGTCGACGACCTCGGTGACGGCGGAGCGGGTGGCGGGTTCGTCGACGAGGTTCTTGCCGGCGGCGAAGGTGGCGACCAGGGATTGCAGGGCGAGGTTGTTCACCGCGCGGGGGTAGCCGCGGGCGGTGGTGTGGATCAGGTTCAGGGCGTCGTCGGTGAACAGCTGGTCGGTGCGTCCGACGAGTTTGAGGTGATGGGCGATGTAGCTGCTGGTCTCGGCGGTGGTCATGCCGGGCATGGTGTAGCGCAGCGCGGTGCGTTGTTCCAGGGCGGCCAGGACGGCCAGTTTCATGGTGCGGCGCAGGGTGGGCTGGCCGACGAGCAGGCAGGACAGTGGGGAGTCCTGGTCCATCGCCTGGTTGGTGAGCATGCGCAGGGCTTCGAGCTGTTCGTAGGTGAGCAGGTGGGCCTCGTCGATGACCAGGACGGGAGTGCGTCCGCGTTCTTCGCGTTCGGAGGCAAGAGCTTTGGCGGCCTGGACGGTCAGCCGAGAGCCGAGGTGGGCCACGGGTTGACCGAACGCGGTGACGATCTCCTCGTGGATGCCACGGACCCCGATCAGGGGGTTCGGCAGGTAGATCACCGTGTGCTTGGAGGGGTCCAGGCTGGTCAGCACGGTCCGCACGGATACCGTCTTGCCGGCGCCGACCTCGCCGGTGATGACGCCGATCGAGCGTTCGCCGATGCACCAGCGGATCCGGGCGACGGCCTCGTTGTGCGAGGCGTGCCGGTGCAGCATGCCCGGGGCCAGATCACGCCCGAACGGCATGCGGGTGAAGCCGTAGTGCGCTTGCAGTTTCTCAATCATGGGGGTGCTCCTAGACGGTTGTGGCCGGCGCAGTCGTCGGCGCGGGGGTCATGCCAGGTCAGTGGTGTGGTCGGTGCCGGCGGCGCCGGTTGTGGGCTGGGTCAGCTGCCGGTGCAGGGCGGCGAACTCCGCCAGCTCGGCCTCCAGTTCGGACTGCGGATCCGTGGCTGGGGCCAGGGCGGCGTAGTTGACCTTGGTGGCGAGCTCCCCGGTGTGCACGGCGTCGATGAGGGCGAGGTAGTCGATGCCGGTGGTCGGCTTGGGTGGTTCGGCCGCGACCTCGGGCCTGGCCTTGGGGTGGGAGTGCCGGGTGATCTGGAACGGCAGCGCGGTGCCGGCGTCGTGGCCGTCGCAGCGCACCCGCAGGAAGGTCAGGTCGAACGGGTCGAACACCAGCTCGACCTTGCGGCCGACCAACCCCGGGTCGACCTGGTAGCGGTTGCCGTGCAGGGACACCAGCGCGGTCTTGGAGACGGTGCGGTGCTCGGACCAGCGGAACGCTTCGGCCAGGTCGGCCGGGGCGGGGACCGGGAACGGTGCGCCGGTCATCCACCGGGCCAGCGGGGCCTGCCCGGTCTCGGAGTGGGTCCGCCGGTGGTAGACGGTCTCTACCCAGGCGGTGAACAGCCGGTTCAGCTCGGCCAGGTCGCCGACCTGGCGGCCGGGTTGGCCGTCACCGGCGGCGATCTCGACGACGAACTCACCGTTGACGGTGCGGAAGAACCGTTCGATCTTCCCCCGGCCCTGCGGGCGGCCCGGCGCGGAGTGGACCAGCTTGAGAGCTTGTCAACTTTCTTGTGTAAGAGTCACTCTGCCTCTATTTGATCTTGCTGTTACAGGTAGGGGTTGATTCGGTCGGGGTAGACCAGGGCGAGTTCGCCGAGGGCGGCGTTCCAGCCCTGGGTGACGGCTCCTTCGAC
>JAEUJN010000074.1 GCA_016794595.1 Kineosporiaceae bacterium
AGATCGCGGCCAGGCCGGTGTCGAGGTCGACGTACTCGGCCTGCTGGGTGTAGGCGGTGAAGTACTTCTCCACCAACGCGGAGACGAGTTGCTGGCGGACCTCGCTCGCCGGGGTGGCGGCACGGGCCTCGGCGTAGCGGATGGCGTCCCAGGTGCCGGCGCCGAGGACGGCAGCCCAGGGGTCGGCAGCTCCACTCGCCTGGGCACCCGCCGTACCACCGTTGAGGCCGGCGAAGAAGGCCTCGTCACCGAGTTGGGCGCGCAGCCGCTCGGCGTCCTCCAGCAGGGCGTCGGACTTGTGGACGGCGGGCAGCGGCGCACCGGGGTGCAGCTCGCCGAGCTGGCGGATGTAGCCCGAGAACAGTGCCTCTTCCATCGATCGGGCGCCGAGCAGGTGGAAGGCCAGCGGCAGGATGCGACGGTCGGCGAGTTCCGGGTCATGCTTGGCGACCACCGGCTGCAGTTCGGGCTTGGCCCGGGCGGCGGCCTCCTGGCGCAGCAGGGCGTGCAGCACGGCCATGAAGTGGGACTTGCCCGAGCCGAACGACCCGGTGAGGAACGCGCCACGGCTGGTGCCGGAGCCGACGCCCTCGGCGACCAGCCCGAGCGCGTCGTCGAAGGCGCCTGCGAGGGCGTCGGTGACGACGTACTCGTCCAGGGTGCGGTGCACCGCGGCATCGCCGACGGAATCGGTCAGGCGCAGCACGTAGTCCTCGGCGCCGGCGCGCTCAGGTATCGCGATGACGTCGCGGAGCAAGGTCGTCATGCGGTCTCCTCGCGGGGGTCGGTCGGTGTGGCGGTGATCATCGCGATCACGCCTTCGGACGGCGGCCGCGGCCGGTGGCGGGCGGGGTCCAGGCGCGCAAGGCGTCGAGGGTCATCCCGACCTGATGGGCGCGGCGGTCGAGTTCGGCCTGAAGGAAGTCGGCCAGGTTGATCTGGTAGGTGGCATCGATCGTGTCGTGCCACTGCCGCACCCAGGGCTGCAGCTCGGCGAGTCCGGCGACCAGGGGTACCAGCCGGTCGTCGGCCCAGCCCTCCGCCTCGCGCTCGGCGATCACGGTGGCCAGGGCGAGCGACTGCTGGGCGTGGTCCCACCCGGCCCAGCCGAGCAGCGGGGTCGGGTCGGTCTCCCGACCACCGCCGGGGTAGGCGATGAAACGCTCCTTGGGGACGTCGAGCTTGCCACGGTTCTGCCACCACGACTGCTTGCGGAAGTCGGCCGAGGTGTACTTGGGCGGGACCGGGATGGCGCCGACGTTCTCGCCCGCATCCTCGCGGCGCTGCAGCGCCCAGGTGTGCTCCCACGCCTCGCGTTTGCGCAGCCCCGGCTCCTTGAGCCGGTGTGCGGCGAGGAACGGGACGCTCTCGTCCTCCAGCAGCGTGGTCAGCACATCGGTGACCGATGCGTCCTTGCGGCCGTGCCACAGGTGCAGCACCGACACCAGGTCGGCGTCGTGGCTGACCGGGTCGGCGAGCTGGGCGACCGAGCGGACAGCGGGCCGGCCCTGGGCGTCAAACCAGAACCCCTTGTCCTCCAGGCGGTCCAGCAGCCACCCACGCAGGGCCTTCTCGACCCGCTTCTCCCACGGCTCGGTCGCCCACCGGCGCTTGTACTCGGGGCGCTCCAGCAGGTTGATGAACTTGTTCGACTCGATGAGATCCAGCCGACGCTGGGCCAGGTCGCGGTAGGCCTCCGGCCAGTGGGAGGGGATGTCGGTGATCGGTGTGGAGCCGTGCCTAGTGAACCAGGCGGTCGACTCTTCGTCCGCCGCGACCTTGCGGGCCAGAGCGATCTCAAAGGCGCGCTCGCCCAGGACCAGCCCCGGCACGTCGTCGCCCGGATACGTGACATCCTCGTCGACCAGCCCGTAGGAGCGGTAGACGTGCCAGTCCAACTCCTCCTGCTCGGCGATCATTCGAGCGTGAGCTTCACCGATCTCGGCACGTGCGCTGCTCAGGAGCCCCGCGGACGGGGCGGGTGCCTCAGGTGCATCCAGGGACTCGAACAGCGTCGCCGAGTTCCGGGCAGACGAATCGAGCAAGCGAGCGCGTTGCACGGGCAGATCCGCGGGGAGTGGGAACTCCTGCAAGGTAGTTCCGGTGAACTCATAGCGGTCGGACCAGGGCTGCTGCGAAACTCGCGCTCCAGAGTCGCCGACAGGGTCCCCGCCCTTGGGATAGCTGTTCTGCTTGAGCCAGAAGCAGGCCGTCGAAGAGTTCAGCACCCCGAGTAGCCCAAGGTGGTCGTCCTCCGTCGCCCCCTCCGGTAGCTGGATTACCGGAGCCGACTTGTTGAACAGATACCCGCCATGGTCCAACACGAAGTGATTGTGTGTTGCCACAAATGCGAAGCCAAGCAGCTTTCCACTCCGATGCTTTGATGGCTGGAAGATTGCATGGTCGAACCACCGCAGGTCACGCTCCGCCGCAGTCTTGCCGAAGTACAGCCGTGATTTGAGGCCTGAGCGATATGGCCAGAAGTGCTTCAACGCAGGTTCGGTCAGCTCAATTGGCTCACCAGACCACGTCATCGGCAAGATCGCCATTACGTTCGTGGAGAATATGAAGTCCCTGACCGACTCACCTTCAACAAATGCCTTGAGCAGGTTGTCGAATCGACGGCGGAAAGTTGATCTGTCTGGGACTAGGAACACTTCGTCGTCGCCGGTGATGTCCGAGAATCCAGCCTCAAGAATTGCAGAGGATAACGGCTCCTTACCTGCTTCGATGATCTGCAACAGCTCGATGGCCGCGCCCCCCGAGAGCGACCACGGATGCATCGCCAAGATTGTCCGGTCGAGGTCGACGACCGTCACCCATTCATCGTTCCATCCTGGAGCATCTACGTGCTCGATAATTGACGTCCAGACCTTTCCCTCCGACGCTATAGCAGGTCGACCCGGCTCACCGCGGACCCCGAGAACCGCCCTGACACTGATACTTCTCGGTAGTTGCGGACGCCCGACAAGAACCACCGTCGGCGTGCCGTGCCCCGGGATGTAGGCGCCAGAAGTGTCGACGACGAGTCGCAGGTCCTGTCTGCCGAGGAATTCCTCGATGATCTTCGAACCAAACTCGCGCTTCATGAATGCGTTCGAGGTGATCTGGCCGACCCAGCCCGAGCCATGGTCGCCAACTGCCGGCTTGGCGAGTTGGAAGAAGCGTTCCATGAAGGGGACCGTGAGTTGGTACTTGCGGTGACATGTGACGTAGCGAGCCCGATACGCCGCGTTGATCTTGGGATCTGGCGGGAGAATGTACGGCGGGTTGCCGACCACGACGTCATAGCTTCGCGGCTTCAGGATCGCCCGCAGCGCGCTGAGATCCTCACTGCTGTAGGCGAATCCACTCAGTCCTGCGTCGTGGCCAGCGTCTCCAAGATCGAGTTCGAGCTGGTCGGAGCCGTGGAGCAGGGAGTCCCCAGCGGCGAGATGGAAGGTGAACGCCGGGGCAGTCTCCAGAGAAGTGAGGCCGCACGCCCGCATCGCCGCGACGAGCAGCCGGAACCGGGCGATCGCAACGGCGAACGGGTTCAGGTCGACGCCGTGGATCGCGTCGAGTGCCTTCTGTACCCGGGCCTGCACCTCCATCCCCGGGGCGTGGGCGGCCCAGCGGTCGGTGAGCCGGGCGAACGCACCGAGCAGGAAATGCCCCGACCCGCAGGTCGGGTCGATCAGCCGGAAGCCTTCCAGGGGCCGTTCCCGCAGAGCGGGTTCCATCGTCCGGTCGAGGATGAACTCCTCGACGAACTCCGGGGTCTGCAGCAGCGCGAAGGTCTTCTTCGCGTAGTCGGACAGGTCCTGGTAGAGGTCGCCGAGGAACCGGGTGGACAGGCCCGGATCGGTGAAGTCCCAGACCAGCGCGCCGTCCGCGGTCCGCTCGCGCCACAGGCCGATCAGCGCCTTGGCCGCCTGCCCCGAGGGGGACACGGTCCACAGCGGCGAGTGCGCCTCGACCAGGTCGCGAGTGGCCCGAGTGGCGCGTAGGTGCTCGACCGCCCACAGCAGCCACTCCCGGTCGGTGTGCTCGGGATGCGCGCGGAAGTAGGCGAGTTCGGCGTCCAGCGCCTCCTGCCGGCGTTCGGCCGGGCCGGCGAGCCAGACGGGCCCGAGCAACCGGTTGTCCTCGCAGAATCGGACGAACACCGTCGTCAGCACCCACGCCACCGCGGCTTGGGTGACCCGGTCGTCGCGCCACGCCTGCCACGACATCGCGGTACGCTCACGGCGGACCGCCTCGTGGTGCTCGCGGGCCCAGCGTTCCTTGACCCCGGGGTCAGCGACCACCGGGTCGGTGGACTCCACCCGCTCGCGCAGATCGCCCTCCAAGTCGAGGACAACCCGCTTCAGCGCCGCGGTCAGAGCCTTCGCGTCGATCACGTCACGCCTCCCGCGCCGCGGCGGCTGTCGCCGCGGCGTCCACCCACTCGGTGTCCAACGGCACGAACTGATTCGGGGCGGCCAACGGCACCGGCCGCCCGTCCAGGACCGCTCCCTGGTTGGCGCCGAGCTGCGGCACCAGCAACCACACCGCTCGCGCCCGCGACGCACTGAGGTCGGTCCATCGAGCCAGCAACCCCATCGCGTCGTAGCGGGCCAGCGGCGACGCCTCCACCACCACTACCGGTCCGCTGCCGCCGTCCTCGGCCAGGGCTGCGTCGATCGCCGCTTCAACCTGTGGCCAGGACCGACGGACGAGCTCGTGCAGGCCACGCCGTCCACGGCTCGACTCGGCCTCGGCGTCCGCCGCGCGGACCAGCTCCCACGGCAGCCCCGCCGCGGCCGACGCCGCGCGCAGCGCGTCGAGCAGCACCGCGGTGACGTCGACGACGCCTGCCCGGTAGCCACGCTGTGCCGCCTCCACGAACCGGTCGAGCCGGTCCGCGCGAACCCCGAGCGCGAGGAACGACCGGCTCGCGATCGACTGCTCCAGCCGCGCCCCCAGCGCGCCGGTGCTGCCGACAGGGGACGAGGGCAGCGCGTGACTGGTCGGCCGCCGCGACTCCAGACCCTCGGTCGCCGGCCCGGTCCGCGGCGCCCGGTACAGCCCGGTCCGCTCGTCGAACGTCAGCGCGAGGCCAGCCTCGGCGATCGCGGCGTCCAGCTCCGGCCGCAGCGGCAACTCGGGCACGGCCGGGAACCGCACCCGGACCCGCTGCCGGATCTCGTCGGGCGAGAGCTGCTGACCGCCCAGGTCGGCGAAGGTGAGCGCCAGCGCCGCCACCGGCGACAGATCACGGTGATGCAGCTCTCCTGCCCCCGATGCCGCCGCATGCGCCGAGGTTGCCGCGGCGAGCGTGGCTCGCCGCTGCGGCTCCGCCAACGCCGCCGGCACGTCCGGCAGCGGCGGCATCACCGCGGCCAGCCGGTCCCGCACCCGGCCGGCGGCGACCACCTCCCGGGACGCGTCGAGGGCGGCGACCAGCCGGTCCGCTTCGGCGGCCAGCGTGTCTGCGACATCGAACAGCGCCTGGTCCACAGCGAGCAGGGACACCTGCCCGCCACGGCGGCGCACCGACACCGCGGGCGACTCGTCGTCGTCCGCGCGGTGCTTGGCCCGGCGCCGGTCCAAGGCCAACCGGAGCAGGCCGCGAGCCAGCCGCGGGTCCGGGTGCTGCTCGGGTGCGAGCGCGGCCACCACCGCGGCGGTCAGCTCGGCAACCGCGGCCACCCCACCGAGCTCGGTGAGCCGAACGGAGACGGCCTGCTCCAGCCGGTCCAGCAGAGCCCGACTGGCGTCGTCCGCCGCCCACAGCTCCTGGAGAGTGCCGAGCAGCTGGGTGGCCCGGGCCCCGGTCACCGGCTCGGCAAGGCCCGCCGCGAGCTGGGCGTGGGTGGCGAAGGCGTCCAGGTCGGTGCCGAGCCCGAGCATCAGCCGGGTGATCCCGGCGCGGGACGGCGACCGGGGGTTGACCACGGCAGCGAGCAGCAGCTCGGCGGCGTCCGTCGGTGTCGGCACCGCGCCGGGCAGCGGGGTCGGTGCGACGTCGCCGAGCCGAGCCCGCCACTGCTTCACCCGCGAGGTGATCTGCAGCCGGGTCGCGTTGGCGACCCCCGCCATCCGGGAGATCCGAACCTGGTCGACGGTGAGTAGCTCGCCGACGGTGCTCACCCCGTACGGCTCCAGCGCCGACAGCGCCCGCGCGGTCAGCCCGGAATCCCGCAACGGCGTGGTGAGGGTGGCCCGCGCCGCGAGGTCATCGTGGGCGTGATCCGGCTGGGTGGTGGCGTCCCCGGCGAAGGTGGCCAGCCAGGCCGAACGCAGCGCCTCCGCGGTGTGGTGGCGCTGCCGTGCGTCGCGGGCCAGCGCCGTGGTGAAGAACCCCGTCAAGTCGGCGGCGATCGCCGGATCGAACAGGTCAGCGGTGACCGTCGCCTCGTCGGTGATGGTGGCCGGGTCCGCCTGACCGTCACCGTAGGTCGGGGTGCGACCGGTGGCCATCTCGAACAGGACAACGGACGCCGCGTACCGCTCGGCTGCGGAGTCGTACCGGTCCCGGGTGCCGACCAGGAACGGGTCGAGGTAGGGCGGGGTGCCGGCGGCGGTCGCCGACGCGGCGGCGCGGGTGAGGGAGAAGTCGAACAGCACCAGGTGCTTGGTGCGGTCCCCGCGGCCCTCGCGTACCCCGAGGTTGGACGGCTTGATGTCGCGGTGGTCGACACCGGCCCGGTCGAGCAGCACCAGGGCGTCGAGGAGTTCGGTACCGAAGCGCTCCAACAGGTCCAGGGAGAGCCGGGTGCGGGTACGCATCACGTCGGTGAGGGTCTCGGCACCGGCGCTCTCCAGCAATAGCGCGCGCCGTCCGCCGACCACGATCGGACCCTCGACGAGCTTGACGATGCGTGGGGAGTCGAGGCGCCGCAGCACCTCGGCCTCCTCGTCCAGGCGGGTGGCGGCGTGGTCGTCCAGGGCGACCTTGAGCACCCGGTCGGCGTCCGGGCCGTCGGCGAGGGCGTCGCGGACCAGCAGGCCGACCGCCGTCGAGCCCTGGCCGAGGCGACGCAGCAGAGTGAACCGTCCGTCGAGAACGGTGCCGGTGGTGGCCTCCAGCGGGTCAGCGAC
Source organism: Kineosporiaceae bacterium (assembly GCA_016794595.1). GTDB lineage: Bacteria > Actinomycetota > Actinomycetes > Actinomycetales > Kineosporiaceae > JADJPO01. The sequence continues at coordinate 7,066 of JAEUJN010000074.1, forward strand.
GTCACCCTCCGCGATCTCTCGCTCGGCGGAGGCGAGCTGAGCGAGGAACTCGGTGACGTCCGAGGTGCGCTGCGCCGGAGACGGATGGGTGGCGCGCAGCACCAGCGACCGCAGGGTCGAGGAGACCTGTGGCAGCTCGATCGCCAGGTCGAGTCCCTGCTGCGCCTTCAGCCGTTCGCGGAAGGCGCCCCGGCTCGGGGCGGGTGGGCTGCCGGTGAGCAGGGAGAAGGCCAGGGCGCCCAGGCCGAACACGTCGAGGCGGACGCGGTCGGCGTCCGGCGTCCACGCGCCCTCGGGGGCGAGGAAGACATCGGCCATGCCCTCGTCGTCGTCCGGGGCGTCGGGGGCCAGGGAGGTGACCCCGGTGTGCGACCGTGGGCCCGGGGTGGTCTGGCCGGGTTCGGCGGTGACCCGTCCGGCGCTCTGCCAGTCACCGATGCGGACTTTGACGTCGTGCGCCATCCCGGTCAAGGCCCGCACCCGGACGGCGCGAGGGGTGAGGGCCCGATGGACGACCCGGTTGTTGTGGGCGTACTGCAGGGCCTCACCGAGCTGGCGGATGATCGAGAGCTGGGTGGCCAGCGGGACGCCGTTGGTCTGCGCGGACAGCCACAGGTCGAGCCGCTGCCAGGCCGGATCATCGGGGTAGACCAGACCGACGCCGAGGTCGGACTCGACCAGGTCGCGGGGGCGGAGCAGGCCGTCGTGCTGCAGCCGGGACATGGTCCCGAACTCGTTCGTGGCGATCCGCAGGACCGCGGCGCGTTCCTGCTGGGTGGCCGACGGGGCGAGCACCTGAAACCGGATCCGGGCACGGTCGTGCTGGTCGACCCGGTGGGTCGCCGGCCAGTCCTGCCAGCCGTCGCCGGAGGCGATCGCCTCGCCGGTGATCAACCAGGAGCCGGCATCGCGCCGAGGGTGCCGCACCACGCCGATCCGCTCCATCAGGATGGTCAGGATCTTCTCCTGACCGGGCCCGATCGGGCGATGCGAGGGCGGTTCGAGGACCAGGGCGGAAATCCCCGGCAGGTGGCTCTGTCGCTCGCGGCCGTCTGGCCCGTAAAGGTTGATCGCCGCCTGCTCGCCGAGCTCACAGGTGAAGTCGGGGGCGTGCAGGAACACGGACTCCTGGATGTACGGGAGCGCCTCGCGCTGCGGTGGGATGCGGGTCTTGGTCTCGGCGGCCCAGGCCTTGAGCTCGTCGTACAGCTTGGACTTGAGGTACTGGGCCTTGCGCCGGGCCAACAGCAACGGGGAGTCCTCCGGGGGGTGCCCCTCGCGACGCCACACATAGTCGTCCCCGCGCAGGACGCCGCGGTAGTGCTTGAGCTCGATCAGGTGGAGCCGGTCACGGCCGAGCAGCAGCAGGTCGACCTCGTACCAGCGGCCCCTGGCGTCCCGGAACTCGAAGTTGGACCAGGCCCGGAACGGGGTCTCTTCGGGCATGATCGCGCGGACCAAGGCCAGGCCCTCGGCCTCGTGGGCGAACTGCGACTGGGTCACCTCGACCCAGCGCGAGTCCCGCACCACTCGCCGTTCCCTCCCACTCCGCCAGCGTCCTTGCCGCCCGCTCAACCCCCGGAGAGCCCATCCTGGCAGACACGCTGTGATCCGGTGCGCGCTTGAGGTGACGCTTCGCGGACCGACTGTTGATCATTGAGCCACACAACGGCCGGGCTCTACGGTTGTGCGATGGCCCCTGAGATCCCGGGGGTCGCCCATGCGCAAGCACAGGCGTGACTGCGAAGAGCCGCCACGGGACAAGTCGACCTGTACATGTGAGTGCGACGGCGAGTTCCACGGCATTGCTGCGCCGTCGCAGGCCGACACGTCTCCGCCGCCTGACCCACCCCCGCCACCCGCGCCGCCAGCCAGCGACGACGACGGTGATGACGTCGGGCCCCAGCACCGGGAAGGCGCAGTCGTCGCATGGCTCGTGCTGAACTGGGACACGCCGTCCGGCATGCTCTCACAGGCCGCGGCCACGGCCATCGCCGATGAGGTGGACAAAGCCGTCGTCGACTCAGGCGACTCCTGGCGCATCCGAAGCAGGGTCCGCAGACGGCATGGGCTGTGCAGCCTGCTCGTCCTCGCGGTCGACGGACTCGCCCCGCTGGCCGAGGCCGACTCGCTCGTCGGCGACGCCGTCGCCGATCTGGTCGTTCCCGACACCCATGGCTTCGCCGATACCGTCATGTCGGAGGTCGTCTCACACGTGGTCGCGGAGTTGGTCTCGTCGGCCTTGGGCGGGCAGCTCGCCCGGGCCCAGGATGTGCTGCGGGCTCTCCGAATGCTGGCCGTAGCTGCCTGCCCCGCCCCTCGTCGTCACGTTGAGCTCTGGCGATCGTGCGCAGCACCGTTGGCCGAGGAGATGACTCATACGGCGGTGCGGTGGTGGATTCTGGAACGCTTCGCAGACGGAGGATCCTGAATGACGGCTCTTCGTGCGGTTTCGCGAGGAGGCACCCGTGGACACTGGCACCAATGCGGGATGCCGGCCCGGGCGGGGCTTCAAGGCCGCGGTCTTCGGCAAGGACCCGAACTGGGGCCGGGTGCTGGCCGGGCCAGGCGCAGGGCATCGGTTGTCATGGGTGGCTCACAGCGCCGTCGGCGCTGACCCACCAGATCTCGATCCCGGCCGCCGCCAGCCACCGGTGCCCTCTGGCCTGGCGACGTGGTAGCCCCTGTGCATGTTGAGCTTGATGACGTCCAGCAGCGGCTGCGCGCGACACGTGCTCATGGGACGGATCAACAACAAGGACCTTGCTGGGATCCCAACAGAGGCCGTTGAACGGCCAGATTGGGTCCTGCACTGGGTGGAGCTGAGGGGATTTGAACCCCTGGCCCCCTCGATGCGAAACGCGCAGATCGAGCCAACAGCGGGGTACCCTCGAAGTCAAACACGCAGGTCAGAGCCACTTTGTGGACTCTGGTGGAGCCTCGTGGAGTGCCGTGTCGGGACCGTTCACGGGACGGATCCGGGACGGATGATCATGGCGGGTAGGGCGTGCCGAGGCGGCTCCGCATCGAGGAGGCGCTCCGTCATGGGCGGACGACGACGCAAGCCAGGAAAGGTCAAGACCCGGCGGGACTACGCCGGCCGGATCGCGTACACCGCGCTGTACCTGCCGGGACCGGATGAGGACTACCTCTCGGCCGGCACGTATGAGACCTACGAGGCGGCCGAGGCCGCCTGGATCGAGCAGGCCGAGGCGCTGCGCCGCGGCGTCCACGTCGACCCCCGCAAGTCCCGGACGCTGTTCCGGGACTTCGGGTTGTTGTGGATGGAGCTGTTCGTGGCCGACCGGGCGAACACCGCCCGCGGCTACGAGGATGCGCTGCGGGTGCATCTGCTACCCACGTTCGGGCACCTGAGGCTGGCCGAGATCACCCCGGAGAAGGTGGCCCGGTGGATCGCCGACCTCGGGCGGCGCGGCTACCAGCCCAGCACCATCCGCACGTTGAAGGGGCAACTGTCGGGGATCCTCACCACCGCGGTCACCTGGCGGTATCTCTCCGTCCACCCCTGCGTCGGGATCAAGGCGCCACGGGAGAAGCCACCCCGGATCCGAGCCTTCGAACGCGGAGACGTCGACCGGCTGCTGGCGGGGTTGCCGGGTCCGGTCTCGACGATGCTGGTCTGGCTCACCGTGCACACCGGGCTGCGGTGGGGTGAGGTCAGCGAGTTACGCGGCCGCGACGTCGTGCTGATCGACCCCGATCAGTACGGCGACGACGTGCCGGAGGACGTCGAACTGGTCTACCTGTCCGTGTGCAGGTCGGTCAGTGACGTCGGCGCCAAGCACGCCGACGGCGGTCGGTTCGTTGTCGAGGACACCACCAAGGGTGGCCGGGACCGCCGCGTCGGACTCGACCCGCTCACCTCCACCAGACTGCTGGACTTCATCGACAAGCACGCCATCAGACCGGACGACCTGCTGTTCGCGCTGTCCCGGCTCCAACCCGAGCTGGACCCGCTTCCCCACGCCGATCCGGTGGCGCTGGAGCCGGTTCCAGTCGACCTCGGTCGGACGGCACCGGACAAGCTCGGGCGGACCTACGCCCATGGCACCATGTCCGGCTACGGACCCGGACGATGCCGCTGCCCCTGGTGTCGCCGCGCGATCGCCGAGTACCGGGCCAAGCGTCGAGCCGAAGGACTCGACCTGAAGGAACGACGACCGAACCGCAAGGGCCGCAATGTGACCGACCACTGCCCGCGGGACTACTTCCGCCGCAAGGCCTGGGCACCAGCCATCAGCGCGGCCGGGATCGTTGGGCGAGCGACATTTCATGACTTGCGGCATACGCACGCCACGTGGCTCGCGCGCGATGGGGTGAGCATCGAGATCCTGCGGGAGCGGCTCGGTCACCAGTCGCTGATCACCACCCAGCGGTACATCAGCGCCAGCAGCACCGTCGACACCACCGCCGCCCTGGCCATGGCCCGGCTCATGTCGAAGCCTGCTGGCCGTCCACGACGTCCAGGGGTCCTCCGCCCCGTCGGGTAGATCGCAGAGAGTCACAGTTGGTCGAAGTACCTGCGGATCACATCGGCCATGAGCTTGCGCCGCTGGTCGAGAAACTCGAGATACGAGGCCGCGGTCACCTCGGCCAGACCCGCAGGGATGGCGTTCTCGGCCAGGTTGCGCTCGCGGTCTTCGCTATGGGTGATCTCGCCGAGCGTCAGTCGGTGGCTCTCGATCTGTTGCGCCATCTCGGCCATTGCAGCGGCCGGCTGCCTCTCGGACGACCTGTTTGGTGGAGGTCGCGCGGGCCTACCTCAGAGATGGCGTCAAGGGGCCAGGCCTGACCCGTCGCCTCGCCTCCATCTTCGACCGGCCCGAGGCCACAATCTCTGACTAGATCGCCGCCGCCCGGCACCGGCGGTTCCTATCGCCCGCAACGGCGGGGCGACGTGGCGCCGGCCCCGGGGCCTGCCTCACCCCCGAAGGGGCCGACCAGGGCTGAGTGCGTGTGGCGACGTCCGGTACGGATGGGAATATCACAAAGGGAGACCAGAGACTACGACGATGGCAGCGAGGTGCTCTGCGGCCACGGACAGCGGAATGCGCTCCTGCTCAACCCGCCGGAAGCCAGCGCACACGGGCGCGGTCAGCATCGCGTAGAGCTCGGCCTCCGCCGACGTCAGGTGCGGCACATTGCGAGCGTCCCAGCGCACCGGCCGGCCCTTGGGGTCTTGGTTCGTCCCCCAGCGGCCCCACCGCCGGTAGGCGTCCACGTCCATGAGCATCGAGGCGGCCGGCACCCCCGCGGCGCGGAACCCGTCGAGGATCTCCAGACCGTCGGCGTCCATGTCGCCCCAGTAGACGACGACCGGCGCCTGGACCAGCCACGGGACCGAGGCGATCGTGCTGCCGCCACGGCCGACACCCTCGACACTTACGCCGCCCGGCACCGGCGGGAAGTTGACGGCCGTGTCCTTGTTCTCGGAGATCAGGACGACGCGCGGGGTGTAGGCGGGCGCCATAACGTCGCCGACCGAGACGCAGTCGTGCCGCCGTCCTCCGCTGGCCAGGTGCCCCGGGTCTAGGTAGGTGAGGTTGACGCGCGGCGGGTGCGCCGGCGCCAGGCCCAGATCGTCACGTCCGGCCAGCAGCCGCACCAGGTGCTGGCGCGTGTTGAGCCACTTCGCGTGGAGCCCCTCGATCGGCACCTGCCGAGGCGTCAGCCGGGTCTGGACGACTCCGTCGAGACCTCCGCCGGCACCTCCGGCGAGACCGGTGGCCGGCACCTGGGCCGAGAACCACGCGGCGGCCCGGCACAGCAGCTCGAAGTCCAGGTCGCTGAAAGCATCCACCGCGCGCACCGCACGCACCAGCGCGGGATAGAGCACCTGACCTGCTGGCTCGTTCGCGCCTACGGCATCAACCGCATCGACCGCGTCCCGCGCCGGATCCGCGCTGCTGGTCGCGTCACCCGGGGCCGGGGCAGGCTCGGCGAGCATGGAGGCCGGCGCTGTGAGCAGGTGCGGAAACTGGGCCGCTACCACGGCCGCACGCGCCCGGCCCTGGCGAAGCCGTGCCGGCCACGGCCCAGCGACGAGCTTCGCCGCGGTGTCGACGTCTGGCACGACGACGTGAGTGGGCAGCTGCTGGTCGGTCCCCGACACCCTCCGGCCGGCGTGGCGCACCTCGACGTCGTGCTCGGCCCCGTACCGGCGCCACTGTGCCGCCCACGCGACTACCTGGGGAAATGATGACGCAAGCGCCGTCGACGACGCCCGGCCCAGGGGGAACTCGTGCGGCCAGCCCGCCGAGTCAGGCGCGGGTGCGCCCTCAGCGACGACTGCCTGGGCCCACGTGCGTGCCAGGCGCCGCTCGACTTCGTCTAGGACCGCGGGGACCTGCTTCAACGTACTCTCACCTGGCCACCCGCACGCCGAGCTTGTCCTCCAGCGCCATCATCGCTGCCTGCTCGTGGAAGGTTTGCGCGTCCGTGACCTCTGTGACGAACGAGTAGTGCAGCTTGGTGTTCTTAGTGACCATCAGCAAGTGGTCCATGTGCGGCTCGAGCGCTGAGACCTTGTCCGGCGGCGCTCCGACGATCAGCTGGAACCCCAACCCCTTCCAAGCGGCCACCGCCCGGCCCGCGAACTCGCTGTCGGACTTGATGAAGCCCTCGTCGATCAGGACGGGAGCGAACCGGGGCCGGTCCCGCTGCTCGTCACCGAGCCGGAAGCGCAGCGCCGCGCCGATGATGAACGCGATCAGCTCCTGGCTCTCCCCGCCGCTCTTGCCGCCCAGCGACGAGTACACCGCCAGCGTCGAGCCGTCGAACTCGTCGTAGCGCTCAGCCGTCACACGCACGTGCAATCGCACGTCCAGCAGCGGCACCCGGTCGGACACCTTGGGGTCGAACCGTGCGTCACCCGGCTTGCGCAGCCGCCCCATGAACGAGCGAAGCTGCTCGAAGCGCCGGCGCAGACCATCCTCGTCCAAGTCCTGCGTCGCGCCGGACGCGAGCTCGCGCAGGTCGCGTAGGAACTGGTGGACCGCCTCCGGGCGGGTGCTGTTCAGCACGATGCGCAATCGGTCACGGGTGGCGCTGAAGGGCAACGAGCCAAGGATCCGGTTGATCGGCTCCAAGCGGTCGCGGATGTCGCGGACGGCGGAGTCCATCGCGCCCGACAACGGCACCAGGTCCTCTCCCGACCACTTCATCAGCCGGTCGCGCCACGCCTCGCGCCGCTGCGCCAGGCCGGTACTGACGATCTCGGCGAGGATCTCGGCGTACTCCTCGTAGGACGAGATGCCGGTCCCGCGGTTCGGATCAGGGAAGCGGGTCTGGTATAGCGCGAACGTGCGCTCCAGGTCGACGGCGGCCTGCTTGCGGGTTCGTTCGGCTTCCGCGACAGCCTTGGACAGGGTCTGGCGCATCTTCTGCAGGTTCTGACCGAACCGTGAGAGGTCGTCCGCGTCGTCGCCAGCGGCGTCGACGTAGTACCCGTTCAGCGTGGCGGCGTGCGCGTCGGCGTGCGCGACGAGCTCGTCGCCGCCTTCGCGCTCGAGCCGGTCGATCTCGTCGCCGACCTCGTCCTGCCGCCCGCACAGCTCGTCCCATTCGGTGTTGAGTCCTTTGTCGAGCTCCTGGGCCCGCCAGCAGTCCTGCTGTGCCTGCGTGACGGTCTCGTCTAGCTCGGTGATGCGCGCCTGCAGCGCCGAGAGGCGGTCGTCGGACTCCATGATCCGCCGGTGGCTGGCCTGCAGCTCGGCCAGGCGCGTTTCGGCGGAGTCGATGTCGATGTCGTCGAACGTCTCGTCCATCAGGGCCTCGTGCGCGCTGCGCAAGTCCCCGAGCCGCCTCTCGCGCTCACCGATCGCGTTGCGTTCGGCGTCCAGCGCTCGCAGCGCCATCTCGACGTCGTCGAGCTCGGCGTCAATCTCGGCGAGCGCCTCGGTGTTGGAGAAGCCGATGACCTTGCCGCTGTAGCCCTGCCCGTGCGCGCCTCGGCCGCCCTGGCGCGTCTGGCCGGCCAAGGTGATCTGGAGGGTGCGCCCGTCGAGCTGCTCGGCGGTCTCGACGCACGCCGCGTTGCGCGACGGCTCGGACACGTGCCGGCGGACCCAGCCGATGAACGGGCTGTCGTTCTTGAACAGCAGCTTGCTGGCAACCTTGTCCGGGTCGGGGTCGGCGACGCCGTCTAGGCCAAGCGGGACGCTCTGGAAGTGCAGCCGACTGCTCAGCTGTTCCCCGTCGATTGCCCGGCTGAACGCGGCGAAGTGCTGCTGCGGCACGAGCAGGGTCCGGGCGCTCGACGAGAGCACCGTCTCGATCGCGTGTCGCCAGCGACGCTGGTCGGGCGCGACGTCGATGAGCTCGGCCAGGAACGACAGCTGGTCCAGACTCAGCCCTGCCGCCTGGGCCACTTGGACCCGCAACCGGTGCAGCATCTCCGGGACGCGGCCTTCACGCCCTTGTAGGGATGCGCGGTCGTCGAGCAAGGTCCGCTTGCGCTGCTCCAGGGGGTAGGAGCGCCGCCCGACGTCGTCGCGCTCTTGACGCAGGGCGGCGCTCCGGGCGTCCCTGTCGGCCAGGAACACGGCGGCGTCGGCCTGGGCCTGGGCGAACACGGGCGCCTGCCGCAGGTCGAGCTCCAGCACCCGGGCGCGGGCAGCGAGACGGTTGAAGCGGTCGGCGCGCTCCCGAACGACGCTCTCGGCCGTCGCGATCCGGGATGTGAGCTGCTCGAGTTCCTCCCCGCCGCTGGCGCGGTGCTCCTCTTTCGTGGCTTCCAGCTCCGCCCTGAGCGCGAGCAGCCTCTGCTCTGCCACACGCAGCGCGGCGGACGCCAGCGCGCGCCGCTCACGGTTGGCGTCGACGGCGCTGTCGAGCACCGTTCGTTCGCGCCGGGCGGCCCACAGCGTCAGCGGGCTCGGCCCCATCACGGTCAGGCCGAACGTGTCGATCTGCCTGATCTTCCTGCCGCTGTCCTCGTACGCCTTCCAGTACCCGGTGATCGGGTCGAGCAACTGCGCCTTCTCCTGGGCCGTGACCATGGCCCGGTAGGCATCCTCGAGGTCGTCGAAGTGCTCCAGGGCGCGGTCGGCGGCACTGAACGTCGCCGGCACCTCCAGCACCATTTCCCTGTACAGCTCGTCCGGCGTGCGGAAGTTGCCGCCGGCCTGGATTCGCGCCAGCAGCCGCAGAGCCATCGCGCCGTCCGCCTTATCGCCGATCCCCAGCCGCGTGAAGATCCTCGTGGCGAACTCGGTGTAGTTGTTGTGCGTGCCCAGCCCGGCGAAGGCCTCCTTGAGCGCCTTGGGCGCGAAGCGCTGGTCGGCGAAGCGGGCCAGATCGGCCACGTCGAGCAGGCCGTCGAAGGTCAGGAACCGCGGCACCAGGTCGCCCGCACGGGTCGCGGTAGCCGGGACGAAGTAGACGCGTGCGACTGTGAAGTGCTCACCGGCACCGCTGGCATACACGGCCGCGACCGCCCCCCACGTGGGCCCGTCCTGCCCGCGCAGCAGCTGCGCCTTCTCCTCCCCGAAGGAGTCCGAGGTGGTGTCAGTCTGCCCGCGCAGGTAGGACAGCAAGTTGCGCTGTTCCTCCGAGCGCGCGCGGCCGCCGACGGCGTCGTTCGACGCGCCGTTGAAGGGCGTGTCGTGACGCATCATCAGCGCCAGGTACGCGTCGAGCAGGGTGCTCTTGCCTGAGCCGGACCCGCCAGTCATCAGGGTGGACTGCGGGTGGAACCGGACGGTGTGTGCGCCCTCGTAGCCGCCCCAGTTGACCAGCTGCAGCGACTCGATTCTCCACTGCGACGTCCCCGCCTCAGCCGCACCGGTCGCCGAGGTCGCCACCCGAGATGCTGGCGGTGCTGGTGACGGGGTTGCCGTTGGGGCAGGAAACAGCGCGAGCGCGTCGTACTCGGTCGTGGTCATGGTGTCGCCTCTCGTGCCGCGTGCTCGTCGCCTGCGCTGGCGGCTTCGGCGTCGCTTTGCTCTTCGTCGCTGTTGGCTTCGCTGCTTGTCTCTAGGCGGTCGGTGTCGCTGCTGTTCTCGGACTGTAACCAGCGCAGCAGCTCCCGCAGGCGTTCCAACGGCAGGATCACGTCGATGACCGGGCTGATCTCGTACCGTTCGGAACCCTTGGCCCCAAGGAGCAGGCCCGCGGAGACCAGGCTGTCGACGGCGTTTTCCGCACGGCGCCGGTCCCGGGCCCGGTCGGTGGCGTGGGCCGGGCGCAAGGACTCCACGTGGTCGAGCATCTCCACGCGGTCAATGAACGCGCGCGGCGCACCGTTGGCCTCCTCTGCCCGCGAGCGGCGACGCAGATATACCAGCAGGACCGTCTCCTCCCGCGTCCAGGCGGTGTCGTACAGCAACGTCGGGTACCGGGCGCTGCCGTCAGCCGAGATCGGGAACTTGTAGGCGACCTCCTTATCCCGATGCAGGTGCAGGCCGAGGAACATCTCGTTAAGGCGGGAGCGGACCACGACCGGGTTGAGCAGCAGTGCCTTCCACTCCCGCGGGTGCGTCGCACCGGTGATGAAGCGGTTCTTGAGCAGCGCGACGAGCGCGCGGCGCTGGTCCAGAGTCAGGCGGCCCTCGTCGCCTTCCCAGAGGCTGACCCCGAGCGGCTCGTCCGGGTCTAGGTATTCGAGTGCGCGCGGGTCGAGGCCGTACGTCGCACCGGACGAGGCTGCTCCGAGGGGCGCCGCCCGCTCGTCGAGGTCGTCGACGTCATCTCCGACGTAGAGGTCATCGCCACCCTCGATGCCGTCAACGTCGCGGCCTGGCGTGGGCGCGATCAAGTCGTCGTTGGTGGTCATCGGCCGCCCGTCCTTGCTGCGGAGTCGGTGGAGTCGTTGGTGTCGATCTGGGTGCCGTCGTCAGTGCGGGGCAGAGTCCGTACCTCGGGACCGGCTGCCTCGGCCGTAGCGGGAGAGCGTGTCGGTATCGCGGGGACGACCAGGTCTCGGCGGGTGCCATCCGCCCGGACCGTCGCGAACGTCTCTACGCCCACGCGCTCGCCCAGGCCCGCGGCGTTGGTCGCCAGCTGCAGCAGCCCGAGGATCTCCACCGGGCGTCGCAGCGCCTCGTCCAAGGACGCGAACAGCTCCCCCAGCGTGGCCGCGGCCAGCTCATCGCAAGCGGCCGCGTCGAAGACTCTGCGCAGTTCCCGCATGGACGGGCCGCCCAGGGCACGCAGTTGCTCCAGCGTCGTGCTCTCCGGTCGCTGGTCGCTTACGTCGCGCAGCTGCTTGGGGGCGGCGTCGTCGCGCGGGTTGTAGAAGCGTTCCTTGAGGTGCTCGACGTCGACGCGCTCGGGCAGCAGCGGCAGCGTCACGTTCGCGCGCGGACCTGTCGCATCCAGCCACTGCGTCAGCTCGGAGTCCAGCTGGCGAAGCGTCGCGTCCAGCTCACGGTCCCGGGCCGCGTTGTGGGTGGTGATGTACTCGCGCAACGTGCGCGTGACCCGGCTGCGCTGGTTGAGCACGCTCTCCATGCCACGCCGGATCAGCTGCTCTGTGCCGCGCAGGCTACTGCGGTCGGCGTCGGTGAGGATCTCCTCGGCCAACGGGTGGGCGAGCAGGTCAGCGAAGTGCTCGTGCAGCTGGCGCAGGCGCAGGTCATCACGCAGCAGCGCGAACGCGCCCTCGAACGCCCGGCCTTCTGCCGTCGCGGTCATCAGGGATTCGGCCCGCTCCAGGTAGGCGTCGACGACCTCGCCCGCCGGCCGCTCCTCCTGCCGGAACGAGGCGAGGATCTGCGTTCGCAAGGTCGCGAAGGCCTCCTCCACACGCAGGAAGTCCGCCGGGAGCGCGTCGACCAGGGAGAGCACCTCGGAGAAGCCTTCGAGCATGTAGTCCGGGGTCACGGTTTGCACGTCACCGCCGTCAAGAAGCCGGTCGTGCTCGGCGCGCAGGCGTTCGATCTCCGCTTCTAGGATGCTCATGCGGACCCACCGGTCGGGGTTGGCCTCGGCGTTGAAGCGGCGGACGGTGTCCAGGATGGTCGCGATCCGGTGCTCGCTGAGGCTGGCGCGTTCTCGCGTCATACCGGTCACCCAGCCGAGTGCGTCCTGCGCGTGCGAGGTCAAGGTGTACGTTTCCGCACCCGACTCGTCGACGGAGTACACCAACCACTGGTCACGCATCCATGCTTGACACAGGTCGCGGCCAGAGCCTGCGGGCACCTCGGCGCCCGGGATGCCTCGCAGGTCGTCGAGGTAGCTGTCGACCTGGGCGTGCAGCCGAGCGGCAGGCACGGTGGTGACGTCGCGGGAGAACGCGCTGCGCAAGATCGTGACGACGACGCGGGCGTACTTGCGGTGCAGGAGCGTAAGGGTCGGCTGGTCGAACGCCAGGGACACACGCGCCAGTTCCCCAGCGATCTCGGACACGCCAACCCTCCCTCGTCAACCCCTGCCTTGTCCGACCGGTCCCGCAGTGGACCGTCCGAGCAACGTCGGACAGGCGTCCGCCCGCGGCAACTGGTGCACCGGGTTGAACGCCTCCCCCAAGGTCAGGCTAGAGGGCAGGTCCGACAGAGCGACGATGGACGAGAAGTCAGCAGTCTTTGCTACTGAGACCCGGGACGCGCACAGCTCGCCCGCCGGCGCGGAGGGCTCCACAAGAACCTGCGATACACCCGTGTCGGTCAACCCCGACCGCGCCAGCAACCCCACCTGTGGAGTTCCGCGAGACTTGCGGCGCGCAGTTGCACGAGCGCAAGCACAAGTTGCCCGAGCGCAATTCGTCGGACACCCAGTTGCGTAATCATGACTGTCTATGCGGTGGGCCAGTTACCTCAGCGCAGAGCAGTTGGTAGCGCCGGCGACTGGGAGGCGCCATCGACCGTGCCCGTCAGGCCGTCGACGCCCTGCGCGGCTCGGGCGAGCTCGGCCACGCCCGGAGGACTGACCTGGGTCAGCTCACCTCGCGGTGCACCCGCGATCTTGCTGGGCGGAGGGTCAGTGTGTGCTGCGGGCGGCCCAGAGCTCGGCGAGGATGCGCTCGAGGCTGCACCGTCCCTCCTCCTCACGGGTGACAGCACCTGTGGCGATCAGCGCAGCAAGGGTCACGTCAGGCTGGCCGCTCGTCGCGGCAATAATCTCCTCGAACGCCTCGTCGGTCTCCCTATCGAGCAGACCGGGGCCGACCTCGACGAGTGCGGTGTAGCTCGGCTCGAGTACGCCGTGCGTGACGCCGGAAGTGTCGAGAAGCTCCTGACCGAGGTCTCCGTCGAGATGGGTGCGCAGTGTCGCGAGGGCTTCCGAGGTCCCGATGTTCGCCGTGCAAAGACGGGCGACGTAGTCGATGAGCATCGGCCATCCGCCGGTCTGGGCGAGCAACCGGTCGAGGTCTGCCGGGTCGGTGAACTGGCCGTGCTGCTCGTGGCTCCAGCGCTCCAGGCCGATCCGGTCCAGGCGCCGGCACGCGACGATGCTGTCGGCGGCCATCCGGCCACGTCCGGGCTGGAGCAGCTCGAGCCAGATGTCAGCCTGCTCGACGCCGAGGTACAGCACCGCGGAACGGGTCACGCCGTCGCCGGGGAGCAGGTTCTGCGCCTCTTCGATCTCGACGAGGATCTGGTTGCCACGCACCGTGGTGATGTCGCTGTACACGACGCGGTGCTTGCCGCCGCGGTCGCCGGTCGTGAGCGCCTCGACGAACACGCTGTGCCGGCCCGGCTTGATGAGTTCGAACCGGCCGAACGTCTTGGCAGCCTTGACGAGCAGGTCACCGATCAGGTCGGCACCAGTCGCGCGAGACCCGAGGATGATTCGGAGCTGGTTTCGCTCGCCGATGACATCGCCGAGCTGAGACTCGGTGAGCGGTGCGACGCAGGCGTTGGCGAGCTGCTGGCGAGCCTCGCCAGCGACGTGCGGTCCGGGCACGGTCGCCTGGTCGGCCCAGACGAGCTTGGCGAGGATGTCCTCGCTCGTGCCCAACATCCGCCGGACGTTCGCGCTGCGCAGGGCCCAGTTGCGGCCCTCCTGGGCGAGGACACCGAGGGTGACCATCTCGATGAGTAGCGCACGGAAGTCGTCCTCGGTCGCGGATGCGAAGCCGGCCGACCACCAGTTCTCGCACTCCTCGCGCAGCTGCACGGTGCTCATCGCGAGGATCTTCGGCTTCTCGTCCGCGGCGAGGCCGAGAACACGGGCGACGACGCCGTACCGCGGGTCGAGGTCGAGAGTGAGCCGGAGCTTGCCCGAGACCTCAGCAACGAGCTCAGGGCTCTTCCAGACGTTCTCGAACTCGTCGTCGGTGATCGTCACGGGGAGCACCGTGAACTCGTCGCGCCTCTCGTACACGTGCTTGACGAGGTGCTGGCAGACGAGCTGGAGCAGGATCGGCTGGTAGTTGCAGTAGGCGAGGACACGCCACGCGATCTCGTCGAGCGCGATGCCGAGCGCCGCCATCGGCTCGGTGACGAGACGGAACGCCTCGGCGGGCGCGAGCGGACCGATCGGAGTTGGCTTGCCCAGGTGCGCGAACGGCTGGTTCGGCAGCGACGCGAACCGGGCGACCTCGTGCAGGCCGGCGAAGACCGGCTTGAACCGCTGCTGCGTGGTATTGCGCAGGTCCCGCAGCCGGGTCGTCTGCTTGAACCCGTCGGCGGCATCGTGATCGAAGAAGTTGTCGCACTCGTCGAACAGGACGAGCAGCCACTGCTCGGGGTTGGCTTCCAGCCACGCTTCGACGGCAGAAACGACAGCGCCGTACGCGTCGCGGCGGCTCTCGCGGCGGGGGGCGCGGATGCCCTTGCCCTCCAGTGCCGATCGCAGCAAGTCCCAGATCTCCTCGGCCTGCTGAGCGGGCTGGGTGGAGACAACCACGGCGATGCCGGTGCCGTTGTTGGTGTGCCGGCGTTGCGCGGCGCGCAGCAGGGCCGACTTGCCGAGCTGACGGCCGCCGTACACGAGGCTGGTGCCACCGCGGGACAGCAGACCGGACAACTCGGTGGCACGGCCGTAGAACATCTCGCTGGGGACGTTGCCCTCGGCCTGCGGCACGTAAGGGTTCGTGGTCGCGAAAGGCAGCAGGATCTGCATCGTGGTCGTGATCGACGCGTCCAGCTGGCTGGCCAGGAACGCGAGGGCGGCGTCGTCAAGGACGACGACGGGCTTGCCCGGCAAGCTCGCGGTCGCGTCGGCGAGCTTGCGTCGCGCGTCGGCGGACATCGTGCCGAACAGGCAGACGAAGACGGGCGCCTGGGTGTCGTCCTGCTTGACCCAGTTGAGGATCGTCTGTGGGGTCTGCGGGCCCCAGACGAGCAGCAGACGCAGACGTCCTTCCAGAAGGCTGCCAAACGCAGGAACGATCGCGTTCCCCGTCACGGTCACACCGGAAAGATCGACGAAGCGGCGGTCGCCGCGCACGTCACGGATTGCCGGCGGCGTCTGCGCCTCACGCTGCGCCTCGATACCGGCCAGGCGCAGCGCCCCGGCCAGATGCGTGAGCCCGACCTGGTAGCGCTGCTGGCTGACTGTCGCGGTGTGCCAGCTGTCGAGTGCATCCGCGGCGGCAGCGCGCCTCTCATCAGGGAGTCCGCTGTAGTCGCATCCGGCGGCGCGGTCCCCCGTGCGGACGGCCGTGATCACCTCCCGGCTGAGTCCATCCGGGAGGGAGGTGGGGCCGCCGGGGAAGAACTGGGTGAGCAGTTCGAGAGTGACAGGTGCGGGAAGGTCGAGCCCGGCCTCGACCGCCGCGAGGATCTCGTCCGCGCCGGCGAGGTCGCCGGCGTTGATGCGGTCCTGGACTCGACGCTCCTCGTCGACGCTGACCCGACCGTCTTCGACGAGGCTCTGGAGCTTGGCGGCCAGCTCGGCGGCCGCCTCGGTCGCGAGGACCGGTAGCTCGAGCTCGATACGGGTGAGCTCGGCGGCGACAACGTTGAGGTCCTCGCGGGTGCTCGGGTCGGCCGCTTCGAGCGCGGCCGTGAGTCGGATCTGGTCGTCGTCGTTGAGGGCGCCGAGGCGGGTGGCTTGACTGATCCGGTCGGCGAGGCGTTTGGCGCGGTCATCGATTCCGGCACGGGCCGTGCCCAACAGCTCGTCGAGGCGCTGCGTCTGCTGCTGCAGTACCGCGGGGTTGCCGGTGGTGGCGACGGC
Source organism: Kineosporiaceae bacterium (assembly GCA_016794595.1). Lineage (GTDB taxonomy): Bacteria > Actinomycetota > Actinomycetes > Actinomycetales > Kineosporiaceae > JADJPO01. The sequence continues at coordinate 23,152 of JAEUJN010000074.1, forward strand.
GATCGCGTGTCGGGCGGTGCCGTAGTCGCCGGAGCCGATGCGGGCAGCGATGACGTCGTCCCAGGTGCCGCCGAGCGCAGCGGCAAGAGCCTCGACGGTGAGGTTGTCCAGGTCGAGCGGCTGCAGGCGCGTGTTCAGTGCGATCTGCGGTGCGCGGAGAAGAGCGCGGCCGAGGACCTCGTGGACGCTGCAGCCCTCGCAGCTGCCGTTGGGCGCGCGGCCGGCGAGAAGGTGCTCGGCCAGGTCGACGGCACCCTTGATGAGGACGACACCACTGTGGTGGTCGCCCCCGTCGGCGGTGAGCGCGGCGAGCTCGTCGGCGATCGACGCGGCCGACTCGGCGGCTGCCGTCTTGACGGCGACTAGGTCGGCCGGGAGGTGCCGGTCGCCGCTGTTCGCCTGCAGAGCGCGGGCGATGCGGACCCATGCGCGGACGGGGACGAGCGCGTCCTCGATCCAGTCGAGGACCTTGGCGCGGGCCTTGCCCTGGAGCGGACGGGCTGAGCTGCCGTTACCACGGATCTTCCGGTCGAGGTCGTCGACGAGACGCCGCACCCCGTTGGCAGCGTCGAGACTGGCAAGCGTTGCGTCGACGTCGTTGAGCTGGCGGCGGTCGTCGGCGACGACGGTGGTGAGCATCGCGCCGAGGGTGCCATGGGACGCGAACAGCTCGGTGCCCATGACGGTGGCCCGGGCGAGCAGTGCGGTGCGGGAGCGGTTCAGCTCGGCCTGCGCGTCGGCCTGGACCTGCCGCAGCTCGGAGGTGATGCTGCTGCTGTCGCGCAGAGCCCTGAGCTGGCCGCCGGCGAGAGCGCCTCGCTGGGCCGCGGTCGCGATCGTGTTGACCAGGGTCGACAGACCGATCTGGTCGGCCACGTGGACGGCGAGCAGCTCGAGGACGACTCCCGCGTCGGGGTTGCCCGTGACGAGGGTCGTGCGGATGGCGGCTGCAAGGGCGGCTAGGGCGGCGAGGCGGTCACGCCCGAGCTCGGCCGAGTCCAGGGCCTCTATGACTTCGACGGCGGCGCTTGCGACCTCGCCGGTGTCGCCGCGCAAGGTCTCGGCGATCGTCGCCGCCTTGAGCGTATCGGCGAGCGTCGTGTCACCCCCGGCGGTCGCGAGCCAGTACCCGAGGCCAGTGTCGTGCTCGTCGACAGCAGCGCGGATCAGGTGCCGCAGTGTGTTGTCCTCGTCGAGGTCACCGTCGAGGTCCCCCTCAGGCTCGTCATCGAGGTCCTCGCCGAGGCTGGTGCTGTTGGCGATAGGCGTCTGACTGGCGGAGTCCACTCGCGTGGTCGTGCCGGTCAGCTGCTCAGCCGGCGCCAGCTCGGACGGCACGTCGAAGACCGCGATGGCCGGCTCCTCGACGACCGCGATCACCGCGTCGATGACCGCGGGCTCCTCGAGCGGTGCAGGCGCAGGCGCGACGAGCGGGGCAGGCTCCGGAACGGTAACGGGCTCGACGGCAGGCGGCCCAGCGGTCGCGAGGGGTGCGACGGCCGCGATGCTGGCCTGGCCGAGCATCAGGCCGAGCAGCAGCGGGGCGAGCTCGGCGGGCAGGAGTGGCCGGATCTTCGTGTCGAGAGCGCTGAGCTCAGCCAGGGACGCTCTGGTCGCCTGGGCGTCCGCGAGTCGGAGCAGACCCGTGACGACGGAGTAGGCGATCTCGTCGCCGTCTTCCGCGGCGCCGCAGAGGTCGTTGAGCGGTCCTCGGCAACTGGCAAGCTCGTCGTTGAGGGTGATGCTGCGAAGGCGCTGCGTCTGCTGGCGGCGCGGGTCGAGGGACTCGGCCGCCTCGCGGTAGGCGGCGGCCAGGTCGCTGAGGGACGCCCCGTCTTCGGGCGCGGTGAGTCCAGCTGCCTCGGTGGTGCTGATCGTGAGCTGCTCGACGATCGTGTGCATAACCTGGACGTCGTTCATGGCGGCGGTGACGGCGGCGGTGTCGGGCAGGGTCTGCTGTTGCACCTGAGCGAGTGCGACCGCCAGGGCGTCGGCGGCAGCGGAGTAGGCGGCGGCTGCCATCGCGTGCGCGTCCGTGAAGTCGTCGCTGCCCTGGTCGTCGGATGACGTCATCTCGACGGGCGCGTGGCCGGCGGTCGCGTCAGCGGGGGTGACGGTGTCCCACGGCATCGCATCGAGGATGCGCGCGATCTCCGCGCCGACGGCGGCTTGCCCGTGAGCCGGGTCCGTGCCCGGGAGGGGCCCTGTCCGCAGCCACGCGGCGAGGACGGCACCGGGGGCGATGTCGCGCAGGACGGCGACGAGACCCGCGGCGAGCAATCCGTCGGCGACGCCGCTGCTCGTGCGGAGCGTGTGAAGGCAGTCGGCGGCGAGGGTGAGGACGGTGCTTGCGTCAGTGTCGGAGTGCGCGAACTCGTTGACGGGGCCAGCGAGCACGTCGTACATCACGAAGCAGAGGGCGGAGGTGAGCTGCTCGTCCTTCCAGCGGCTCATCCGGGCGAGCGCGGACGCTCCGATGGTCTCCTCCATGCTGGCCGGCGGGCGGCGGGCTGCGGGGACCTTGAGGTCGGAGAGGAACCGGCCACGCTTCTGCGAGGGCAGGCGCCAGAGAACGTCGATGAACTCAGCACCGCTGACGGTGGTGAGCGGGTCGCGGAGCGGGTCGCCGAGCTTGCTCAGTGCGCCGTGGACGAGGTCGAGCTGCTCGCGCCAGGCGTCGTTGAGCGTGTGCCCCCAGGCGCCGTCGTTCTCGGTGTGGGCGCGACGGCGACGGCTGGACGACAAGGGCGCTCCTTCGAGACTGGACGGGCTCTGTGCCCCAGTGTGCCGGTCACGTCGGACATCCTGAGGCTTCCGGCACGCCGTTGTCCGGTTCGTCGGGGCAGGTGCAGTCAGCCACGGATGGCACCGGAGCGCCAGCCTGGGTCGCGGCCGCGCTCGTGCGCCTCAACCCACGTCGTCCCCGGCCGCAGCACGCGCGGAAGGTGCGTCGGTCCGAGGCTGGCCCAGACCTGCGGCCACGCGGCGATCTTCTCGGGGCTGGCTGTCCAGCCCGGCGGCAGCTCGCGGATTGTGATCGGGACCTTGTGAGCGCGCCGCACGATGGAGCCGAAAACGTGCGGGAGGCGGTGCATTGGCGGGCTGCCTCCGGGCGGCCACCACAGGTACGTCGGGGGTCCTTCGATGAACCCGGTGGCGACCGAGACGAGCTTCCTCTCACCGGGGATGCGCAGGAGCCGGCCACGAGCGGCGTGCGCATCGAGCATCCGGTGCGCCCGCCCGACGGCGTCCTTGGGAACGGCCAGTCCGGCGAACGCTGTCGCGACGAGCACCGGGGCGGTGAAGCTGCGGACGCCGCCTTCGCCGGGCTCGATGGTGCGCTCAGCGGTTCGGAGCAGCTGGGCGAGGAACGCCCGGTTGGCCGGGTCGGCAAGGTCTCGCTCTGCGTGCTCAAGGTGCGAGGTCGGGCCACCCATGCCGCAGTTGTCCTCGGCTGGTGCATTCGCGTCCCCGGTGCCTACGTCACCGGGAGCGTCGCCGTCGAGGGACACCCCGGTCGGAGTTGCCTCAGCGTGCTCGCCAGCCGCAGCTGCCTGGGTGGCGTCATCGGCTGGCGGCAGGCCCAGGTACGCGGCCAGAATCGTCAGGTCGGTCGCGTACTTGATCTCCTGCCCAGCGAACAGGACCGTTTCCCGGAGCTGCTCGCTGCTGACGTCGAGGATGCGGCCGCCGACCGTCCACGTCGCGTTGAGCAGCAGGCCCGGATAGAACGCGAGGGGCCAGGTGATCCCGCGGAGCTGGCACGGGCTGGTGTGGGCGGTGACAGGCTCGTGGAACGTCTCGTCGTCATCGAGGTCATGCCCGGGGTGTCCAAGCCGGACAGCGAGCGGCGGGGGCGCCGCCGTGAGGTGTTCGTCGTGGACGGCGCTCGGGACGGATAGCGTGCCGTCGGTCAGGTGCCGAGTTCGCAGCGCGACGGTGTACGTGAGGTGGCTGGCGGTGATGTCGAGGTCGCCGAGCAGCCCGTCGCCACGCTCGCCCTCCTCCCCCTGCTCAGGCTCGGGGAGCGGCGGAGCGCCACCGCGGTCCTCCGGTTCTGCTGTGTCCTCCCCCGCCGTGACTTCGCCGGTGCCCGCAGGTGGCGCGGCCGGTTCGGCGGCCGAGGGCTCGACCTGCGGTTCGATGGCAGGAGCGACGACGACGTCGGCGGCGGTGTTCAGGCTCGCGGCGTACCCGAGACTGAGCGGGATCCGCGGGTCGCAGTCGTCACCGGGGTCGTCCTGGCCGGGACCGACAGCACGCCACACGCCAGCACCACGGCCGGGGTCGTCGAGGCGGAGCCGGGTGACGGTGCTGTCGCTGCCGCCGGTGAGAGCCCGGTCGGTCAGGGCGGCGTTGAGCTGGGTGAGGGCGGCGATGTACCGAGTGCGCTGGATCTGACGGTCGGCGCCGAGCGCACGCAGCGCCACACCGGCGGCGGTGTACCGCAGCCCGCGCCGCCGAACACGCACGGACGTACGGACGATGTCGTCGACGTCCTCGTTCTCCAGGGTTGGGTGTGCACCGGTAGGCACGAGGTGCTCACCGACGACCGCGAGAGCCGGCTCGTTGGCGGCGAGAGCGAGCAGCGCGTGCAGGGACGCGGCGACCGCACGGGCGGTCAGGTCCGGGTCGGTGCTCTCGAGCGCGAGCGGGACGGGCCCGCCGCCGAGACGAGCTGGGTCGGCGGCGAGCCACTGGGCGTAGGCGCGAATCGGGTCGCCGGCAACCTCCTCGGCGAGCTCGGGGTCGTGCGGCGCGTTCGCGGCGACGAGGTGGCCGTGGGCGTCGAGGACCCCGCGACGCCCGAGACGGTCCAGGGCGCGCTGCGAGTCGGGGTCGACGGGGCCGAAGACGCCGGAGTCGAGCACGGCACGCAGACGAATGTTCTCGTCGTAGGGAGCCCCGCTGCGCGGCCCGGCGAGGTCCCCGTCGTCATCGCCAACAAGGTCGTCCGCTTCGACGTGCACGACCTCGACCCAGACGGGCGTCTCGGTCCAGAGCTTCGCGATCGTGCCGGTCGGCGTGCGTTCAAGCCGCTGCTGGTCGAGGGTGACGAGCTCGTCGACGTTCAGGAACGTCTCGGTGTACGAGCGGCGGGCCAGGTCCCAGCCGTAGTGCAGCGCGTTCCACGCCACGTTCACGTGCATCGGGCCCCGGTCGTGCACGACCGCACTCAGGTAGTCGCGGACCTGCGCGCGCAGCTCAGGGTCGAGGTCGACGAGCGCTGCTGGGCCGTTGAGCAGCTCGGCAGGGAACAGCGGAGCATCCAGACGCGGCTGCCACAGGGCGGGTGCAGTCACGGGGTCGCCGCTCCCGCGTTGGCCGCGGCGGCAGCGGCGCGCGCTGCTGCCCGAGCTGCCTTGGCCGCTTCGACGTCAAGGTGCCGTTGCAGGCGGAAGACGCCGGTGCCGTCGTCGACGACGACCCCGCGGGCAGTAAGCCGGTCGAGACTGGCGGTGACGTCGTCGACCTTCAGGGCCGGGTCCGCGCCACGCAGGCGGTGGTACAGCAGCTGCGGCCACAGAGGGCGGCGCGTGCCAGACTTGAGGCTGAAGTAGGAGTCGCCGCCCTTGAGGACGAGCGCCATCATCCCGGCGCTCAGGCCACCCTTGAGGTCCCAGAGCAGGGTACGGACCTGCTCGTCGAGACGGGCGAGCCGATGCGGCGCGTCCCGCGCGATCCGCGGTCGAGGGCGCGGCGTGAGGACCGCATCGAGGAGGGCGGGGCGACGTTCCTTCCCACCGCCCAGGACACCCCAGCACGCCGAGCAGCGGCACACCGGTCCGGCCGCGCAGATGCCCGGGTCGGTCGTCGCCAGGTAGGAGGCGAACCCGGCGTTGAGGCAGCCCGTGGAGGCGAGGAAGCCGCGGAGGGCGGCGAGCTCGTCACGGGCGCGGCTGCGGTGAGCGCTGACCCGGCGGGTGTACCCAGCCGGCAGCACGGCCGCGGTCCCGGCGGGCACGGCGAGGCACGTGTGGGTGCGGCCACGGCACGGGGCCTGGCTGACGTCGAGCCAGCCGCGGTCGTGCATCGCGGCGAGCAGGTTCCACGTCGCGCCGGGGTCGTCCGCGAGCGCGGCCCAGTCAGGGTTGCTGCTCAGGGTCGCGTGCGCGTCGCCGATCGGGATGACGCCGCGGGGCTGACCGGCGGCGACGGCCAGAGCCGCGGCGACGAGCTGGGCGCTGTCGGGGTCGTCCGGGGTGCGTTCGCCAGTCAGGACAGCGACACGGATCGGATGGTCGCCGCGATCGTCGAGCACACCGTCGGCGGAGAGGGCGGCGACGGCACGCATCACGCCGGTCCGGTACGACTCGGCCGTCCCGGCACGACGTGCCTGAGTGGCGGAGACGGCACCGGTGTTGACGTCGTCGACGAGGCAGTCGGTAGCGAGCCGGTCGACGTCGAGGCCGAACGTGCCCCCACTCGGACCGGTGACGCTCACGGCGGTGCGCATCAGCCGGGTCCCGATGCGGTGCATCGTCGCGATGGACAGGCCGAGGTCGGCGAAGAACGCGACCGTCCGCAAGCTCCTGCCCGTGGCGAGGGTGATACCCGTCGCCGGCTCGCCGTCACGCCCGGCGCGGCCCAGCTGCTGGTAGAGCGCGGCAAGGTCGGTCGGCGGTGAGACGGCCGTGACGCACCGGATGTCGGCGCGGTTCACGCCGAGACCGAACGCGCTCGTCGCAACGACGATCATGGGCGCGTACCCGTCCTCTTCCTGCGCTGGTGCTTCACGGAAGGTGAACGCGACGCTCTGCTTCTCCGCCTCGCTCAGGCGGGAGTGGAACCGGAGGACGCGAGCGCTGCCGGTGTCACCGACGTACGCGCGAAGCGCGGCGGCGAGCGCGTCGACCTCACGGATGGTGAGGCAGTAGAGGATCGTGTGACCGTCGAGGTTGTCGACGATCCGCTCGACGAGACCGGCGAGGGCGATAGGGCCGCCGGCGCCGACGGCGAAAGTCCGCTTGTACAGGGCAAGGGTCGTGCGTAGCGGGTTCGCGGCGGCGTACGCGAACGTGTCCGGGTCGGTGTGGGACCGACCGGGAGGTACGCCGCTGCCGTCATCGCCGGCGGGCAGCGGCACGAGGCCGAACAGCCCGGCGCGCAGCCCGTCGAGGACGGACCGGGTCGCGGTCGCGGTGACGGCGGTGAGCGGCAGGCCGTAGTTAGTGCGCAGCCGCCGCAGGTACTGCTCGAGGCGTCGGAAGCTGGGGCGGAAGTCGTCGCCCCACTGCACGAACGTGTGGGCTTCGTCGACGGCGATGCGGGTGACGATGCCAGCCTTGACGGCCTGCTCGACGACTTCCTGCATCCGGCGCTGACAGAGGCGTTCGGGTGAGAGGTACACAAGCTTGATGCCGTGGTCGGCAGCGCCAGTGAGTTGGTCGGCGACCTCGGTCTTGCCGAGGCGGCTGACGGACTCGACCATCGGTGCGACGAGAGCGCGGACTGCCCCGCCGATGGTGCGGTTCAGCTCGAGGGCCTGGTCGGTCATCAGGGCGACGAGCGGGCTGATCACGAGCGTGACGCCCGGGGTGGCTAAGGCGGGGAGCTGGAACGTGTAGCTCTTGCCGAAGCCGGTCGGGAGTACGGCGAGGACGTCGTGGCCGCGGGCCGCAGCGTCGATGACTTTCTTCTGCTGGTCCTTGAGGACGAGCGGGGTGTCGCTCAGGTTGAGCAGGCCCCCGATCTCGGCGCTGCGGTTCACGATCGTCTCGGCGAGCGTGTCCAAGCTCGGATCGCTCGCGCGCAGTCCGGTCATCTCGGCCGGGGTGAGGGCCAGACGCCGGATCTTGCGGGTCTGGGGCAGGACGGTGTGCTCGTCGAGCGCATCGGGGGTCGTCAGCTGGGCCGCGCGGGCCGGGTACAAAGCGCCTTGGATGGCGAGGAAGTCCCAGATGCGCTGCCAGCCGTCGGCCATCGTGACGATGTTTCCGCCGCACGGCTCACCTGTGGTCGGGTCGGCAACGTGCAGGCCCGGTTCGAGGCTCTCGAGGAAGATGCGCCGGTACGTGCGACGCTGGCGGGTGTCGCCGGCGAGCTTGCGGTCGCTGATGACGATGACGCCGGTGTGGTCGTCGGACCGGACGAGGCGCCCGACGGCTTGGCGCAGGTCGACGGCGGCGAGCGGCAGGTAGTACGTCTCGGTCGCGATCAGGTCGGGGTCGTCAGCTCCTGCTTCAGCGGCGGCTGCGGCGATCGCGGCACGGCGAGCGGCGACGACGGGATCGTCGGCCGACGCGAACGGGAGCTTGTTGATCCAAACGAGCTTGAGGCGCGCAGCGGGCTGGATGTCGACACCTGCCCAGAGGCCCTTGGTGCCGATAGTGATGCCACCGCGGGCGCTGAGGTACTCGGCAGCCCGGCGGTTCCCGAGCAGCCCAGCGGCGTGCACGGGCACCGCGGTGCGGCCGGTGGCGGCGGCATCGGCGACGAGGCTCTGGACGAGCTGTTCGGCTATCGCTGCGGCGCTGTTGCGGGCGGTCGTCAGGACAAGCGCGCCGCCGGCGAGGGCGACCTGACCTGTGGCGGGGTCGATGGCGCCGGCCGGGTCGGGAACGGTGATCTCGCGGGCGAAGCCCGTGAGCTGGTGCGCGGTAGTCGCAACCGCGGCCTTGCTGTGCTCGGACCAGGACGGATAGTCGCTGAACGCGACGAGCCGGGCCTGACGGGCCAGGTCGAACGGTGTCGTGAGCGTGGCGGTCTTGAGGTCGTGCAGGCCGAGGCGGCGCTTGAGGTACTCCCAGCCTCCGGCGACGGTCAGGGTCGCGGAGGTGAGGAACGTGCGGGCGAAGACGCTGCGGAACCGCAGCCAGTCGTGGTCGATCTGCAGCTCGACCGGCGATGACTGCACCGTGGCGGCGTACTCGCGCCAGCTCTCAGCCGGTGCATCGGCGCTCTCCTCGACGACGTACACGACCCGGTTGCCGAGCGCGATCAGCTGCGACGCGATCTGCTGCGCCGGATCCGGCTCCGCGTCGTCCCCCACGTCGCCGTCCATCACGTCAGCCGCAACCCCGTCGACGTACAGCGTGTCGTCGCCGTTCTCGTCGGGGTCCTCGGCGGTGACATCACCAGCCTCGGTGTCCTCGGCGTCGAGCGCAACCGGGTCGGCGGCAGGGTCTGCGTCGTCGGCACCAGCCTGCTGGCCGCTGTCGGTCACGGCCACGGCGGCTGCGGGAGCGGGTGTGGCGGCAGTGACGCGGCCGCCGGTGGCGGCGGCGGGGGTGGTGTCTCCGAGGAGGCGCTTGGCGTGTTCGATGATCGTGCGTGCGGCCTCTTCGAGAGCTCTCAGGCGCATCGCGAGCATCTTCGTGCGTTCCTGCGCGTACCAGTCGAGCGCACGACCGCCTGAGCTGCCGAGGTACGCCCAGAGGGCGGCGCTGAGCTCTCCGACGACGATTGCCGTCTGCCCGACGAGGTGAGCGACGGCCCGGGCGCGGTCCTCGCCGTGGTCGGCGCCGAACGGGGACGCGAGCGTCGCGACGCGACCGGGTCCGCTGCTGCCGAGCGGGCTGCTGGAGCGGACGTCGAGCAGGGTGCTGATCGCCTTGGGGAGCTGCTCGGCGCTGCAGTGCATCCGGAGCGCGTCGACGCATTCGACGACACGGGCGTGCTCCGCTCCGGCACCCGGATGTGCCGCGAGCCAGCTGCTCGCGGTTTGTAGGCAGCCTTCGAGCTCGGCGAGGTCGACAGTGGGGGTGAGCGCGTCAGTGGCGGCGCCTTCGAGGGTGTGGGCCTCGTCGATGAGCAGCAGCGTGTCCGGGCCTGTCGTCCCGAAGTCGTCCAGGTGGGACAGCAGCAGGGCGTGGTTGGCCAGGACGAGGCGGTGCCCGCCGAGGGCGTCGACGACGGTGTCGGTCAGCTCGGCGAGGCCGGGGGCGGTGGAGTACTCGCCCTGGCTCTGGCTCACCGTGCTCAGGTGCGACCCGAAGCGGTCAGGGAAGTACTCGCCGAGGAACACGGGCAGGTCGGCGCTGTCGACGCTGCGGGCCGACCACTGCTCCAGGGCCGTCGTCGCGTGATGGAGACGAAGGACGATGGTCGCGAGGAGTTCGCCGTATTCGGGGTGGTCGGCGTACCCGATCCGAGCGCCACGCCGCCGGCGCCGCCGGGTGTCGTCCGTTGCCGCCTGGCTCGTGTCGGCGAGCGCAGTGACGAGTGAGCGTAGCGAGAGGCGATTGCTAGCTCCCTTGACGACGTCGGCGAGGTCGAGCAGGCCGGGGACGGCATCACCGAGGCGGTACACGTCCTTGGCGAGCTGTGCCTGTAGCTGGCGCGTATGCGTAGCGATGACGACGCGGTGGGCGGGGTCAGCGGCGAGATGGTCGAGGGCGACGGCGAGAACGGCGAGGCTCTTGCCCGTGCCCGTCGAGGCTTCGATCGCTCCATCGCTGTCGGGCAGCCAGTCGTGCAGGAGCTCGGCCATCTGCTCCTGAGCCGGGCGCGGGGCGACCGTGCCAGGGCTCACGACCTGCGCGAGCCGATGCGGGCTTGTGCGGCCGCCCTTCTTCAGGTCCGGCGGGACGGTGAGCGTGCCGGTGCCGGGCAGCACGCCGCCGCTCGGGTCGCGGCGCAGCGGCAGGTGACCGAGCGCTTCGTTGAGCGCGTTCGCGGTCTGGGTGTCGTCAAGAGCGGACGCTGTGGGGGCGAGACCGCCGGCGGCGAGCTCGCGGATGAGCCGCCACGCGATGCTGCGGTTGGTGGTCGCGTCGAGCATGCCGCGCATCTGGCCAGGGAGCGCAGCGTGCGCTGCCGCTGCTGTGCGCAGAAGTCGGGCGGTGAGCTCGGCGTCGTGCGCAGCGTCGTGCCAGCTCAGGCCGGTGCGGTCAACACCCACTTCTTCGGCGAGCTCGGCGAGACGGTGGCTGCGCTTGGGGAATGGCCAGGTCGACAGCGCCAGGTAGTAGGCGTCAACCCGCACACCACTCGGATGGGAGAGGCCGACGCGGTCGCTGGCGGCGTCGAGGAGGGGGAAGTCAACGCCGATGCCGTTGTACGCGACGAGGACGTCCGCGTCTGCGCAGTAGTCGCGGAAGCGTTCGAGGGCATCGGTCATCGGGATGCCGTCGGCTTCGACGCGGGCACGGGCGTGGGGGCTGCGGAGCTCAACGACCCAGTCGTCACTGGGCAGCGACACGTACTGGTCGAACGAGCCGCCAGTCGCCCAGGCAGTGTCGGCGGAGAGTTTGACGGCGCCGATCTGCCAGATGCGTGCGTCCCGGTACTCAGGGGCGTTGGGGTCTAGACGTACGACGCTCTCGACATCGACGACAACGGCGCGCAGCGGGCGGTCCTCGACCGCGACGAGGTCGTCGGGGTCCGGAGAGGTCGTGGTGCTTGGGTCGCTGCTGGTCTGGGGCGGGAGGGTGACAGCAGCGTCGACGATGTGGAGCAGCCCGGCCGCCGCGGCGGTCGTGATCTCAGCGGTGATGATCTCGGCGGGGACGAGCGGCATCTTCCGCTTGAGACGCGTCAGCAGCGTCGGCAGGGGCAGCGGGGTGTCGCTGCCGTCAAGCTCTGCTGCGACCGCCGTGAGGATCTGGCGGGTTCGGGGGCTCACGTCCACGTTCTCGTCGCGGTCCTCTACTCGGGTAGCCGCGGCCGCGGCATGTCACATCCTGTCACCGGCGACCGACACTACGAGGCCATTCGCCAGTTGAAGGACGGATGCACAGCCCACCGCGAAGACCGCCCAGTGCCAGCAGCTGATCCCCATCGCCCCGACCAACAGCCGCGCGCACGCCGTTCTCGACCTCATGCACCTGCCGCACGTGTCTCCTGGCGGAAGGACCACGCCGTCGTCTCCGGGTTGGCCACGGCAAGGAGCGGGTAGCCGCACCTGAGACGCGGCGAATGGCCCGACTGACCCGCAAGTCTGGTTGGACAGGTGGTGGGGCCAGCTGACGCCGAGCTGCTCGAGCTGGCGCACCAGCGGCAGCCGGTCGCCGAAGTGCTCGCGCCGCCGTAGGACCAGCCGAGGGTCGCCAGCCTCACGCAGGCTGGCCCTTCGTCGAGGCCCGCCGGCCCGCTCGACCGCTGGGTGCGGAAGTCTCCGCTTGACCTCGGTCGGTTTGCACCGATGCGCGTCGCGCCGCATGTCCCTGGTGCCGTCAGACGCCACGTCATCCGCGCGCTGCCTGGTTGGCCCGACGCCCGGCTGTCCGGACGCTGTCCGGACGACGCGGCCGCGCTCGTTGGGATAACTGCTACCCGCAAGTCGATCGGTGGTCAGGCCGATCTCGGATTCGTAGCTGCCGTGTGCGAGGTAGTACGTGCCCGCCTCGGTGAGGGTCGCCGTCCACGTCTTGGTATGAGTCCCCTGGTGTGGTGGGGTTTGGGGTGATGGACGGCGTGGCCTGCTGAGGCGGGGTGGCCATCGGCGGGATCTTCGGTGTGAACGACCAAGCACACACTGAAGAGGAGCCCACCGATGGCCTTGTCCCAGTCT
>JAEUJN010000066.1 GCA_016794595.1 Kineosporiaceae bacterium
GCTGCGGTCGGCGCTTGGCCGCCTCGACCGCCGCGCGCGCGAGCTCGAACGCCGGACCGCGGGCCGCCCGGGTACTGGCCGGCAGCGGGGTGGCCACCGGCCCGGCGCCCACCCCGATGTGCCAGTCACCGTCCCTCACGAGGTGGAGCATGGCATCGAGCACCGACACCGGGTCGTCCAGCAGGCCCTGGAACTCATCGCCCGCCGTCCGCTCGAACGGCAACCGGGTCGGCAGGTGGGCGAGGCGGGAGATCGCGCCGTCCACCAGATCTGCCGTCCGGCCGGAGCCGCGCTGGTCGATCGTGAGAACAAAGGGCATGCGTCAAGGGTGAATCCTTTATCTCGGCATCGCAAGTCAGTGGGCTTGACGCTTTCGACAGGAGCCGTCGGCCCTGTCGATCTAGGCTGAGGTGATGTCCCTGCATGCCCTTCACCCGGGTCACCCCCGTCAGCTCGGCCCCCTCGCCGGCGCACTGCGCTCCGGCTCACCGTCGTGAGCCAGCCGGACCGGGGCCGGGGACCCGCGGGCCTGCCCCGCCCGGTCCGCCGGCTGTTCGCCGCGGTCGCCCATCGGGACGCCGCCTACGTCGCCGGCGTGCTGCGGACCGAGACCGTCGGCGGGGCCCTGCTCCTGCTGGCCGCGGTGATCGCGCTGATCTGGGCGAACTCGCCGTGGCACGAGGCTTACACCGCCCTGCTCGGGACGACGATCGGTCCGGCGGCGCTGCACCTGGATCTCGACATCGCCCACTGGGCGGCCGACGGGCTGCTGGCGATCTTCTTCTTCGTGGCCGGCGCCGAGCTGAAACGCGAGCTGGTGGAAGGGGATCTGCGCGATCCCGCCCAGGCGGTGCTGCCGGTGGCGGCGGCCGTGGCCGGAGTGGTCGTCCCTGCAGGGCTCTTCCTGCTGGTCACCGCGGGCGATCCCACGTTGCGGGCGGGGTGGGCGATCCCGGTGGCGACCGACATCGCCTTCGCCCTGGCCGTGCTGGCGGTGCTGGGTACCCACCTGCCGACCGCTCTGCGCACCTTCCTGCTCACCCTGGCCGTGGTCGACGACCTGATCGCGATCCTGATCATCGCGGTGGTCTACACCTCCTCGGTGTCGCTGCCCGCCCTACTGGCGGCCCTGATCCCGCTGGCCGCGTTCGGCTGGCTCGCCCGGCGCCGGATCCTGCACTGGTGGCTGCTGGTTCCCCTGGCCTTGATCACCTGGGGCCTGGTGCACGCCTCGGGCGTGCACGCCACCGTGGCCGGCGTGCTGCTCGCCTTCGCCCTGCCGGTGCGGGCGCGACCGGGCGAGGAGCACGGGGTGTGCGAGCAGCTCGAGCATCGGGTGCGCCCGGTCAGTGCCGCGGTCGCGGTGCCGCTCTTCGCGCTCACCGCGGCGGGGGTGCGCATCGTGGGCGGCGGGCTCGCCGAGGTGCTCGAGGGCCCGTTGTTCCCCGGCATCGTCCTCGGCCTGGTCGTGGGCAAGGCGGTCGGGGTGCTCGCCGGTACCTGGCTGGTCGCCCGGTTCACCAGGGCGTCCCTGGACGAGTCGCTCACCTGGGCCGACATCGTCGGGGTGTCCTTCCTGGCCGGGGTCGGGTTCACCGTCTCGCTGCTGATCGGTGAACTGGCCTTCGCGGGGAACGCCGAGCAGACCGCCACGGTGCAGGCGGCGGTGCTGACCGGCTCACTGCTGGCCGCCGGCGTGGCCGCGATCGTGCTGGTTCGGCGCAACGCCCACTACCGGGAGCTGGAGGCCCAGGCGGGGACGAGCTAGTCCCACCGGCGGGGCGTGGGTCGACCCGGGCGCACCACGCCCGCTCGGCCCTACGGTGGGCACGATGGAACTCCTCGACCTCGCTGCCCTGCTGGTGTGCCTGATCGCCGCCCTGGCCATCGCCAACGCCCGGCTGCTCAGGCTGCCCTCAACCGTCGGGGTCACCGTGGGTGGCCTGCTGGTCAGCGTCGTGCTGCTCGCGCTCAGCGCGGCGCATGCTCCGCTCGCCGAGGCCGCGGTGCGCGGGATCGGGCAGGTCGACTTCGACGAGGTGGTCTTCCTCGGCGTGCTCTCGTTCCTGCTGTTCGCCGGAGCGCTGGGGGTGGACACCCACGAGCTGTGGGCCATGCGCTGGCCCGTCCTGATCTTCGCGCTGGTGGCCACCGCCCTGTCCATCGCCCTGGTCGGAGGCCTGGTGTACGGACTGCTCGCGGTGTTCGGTCAGCACGTTCCGTTCCTGTACTGCCTGCTGTTCGGCGCCCTGATCAGCCCCACCGACCCGGTCGCCGTCCTGGGAATGCTCCAGCACGCGAAAGTTCCCCCGCGGATCGAGACCCTGGTGGCCGGGGAGAGCCTGTTCAACGACGGGATCGGGGTGGTGGCGTTCACCGTGATCGCCGGGATCGCCACCGCGGGACACGGCTCGGCGGGCGCGGCCTCCGGCGGGCATGCGGTCGCGCTCGATCCGGCCGGTGTGCTGCTGCTCTTCGGGCAGGAGGCCTTTGGTGGGCTGGTTCTGGGGGTCGTGCTCGGCCTCGTCGGCCTGGTCGCCATGCGGCTGGTGGACGACTTCGTCACCGAGGTGCTCATCTCCCTGGGGCTCGTGCTGGCCCTGACCGCGATCGCCGTCAACCTGGCGGTGTCGGCGCCGCTGGCGGCGGTGGCCGCCGGGCTGCTGGTGGGATTGCTCACCGACCGCCGGCCCGAGGTGCTCTCCAGCCAGGAGCGGTTCGGCGAGTTCTGGCACCTGCTGGACGAGTTGCTGAACATCGCCCTGTTCTCGCTG
The DNA here is from genome assembly GCA_016794595.1 of Kineosporiaceae bacterium. GTDB lineage: Bacteria > Actinomycetota > Actinomycetes > Actinomycetales > Kineosporiaceae > JADJPO01. The sequence continues at coordinate 2,775 of JAEUJN010000066.1, forward strand.
CTCGCGCTGGAGATCGTGGTGGTCGACCTCGAGCCGAACGCCCTGGTGATCGGAGTGCTGACCATTCCGCTCGTCCTGCTGGCGCGCGCGGCGAGCGTGCAGGTACCGGCCGCCGTCCTCGACCGGCGCCACGGCTTCGATCCCTACACCCGGCGGCTGATGATCTGGGGTGGGCTGCGCGGGGCCCTCGGGGTGGCCATGGCGTTCACCCTGCCGGACGGCGCGCCCCGCGAGCTGTTCCTGGTGATGACCTACGCCGTCGTGGTGTTCAGCATCGTCGTCCAGGGACTGACCGTGGGGTGGATCGCCGCCCGCGCGGCGGCAGCGTCGCCGTCGAGCCACTGATCCAGTGAGCCCGTGATCAGGCGAGCACGAAGTAGCGGATCAGCACGTAGGGCGTCGCGATCGCGACCGTGACCACCGCGGTGATCAGCCCGTACTTGGTGAAACCCCAGAACCCGATCGGGTGGCCCGCCTTCTCGGCCAGTCCGAGCGCCACCACGTTGGCCGAGGCGCCGACCGCGGTGGCGTTGCCGCCGAGGTCTGCCCCCAGGGCCAGCGCCCACCACAACGAGCGAGCCTGGGTCGTGTCGCCCTCGGCGGCCACGAGTTCGTCGACCACCGGGCTCATCGTGGCCACGTACGGGATGTTGTCGATCACGGCCGAGAGCACGGCGGATCCCCAGAGCAACCCGACCGCCGCCTCGGCGAGCCGCCCGTGGGCGACCTCGGCCGCCGTCCGCGAGATGTGGTCGATCACCCCGGTGTTCACCAGGGCACCGACCATCACGAACAGCCCCATGAAGAAGACCAGGGTCGGCCACTCGACCTCGGCGGCGACGTCCTCGGCGTCCAGCCTCGACAGCCCGAGCAGCACGATGGCGCCGATCATGGCCACCACCGCCGGCTCCAGGTGGAGCACGGTGTGCAGCACGAACGCGACCGTGACGCCGGTGAGCACCACGGAGGAGACCACGAGCAGGCGCGGGTCGTGGATGGCCTGCCGCTCGTCCAGAGTCATCACCCGGGCGGCCCGATCGGGGTCATAGGTGAACGCAGAGCGGAACATCACCCGGCACAGACCGAGGAACACCACCAGCAGGACGACGACCAGTGGCGCCAGGTGGATCAGGAAGTCGTCGTAGGTCAACCCGCTGCGGCTGGCGATGATGATGTTGGGCGGGTCCCCGACGAGGGTGGCGGTGCCCCCGATGTTGCTCGCCAGCGTCTCGGCGATCAGGAACGGGATCACCGGCACCCCGAGCCGGTCGCAGACCAGAAAGGTGACCGGGGCGATCAGCAGGATGGTGGTCACGTTGTCCAGCAGCGCCGAGGCGGCAGCGGTGACCAGGACCAGGATCACCATCACCCGAAAGGGGCGGCCGCGAGCCCGCTTGACCGACCAGATGGCCACGAACTCGAACACCCCGGTGCGCTCGAGCACGCCGACGATCAGCATCATGCCGAGCAACAGGAACAGCACGTTCCAGTCGATGCCGGCCTCGGGGGAGAAGAACGCCGTGCGCCCGTCGGTGGCGCCGATCAGCAGCATGATCACTGCCCCGGCGAGCACGACCTTGACCCGGTGGACCTTGTCGCTGGCGATCAGCGCGTAGGCGGCCACGAACACGACGATCGCGGCCCAGGCGGTGGCGTTCACAGGTCGAGCACCCGGGCCGTCAGTCGAACCGCCTGCATGACCGGCAGGTCGGTGGTGACCGAGTGGAATGGCATGGTGAGATCGTCGGCGCGCACGGTGCCCTCCTGGCTGGTTGACCGGCGACGACCGCCGTCCCACGGACACGGCGGATCGTCACGCCGACCAGACTTCCCGGCTCACCTGTCGGAGCCGACGATAGTCGGGCCTGCCGGACGAACTCGCGACGACGCGCCTCAGCTCGCGGCGGCGCGGTACTCCTCGGTGGCGAGTCTGATGCACGCCGCGACCACCCGCATGGCGGTGTGCACCTCCTCCACCGGGGGACGGGTGGGGGCCAGGCGAATGTTGCTGTTGGCCGGGTCGTTGCCGCCGGGGTAGGTGGCGCCGGCCGGGGTCAGGCTCACCCCGGCGGCGTCGGCCAGCTCCACCACCCGGGAGGCGACCGGGGCGGTGGTGAACAGCGAGCTGAAGTAGCCGCCGCGGGGGCTGGTCCAGGTGGCGTACTCCCCGCCGGTGCCCAGCTCGGCCGTGAGCACCTCGTCGATCGCGGCGAACTTCGGCGCGATCAGCGCCGCGTGATCGCGCATCAATCCGGTCAGCCCGCCCGGGTAGCCCTGCAGGAAGCGCACGTGCCGGGCCTGCTCGACCTTGTTCGGGCCGATGCTCTGCGCCCCGAGGTAGGTCGAGACCCAGCCCACGTTCGCCGGGCTGGTGCCGAGGAAGCCCAGCCCGGCCCCGGCGAAGGTGACCTTGCTCGTGCTGGCGTAGACGATCACCCGGTCGGGGTTGCCCACGGCGGCAGCGCGCTCGATCAGGTTGACCACGGCGTCCGGCTCGCCCAGGTGGTGGGCGCGGTAGGCGTCGTCCGCGAAGATCGTGAAATCGGCTGCGGCCGTGGGCATCGCGACCAGACGGTGGGCCTTGTCGCCACTGATCGTCTCCCCGCCGGGGTTGGAGTAGGTCGGCACGAAGACGATCCCCTTGACCGACGGGTCGCTCGCCGCGAGCTGCTCGACGGCGTCCAGGTCGGGGCCGTCGGCCTGCATGGCCACCGGCAGCAGCTCGAAACCGAGGGTCTCCAGCAGCAGGAAGTGCCGGTCGTACCCCGGGGTGGTCACGATCATCTTCGGGTTCTGCCCGACCCAGGGCTGCGAACCCCGGATGCCGTGCAGCAGAGCGAATCCCAGCACCAGACCCTGCAACTCGAGGGAGGAGTTGTTCCACACCAGGACGTTGGCCGGCTCGACGTCCAGGTACTCGGCGAACAGTGCCCGGGCGCTCGGCAGACCGGCGATCCCGCCCGGATAGTTGCGCAGGTCGATGCCGTCCATCGCGGTGTCCTGCACCGACAGTGCGGCGAGCAGTCCGTTCGACAGGTCGAAGTCGGCGTCCGACGGCTGACCGCGCTGCATGTTGAGCTTCAGGTCCTTGGCTGTGAAGGCGTCGTAGGCGGCTCGGGCAGCGGCGAGTGCGGTGGGCGCGTCGTTCGTCATGGCGCACAAGGTACTCGGCTCGCCCCCGCCCGGCTGCCCGGGTGGGTGATCAGCCGGCGGCGGTCACCACCCGGGCATCGAGGGCCACCCCGTAGCCGATGGGTGAGGTGGTGCACGTGCCACCGGTCCTCTCGGCTGTCAGCACCAGGCTGCGCACCCCGCTCACCTCAGCGGTCAGCGGACTCCTGGTGCCCGGCCGAAGCTCCCACTCGCCCAGGGGTTTGCCGTCACCGAGCAGATGCACCGAGACCACCAGCTCCGGTGGGGTGATGCCCGGGTCGAGCAGGAGGTCGCCGGCCACCCGCAGAGACCCCTCGGGCAGGGAGAACGTCGTGACGGCGGGCCGGGCATCGCACCCGACCCAGAAACTCGTGCTGTGCGAGGAGTTCTCGTCCTCCACCTGGTAGGAGCGTCGGGTGCCCGTGGGGCCGACCGCGTCCTGACCGCTGGTGTACCGGTACAGGTACAGCCCCTGCGCGTCGCCGCCGGCCCCGCGGTCGATCAGCGTCGCGACGTGGCGGCCCATCGCGGTGTGACCGGCCTGGGTGGGGTGGAACGAGCGCTCCGGACGCCAGTCGCCGGAGGTCACGGACAGCGTCACCCCGTTCAGCCACTCCTGCTCGGTGCACAGGGCGTGCCGGTCACCCCCGTCCTCGGCGGCCTCGTAGACCCGGCCCGCCATGTCGGCGAAGGTGAAGGTGACCCCGCGGTTGGCCCAGCGGCGGTCGGCGTCCGCCACGGCCTGCTCGATCGCCCGGTTGAGGTGCTCGCCCGCGGTGCGCAGCATCGCGGCGTCGTCGGCGTAGATGCCCCGGCAGACCCCGAAGTGCTGCCGCACCCACGAGGGCCAGCGCCCCGGGTCCTCGATCACCTGGGGGTACCCGGCCACGACGACCTGCCCACCCGGGACGACCGACCTTGCCACCTGGTCGTACAGCTCGGGCAGGGTGAGCCGGCCGACGAGGTCGTCGCTGATCGGCTCGTCGCCCGCCAGCATGTCGATCCGGCGAGTGAGGCGATCGGAGTCGATGTCGCAGCCAGGGGTCAGGTCGAAGAAGTCCCAGGACAGGCTGAGGTCCAGGCAGCCGCTGATCACGTCGGCGAACCCGATGTTGTTGCCCCCGAAGGACAGTGAGACCACGTCCCAGCTGGACCTGCCCGAGTCGGCCGTGGCCTCCTCGAGCTGGCCCGACCAGTCGTCGGTGATGGCGCCGGTGCAGGCGACGAAGTCCTGCGCGGCGAACCCGGCCCCGGAGCCCAGCTCCTCGTAGGCGACGACCGCCCAGGCGCGGGCATCGCTCGGGGTGCCGGCCTCCAGCTCGCCGGTGGCCCGGCGGCAGTCCCTGCCCTGGGCGTCGCGCTCGCGCGTCGTCCCGGGGATGCCCTCGCCCGAGGAGTAACTGTCGCCGAGCGCCAGCCAGGTCCGCCCCGGCAGGGCCGAGGCGGTACCGGCGGTCCCCAGGGTCGCCCCGGCTGCCAGGGCGGCAGCGAACCCGAGCGCCAGCCCGGAGCCGCGCAGCCTGCGGCCCGGGGATCCGGGGCCGCGGCCCGCGGTCATCGGGCCACCCCCAGCTGCTCCAGCCGCAGGTCGACCAGGCCGACGGCGCGGGCCAGGTCCAGCGTGCCGGTGCGGGCCGAGCCCGGTTCGGGGTCGGGGGCGGGGCCGGGGGTCGAGGCGGCGGAGGCGCCGGTCCCGGTCCCGGATGTCCCGGTGCAGGCGGTGAGCGAGGCGGCCAGCGAGGTCCCCTCCAGGAAGAAGCCCTCGCGTAGCGGGCGATCCGGCACGCCGTCGATGAGCGCCAGCAGCCGGGGCCGGGGGAGGGTGGACTGCAGCCGCGCGGCCAGCTCCCGGCAGGACGCCGCGGTGGGGGTCGAGGAGACCTGGCGGACGGCGTCCGCGTGCAGGGTGTCCACCAGCGCGCGACCCTCCCCGGCGAGGTAGGTGCGGGTCGCCTCGGCCGCTGTCGGCGAGGGCAGGGCCGCGGCGGCGTCCGAGGCGGTGCCCCGGGCGGCGTCCAGGGCGCCGGCCAGGGCGCCGGACGCGGAGGACGTCGTGGCCGTGTTCGATGCGGCCGAGGGCTGCGATCGCGCCCCGGGACGCAGCAGGAAGGCCAGGGCGAGACCGACGGCCAGCACGGCCAGCACGGCGACGCCCACCGTCACGGCGGTCCTGCGGCTCACGGGCACCCCCTGACGGAACGGGGAACGGGGAACGGGATGGCCGGCGGCCGGCCGTGACCAGTGTGGTCTCCTGCGGTCGCTGTCGGGGGGATTTCCACCGCTGACCTCGCCCCGGCCCGGCGCTGGGCCGTCCGGGTGAGGGTGCCGCCGTCCGGCTGACCTGACCGGCCGATGGTGGCCGATGACGGCGGGCGGCTCGAGTCCGCGAGGTGCGCCGCCGACAGAGGGGAGGAGGCGCCGGGTGCGCACACGAGGCACACGGCCGGCCAGGAGGGATCTGGATGAGCGACAGGACGCCGCGCCGCAGTTCGGCGGCCTGGCTCGCCGCCGCGGTCACGATCGGGCTGCTCGGCGGGGGCCTCCTGGTACGGCAGGGCACCAACGCCGCCTTCACCGCGACCACGTCGAACGGCGCCAGCAACTGGGCCGCCGGATCGGTGACCATCGGGGACGACGACTCCGGGACGGCACTGTTCACCGCGTCCGGGCTGGTGCCCGAGGACACCGGGTCCAAGTGCATCCGGGTGACCTACACCGGCACCGTGACCTCGGCGGTGAAGCTCTACGTCTCCTCCTCGGCCGGCTCGCTCGCCGACTACCTGGACGTGGTCGTCGAAGAGGGGTCCGGCGGGGGCAACGTCGGTGACTTCTCGTCGTGCAGCACGTTCTCCGGGTCCACCATCTACTCCGGCACCCTCGCCGCCATGGCCTCGGCGAAGACCGGCTTCGCCACCGGCGTCGGGTCCTTCGCCCCCACCGGCTCGGGCCAGTTCAAGGTCTACAAGTTCACCTACACGCTCAACGAGCTGACGCCCAACGGCCAGCAGAGCGAGACCGCGTCCGCGACCTTCCAGTGGGAGTCGCAGTCCTGAGGCCGGCTGTTCACCCCAGGGCGGCCAGAAGCTCCCCGAGGACCTGCGCCAGCCGGGTGTGGGCGATCGAGAGGTGACCGTCATCGGGTGACAACCGGGGCTGGGCGCCGGGAATCGCCCTGCAGAGCCAGCGCCCGTGGGCAGCCGGGACCATCAGATCCTGATCGCCCTGCCAGATGAAGACCCGGGCGGACCGCAGCGCCGCGAGGTCGAAACCCCACGGGCGCACGAACGCCAGGTCGTCGTCCAGCCAGCCGTCGACGCCGGGGGCCAGCGCCTCGGTGAAGGCCGAGACGATGTCGTCCGCCATGGCGCCGGTCACCAGGGCCCGGTCCACCGGAGGCAACAAGGACGCCAGCCCCTGCGCGATCGTCTCGGCGCTCACCCCGGCCAGCTGAACGCGCTGATCGTCGAGGTAGGGGCGCAACGTCGTCTCGCCGTCCCGGGCGGCGCCGAATTCCTCGATGTTGTCCTGCCCCATCCCAGCGGTGAAGTCGAGCTCGGGGACGCCGTGGGGCCCGACCCCGGCGAGCGTGGCCACGGCCGGGCACCGGTCGGGCAGCAGCGCCGCGGTGGCCAGCGCGTGCGGCCCCCCGCCGGACTCCCCGGTGACCACGGCGCGGGTCACGCCGAGCGCGTCGAGCACCTGCCGGACGTCGTCCGCGACCGCCGCGACGTCGCGCCCCGGGCGGCGTGTCGAGCCGCCGTAGCCGGGCCGGGTCGGGGAGATCACTCGCAGTCCGAGGGTTGCTGCCCCGGCGCGCAGTACCTGGCTCAGGCGCCCACACCCCGGGGTCCCGTGGTGGTGCACCAGCACCGGGGCGTCGTCCGGGGTGGTCTGCCAACCGGTCAGGTAGACCTCGAGGACGCGCCCGTCGGCCACGGTGAGCCGTGCTCGCTGCTCGCCGGCCCGGTCGACGGGTTCGGTGACGATCGTCATCGGCCCAGTCTGCCCGCACGAGCCTGTCGTGGGTGCCCCGTACTCTGGACGATGCGATGAGCACCCTCTTCGATGACCTCCCGCTGCCGGGCCTGGGCGATGCCGACACCCCGCCGAGGCTCGCCCGTGCGTCCGGGGGCCGCTCGGCGGACGAGCTGCTGGAGGGCCTCAACCCGCAGCAGCGCGAGGGCGTGCTGCACGAGGGGAGCCCGCTGCTGCTGGTGGCGGGGGCCGGGTCGGGCAAGACCCGGGTGCTCACCCACCGGATCGCCTACCTGCTGGCCGCGCGCGGCGTCCGGCCGGGCCAGGTGCTGGCGATCACCTTCACCAACAAGGCGGCCGCCGAGATGCGCGAGCGGGTGGCCGCTCTGGTCGGCCCGCAGGCGGCGACCATGTGGGTCTCGACGTTCCACTCGGCGTGCGTGCGGATCCTGCGCCGCGAGGCAGGCAGGGTCGGCCTGAAGTCGAACTTCTCGATCTACGACCAGGCCGACTCCCAGCGGCTGATGGGCATGGTCTGCCGCGACCTGGACCTGGATTCGAAGAAGTTCCCGCCGCGGGCGTTCAGCCATCAGGTGAGCAACCTCAAGAACGAGCTGATCGACGAGGAGACCTACGCCTCCCAGGTGGCCGAGGGCACCCCGATCGAGCGCACGCTGGCCCGGGCCTACGCCGGGTACGCCCAGCGGCTGCGCCAGGCGCAGGCGATGGACTTCGACGACCTGATCATGACCACGGTGAACATCCTCCAGGCCTTCCCGGACGTCGCCGCGCACTACCGGCGCCGGTTCCGGCACGTGCTGGTGGACGAGTACCAGGACACCAACCATGCGCAGTACGTGCTCGTGCGCGAACTGGTCGGCGGGTCGTTGTCTCAGGTGATCAAGGACGCCGAGCGTGCCGCCTCGGGCGGCGGGGACGCCGTCGGGTCGGCGTCGGGAGCCGAACCCCAGGTGCCGCCGGCCGAGCTGACCGTGGTCGGCGACGCCGACCAGTCGATCTACGCCTTCCGGGGCGCGACGATCCGCAACATCACCGAGTTCGAGCAGGACTACCCGAACGCGCGCACCATCCTGCTGGAGCAGAACTATCGGTCCTCCGCGACAATCCTGTCCGCGGCGAACGCGGTGATCGAGCGCAACCCCGACCGCAAACCCAAGAAGCTGTGGACGGCGGGCGCCGCCGGGGAGCGCATCGTCGGCTACGTGGCCGACAGCGAGCACGACGAGGCCGCCTTCGTCGCCGAGGAGATCGACCGGCTCACCGACGCCGGCTCCCGCCCGGGTGACGTCGCGGTCTTCTATCGCACCAACGCCCAGTCGCGGGCGCTGGAGGAGGTCTTCGTCCGGGTCGGCCTGCCGTACAAGGTGGTCGGCGGGACGCGGTTCTACGAGCGGCGCGAGATCAAGGACGCGCTGGCCTACCTGCGCCTGATCGACAACCCGGCGGACACGGTCAACCTGCGCCGGATCCTGAACGTCCCCAAGCGGGGGATCGGCGAGCGGGCCGAGGCCTGCGTCGCGGCCCTGGCCGATCGCGAGCGGATCCCCTTCGGCGAGGCCCTGCTCCGGGCGGGGGAGGCGCCGGGGATCGCCACCCGCTCGCTGGCCAACATCACCGCGTTCAACGCCCTGATCGAGAATCTGCGCACCCTGGTCGAGGCCGGCGAGGGGCCGGCGACCGTGCTCGCCGCCGTCCTCGAGCAGAGCGGGTACCTGGCCGAGCTGCGGGCCAGCCACGACCCGCAGGACGAGTCCCGGATCGAGAACCTGGCCGAGCTGTTCGCCGTCGCCCAGGAGTACGAGACCGCCGCGGCCGACAGCGAGGCGGGCCCCAGCCTGACCGAGTTCCTGGAGCAGGTCTCCCTGGTGGCCGACGCCGACCAGGTGCCGGACGAGGCCGTCGCCGCCGGCGAGCACGCTGCCCAGGAGCACGCCGACGCGGGCGTGGTCACGTTGATGACCCTGCACACGGCCAAGGGGCTGGAGTTCCCGGTGGTCTTCCTGACCGGCATGGAGGACGGGACCTTCCCTCACCTGCGCTCCCTGGGGGACGCCACCGAGCTGGCCGAGGAGCGGCGGCTGGCCTATGTCGGGATCACCCGGGCCCGGGAGCGGCTGTACGTGTCCCGGGCCGTGGTCCGCAACGCGTGGGGGCAACCGAACTATCACCCGGCCAGCCGGTTCCTGGACGAGGTCCCGGCCGAGCTGGTCGACTGGCGCCGGCTGGAGGCCACCGGGATGTCCTCCCGGCCGGCCAGCGCGCCGGCGATCTCGCGGGTGGCCGTCCGGCCCGGGGTGCGCTCACCGGGCAACCGCGAGGTGGTGCACCTCGAGCCGGGGGATCGGGTCAGTCACGACACCTTCGGGTTGGGCACCGTCACCCGGGTGGAGGGGGCCGGCGACAAGGCGGTCGCCCACATCGACTTCCGCTCCGAGGGCAGCAAGCGGCTGCTGCTGCGCTACGCCCCGGTGACCAAGCTCTGAGTCCTGCCGCCGTCAAGAGCGGCCGCTGACGTGCCGACGTCTCAGGGGTGACGGCGCGCACACAGGATCGGCGAGGTGTCGCCGACGACCCCGCGCTGGTCAGGGCGATCGCCGCGGAGCTGCGGCGGATGCTGCTGCTGAACCGGGTGGACTACACCGCCGGCTACCTGGTCTACCTGGCGATCAGCTCCGCCGCGCTCTGGCGCTACCTCGACCACGGCGCGATCGCCGGGTGGGCAGTGGCCGGGCTGGGCGTCACCCTGATGCTGGGCAACACCCTGCTCGGGCCCGGGGCCCGCTGGCTGGATGCCCGAGGGCTGCCGGTCCTGTTCAGGCCCAGCGGGTGGATCGTCGGGCTGCACGCCGGCTCGCTGTTCTGGATCGACACCGAGGGACTCGCCCGCTCCAGCACAGCCCAGTCGCTGTGCCTGGGGACGGTGCTGGCGATGTCCACTGTCGTCCAGAGCCCCACCGTGGTGGGCACGCTGCACCCGGTGCGGGTGCACATCCCGATGATGCTCGCCACCGCGGCAGGCCTGGCTGCGCTGCACGACCTGCCCTCGGCGGCGGGGGTGGCCGTGATGGCCGTGCTGATCCTGACCGACGCGGTGCGGGGCCGTCGGATCGTGCTGGACGGCGTCCGGGCTCGGATGGCCGCCGAGCAGGCCTCGGTCAGGGACCCGTTGACCGGGCTGGACAACCGGACCGGCCTGCTGCGGGCGCTCGAGCAGGAGACCTCGACTCGCGGCGAGCGGGACGACGGGGGGGCCTCGGAGCTCACCGTGATGTACATCGACCTCGACCGGTTCAAGCAGGTGAACGACCGGTTCGGGCACGCCGCCGGCGATCAGGTGCTGTGCCAGGCAGCCGAGCGGCTGCGGGCGTGCTTCCGTGCCCAGGACGTGGTGGCACGGCTGGGCGGGGACGAGTTCGTGGTCCTGCTGCGCACCTGCCCGGACGACGGCCCGACCGCGCTGGGCGAGCGGGTGATCGACGTCCTGGAGCGCCCGTTCTGCGTGCTCGGCCGCGAGGCGATGCTCTCGGCCAGTGTCGGGATCGCGACCTCGCCGCGCGGGACGGAGCCGGCGGTGATGCTGGCCAACGCCGACCGGGCCCTGTTCAAGGCCAAGCAGGACGGGCGTCGCCGGGTGCTCAGCTATGACGCCGCGCTCGGATCGGCCGTCGAGGCGCGGACCACGATGGAGATGGCGCTGCGCCGGGCCGTCCGCGACGGGGAGATCATCCCCCACGGCCAGCCGGTGTTCTGCCTGCGCACCGGGCGGGTGGTCTCGGTGGAGCTGCTGGCCCGGTGGGTCGACGGGGGCCGGCACGTCTCGCCGGCCGAGTTCATCGCGCTCGCCGAGGAGGTCGGCCTGATCCGTGACCTCGGCCGGCAGATGATGGCCCACGCCGTGCGGATCGGGCACGAGTGGGCGGGCGTCCCGGCCCTGCGCGATGCGCGGGTCGCGGTGAACATCTCACCGCTGCACGTCGTCCACGGCTTGTTGAGCGATCTCGCCGAGGCGCTGGGCGCCGGCCTGCTGGACCCCTCGCGGTTGGTGATCGAGATCACCGAGCAGCACGCGCTGCCGGACGAGGACGGCACCAAGGAGGTGCTGGAGGCGGTCCGGGCGCGCGGGGTGCAGGTCGCCATCGACGACTTCGGGTCGGGGTTCGCCTCGATCCGTTGGTTGACCTCGTTGCCGGTGACCCTGGTCAAGCTGGACCGTTCGCTGCTGGTGGACGCCGCGCGGGCGACGACCTCCCCGCCCGCCGGTGACCGGGGGGCGGACGGCGAGGGGTCGGCCGAGTTCCTGCAGACCGTCGGCCTGCTGGCCCGGACCATGTCGCGGACCGCGGTGGCCGAGGGGATCGAGACCCGCGAGGACCTGGACCGGGTGTGCCGGGCGGGGATCCCGCTCGGGCAGGGCTACCTGCTGGCCCGCCCGATGCCGTTGGCCGAGCTCGCGCTGCGGGCCGGGCAGTTGACGCAGGACGCCGGGCGCCTGCTCGCCGAGCTCAGCGCCAGCCCCCACTCGCCAGCGACGTGATGCCGGCGGTCACCGTGTCGCCGTGGGTGTCCAGCTGGCTGAGCATGGCCCCGATCTCGCGCACCACCGAGCCCTCGATCGGCAGGGACATGTGACCGACCGCGTGCACCCGGACGTTGCGCACCGTCAGATCCGGGTGATCCAGCCGCCCGTGGGTGTGCGGGATGACCACCTGGTCGAGATCGGAGTAGTAGGCCACGACCCGGGTACGGCACCCGGGGGCCGGCTCGGCCAGCTCGGCGTAGAGCTCGCTGCCGGGGCGCAGCTGGCGGCCCAGGTTCACCGGAGGCATGGCGTAGGCCAGCAGGGACCCGGCATGGGGAGTGCCCAGGGTGACCAGGGTGTGCACCCGCTCGTCCCCGCCCAGGCGCTGGACGTAGTAGCGGGCGATCAGCCCACCCAGGCTGTGGCCGATGACGTGGATCCGCTCGTAGCCGGTGCGGGCGACCATCTCCTCGATCGCCCCCGACAGGTCACGGGCGGCGGCCCGGATGTCGTTGGTCACCGGCGAGTAGTTGATCGTGAAGACCCGGCCGAACCCCCGACGGCGCAACCGGCGGCGGAGCACGGTGAAGATCATCCGGTTGTCGATCATGCCGTGCACCAGCAGGATCGGGGTGCCGGCTGCCTCGACATCGCCCACCACCAGCCCGCGCTGATGGGGTGCCAGGTCGCCCAGGTGGTAGCGCTCGCGGGTGTCGGCCCGGTCGGTGAGCACGCCGAACGGGTAGATCATCAGGTGGGCGGCAGTCCAGAGGGCCTCCATCACCGCGCCCCGCACGGCCGCCGGGGACAGCAGCGCCCCGAGATCCGGGGGCAGATCGCTCAGGCTGCGACCGAGGCCGTCGTCCGAGGCGCGGCCGTCGGGGGTGCGCGGGTGCGGCGGACGCGGGATCTCGCGCGAGCCAGCGCTGACCGCGGTACGGCCGCGCCGGGGAGCCGGCAGGTCCCCGGAGCGGGTACCGGAATCGCCGTCACGTCGTCGTGCGGTCACGGTGCCCTCCCTACTCGAGGGTAACCCCTGATCCACGACTCGTGGAGGCCCTCCCTCGGGTGAGGGTCGACGGTGTCGCCCTGTGGCAGGAACCACCCGAGGTCCGTGGCTGATCGGGGGGAGGGCGTTCTACGCTCGCCGCAGGACACATCGCCCTCGCGTGCCGCGGGGCGCTGCACCTCGAGCCCTGGAGGATCGCTATGGCCCCGCTGCGGATCGTCGTCGCCAAACCCGGGCTGGACGGGCACGATCGAGGGGCCAAGGTGGTCGCCCGGGCGCTGCGCGATGCGGGCATGGAGGTCATCTACACCGGGCTGCACCAGTCGCCCGAGCAGATCGTGCAGACGGCCATCCAGGAGGACGCCGACGCGGTCGGCCTGTCCGTGCTGTCGGGCGCGCACCTGACCCTGTTCGCCCGGGTGGTCGACCTGCTGAGGGCCAAGGACGCCGCCGACATCGTGGTCTTCGGCGGCGGGATCATCCCGGACGCCGACGTCGCCGAGCTGGAGCGCCTGGGGGTGCGCAAGGTGTTCACCCCCGGGGCCGCGATGCACGAGATCGTCGACTGGGTCCGCGCCAACGTCGGCGTCGCCGCCTGAGCCCAGCGAGGCCGCCTGCGGCCGAGCGCGGGTTCGGGTGTGTGGGTGCCGCCTGAGCCCAGCAAGGCCGCTTGCGGCCGAGCGCGGGCTCGGGTGTGTGGGTGCCGCCTGAGCCTGAGTCCGAGCCCGTCAGGGCACGCCCCCCACCCGCACGAGCGGCCACCGGTCGTGCACGGTGACCGGCGGCACGCCGTCCGGCGCGTGGTTCGGTTCAACGTGACCAGCGGCACGTGCCGACCGGTCCACCCCCCGTGCCTCGGGGCTAGGCTGGCGCGGCGCGCACCCAGCCGTGCACGGCGTCCGCACGTGCCGGTTGACGAGAGCGCACTCGCGACTGTTCGCACACACCGACGGTGAGGACGCAGAGTGGATCTGTTCGAATTCCAGGCGCGCGACATGTTCGCCGCCCACGGCGTACCGGTACTGAATGCCGTCGTCGCCACCACCCCCGACGAGGCGCGCGCCGCGGCGGAGCAGTTGGGCGGGGGCACGGTAGTGGTCAAGGCGCAGGTGAAGACCGGCGGCCGCGGCAAGGCCGGCGGGGTCAAGCTGGCGCACTCTCCCGAGGAGGCCGCCGCCAGGGCGGGCGAGATCCTCGGCATGGACATCAAGGGTCACACCGTGCACCGGGTGATGATCGCCCAGGGCGCCAAGATCGCCGAGGAGTACTACTTCTCGGTGCTGCTCGACCGGGCCAACCGCACGTACCTGGCGATGTGCTCGCGTGAGGGCGGCATGGACATCGAGACCCTCGCGGTCGAGCGCCCGGAGGCCCTGGCCAAGGTGCCGGTCGATGCGATCACCGGGATCGACGAGGCCAAGGCGGCCGAGATCGTCGCCAAGGCAGGCTTCGAGGGTGACCTCGCGGCGTCCATCGCGCCGGTCGTGCAGAAGCTGTGGGGGGTCTTCGTCGCCGAGGACGCCACGCTGGTCGAGGTGAACCCGCTGGTCAAGACCGAGGACGGCGCGATCATCGCCCTCGACGGCAAGGTCTCCCTCGACGCCAACGCCGACTTCCGCCACCCCGACCACGAGCAGTACCACGATCACGACGCGGCCGACCCGTTCGAGGCCAGGGCGAAGGCCAAGGGCCTGAACTACGTCAAGCTGGACGGCGAGGTCGGCGTGATCGGCAACGGCGCCGGGCTGGTGATGTCCACCCTGGACGTGGTCGCCTACGCCGGCGAGGAGTACGGCGTCAAGCCGGCCAACTTCCTCGACCTCGGCGGCGGCTCCAGCGCCCAGGTGATGGCCGACGGGCTCGAGCTGATCCTGTCCGACCCGCAGGTCAAGAGCGTGTTCGTCAACGTGTTCGGTGGCATCACCTCGTGCGACACCGTCGCGAACGGCATCGTGCAGGCCTTCGAGTTGCTGGCCTCGCACGGGCAGGCGGTCACCCACCCGCTGGTGCTGCGGCTGGACGGCAACAACGCCGAGCTGGCGCACCAGATCCTCGCCGAGGCGAACCTGCCCAACGTGGAACTGCTGGACACCATGGACGGCGCCGCGCACCGCGCCGCCGAACTGGCCTCGATCGAGATCAGCAAGGGAGCCTGACCGTGGCGATCTTTCTCGACAGCAACAGCCTGGTGATCGTCCAGGGGATGACCGGCTCCGAGGGCCGCAAGCACACCCAGCGGATGATCAATTTCGGCACCAAGATCGTCGGTGGCGTGACCCCCGGCAAGGGTGGCCAGAGTGTGGAGTTCGACGGCGGGGTGAGCGTGCCGGTGTTCGGCTCGGTCTCCGAGGCCGTCGCGGCCACCGGGGCCAATGTGACCGTGATCTTCGTGCCGGCCAAGTTCACCAAAGGTGCCGTGCACGAGGCGGTGGACGCGAAGATCCCGCTCGGGGTGGTGATCACCGAGGGGATCGCCGTGCACGACAGTGCCGAGTTCTTCCAGTACGCGCAGAACTCCGGCGCCACCCGGCTGATCGGCCCCAACTGCCCCGGCATTATCTCGCCCGGGCAGTCCAACGCCGGGATCATCCCGGCCAACATCACCAAGCAGGGCCCCATCGGCCTGGTCAGCAAGTCCGGCACGCTGACCTACCAGATGATGTACGAGCTGCGCGACATCGGTTTCACCACCGGCGTCGGCATCGGCGGTGACCCGGTCATCGGCACCACGCACATCGACTGCCTGGCTGCCTTCGAGGCCGACCCGGAGACCAAGGCGATCGTGATGATCGGCGAGATCGGTGGCGACGCCGAGGAGCGGGCCGCCGACTTCATCAAGGCCAACGTCACCAAGCCGGTCGTCGGCTATGTCGCCGGCTTCACCGCGCCCGAGGGCAAGACCATGGGCCACGCCGGCGCCATCGTGTCCGGCTCCTCGGGCACCGCGCAGGCCAAGAAGGAGGCCCTCGAGGCCGTGGGGGTGAAGGTCGGCAAGACGCCGTCCGAGACCGCCGTGCTGATGCGCGAGATCATCAGTTCGCTCTGACCCCGCGCCGAGAGTGCTGATCTCCCCCACTTACCGGGGGAGATCAGCACTCTCGGCGTTCAGCATCCGGCGGATGGTGGCGATGACCACGTCGGGACGCCGGGTGAGGTCGTCCCAGGTGAACCGCAGCACCCGATAGCCGAGCGCGGTCATCAGGTTCTGCCGGCGGCGGTCGGCCACGAACGCGTCCCGGCCGGCATGGGCGCGGTACCCGTCGATCTCGATGATCAACCGTTCCGCCTCGAACAACAGGTCCACCACGGCGATGATCTGCCCGGTGCCGTCGACGATCCGAGCCCCCGCCCGCCACCCGGTGATCCCTGCCGAGGTCAGCAGGTCGTGGGTGATCCGCTCGGCCGGGCTGACCGCGCCGCTCTCGGTGAGGGCGGCCAGCCGGCGCAACTGAGTGGTCCCGCGGCATCCTGATCGCCGGCGCAGGAGACGGTCGAGTGCGTCCTCGGACAGGATCTGTCGAGAGGACAGCCAGGCGAACAGATCCAGCGCCTGGGACCACGGGCGCGTGGTCAACAGGTCCACGGCGGTGCGCTCGCGGGAGGTGACCGCGAGCCCGGCGACCCGCACGACGTCCCCGGGCCAGACCCGGGCACGCACCGGCACCAGGCCGCCTGTGGGCCGGCGGGCCGTCTCGACGATCACCGAGGCCGCGGCCCGCATCGGCCCTGGCTGCCCGGCGTCCGATGCCGGGAACCGGTGGACGGCGCCGGCCAGCTCGTGCGCGACCACTGCCCCCTCCCAGGTCAGGGCCGCTGCCCATGCTCGTCGCAACGCCGGGTCGGGGGAGGGCTCGGCGGTCAGTCCGTGGCCCAGAACCCGGCGCCACCGCCTGGCATCGAGCCGGCGTTCCACCTGACGCGGCGTCCACCCCTCGGCGAGCGCCTGGGCCCGGGTGAAGCTGCCCGCCTGGCGCCCGGCCCGGCGTGGCACGTCGTCCGACACCTGCTCACCGTGCCCCAGCGCGCCTGCCCCGAACACCCGCTCCCGGGACCTGTGGACAAACTCCGACGCCGAGAGTGCTGATCTCCCCCACTTACCGGGGGAGATCAGCACTCTCGGCACGTGGGGTCAGGGGAAGTACTGCTCGGCCAGGTAGCTGACCCAGCCCTTGTCCTTGTTGTCGTGCCTCAGCCAGACGAAGACCTCGGTGCCGGCAGCCGACGCCCGGGCGAAGCCGTCGACCAGCTGGCCGGCGTCCGCGGCCCGGGGTGGGTCGGTCTGGCCGATCATCGGGCCGAGGAAGATCGGCGTCCCGGGGACCAGGGTGAAGGTGTAGATCCGCCGGTTCTGGTTCTCGATCGCGAACTCGGCCGGCTCCAGCTCGGGGTGCTTGGCGAAGTAGTCCGCCGCCTTCTTGCCCGTGTGGAAGGTGAGCCGGTCGACGGTGATCTCGATCGCGCCGGTGTCGGTCCGCCGCACGGTCTTCAGGTTCGACAGCTCGAGACCCTTGGTGTCCCACGGGGTGGCGACGAACACTGCCGGTTGCGGGGCGGGAGCCGAGGCTGACCTCGACGGTGATCGGGAGGCGGACGCACTGGCAGTCACGGACGGCGTCGGGGTGGCTCCCTCGGACGTGGCGTCTGCGGAGGCGGCCACGGTCTGCGTCCCCGAGGGGCGCAGGATGCCCAGGACGACCCCGGTGCCCAGGCCCGCGACCAGGGCCCCGATGATCCAGGCAGCGATCGTGCGGCGACTCGGACCGTTGGACGCCGACATGGCGGCTGTTCTCACGGGGCGCATCCTGCCCGACGGCCTCGCCGGTGTCTGCTTCCCCGGCGAGTCGCGGACCGTGCGGGTGGCTGGCCGGGTGAGCATGAGGGAGTGAGTCCGCGCTCCTCGACCCGATCGGCCGGCCAGCCATCCATGCTGTCCGTGAGCGGTTCGCTGCCGGGTGCCGACGTCATTCCCCTGACCCCGGCCGCGGGCGCCCTGGCCGCCTTCCAGGCCGCGGCGGCGTCCCTGGTCGTCGTGTTGGTCCCGGTGGTCCTCACCTGGGTGGCCAGCGGGGGCGGCACGACCTCGTGGCTCGAGGTGGTGCAGCTCGGGACGGCGCTGTGGTTGCTCGCCCAGCACACCGGCCTGGCCGTGGACGGCGGGCACCTGGGCCTGGTGCCGTTGGGGGCCGCGCTGATCCCCTTGCTGGCCTGCGCCTACGCCGGCATCCGGGTGAGCCGCAGCCTGGACCCCCAGGCGGACCGGATCGCCTCGGGCGCGAGCCGGGCCCAGCCCACCCCGATGCCCCGCTCCGCGCTGGTGACCATGGCGCTGACCCACGGGGCGATCGGGGCCCTGGCCGCCTCGCTCGCGGCCACCGACCTGGCCCGCCCGATCCTGTGGCAGGCGGTCGCCGGCCCCACGGTGATTGCCGCCCTCGGCGGTGGTCTCGGCAGTCTGGCCTACGCCCAGGGGGGACGCCTGCGGGCGGGCCTGGCCGCCGTCCCGCGGCTGGTGCCGGACGCGCTGGCCGGTGAGGTGCGCCGGTACCTGGCCCCCGTCGGCCTGACCGTCGCCGTCCAACTGGGGGCCGGGGCGCTGGCCCTGCTGGTCGGGCTCGGATTCGGTGCCGGCCGGGTGATCGACCTGTACGCGGCGCTGGGCGGGGGATTCGTCGGCGCGGCGATGATCACCCTGCTCCAGCTGCTGCTGCTACCCAACCTGGTGATCTGGGCGGCCTGCCTGCTCGCCGGGCCGGGGTTCGCCCTCGGCACCGGCACCGAGATCTCGCCGCTGACCAGCACCCTGGGTCCCCTGCCGGCGCTGCCCGTGCTCGGGGCCCTGCCCGACCCCGGCCCGATGCCGGGCTACGCGATCGCCGTCGTGGCCAGCGGCGTGCTCGCCGGCGTCGTCGGCGGGTCGCGGCTACTGCGCGCGGGGGAGCGGGCCGACCGCTCGCCGATCCTCGGTGCCATCCAGGACCTGCTCGTCCTGGCCGGCGGATCCGGCCTGGCACTCGGAGTGCTGGCCTGGGCCAGCGGCGGCCCGGCCGGACCCGGGCGGATGAGCCAGGTCGGCCCCACCCCGTGGCTGGTGGCCGGCACGGTCGCGATCGAGGTCATGATCGGGGTGGCGCTGGTGGTGCTGGTGCGTCAGGTGGCGCCGGCGCTGGCCGATGCCCTCGCCCGGCGCCGCACCCGGACGCCCTGACGCCCGGGCTCGATCGCGAGCCGGCCGAGCCGGGGCGGCTCAGCGGCGGTGTCGGCGGATCGATATCGTCAGGGCCGTGAGCCGTCCCGCGAACGTGGTCGTGTTGGTCTCCGGCTCGGGCACGCTGTTGCAGGCGCTGCTGGACGACTGTGCCGATGGGCAGAGCGACCCCGGTGCGGCGGATAGGGCGTACACGGTCACCGGGGTGATCAGCGATCGGGACGACGCCCACGGGCTGACCAGGGCGCGCGCCGCCGGGGTGGCCACGGCCGTGGTTCGCCCGGGCGACTTCGACGACCGCGCCACCTGGGATCTCGCCGTGGCGAAGGCGGTCGAGGTGTTCACCCCCGACCTGGTGGTGCTCGCCGGCTTCATGCGGCTGCTCGGGGACGCCTACCTGACCCGGTTCGCCGACCGCACGATCAACTCCCACCCCGCGCTGCTGCCCGCCTTCCCCGGCGCGCACGCCGTCCGGGACGCTCTCGCCTACGGGGTGAGGGTCACCGGTACCACGGTGACCCTGCTGGACGCCGGGGTGGATTCCGGCCCGGTGGTGGCCCAGCGCGCCGTCGAGGTGCTCGACGGGGACGACGAGGCGCGGCTGCACGAGCGGATCAAGGTGGTCGAGCGGGAACTGTTGGTCGAGGTGGTGCGCCGGATGACCGGCGAGGGGTGGCAGGTCCAGGGACGCCGGGTCCGGCTGGGGGACCCGGACAGGGGCGCACGAGACGCAGGCGCACGAGACGCGGGCACGCCGGACGCGGGCACGTCAGGCAGGGCACAGGGCAGTGGCAGCGAAGGGTGAGGGCATGAGCAGCGACAGGGTCGCGATCCGGCGGGCACTGCTGTCGGTCTACGACAAGACGGGGCTGGAGGAGCTGGCCGTCGCGTTGCACCAGGCCGGAGTGGCGCTGGTCTCGACCGGTTCGACTGCCGCCCGGATCTCCGCGGCCGGCGTGCCGGTGACCAGAGTCGAGGAGCTGACCGGCTTTCCCGAGTGCCTGGACGGGCGGGTGAAGACCCTGCACCCCGCCGTCCACGCCGGGATCCTGGCCGACCGCCGCCTGCCCGACCATGTGCGCCAGCTCGAGCAGCTGGGCATCGAGGCCTTCGACCTGGTGGTCTCCAACCTCTACCCGTTCCGCGCGACGGTTGCCTCCGGCGCCACCCCTGACGAGTGCGTTGAGCAGATCGACATCGGCGGGCCGTCGATGGTGCGCGCCGCGGCCAAGAACCACCCGAGCGTGGCGATCGTGACCAGCCCGGCCGACTACGCCGAGGTGATCGAGGCGGTCGGTGGCGGCGGGTTCGACCTGGCCGCCCGGCGCCGGCTGGCGGCGCGGGCCTTCGCCCACACCGCGGCCTACGACGTCGCGGTGGCGTCCTGGTTCGGGGAGCAGCTCGCCGACGAGGACGGCACGAACGGCGGCTGGCCGGCGCACGCCGGGCTGGCCCTGGAGCGGGCGGCGGTGTTGCGCTACGGCGAGAACCCGCACCAGCGCGGCGCGCTCTACGTGGACGAGGGCGCGGGTGCCCTGCCGGGGATCGCCCAGGCGACGCAGCTGCACGGCAAGGACATGTCCTACAACAACTACGTGGACGCCGACGCGGCGGTGCGGGCGGCGTTCGACTTCGCCGACCCGGCAGTGGCGATCATCAAGCACGCCAACCCGTGCGGGATCGCCGTGACCGCCGAGGGGAGCGACATCGCCGACGCGCACGCGCGGGCTCACGCCTGTGACCCGGTGTCGGCCTATGGCGGGGTGGTGGCCGCCAATCGTCCGGTGACGGTGGCGATGGCCCGCCGGCTCGCGGAGATCTTCACCGAGGTGGTGGTGGCGCCGTCCTTCGAGGCCGATGCGTATGCGCTGCTGTCGGCCAAGAAGAACCTGCGGTTGATCGAGCTGACCGACGGCTACCGGCCGAGCCTGATCGAGCTGCGCCCGGTCACCGGGGGCATGCTCGCCCAGGACCGGGACCGGATCGATGCCCCGGGGGACGACCCGGCGTCCTGGCGGCTGGTCAGCGGTGAGGCGGCGGACGAGGCGACGCTGGCCGAGCTGGCCTTCGCCTGGCGCGCGGTGCGGGCGGTGAAGTCGAACGCGATCCTGCTGGCGGCGGGCGGGGCGACGGTCGGGATCGGGATGGGCCAGGTCAACCGGGTGGACTCCTGCCGGCTGGCGGTGGCCCGCGCGGGCGAGGAGCGGGCCCGCGGGGCGGTGGCCGCCTCGGATGCGTTCTTCCCGTTCGCCGATGGCTTGCAGGTCCTGCTGGACGCCGGGGTGCGCGCGGTCGTGCAGCCGGGCGGATCGGTGCGGGACGAGGAGGTCATCGCGGCGGCCCGGTCGGCCGGGGTGAGCATGTACCTGACCGGGGCACGGCACTTCGCGCACTGAGGACGACGCCCTCTATCGCACAGACTGTGGAACTGTGGCACTGTGTGACTGTGGAGATGAAGAACATCACCGTCCGGGTGCCCGAGCAGGTCTACCGCCAGGCGAGGATTCGGGCGGCTGAGCAGGGCACCTCGGTGAGCGGGTTGGTGGGACAGTACCTGCGCTCCCTGGTCGAGGCGGATGCCGAGTTCGAGCGGCTCGCGGCGCGCCAACGGGAGATTCGCGCGGGATTGGGCCGGTTCAGTGCCGGCGACCGTATCTCTCGAGACGAGTTGCACGACCGTGCGACTCGCTGACACCAACGTCCTGCTCTACGCCATCTCGACCGATCCACGCGAGGAGCAGAAGGCCGCTGTCGCCACCGCCCTGCTCGACGGTGGCGACATCGTGCTGTCGGTGCAGGTGTTGCAGGAGTTCTACGTCCAGGCCACCCGGATCGGTCGCCCAGACCGGCTGGACGGCTCGGTCGCGGCTGAACTCGTCTCGACCTTCCAGCGATTTCCCGTCGTCTCGCTCACCCCGCAGATCGTCACAGCCGCCATCGCGACCCACCGTCGCCACGGCATCTCCTACTGGGACGCCGCGGTCCTGGAGGCTGCCCGGTCCGCCGGCTGCGACGTGGTGCTCTCGGAGGATCTGAGCCCGACCGTCGACTACGGCGGCATTCGGGTGGAGAACCCCTTCGCCTGACGTCCGGGCGGTCCGCCTCCACACGATCTCCACGGCGGCTCCGCGAGGGCTCCGCCCGCCCCGACGATGCTCGGTGCATCGTCGAAGGAGCGGTGATGGCTGATCTCGTGACCCCCGGTACACCCCCCTCACCGACGCCGGCCTCGCCGGCGAGGGTGACCGTCGCTCGTCGGACGCCGGGCTGGAGCCGGCGGGTGCGCTGGGCGCGCCGCGCGGTGCAGGCGCTGGTGGTCGGTGGGGTCGGGTGGCTGGTGTTCGGTCACGCCACGGGTGGCTCGTCGGCGGAGAGCTTCTGCCCGTTCGGCGGGTTCGAGACCCTGTGGACCCTGATCACGACGGGTCGTACCGTGCCGCACACCCATCTGGCCAACGTGGTCCTGGCCGCGGCCGTGATCGGGCTGGCGCTCACCGTCCGGGGCGCGTTCTGCGGGTGGTTGTGTCCCCTCGGGTCCCTGCAGGAATGGCTCCACGGGGTGACCGGGTGGCTCGCATCCCGGGTCCCCCCGCTGCGCAGGCTGCGTCGGCGGTTGGAGCACCTGGCGGCAGGCAGGGCCTGGCGGCGAACGGATCGCGTGTTGCGGTGGGGCCGGTGGCTCGTGCTGGCGTGGGCGGTGATCGGAGCGGCGGTCACCGGCACGATGGTCTTCCGCGAGGCCGACCCCTGGATCGCCCTGATCTCGGTGGTGGAGTTCGAGTTGTCGCTGGCCTTCGCCGTCCTGGTGGCCACGACCGTGCTCGCGGTGTTCGTCGAGCGGCCGTTCTGCCGATACGCCTGCCCGCTGGGCGCGGTGCAGGCCGCGCTGGGTGCGCTCAGTCCCGTCGCCGTCCAGCGGGACGCCGCGGGATGCCTGGGCTGCGACCTGTGCAACCGGGCCTGCCCGATGGCGATCCCGGTGAACACCCGCACCCGGGTGACGGACACCTCGTGCATCGGGTGTCTGGACTGTGTCGCCGCCTGCCCCAGCGCCCCTGCTCTCGGGGTGACCCTGGCCCTTCCAGTTCCCCTGAGGAGTCCCCGATGACCCGTGTCGAGCCGCCGACCCTCCAGTTGCCGGCCCATCGCCATCCGGTTCCGACCCGTACCCGGATCGGTACCCGGCGGCTGCCGGTGGCGGTGTACCTGGGGGTCCTGGTGCTGATCCCCGTGATCGCGGTCTCGGTGGCCCTGGCTGCCGGCTGGTGGCGGACCACCGGGCCGGGCATGGCCTCGATGAGCTCTCAGGGTGCACCGACCGGCATCTCGGGCCCGGCGGCGGCGCCTGCGGTGGCCGCGGAGGTGCGGGGCTCGATGACGGTCAGGCAAGTGGTGGACGCCTTCCCGGCCGTGACCGTGCCGGAGGTCCTGGCCGCCTTCGGGGCTCCCGCCGACACCTCGGACTCGGTTCAGTTGAAGACCCTGGTCGAGGCCGGTGACCTGGACGTGCCCGCCTTCCGCACCTGGCTGGAGGCCAGGACCACGAGGTGACGCCGACGGCCCGGCCCCTCGGGCAGGTCAACCGGGACGGCGGGTCGGCCGAGGAGGAGTCATGGGCACGTCGTACCCGAGTCGCCGAGCCGTGCTCGGGCTCGCCGCCACCGGGTTCGTCGCCGGGGCCGCGAGCCTGCTGGCGGGGTGCGGATCGGCGCGATCGACCGGGTCACCCGCACCGGGCGGGACGCCGGCGCCAGCCCTGAGTCGCTCGGCCGAGTTCGGGGCCTGGACGGCGGGCGCCGACCCGGTGGCGGCGCACGAGGACCTGGAGCGGGCGCTCGGGGCCTCGATCCGGCTGGTCTCGCTGTACGCGGACTGGCACACGCCCTGGCCGGCCGAGGTGTCCGCCCGGTTGCCCGGGCACGACCTGGTGATCTCCTGGGAGCCGGTGGACGTCGACTTCGCCGATCTCCTGGACGGCGCGTGGGACGACTACCTGACCGACTTCCTCGAGCAGGCGGCCCGGCACCGCGGGCAGGTACTGCTGCGCCCCTTCGCCGAGATGAACGGGCCCTGGCAGACGTGGTCGGTCGATCACGAGGACGGCGGGGTGCGCGACGTCGAGCAGTGGCAGGCAGCGTGGCGCCACGTGGTGACGCTGGCCCAGGGGAGCCGGGCGCCGGCGAGTGAGTCCCGGCAGGCTGAGTCCTCGCGCCCGCGATTCCTGTTCTGCGCCAACACCACCGACGAGGGGTCGACCCCGGTGGAGCGGTACTGGCCAGGTGCCGACTGGGTCGATGCCATCGGGGTGGACGGGTTCAACTGGGACTGGGCCGAGGACGGCACGCCGCTGGCCACCGCCGAGCAGGTGATCGCGCCCATGTACGCCCGGCTGGGCCGGTTGCACCCGAGCGCGCCGTTCGTGGTGGCCGAGCTCGGCTGCGCGCCGGCGCCGTCCGGGGCTCCCGGGGCGCAGGCCGACTGGTTCGCCGCGCTCTACGCCACGCAGGCCTTCCCCCGGGCGAACCGGGTGGTCCTCTTCCACGAGGACAAGGAGCGCGACTGGCGACTCGACAGCGACCCGGCGACCCTCGCCGTCCACCGCGATGCCCTGGCCGATTCCGGCGTGCAGTCGCTGCGCGATACCGAACAGCGCTGATCGACGGGACCGAGTCCTGGTCGGCACAGCGTCGCGGTGGCGCTGAGCCTCGCCGGTCACGAGGTTCGTGGGGCCATGCGCCGACGTCGACCGGGCGGCCCGAACACGTCCCAGCTGGGACGTTCATGGCTGTCGGCTCTGCACGAGATCGCCGCACGACCAGGCCCCTTGCCCTCGACCCCTGCGCCGTCCGGTCGCGCCAGGATGATCACGCGATCGCGCCTGGTGCGTCGTCCCGTCGTGCTGGTGGTCAGGGCCCGATGAGGGCCAGCGGGACCACGGCGATCCCATCTCGCCGACGATAGGCGTCGCGCCCGGTCGTCACCACGACGGCGTCTCGAACCCGTTCTCCAAGACGGGTCTCGAGCCACGTGAGATGGCGAACATCGGCGTCGGAAGGCGTTGCGCCGAGCTTGACCTCCAGGGCGACGACCGAACCATCGGGGTTCTCGACGATCAGGTCGATCTCGTGATCGCCGTCGCGGGTTCGACAGTGGAAGACCTCGGCCCCGTGTACTTGCGCTGCGACGCGGACCGTCAGCACGACCAGCGACTCGAACAGCGATGCGAGCAGTCCCGATGGCCGCAGCGCGTGGCCCTGCCCGGCCATGAGACTCGCGGGCGTTGCGCCGAGCAGGCCAGCCGCCAGGCCCGGATCGCTCAGATGATGCTTGGGTGCAACCTGCAGACGCTGGAGCGAGGAGGTCACGGGGGCCCAGCCCGGCAGCGGATCGAGCAACCAGATCCGCGACAGCACGTCGCGATAGGCCTGAGCCGTGGGTCGCGACGGCGGATCACCGTCCCCGACCGTGGCCGCAGCCAGGATCGTCGCGTAGCTCGCCGTGGTGCTGGTCGCCGCGGCATAGGCCCGGAGCCAGCCGCGCAGCGCTGCCGGGCGTCTCACCCCGCGGCCGAGGTCGGGTACATCCCGGTCGAGGATGCTGTCGAGATAGCCCCTCACGGAACGTCGACGTGCACGATCCGTCTGACCGAGAAGACCCGGCAGGCCCGTGGCGCAG
The DNA here is from genome assembly GCA_016794595.1 of Kineosporiaceae bacterium. Taxonomy (GTDB): domain Bacteria; phylum Actinomycetota; class Actinomycetes; order Actinomycetales; family Kineosporiaceae; genus JADJPO01. Next base: position 28,332 of record JAEUJN010000066.1, read on the forward strand.
ATGGCTTCGGCGTAATCCGGCAGGAGGGCATCGGTGGAACCCTGTACGGCGGTCGGTGCCGGCCCCAACAGGTCACCCAGACCGATCATCGGGTGGATCCCCGGTCGTTCGGTGAGTGCCATCGGGCGCATCCGCACCGGGACGATCCGACCGGCACCGGAATGGATCGGGACGTCGGCGGGCACCGAGGCACTGCCCGTCAAGAGGTAGCGACCCGGGGCACGATCCTCGTCAACGGCTCGGCGAACCAGATCCCAGACCGCGGGATGGCGTTGCCACTCGTCGATGAGCACCGGAGCGGGGACCTCCAGGAGCCGGTCCGGGTAGGCGTCGAGCAGTTCCCGGTCCCGAAGGTCGTCCATGCGCAGAACCGAACGGGCGCGGCGGGCAGCGGTCTTCGTCTTGCCCACCCCCTTGGCGCCGTCGAGGGCGACCGCGGGAAGTGCCGTCAGCTCGTCAAGCTCGAGGTCGACCCACCGGGGGTGGTAGTCCACGGTGCTGTCACCTCCGAGGGCGCAACTTTGCATCTAGCCTATTCTCTACTTTACATCTAGCGGGATACTTTCTTGACATGTAGCGGGGGGTTGCCGGGGCCGGCGAGGTCGAGGTGGAGTCCGACGCAGCCGACCTGAGGGTCCGCCCGATCGCCACGGACGATCTGGTCGAGGACGACGGCTGGTTGACCGTTCCCGCCGCGGGCACGGTCGTGACCGATGCCGACGTGCAGGCGCTGTGCGATGCCGACCAGCGCTGATCGACGGGCAGACCTCTCGGTCGGCACCAGCGTCGCGGTGGCGCTGAGCGTCGCCGAGAGCTTCCCCTACGACACCCCCTGGTGGGTGCGCCGGCCTGCGCTCAGGGGGCGGCACGCAGGGTGAGTCTCACCGTGCCTGTCTGCACGCCGTCCGGGTCGAGGGTGACCGTGTAGCTGCCCGCCGGCAACACCGGGTCGAAGGTGCCGATGGGTTCGGTGAGCGCGCTGGCGACGTAGTTGCCGGCGGCATCGGTCACGGCGAGGGTGCCGCTGAACCCGGCCGGTGCGGCCAGCGCCCACCCGAGGTGGGTGTCCCGGGACAGGCGCAGCGACAGCCTTGCGACCTGACCCGGCTCGGTGAACCGCAGCATGATCGGTGTTCCGAGCGAGGTGCCCACGGCCAGGTCACGGATCAGCGCCGTGGTCAGCCGCACCGAGCCTGCCGCCGAACCGCTCGGGTCGAGCGTGATCCGGTAGCTGCCGCTCACCGGCACGGCGGGGCAGTCGGTGAAACTCTCCTCGCCGCTGCGCAGCTCGAACGAGCAGGCCAGGCCCCGCTGGCCGGTGACCGTGCCGGTCACCAGAGAGGTCAGCGGTGACCAGGTTGCGGAGGTCGCCCGGACCGTCAGGCGCTGCCCCTTGGCCATGCGCAGTTCGGCCCTCGGGTTCCCACCCGCCGACCACGAGATCACGCTGGTACCGGGGGCGTTGAACACCGGGTCGCGGGCGTACCGCACGCCGATCGTCGCGGTGGCGACCCGCGCCTGCTGGGCCAGCGGTTCGACGCGCACCCGGTAGCCCCCGGACGCCGTGACCGCCTGCTCCAGGAAGCCGTTGACGTCCGGTTCGGCGAGCGTCGCGCCCGAAGCGTCCAGCAGGCGCACCTGCACCGGCGAACTGCTGGAGGCGTTGACCACCACCCGTCGTCCGGCGGAGGCGGTGAAGGTCAGGTCCCGGACATCTCGTGCAGAGCCGACCACGACCTGCGTGGACGACGGGACCGTGACCTGGGTCGAGGTGCTGGCCCCCTGGACGAGGGCGATCCTCACGCTGCCACTGCCCTGAGCGATCGTCGGGACGATCACGTTCCAGGTCCGGGTGGCGTCAATGCCCTGTGGCAGGGCGAAGGTCAACCCGGCGGCGTCCAGCGGCAGCTGAGTCGGACCGGTCCGGACCCCGTCCTGCTCGAAGATCAGTTCGGCGGGGTAGGCGCTGCCGTCGGGGGTCTGCAGGTCCACCCCCCGCACCACGATGGCGTCGCCCGCAGCTTCGCCACCGGGAGCGGCGAAGGTCAGTTCGGTCGTGTCCGGGTTGACCGTTGCGACCGTGTCGGTGCCGAGCGTCATGGGGAATCTCGACGCCTGCACCCGGTGGAAGCGCACGGTGGCCGAGCCCGTGCAGTGGCCCGGGCTCACAGTCACCGTCCACGAGGTGGCGATCGTCAGGTCGAGCGTGATGTCGAACGGGGTGGCCCCGGTCACCGTGGACACGGTGCCGCCGGGCGCCTCAGGCCGTGAGGTGAGCGCCACGCCGGAACACGTGGCCATGCCGCCTGCGGTGGCGCCGAGCGTGCTGTCCGAGACCTGCACCGTGACGCGGGGCAGCAGGGTCGGGTCCGCCAGCGTTGTCGGATCGATGGTCACCGCGAACGGTCGGGCCTTGAACGGCTCGTCGAAGGCCAGGGGCTGGGCGACCTCCCACACGGCGGATGCCAGCGGGTAGTCCGGTTGCGCCGTCCAGCGCAGGGTCATGGATCCGGCTCCGACCGGCCGGATGACCACGGTCTGGGTTCCCGTGCCCGACATCAGAGTGCTGGAGGCGAGGACGTACGGCGCGCCGGAGGTCGAGCCGAGCGACTTCTCCACGCCCCCGGTGATCACCGACACCCTGGCGCTCTCGAGGTTTGTCGGCAGTGTGGATGCCGTGACGTCGAGCCGCAGCCGGGCGCCGTCCACGACGGGCAGGGTCTTGCGGTAGGTCGCCAGAGAACTGGAGAAGGTGATCGTCTCGGCGACGTCGTAGGTGACCTCACCCGTGATGTCCGCGATGGCGGTGGCGGCGAGGGTCAGCGACCCGAGCGGGATGCCACCGGCCACGTGCACCGTGTACGTGGTGGCGGTCATCGGCCAGTCGAAGGCGAAAGACGGCGCAGTAACCGTTGTGACCACCGGGCCGTAGGTCGTGGCGTCCGCCTCGACGGTGATCCGCCCCCGGCTCAGGGTCGAGTTCGTGACGGTCAGGCCGAGCCGGCGACCGGGGACCCCGGTCAGGGTGAGGAAGTGGTCCTGGTAGGCCGAGGTCTGCGTGATCGTCACCGGGGTGTCCCAGGCCAACGGCGTCGGGCCGATGTCCGCGCCGAGGCGAGCGGTGAACGCGATGCTGCCTGTGGTGACCGCGGTCAGTGCGATCAGGATCGAGCGCTCGGTGGCAGCCGAGGTCACGGTGAACCCACGTCGAGAGAAGGAGAGGTTCGGGTCCTGCCCGAGGTAGCCGGTGGTCAGGACGCTGCCGTCGGCTTCGTCGGTCACCTGGACGGCGAGGGTCGGGATCGCGCCGAACGGCGGCGGGTCGACCACCAGCCGCGTGCTCGACGGCAGGGTGAGTCGGTAGGTGTGCACGTCGCCGACCTGCTCGGCCACGAGCGTGGTGGCCGAGCCGGTCACCAGGGTGCCGTGATCGATCTCGGCCGCTCGTGCCGGAGCGCTCACCACCGTCGAGACCAAGGCCATGGCCAGGACCGAGAAGACCACGAGCACTGCTCGTAGGGGGCGGCGAGGCACCCTTGGCGCGTTCGCAGGTGTCGTCACGGCGCGCAATCGCTTCATGACCAGGCTCCCTCGCCTCGCCTCGCCCACCCACTCCGTGTCGCGTGGGACGCCGCGCAGCCTATGGCGCTGGCCCGCCGTGTCGTGACCAGATCGACAACTCTGGATGAAGACGTGCGGCGATGCTGAGCCATCCGGTCGTGCCGGGTGACGAGGCGGTCACGCCTGATGCGTGGGGGCGACGCGTTGGTGGCAGGATCGGAGCAGCCGAGTCGAGCGGGAGCGCACGTGGTCGAGTGGGAGGTGCCGCCGAGCCGGCGGTTCGCCTTCGTGCTCGTGCTGACCGTGATGGCCTTCTCGATCGTGATCGCCGCGCTGGGCCACGTCCGGGCCGGCGGCTATCTGCTGGCGGCCTCCATGGCCCTGGCGGCGACGATGCGCGCCGCGCTGCCGGAGAAGTACTGCCTGGGCCTGCTGGTGCGCTCGCGGATCTTCGACGTCGCCACCGCCGCCGTCTTTGCCGTGGCGCTCGCGGTGGCGGCGGCGATCCTGCCCGCCTGAGCCGCTATCCGCCTCGCACCGACGGGGTGGTCAACGCCAGGCCCGGGGCCGGGCGGCTGAACTGGGCACCTCGGTGAGCGGGTTGGTCGCGCAGTACCTGCGCTCTCTGGCGAGGCGGATGCCGAGTTCGAACGGCTCGCCGCGCGGCAAGCGGAGATCCGCGACGGATCGGGCCGGTTCAGTGCCGGCGACCGCATCTCGCGAGAACCACCTCACCCTGCCGCAGGCTCACCGGGACGATCTCGACCCCCAGCGCGGAGAGGATCTCGTCGAGTCGGGCACCGTGGGCGGCCGAGCGGGCGTCGGCGACAATGGTCGCCTCGAGCCAGGTCGCCACCGACATGCAACCTACGAGAACGCCATCGCAAGGCAGGTAACCTCGAGGCCGCGGCAAATGCACTGACATGGGTCGGACGCGGCCTCCCCATTCTGTCTGGAGCTCTGGAGCGGTCTCCGGATGGGATATGCGACGGCACCGAGATCGTGTGGCGCGCGGCGGGCGCGGGTATCGCAAACACTGTTCTGGCGTTCGGCATCGGGGCACTGTCTACAGTCCTCATTGGCGCCGCGGGCCTGCCTGTCCTGGCTGTGGCGGCGGTTGGTGTGGTAGCAGATGTACTCATCGGCAATGGCACCAATAGTTGTATCTCCGGAAAGGGGTTCAGGCTCTGGTGATGGTCTCGATTGTGGTGGAAGGGTGGCTGAGGGTTCGATCTGAAATGATGGTGGCGGAGGTCGGTGATCGCCCCTCGTATCTCCTCATGGGCGTGTACTCGTTGGGCTTCCTGGGTGGTGTTTGGTTTGCATCCGTCACCTTCGGGGGTGTCCGTAAATTATGGCGGTATCAGGGAACGGATGTCCTGGAGGTCTTGCCCCATTCCTTCCTGAACACGTCCAGGGAGGACAAACTCCGCATCGCGCGCGCCGCTCCGTCTGCCTTGTTGGTAGCATTGATGATGCCAATCCTGCTCGGACTGATGGTCTTGCGGGGATGGTTATTGGTGCTCTGGGGGATTGATCTGAATGTTGACGCGATCGCAGGTGTTGGGATCGCCCTGATCGTCCCGGGAGCGCTACTTGTGTTGCTCACCCGGCATCTTCATTGGCCACAGATGCTCATTCCGCCCGCATTTCGAGGAGGCCGCCCGCACTTTCCGTGGAGCAATCGGTGACCTCGATTCTCGCCGGTCATGATCCGATCGCAGCCGTTGCGGTCAACCGAGAGGGGCTTGGCAACCCTCCAGCTCGAACGATCCCAATCGCCCCCGGGTGTGGCTCCTCTGCAGTGATGTGACGGGTCTGTGGTTCCCCCCCCGGATCGTGTCGCCGTCCTGTCCCGACTGGCGTAGCACCGAGTGCTTCACTGTGGGACATGGGTGCGAAAGAGATCACGCAGTGAGACCTCCGGTCGCGCTCGCGGGAGATCATGGATTCGGTCGAGCACGGGCAGTCCTTCACTGTCACCCGGGATGGGCATCCCATCGGGGAACTGATCCCGCTGCGTCGGCGTCGGCGGTGGGTCGAGCCTTCCGAGTTGCCGGACGAGATGGCGATCAGCGCGATCACTCTCGTTGAACTGTCGGCAGGGCCGCACGAGGTGCGGCCCGACGCAGAGCAGGACCTGTACCGCGAACACGAGGAACGGGCTCGGCGGATGGAGATCCTTCAGCGGGCTGAGAGCGAGTTCGATCCCGTGCCGTTCGACGCAGAAGCAGCGAGGGTCCACGGTCGGGTGGTCGCGGCCGTCGTCGCCTTGGGGCGCACGCCGCGCCGAAGGATCGCGGACCTGATGATCGCGATCGCGATCGCGGAGGGGTGCCTCTCTTCACCACCAATCCAAGACCTGATGACCAGCCTGACCGCGGTCAACGCTGCTGCTGACTTTGAGCGGCGGTTCGACCGGTCGCGCTCGCTTCAACCGCCTGGGCAGGGCATGCGCGGGGAAGGCCCGCCCCTCGATCGCGGACGTCGGAAGCAGGATCGGGTGCAGCCGAGTGCGGGCCGGCGGTGTTGCCGGCCTGAGCCAGGCCCGAGTCGTGCCCGAGCCGGGCCCGAGCCAGGCCTGAGTCACTCGGTGTGCAGCACCAGGCGCGGGGCGAAGCTCGCGCCGCCGTCGCGCGACTCGACCACGGTGTGGCCGACCAGGGCGACCAGCCGCGCGCCGTCCGCGGCCAGGGCACCCGGCTCGCCGCCCACGCTGCCGCGGCGGGTCCAGGTCCGCCCGGCATCGGTCGAGGAGTGCACCGCGCCGTCCGGGGCAAGTGCGACCAGACCGGACGGCGTCCAGGTCAGGAAGGCGAGCAGCGGCGCGCCGGGGATCGGGGCGAACCGCGTCCCGCCGTCCGTGCTGAGTTGGGGACCGTCCTTGGTGGTGATCACGACCCGGGTGGCGTCGGCCGGGTCGACGGCCAGGTCGAACACCGGCGGACGTCCCAGCTCCTGCCAGGTCGCCCCGGCATCGCGCGATCGGAGCAGTTTCCCGTCGTGCGCCGAGACCCCGAGCACCACCGGGCCGACGGCCACCAGCCGGTGGAAGTCCACCGCCCCGCCGAGCGAGACGGTCTGCCACGACCGCCCGCCGTCGTCCGAGGCGATCAGCCCGAGGTCGGCCGGTGCGTCCTGGCCCTCGTCGGGATGGCCGGAGGCCAGCAGCCGGGTGCCGGCCACGGCCAGCCCCATCACGTCGAACGGTGGCTTCGACAGCAGGGACGGCGCGGCGCCCGGCCGCTGCTCCCACAGACCCTCGTGCGTGCCGATCAGCAGGCGCTCGCCGTCCAGGGCGAGGTTGTGCACGTGGCCGACCTTCGCGGTCGAGGTCACCACGGGGGCCGGCGCGCCGGAGCCAGCGCCGGACGGCGCGCTGCTCACCGGTGTCCCGTTGCCCGTCGGGGCCGTGGTCCCGGCCGGTGCCGCGGTGCTCGCCGAGACCGCGGTCCCGGCCGGGGACTACGCCGGGTCACCGCCCCCGCAGGCGCCGAGCAGCAGGGCCGCCGTCACGACGGCGGCCAGGACGAGCGGGGACGCGAACCGTCGCGTGAACCGGGTAGCCACACGATCACCCTCGGCGCTGCACCGGCCGCGATCGGTTCAGATCCGATGAAGATTCGATGTGGGTTCTCAGCCGAAGGGCGGGGGGTCGGTGTACACGACGCGGGCGCACCGGCTGTCGGTGAACGTGCAGAGCACCGTGCCCCCTGCCTCCAGCCGGGTGGTGGCGTGGGTGGCATCCACCCAGGTCCACCGGTCGGCCAGCCGGACGGTGCCCGGCACCATGGCCGCACCGCGCCGTCCGGTCGCGATCTCGATCGGGGTCGACCCGTCGAGCAGCCACCGGCCGCCCGGTCCGATGGCGAGGTCCTCCGTGCGCTGCCACGACGGACGGCACACCAGCGCCCTCGAAGTGGTCATGCCCGCCAGCTCCAGGACGCCGAAGCAGAGCTGCCCGGCCTCGCTGCGCACCGCCTCGGCGCCGTCAGTCGTGGGTACCAGCACCGCCGTGCCGTCCTCGGCGATCACGGGCTGCCCGTCGGTGGCCGGGGGCTCGACCGGGGTGATCGGCGCGAATCGGCGGGTGCCGTCCGGACGCCACACGGTCACCCCCACCGGCGCCTGCCGGATCGAGACCGACACCAACCCGGCCGGACCCCAGACCTGGCCGTCGGACGGCGTCAGCACGGGCGCCTGGTGAAGGTCCACCGTCCCGGTGACCAGGTCCACCACGCCGTACCGCTGATCGCCCGGCGACGTTGCCGTGCGCGACAGCTGGGTGAAGTAGGCCAGCCGCCCGTCCTGCGAGAGGGCGCTCAGGGTGAGGAACTGCTGCCCGGCAGGCGCGTGGAGGGTGCGCACGTTCTTGCCCGGGGGCAGCAGGAGCAGCGCGTTCGTCTCGGTCGGCAGCTCGGCGTCCACCACGGCGACCATCACCGCTCCGTGCGGAGTGGTGCGGGTGCCGCTCAGCCGGGACACGCCGTCCGGGGCGGGCACGGTTCGCCCGTCGTACCAGATTCGATACGGCCGTTCGGCGCTGACCAGGACGAGGGGTGGGCCTTGCTGTTCGGGCAGCGAGGCCGACCAGTCACCGCTCGGCGCGCTCGGTTCGCTGGACGGCGTGTCGGCCGGCTGTGGCGCCGTCCGCGTCATCGCACCGTCCGGCAGCGACATGGCGAGCGCGACGGCCAGCGCCACCAGGCCGGTGACCCCGGCGAGGCGTCGCCGGCGCCGGACCCGGCGACCCGCGGTCATGATCCGGCGTGCGGCGGTTTCGGTGTCCAGACGATCCAGTCCGGGCAGGCGCTCGGCTGCCTCCGCCAGGGCCGAGGGCAGGTGCCGTTCGAAGTCGTTCATCGGGCACCTCCCGTGGTCGTGGGGCCGGCTGTCATCAGGTCGCGCAACCGCGCGATCCCGCGGGAGGTGTGCGCTCGCACGGTGCCGACCGAGCAGCCCATCGCCGCTGCGGTGGCGGCCTCGGTGAGGTCGTCGAAGTAGCGCAGGACGACGGCCGCGCGCTGTCGTGGCGGCAGTTGGGCCAGGGCATGGACCAGCAGGTCGCGGTTCTCGAGTGTGGTCAGCGGATCCGCTCCCGAGGTGGCATCGCGCGGCTCCGGCAGTTCGGCGGTGGGGCGCTCGCGGTGCCACGCCCGCCGCCACCACGAGATGGACTGGCGAGCCAGGGCGGTACGTGCGTAGGCGATCAGTGCGTCCCGATCGCGGACGCCGGCCAGCCGCTCCCAGCGCAGGAACAGCCGCGCCAGCACGGTCTGCACCAGGTCCTCGGCCATGCCCGGCTCGCCGGTCAGCAGATACGCCGTGCGCAGTAGCCGCGGATACGCGCTCCGCACGAACGCGGTGAACTCCGCGTCCACCCGGGAAGGATCACCCATACCCCGATGACGCGCCGGCTCGATCACATCGATGAGTCTGCCGAACGGTGATCGTCGCTACCCGGTTCACCAGTCTGTCGCCAGCCCGTCGGCACACTGCTGTCCGATGCGCCTCGGCTGGGTCGGGTGGCGGGCACTGAGTGAGTCGATGGTGCACTGTCACCCCGGTATACCGGGGTGACAGTGACCTCAACCCCAGCACAGTGGCGTCACCGGCCTGGCGCGAACCCCGGGATTGCCCTGATTCTCCCCTGAGCCCGCCAGCGCTCGGCGGGGGGAACCGCGTAGATTGACGGGGCGTCACCTGCACATCTGCCTGATCGGCCACTCGGGGACGACGTGTGGCTGCCCCCGTGGCCGGGCCCGCACCGACCCGCACCGACCATCTACCGATCTTGCGCCCGAGGAGAGGCCCGATGACCGAGCCGACGCCCCTTGCCCCGCCGGCCGCCGAGGCCACGCTCACCCTGACGCCCCCGGCGGCCCCGGCCGCGGTCGCCACCACCCAGGCGCCCAAGATCGCCCCACAGGTGGACGCCGCGCTGGTGCCGGGCCTGGACGCCAAGGTCGACGGCTACCTCGACGCGCTGCTCAAGGAGTCGCCGAACTCGCCCAACTTCACGGCCAAGGCCAACGACGTGCGCACCATGGGCGACGTCGACATCCGCCGGGCCGCCGAGACCTCGAACACCCTGCTCAAGTCGCCGGTCAAAGCCCTGCAGGAGGGCGGCCTGTCCGAGGGGTCCAAGATCGGCAAGACCCTGATCGAGCTCCGCCGCACCGTTGAGGACCTCGACCCGGGGGGCGCCAAGGGCACCAAGAAGCTGTTCGGCATCCTGCCGTTCGGTGACAAGGTCGAGGACTACTTCCGCAAGTACCAGAGCGCCCAGGGGCACCTCGACGCGATCCTGAACGCGCTGTACTCCGGCCAGGACGAGCTGCGCAAGGACAACGCCGCGCTCAACGCCGAGAAGAAGAACCTGTGGGACACCATGGGCCGGCTCAACCAGTACGTCTACATCGCCGAGCGCCTCGATGCCCGCCTCGCAGCGGGCATCGCCGAGCTGCAGCTCAGCGACCCGGAGAAGGCGAAGTCCCTGCAGCAGGACGTGCAGTTCTACGTTCGGCAGAAGCACCAGGACCTGCTCACCCAGCTCGCGGTCTCGATCCAGAACTACCTGGCCATCGACGTGGTGATCAAGAACAACCTGGAACTGATCAAGGGCGTCGACCGGGCCTCGACCACCACCGTCTCGGCCCTGCGCACCGCGGTGATCGTCGCCCAGGCCCTCGGCAACCAGAAGCTGGTCCTCGACCAGATCACGGCGCTGAACACCACGACGTCCGACATGATCCAGCGCACCAGCGAGATGCTGCGCGACAACTCGGTGCAGATCCAGGAGCAGGCGGCCTCGGCCACCATCGGGCTGCCCCAGCTGCAGGCGGCGTTCCAGAACATCTACGCGACGATGGACGCCATCGACACGTTCAAGATTCAGGCCCTGGACACGATGGCGACCACCATCGGCACGCTCGAGACCGAGGTCTCCAAGTCGCGCGACTACCTGGAGCGGGTGCAGAAACGCGACGAGCGCCTGGCCGCCGGGTCACTGGATCTCGGCGACGGACGGCGCTGAGCGCCGACCGATCACGAGCCGGCCCGAGACCGACGAGACGAGCCGACGACACATGGGCGACGACTCGGGGACGAGCGGCTGACGACCTGACGGGGCAACGAGGAGCGGGAGAGGACGAGCGGTGTCGCTGAAGGACTGGTGGGGTGGCCTGTTCGGCCGGTCCCGGGAGCCCTCGCGCGACGTCCGCGACGCCGAGCCGTTCGACGTGCCCAGGGTGCCGACCGGCCAGGAGCTGCTCACCCAGCTCGACGCGCTCGAGTCCGACATCGACGAGAAGGCCCGCGCCGATCGGATCTCCCCGGTGGTCGCGGTCCGGGTGCACGACATCAGCGCGACCGCGCGCGACATCATCCCGCGGCTGAACCAGCTCGGTGGCGGCACCCGGGACGCCCACTCGGTGATGGCGACCGTCACCAGCTATCTGCCCGAGGCGCTCGGCACCTACCTGCGGCTGCCGCGCACCTACGCCGACACCCGCCCTGTGGCCGGCGGCAAGACCTCGTTGATGGTGCTCGTCGACCAGCTCGACCTGCTCTCGGTCACCATGGACAAGATCCTGGACGCCGCGACCCGCCGCGACGTGCAGGCCCTGGTCGCGCACGGCCAGTTCCTGGCGGACAAGTTCGGCCACTCGGCCGGCGGCGGCGCGCTCGATCTCGGCCTGACCGGGGGAGAGCAGTGAGCGGGGAAGTCCAGTGATCGGGGGAGTGCAGTGAGCGGGGGAGTGCGGTGAGCGCCCGGGGAGCCGACCTCGAACAGGCCCTCGCACGGCTGGTCGGGGTCGGGGTCGGGGCAGGCCTGCGCGCCGAGGACGTGCACGCCGAGGGCGCCGCGCTCGCAGCCACGCTCGCCGAGTCGGCCCTCGGTGCGCCGGCGGCGTGGGCCGGGGTGATCGGGGACGGCGCCGACACGGCCGCCTTCTTCGACGCCGCCAGCCGGGCCAGGCGCTGGCGCACCGCGCCGACCGCCGGCCTGCTGGCGCTGGTGAGCTCGGGCTCGCCGCAGGCGAAGGCCTACGCCGAGGCGCTGGTCGAGCTGACCACCGCGGCCTGCACCCTGGGCGAGGCCAGCATCCAGGTCGTGATCAACGCCTCGACCTCCGCCGCGGCCCAGCTGCGGGCGGCCACCCCCGGCGCCTCGGTCCCGGGGCCGCCCCCCTCGCCGGACGCCTCCCGGTCGGTGAGCCCTGCGCCCTCGGCGCCGGGCGTGCCCCCCGCGGCGGGCGCCCCTCACCCGCCCGGGGTGACGGCGTTGCCGGTCGACCCCCGGCTGCTCGACCAGTTGCGGATCACCCACGGGATCACGCTGCCCCCCGGCGTCCGGGGCACCCCGCCCCCGGGCGGCTCGCCGGGCGCCGGCCCGGGTGATCCTGCCGGCACTGGCGACCCGGTGCCCGGCCCGTCCGGCGCGCGTGCCGACCCCGCGGCGGCCCAGGCCGCGCCGTCCGCTGACCCGGCCGCGCCGGCGCAGGAACTGCCTCCGGCCCGCTCGCTCGAGGAGCTGCTGGCCGAGCTCGACGAGCTCACCGGCCTGACCACGGTCAAGACCGAGATCCACCGCCAGACCGCGGTGCTCCGGGTGGAGAAGCTGCGCGCCGAGGCGGGCATGGCCAAGGCGACGATCACCCGGCACCTGGTGTTCGTCGGCAACCCGGGCACCGGCAAGACGACGGTGGCCCGGCTGGTCTCCGGCATCTACCGGGCCCTCGGGCTGCTGAGCAAGGGACAGCTGGTCGAGGTCGACCGCTCCGAGCTGGTCGCCGGGTACCTGGGGCAGACCGCGATGAAGACCGCCGAGGTGGTGGCCAAGGCGATCGGCGGGGTGCTGTTCATCGACGAGGCCTACAGCCTGGCCGGGGACGCCTACGGCGAGGAGGCGATCGACACCCTGGTCAAGGAGATGGAGGACCACCGCGACGACCTGGTCGTGGTGGTGGCCGGGTACCCGGTGCCGATGGCCGAGTTCATCGACACCAATCCCGGTCTGGCGAGCCGGTTCCGGACCATCCTGACCTTCGCCGACTACACCGACGACGAGTTGGTCGCGATCTTCGAGAAGATGGCCGACAAGGCCGACTACACCACCGGGCCCGAGGTGCTGGCCACCTTCCGCGAGCTGTTGGCGGGCGTGGTGCGGGACGAGACCTTCGGCAACGGCCGCTACGCGCGCAACGTGCTGGAGGCCGCGATCGGCCGGCACGCCTGGCGGCTGCGGGACGTCGAGTCGCCCACCGTCGAGCAGCTGCGCGAGCTGGCGCCGGAGGATCTGGCCGACCCGCCGCCGGAGGTCGCGCCGCCGTCCGCGCTCGATCTCGACCAGCCGGTCCCGAGCACCTCCGATCCCCAATCCGCTGCCGGACCCGAGGGTGGCGACCCCGATGACGCCACCCCTGGAGGTGAGCCCTCGTGAGCACCGCCCCACCCGTCCGCAGGCCGTCCCGGGCGCCGGGCCCACCTGCCGGGCTGCCCGCACCCGTGCCCGGCACCGCGGTCGACCCCACGGCACCCGCCGTCCCGGTGCGCACCCGGCGCCGCGAGGCACTGGACAAGGCACTGTCCGGCACCCCTGGTCGCCTGCGGGTCGCGGCCGTCCTGTCCGTGCTCGGGTCGCTGATCTTCGGCCTGCTCGGCGGATCCGCCTTCCAGGCCTGGGGCGGTGCGCTGGACGATGCCCGGGCCGACGCCGCCCAGCTGGTGCGGGTGCAGGCGGTCCAGAACGATCTGGTCAAGGCGGACGCCGCGGCCGCCGCGATCTACCTGGCCGGAGGGGTGTCGGCCACCAACGCCGCGATCAACGAGGCCACCGCGGCCAATCGTGCCGCCTACGACGAGGCCATCGCGGACGCCGCCCGCCGGCTGGCCCAGCCCTCGGCGGCCTCGGACACCGAGGCCATGGAGAAGGCGATCGAGGGGCTCGCCCGGTACACCTCGCTGGTCTCGCAGGCGCAGGCCAACAACCGGTTCGGGCTGCAGGTGGGCGCGGCCTACCAGCGGCAGGCCGGCGAGGTGTTGCGCAGCCAGATCGTGCCCGCGCTGGAGCAGGTCTCGCACGCCGACCAGCGCCGGGTGGCGGCGGCCTACGAGGCCGCGAACAACGCCACGATCCGGCTGATCGGTGCGGCCGTGCTGGCCCTGGTGCTGCTCGGCGGCGCCCAGCTCTGGCTCGCCCGGCGCACCCACCGGGTGATCAACGTGCCGCTGGCCGTCGGCACCCTGGCGGTCGTGCTGGCGACCGGTCTGGGTGTCACCGCGGTGAACTCCTCGGCCGAGCAGGCCAACCGGGTGGCCACCACCTCCTACGCCCACACGGTGGCCCTGGCCTCCGGCCGTACCGCGGCCTTCGACGCCAAGGCGCAGGAGGCCTTCGGGCTGATCGCCCGGGGCAATGCGGCGGCCGCCGAGCGGATCGCCACCGCCCGGATCGCGACCGCGACCGAGCAGCTGGCCTCGGTGCGCGCGGTCGACGTCTCGGATCTGTTCGCCGCCTGGGCGGCCGAGCACGCCGCGGTGCGAGCGGCCGACGACGCCGGCTCGTGGGCGGCCGCCCGGGACGCCGCGCTGACCACGTCCTCGGAGGCGTTCGAGGTCTTCGACGCCCGCTCGGCCGAGGTGCTGACCGCCAAGGCGGCCCAGGTGGACGACGAACTGGGCTCGGCCCGCAACCGGCTGGTGGCGATCGGCTGGTTCACGCTGGCCTGTGGCCTGATCGCCGCCGGGGCGGCCTACGCCGGCATCGCGCAGCGGATGGGGGAGTACCGATGACCCGGCCAGTGGGCAGGCGCGTGACCAGGCGTGGAGGTGGGCCGGGCCGGCCGGGTCTGCCGGGTCGGCTGCGGGTCGGCACAGTGGCGCTGGTGGCCCTGTCGGCCGTGGCCACTGCCGTCTCGGGCTGCGTCAGCGCTCCACCCGTGCCGACCACCACGACCACCTCCCCGGCCCCTGCGGGGTCCCCGGCCGCCCCGGTGAGCTGCACCAACGCCCGCCAGTCCTACGCTCCCTCGACCTCCAGCGCCCACGCGAAGGCGATCCAGGCGCGCAAGTTCCTGGTGGTGGGGGTCTCGGCGGACACCCGCCAGCTGGGCGCCGTCGACCCGGCCAACCCCGATGCCTTCCAGGGGTTCGACATCGAGATGGCCAAGCTGGTCGCGGCCGAACTCGGGGTGCCGATCCGGTTCAAGGTGATCACCACGGCTGACCGGGTCGGCCAGCTCGGCAAGGAGGTCAACGCCCGCAGCATCGCCGACGGCGGCGTCGACCTGGTGGCCCGGGCCTTCACCATGAACTGCGCGCGCTGGCAGCAGGTCGCCTTCTCGGCGGTCTACTTCGAGGCCAGCCAGGGTCTGATGGTGCCGCGGGCCTCCTCGATCAAGGCCTTGTCCACCCTGTCCGGCAGGACGGTGTGCGCCCCGGCCGGCTCCACCAGCCTGGACACGATCAAGGCCAAGGTTCCGGGGGTGACCGTCCGCGGGGTGGCCAACCACACCGACTGCCTGGTGCTGCTCCAGCAAGGGCAGGTCGATGCGATCACCGGTGACGACGCCATCCTGGCCGGGTTCAAGGCTCAGGACCCCACCACCGTCGTGCTGCCCGACATCGACCTCAGCGACGAGCCCTACGGCCTGGGCGTGAACCTGAAGCACAAGGACTTCGCCGCCTACGTGAACGCCGTGCTGGAGAAGGCCCGCGCCAGCGGCGCCTGGCAGAAGGCCTACGACACCCACCTGCGGGGCCCGCTGGGCAAGGCCGGCACCCAGCCGACGCCGATCTACGGCCGGCCGCTGTCGTGACCGCCTCCACGCGGTCGGGCTCCTCCGGCGCCTCCCGGGGCCTGGCCATCGCGCCGACCCCTCCGGGACGGCTGGGTGAGGCCGCCGACCCCGGCGCCCTGCTCGCCTACCTGCGCGAGCTGCGCGACTGGGTGGCCCAGCGCAAGCGTGAACTCGACGGCCTGGACGCCGCGGCCCAGCGCTCGGCGGACCCGGACGACTACACCGCCGACGTCACGCTGTCGATGGCGCTGTGGCAGTCGGTCAGCGACCGGTGCCTGAGCCTGGACACGCTCTGGGACGCCGGGCGCGCGGACGCGATCACCCGGGAGAAGATGTCCCAGGTGATCTGGGGCCGCCTGGCCAGTGGCACGGCCACCGGGGGGCTGACCCTGAGCCTGGTCGAGGCCTGCCGGCTCTCGGACGCCCTGGCCGCCCAGTTGCGGGCCCGGCTGGCCTTCGACCCGCGGGCCAGCGACGCCGCGGTGCGGGTCTCGGCACTGCGGGCCGCCCTGGAGCGGTTGCGCGAGCTGGTCAAGCAGGAGCCCTCCTGGTCGGCGCAGGTCGACCTGCTGTCCACCCGGGTGGACGACGTCGCCGTCCGCGCTGCCCGCGGCGGGGATGTGGACGGCGTCCTGCACAACCTCGAGGTGGACGCCGCCCGCGCCGAGCGCGATCTGGTGGTCACCACGGCCACCAAGCTGCGCCAGGCCCGCTCGGCCGAGGCCGAGGCCGCCGATCTGGCCTCCGATCGCGCCCGGGCCGCCAGCGAGGTGGCCGCCCTGGAGCACCGTCGGCTGCGGCTGCTCGGGCTGGTCGAGCGCTGCCTGGCCGAGATCGCCTCGGCGCCGCGCTACGCCGTCCCGGACGTCGCGGCGCTGGGCTCGGTGCCCGGAGATCGGGAGGGCCTCGACGCCTTCACCCGCCGCCTGGACACCGTGGTGCGGGCCATGGACCGGGTCGAGGAGGCCTACGGCCGCCCGCTCGAGGAGCGCGAGGAACTCGTCGGCCTGCTGACCGGCTACCGCACGATGGCGGCGCGGCAGTCCCGCGGGCACGATGCAGCGGTCGCGGTGGCCCTGGGTCGGGCCGAGCAGGCGCTGGCGGCCGTGCCGTGCGATGTCGGGGCCGCCCGGCTGGCGGTGACCACCTTCCGCGAGTTGGTGCGCACCCCCGCGCCCTCCTCGGCCGCCGCCGCTCCGTCATCCTCTGCCTCCTCTGCCTCCTCCGGCGCCGCCTCGCCGGGTGCCGCCCACGATCCAGCCGCGACGGGAGTCAGGCCATGACACCGCCCACCGCCGTCCCCAACGGAACCCGGTGCACCCAGCCCGGGTGCACCGGCACCATCCAGGACGGGTACTGCGACGTCTGTGGCAGCCCGGCCGGCGCCCCGGTCGTGCCGGCCGCCTCGTCGGCCTCCGCCGCCGGCGGGCCCTCCGACGAGGGCGCGGCGGGCGGGACGCCGTCCACCGCCAGCAAGATCACCTCCTCCAACCGGCTGGAGAGCATCCCGATCGGCTCGGCCCGCGCCGGTGGCACCCGGGCGACCCGCAGCGTCGGCACCGGCTCGACCCGGCTGCGCGGGGCGCGGCTCGGGGCCGGGCTGACGTTCGTGCCGCCGGTGCCCGCGCTGGACCCCGAGGCCGCGATCATGAAGGACCCGCAGGTCCCGGAGGACCGGCGGTTCTGCCCGAGCTGCGGCACGCCGGTCGGCCGCTCCCGCGAGGGGCGTCCCGGCCGGTTGGAGGGTTTCTGCCCCCAGTGCCGAAACCCGTTCTCGTTCACCCCGAAACTCAGGCCCGGTGACCTGGTCGGCGGCCAGTACGAGGTGGCCGGCTGCCTGGCGCACGGCGGCCTGGGGTGGATCTACCTCGCCCGGGACGTCGTGCTCGGCCGGCGCTGGGTGGTGCTCAAGGGCCTGCTGAACTCCGGGGACGCCGACGCCTACGCGGCCGCGATCGCCGAGCGGGAGTTCCTGGCCAAGGTCGAGCACCCACTCATCGTGGAGATCTTCAACTTCGCCCAGCACGAGGGCGCCGGCTACATCGTGATGGAGTACATCGGCGGCACGTCCCTGAAAGACCTTCTCAAGCAACGGATGCAGCGTGCCGGCCGGTACGACCCGATCCCGGTCGACCAGGCGATCGCCTACCTGCTGGAGATCCTGCCGGCGTTCACCTACCTGCACGACCAGGGCCTGCTCTACTGCGACTTCAAGCCGGACAACATCATCCAGGTCGGTGACGCGGTCAAGCTGATCGACCTGGGCGGCGTCCGGCGGATCGACGACCTGGACTCCCCGATCTACGGCACGGTCGGCTACCAGGCCCCCGAGGTGCCCACCACCGGCCCCTCGATCGCCTCGGACATCTACACCATCGGCCGCACGCTGGCCGTGCTGGTGATGGAGTTCCGCGGGTACCAGTCCACCTACGCCACCTCGCTGCCCCCCGTGGCCGAGATGCCGCTGTTCCAGCAGTACGACTCGCTGTTCCGCCTGCTGGCCAAGGCCTGCGCCCTCGATCCGAACGACCGGTTCCAGTCGGCGGACGAGTTGCGGGTGCAGCTGCTCGGCGTCCTGCGCGAGATCGTCGCCCTCGACCGGCCCGACTCCGGGGTCGCCCAGCACTCGACCGCCTCGGTGCTGTTCGAGGTGCCGGTGGTCTCCGGGGACACCCTGTCCTGGACCGAGTTGCCCGCGCTGCGGGTGGACGCCTCGGACCCGCAGGCCGCCTGGCTGGCCGGGCTGTCGGTGACCGAACCCGTCGCCCGCTGGACCGAGCTGGCCAAGCAGCCCAGCCCGAGCGTCGAGGTGCGCCTGGCGATGATCCGGGCCGCGCTCGAGGCGGGCCGGCACGACCTGGCCGACGGCACCGTGCAGGAGATGCTGAAGACCGACCCCTGGGAGTGGCGCGCGGTCTGGATGAACGGGTTGAGCGCGC
The DNA here is from genome assembly GCA_016794595.1 of Kineosporiaceae bacterium. Lineage (GTDB taxonomy): Bacteria > Actinomycetota > Actinomycetes > Actinomycetales > Kineosporiaceae > JADJPO01. The sequence goes on from JAEUJN010000066.1 coordinate 46,636, forward strand.
TCGACCTGGGCAACGCGGCAGCCGCCCGGGCGGCGTTCAACGCCGTCTACGGCCAGGTACCGGGGGAGCTGGCCCCCAAGCTGGCTCTCGCGCTGGCCTGCGAGCTGAGCGGGGAGGGCGAGGTCGCCGAGTCGCTCTACCTGACCTGTGCCCGCACGGACGCCAACTACACCGCCCCGGCGGCCTTCGGGATGGCCCGGATCCGGCTGAACCGCGGCGAGGTCGACGGTGCCGTGGCCGCCCTGGATCTGGTGCCCTCGACCAGCCGGGCCTTCGTCGAGGCGCGGCGGCAACGGGCCGGGCTGCTCGCCGGTTCGGGGCGGGGGCTGGCCGGGCTGGCCGAGGCGCTGGACAGCGTCTCCTCGGTCACCATCGAACCGCTGGACCGGGCCCGGCTGGAGGTCAACGTGCTGGGTGCCGCACTGCGGCACGTGCTGGACAAGGGACCCCAGGAGTCGATCATGATCGGTGGCCACCCCGCGCGGGAGACCTCGTTGCGCGACGCCGTCGAGGGCGCCTATCGGCGGCTGGCGACGATGGAACCCGACACCGACGAGCGGGTTCGGCTGGTGGACGCGGCCAACGAGGTACGGCGGTGGACCCTGCGATGAGCACCGATCCGACCATGACGGCGGACGGCGCGCCGGTGGCGTCCTGCCCCGTGTGCGGTGGTGAGGTCACCCCGCAGGAGAGGTTCTGCGAGAACTGCGGAGCCGAGATCGCCTCCGGAACCGCTTCTGCCGCAACGGCCCCCGGGGAGCCGGCAGGGGGTGCCGGGCCGGTTCCCGGGGCCGCTCCCGGTGCGGCCCACCCTCCCACGGCGGTGCCCACCCCAGGGGGCACCGTGCACGACGGCACGCTGCTGGACGACCTGACCGCCGCCGCCACCGATCGAGCCCGTCACCCGGGATCGCGCCCGGACGTGCTGCAGGTCAGTGACGCCGATCTGAGCCTGGTCCCGGCCACCTGCGCGCAGTGTCAGGGAACGGTGGCCCCGGACGGCTACTGCGAGCAGTGTGGCCAGGCAGCGCCCCGGCTGCGCGATCACTGGCGTGACCAGCCGGCGTCCTGGTTGGCGGCCGTGTGTGATCGCGGCATCCGGCACACCCGCAACGAGGACGCCATGGCCGTCGCGGCGGCGCTGGTGCCGGGCAGCCTGGGGGCGATCGTGGTCTGCGACGGGGTCTCGATGGCGATCGACTCCGACCGGGCCAGCCTGGCCGCCGCCCGGGCGGGCCGGGACGCGCTGATCGAGGGGCTCAGCGCCCGCTCGTTCGCGACGCCCGCGACGTCGGCGACGCCCGTTGGTGGCGTATCCGGACCGGCCGGCCAGGCCGGACCGGCCGGATCGGCTGCGACCCCGGGCGCGGCGTCGGGCCCGCTGGACGACGACGCGATGCCGGGCGGGCGCAGCGCGCAGCAGGTGGCCCGGGCCGGGGAGTTCACCGCGCGGATCCTGGCCGCCGGGGCCGCCGCCCAGGCGCGGGCGGCCGAGGCCGGGGCCGGCGTCCCCGAGGGCAAGAGCCCGCCGTCCTGCACCTTCGTGGCCGCCCTGGTCGAGCGAGCCGTCCACGCCGGCCCGGGACTGCTGGTGGCCGGCTGGGTCGGGGACAGCCGGGCCTACTGGATCCCGGACGAGGGCGTCGCCGGTCAGGTCAGCGTCGATGACTCCTGGGCCGCCGAGGCGATCGCGCAGGGCGTGCCCCGGGCCGAGGCGGAGCACATGCCGCAGTCCCACGCGATCACCCGCTGGCTGGGGGCCGACGCCCACGACCCCGTGCCGCGGACCGCCGTCCGGGCCCTCGACCGCCCGGGCTGGGTGCTGCTCTGCTCGGACGGGTTGTGGAACTACGCCTCCGAGGCCGCGGAACTGGCCGAGCTGGTGCACGCGGCGAGCGCCCCGCCGGGGGATCCCGCGGCCCTGGCCGAGGAGCTGGTCGCCTGGGCGATCGCCCAGGGCGGTCAGGACAACATCACGGTGGCCCTGGCCCGGTTCGACCCGGAGGCGACCACGGACGTCGTCCCGGCGCCGCCCCCGGTGCACCCGGTGGTGGTCGCCTCGCCCGGTGCGGCCTCCGGCGGGCCGGACGGCACGGCCGGGGACGGCGCGGGGCACGGCGCGGGGGACGGCGCCGTCCCGGACCCGAGCACGACCCTGGAGGAGCCCCCGAGCGCGCCCCTCTGGGGGACGCCCCCACCGGCGCCGATCCAGCCGCCCGCTGTTCAACCACCTCCGGCGCCCGCCGTGCATCCTCCCCCCGTGCAGCCGCCTGCGGTGCCCCCGGTGGAGCCGCCCCCGGTTCAACCCGCAGTGCAGCCGGTGCAGCCACCGACCGTCCCCAGCCAGGGCGGCTCGCCGGAGAGCGACCCACCACCCGGCGCGGCCGGTACGCCACCGGCAGCCGGTCCGTCGTGATCGGATGAGCGGTGACATCGTCGGCGTGGTCGGATGAGGCGGAAGCGGCGGTCGGATGACCCCGGATCGATTGTGAGGTGATCGGCGTGGCCCAGTTCACCGCCGAGGTGTTCCAGAACGAGTTCCTGCCCGACGGCGGCACCGACGTGCACGCCGTGGTGACCATCACCTGCGCCGGTGCCGGTGAGGCCGGCCGGGGCGAGGGCGGCGAGGCCGCCGAGCTGATCATCGTCGACACCTCGGGGTCGATGCAGGGCGACAAGATCTACGCCGCCCAGACCGCGGCCGCCGCGGCGATCGACCAGATCCTGGACGGCACCTGGTTCGGCATCGTCGCCGGCACCGACGGCGCCACCCGGGTGTTTCCCTACCCGAACGCCGAGACCGCGCTGGTGCGGATGGAGCCCGGTGCCCGGGCCGAGGCCAAGCGGGCGATCGGCCGGCTGGTCGCCGGAGGCGGCACGGCGATGGGTTCCTGGCTCCGGCTGGCCAAGCGGATCTTCGAGAGCGTCCCCCGGGCCACCCAGCGGCACGCGATCCTGCTCACCGACGGCCGCAACCAGAGCGAGCCGCCCGAGGTGCTGGCCTCCTCGGTGCGCGATGCGCAGGGGGTGTTCCAGTGCGACTGCCGCGGGGCGGGCGTGGACTGGGACGTCGCCGAGCTGCGGGGGGTCTCGACCGCGCTGCTGGGCACCGTCGACATCATCCCGGACGCGGCCTCGATGCCCCGGGTGTTCGCCGAGCTGATGCAGCAGGCGATGAGCCGAGGGGTGGCCGACGCCCAGCTGCGGGTGTGGGCACCCCAGGGGGCTCAGGTGCTGTTCGTGCGCCAGGTCAGTCCGCAGGTCGAGGACCTCACCGGACGCCGGGTGGACGTCAACCCGCTGACCGCCGCCTTCCCGACGGGGGCCTGGGGGGATGAGTCCCGCGACTATCACGTCGCGGTCAGGTTGCCGGCCAAGCCGGTGGGCTCCGAACAGCTCGCCGCCCGGGTACAGCTCGTGGTGCGTGACCAGGTGGTCGCCGGGGGCCTGGTGAAGGCGCTCTGGTCGGACAACGACGTGCTGACGACCCGGATCAATCCCGAGGTCGCGCACTACACCGGCCAGGTCGAGCTGGCCGAGGTCATCCAGGCCGGGCTGGCCGCCCGGTCGGCGGGGGACGAGGCGACCGCGCGGATCAAGCTGGGCCGCGCCGTCCAGCTGGCCGAGGCCACCGGCAACGCCGAGGCCACCACCCGGCTGAAGAAGGTGGTCGACGTCGAGGACGCCGCGACCGGCAAGGTGACGCTCAAGCGTGACGTCGACCGGGTGGACGAGATGGCCCTGGACACCAGCTCCACCAAGACCACCCGGGTGAAGAAGTAGCCCGGTGCCCGACGGAGGGGAACCTCAGTGACGACCTATACCTGCCCGGACGGGCACACCTCGTCCTCGGACGACTACTGCGACGTCTGCGGCAGCCCCATGGCCGCCGGCGGGGCAGCTGCTCCGGCCGCGCCGGGCACCCCTGTGGCGCCGGCAGCGCCGGCGGCGGGTGGTCCGCCGGCGCCACCGCCCGTCCCCGGCGGCGCGGGCACGCCGTCCGGGTCGAGCCTGGACCTGGACGCCCCCGTCCCCGCCGCCTCGGCCGGCGCGGCGCCGTCCGACCAGCTCTGCCCCAACTGCGGGTCGCTGGAACTGCCCGACGCCTTGTTCTGCGAGCACTGCGGTTATGACTTCGTGACCGGGCAGCTGCCTCGCCCGCTCGACCCGCCGGCCGGGATGCCGGTACCCGCCCCGCCGACGTCGCCCGCCGTCCCGCCGGTCTCGCCGCCCGCCGACCCTCCCGTCGTGCCCGCGCCCGATGACGCGGGCCAGGACGACCCGGGCGACCCGGCAGCTGCCCCCGCTCCTGCGCTGTCCCCGCCGGAGCCCGCGCCGCTGCCCGCCCCGCAGCCTGACCCGCAGCCCCTGCCGGACCCGGTCGGCGACCCGGTCGCGGTGCTCCAGCCCCCGCCGTCCGCCCCGGGGCCGGTCGTCCTGCCGCCGGCAGCCCGCACGCCGGACGGCGTGGAGTGGGTGGTCGAGGTCTGGGTCGACCCGGACTGGCACGCGGCCCAGGACGTCAACGATCCCTGCCCGTCGGCCGGCATGCCGGCCGTGGTGCCGCTGCGCCAGCGCAGCGTCCTGGTCGGTCGGACCTCGACCAGCCGGAACATCCACCCGGACGTCGACATCACCGGTGACACCGGGGTCTCGCGTCGGCACGCCCAGCTGACCAGCGACGGAATGCGATGGTGGATCGAGGATCTGGGTTCGGCCAACGGCACCTACGTCGGGGGAGCGGGTCAGCCACTGCCCGCGGATCCGATCGTCAACCGGGTGGAACTGCTGGACGACGGCCGGGTCTACCTCGGGGCCTGGACCCGGCTGGTGGTCCGCAAGGCCTCCGCCTCCGAGCGCGCCGCCGGCTGAGGTCCGCAGCCACTGCTCGTCCAACCGCTCGTCCAACCGCTCGTCCGACTGCTCGTCCGACCGAACAGCAGGCCGAACAGCAGGCCGATGGCGAGCTGCTTACGGGCTGCTTACGAGGGGCGTGGCCGGGCCCGGACCGCGCCCGGGTGACCTACGCTCAGCGCTGGTGGTGAGCATCCTGCTGGTGGAGGACGACGCGACGGTGCGCGAGGCCGTCGGCGGCTACCTGCGCCGGTCCGGTCACGCGGTGACCTGTGTCGGCGATGGGGTACGCGCGCTCGAGGAGTTCGCGGCGTCCGTCCCTGACCTGGTCCTGCTGGACCTGATGCTGCCCGGGATGAGCGGGTTCGACGTGCTGCGCCGCCTCCGGGCGCTCCGGCGGGAGACTCCGGTGATCATGCTGACCGCCAGGGGGCAGGAACACGAGCGGGTGGCAGGGCTGCAGGCCGGGGCCGACGACTACGTCACCAAACCCTTCAGCCTGCGCGAACTCGAGCTGCGCGTGCGCTCGGTGGTGCGCCGCAGCGCGCGTCCCGACCAGCCGGTCGAGCCGGTGGAGCCGGTGCTGACCAGCGGCGACCTCACGGTCGACCGGATGGCCCGGCGGGTGCTGCGGGGCGGGCGAGAACTGATGCTCACCGCCCGCGAGTTCGACCTGCTCGCCTGGTTGGTGGCCCACCCGGGGGTGGTCGCCGGACGCGATCAGCTGATCCGTGAGGTGTGGGGCTGGGAGGTCGGGGATGAGTCGACGGTGACCGTCCACGTCCGGCGCCTGCGCGAGAAGGTCGAGCCGGATCCGTCCCGGCCCACCCGGCTGGTCACCGTGTTCGGTCGCGGCTACCGCTGGGACGTCCCCGCCGGGGAGAGCGGGTGAGACCCGAACTCAGCGCCGTCCTGGTCTCGGCCGCGACCACGGCAGCCGTTGCCTCGGCCGGGGCGTTCGGGGTGTGGCGGATGGCGGCCGAGAGGCCGGCCGCTGCCGCGCGGGCGGCTCCCGCGGTGGTGGTCGCGGCCCTGGCCGCCGGGGTGGCCGTGGCCACCCGGGCCATGGTGGTCGCCGAGGACGACTACCGCACCGTGCTGTTCGTGCTCGCGGCCGGCGCGCCGATGGCGGCCCTGATCGGGGTGCTGCTCGCCCGACGGGTCTCGGCGATGCAGACCCTGGCGGCTCGGGAGCGGGCCGACCGCCTGCGGGCCGAACAGGTCGAGGCCTCACGCCGCGAGACCATCGGGTGGCTCTCGCACGACCTGCGCACGCCCCTGGCCGGCGTCCGGGCGCTGGCAGAGTCGGTGCAGGAGGACATGGTCGACGATCCCCGGGCCGCGGCCGAGCGGATCGTGCGCGAGGTGGACCGGCTCGGCGCCATGGTCGATGACCTCGCCGAACTCTCCCGGGTCCACGCCCTGCCGGACGATGCCGTCCGGGACGCCGTCCGCGCCCGCGAGCGGGTGTGCGTGGACGACGTGGTCTCGGACGCCGTCGAGTCGGTGTCGCCGGTGGCCGACCTCGCCGGGGTGAGCATCCGGGCGGGTGCCCTCTGCGGTGCGAGCGCCCATCTCGACCCGACCTCGGTGGGCCGTGCGGTGACGAACCTGGTGCGCAACGCCGTCCAGCACAGCCCCGCAGGCACGGTGACCATCGGCACGCGCCGCGACGGGGACTGGGTCGACATCGTCGTCGACGACGCCTGTGGCGGGATTCCCGAGGCGGAGCTGGACCGGGTGTTCGAGGCGGGGTGGCGCGGTGACCCCGCCCGCCGCTCGTCCGCCGGGGTGCTGCCGGCCGGCTCCGGCGGGGGCGGCATGGGGCTGGGCCTGGCGATCGTGGCCGAGGTCGCCCGCGCCCACGCGGGCTCGGTGAGCGCGCGCAACCGGGAGGACGGCACCGGCTGCACCTTCGTGCTCCGCCTGCGTGCCGACTGACCTCTTACGAGGTCGTGACGGATCACGGCCGGGCCTGCTCTCGGTGTCCGAGAACCGGTTTGCTGAGTCGGGAAGACACCCTCACCTCGAGAAGGAGACCCCCGTGCGGATCACCCCCGTCCTCGTCCTGGTCGCCACCCTGTCCCTGGCCGCCTGCGGTGGGACCGACACCGGCACCGACGCCGGCACCGGTTCGGCCGCAGCGCCGGCGACCTCGGCGGCCGCTGCCGGGGCCGGCCCGGCCGCCGCGACCCCGGCCGACCCCTCCGCCGGTGCGGTGACCGCGATGCCGGCCGGCGCCTACCTCACCCAGGCGGACTACGAGCGGGACCCGGCGGCCCGCGCCGGCACGAGGGTCGTCTACTTCTTCCACGCCACCTGGTGCCCCGACTGCAAGGCCACCGATGCCTCGCTCACCGCCGACGGCGTCCCGGCCGGGCTGACCGTGGTCAAGGTCGACTACGACACGGCCACCGAGCTGCGCAAGACCTACGGGATCACCCAGCAGCACACCTTCGTCCAGGTCGGCGCGGACGGCGCCCAACTGGCGAAGTGGACCGGCACGAAGTCCGGCGAGTCGATCAAGGCCAAGACCCTCTGATGGCACGCGACCACGCGAGGCGGGTCGCCTGATGGACCAGATTCCCGCTGCCCTCGCCGGGGCGGTCCTCGCCGGGGCGCTCACCGTGCTGGCCCCGTGCGCCCTGTCGTTGCTGCCGGTGGTGGTCGGGGGCTCGCTGTCGGGAGCGGTCTCGACCGGCTCGGGGCCGGGCCTGCGCGCCGTCCGCCGTGCCCTGGTGATCACCGGGTCGCTGGGCCTGTCGGTGGCCCTGTTCACCCTGCTGCTCAAGGCGTCCACCGCGCTGATCGACGTCCCGGTCTCGGTCTGGCGTTCGATCAGCGGCGGCCTGCTGATCGCGCTGGGGCTGGCCGAGCTGTTCCCGGACGTCTGGAGCCGGCTCACCGTCGCCACGGGGCTGAACGCGCGCAGCGCCGGCGGCCTGGCAGCGGCGCACCGGCGGGGCGGGCTGCTCGGGGCCGTGCTCACGGGGATGGCCCTCGGGCCGGTCTTCACCTCGTGCAGTCCGCTGTACGCCTACGTGGTGGTGACCGTGCTGCCGGCCGAGCCGGCCCGCGGGCTGGTGCTGCTGACCGCCTACGTCCTCGGGCTGGTGGCCGTGCTGCTGGCGGTGGCCCTGCTCGGTCAGCGTGCGGTGCGCCGGCTGCGCTGGGCCGCCGATCCGCAGGCGCGGTGGCGGCGGGCGCTCGGGGTGATCTTCGTGGTGATCGGGGTGCTGGTGCTCACCGGAGCGATGCAGGACGTCGAGACCTGGGTGCTCGAGCACTCCCCGGTGGCGCCGTGGGAGCTCGGGTCGGACCTCGGCCGCTGACCGCCGCGGCCCCCCGCCCCACCCCTCGTGATCATGCACTTTCGAATAGTCGAAAGTGCATGATCACGGGCGCTGGCTGGCCAGGTAGGCCGACGGGGTCACCCCGAGGTGCGCCCGGACGTCGCGGGTCAGGTGGGCGTGGTCGCTGTAACCGAGGTCGGCGGCCAGCTCGGCCCACCCGGCCCAGGCGGCGTGCCCCCGGCCGGTCACGGCCGTCCCTGCCGCCTCGGCGGCCCACTCGTCGGCGCGGACCGCTTCGGCGGCGCGGACCGCCTCGGCGGCGCGCTCGGCGGCCTCGATGATCCGCCAGCGCCGGATCACCCACGCCGGGCTCGCGCCCACGTACTCCCCGAACAGTCGCTGCAGGGTGCGCACGCTGACCGCACCGGCCGCGGCCAGGTGCTCCACCCTCAGCACGCTGCGATCGGTCTCGGCGATGCGGGCCATCCGCGCCACCTCCCGTGCGTGCGCCAGGCGACGTGGATCAGCTTGGGCCACAACGGATTCCACGGTGCGTCGGAGCAGGTCGACCCGGCCCGGCTCGTCCGGGGTCGCACTGATCGCGGCGACCAGGGCGGCACCGTCGATGCCGAGAGCGTCATTCAGGGTCAGCACCCGGTCGGTGACCTGGCGCGCGGGCCGTCCGATCAGCGCCCCGAGGCCCCCGGTGGTGGTCTTGGCCGCCACCGTCCAGCCCTGGCCGATGAGAACCCGGTGCGAGAGCCGGGTGATCAGGCCGTAGACGCGTCCCTGCGGGCGGTCGGCGGTGGCGCCGGCGTCGTCCGTGGTGCCGATACTGAGGTGGCCGCTGGGATGGTTCAGTACCCGCTGTACGTGCCGGGCGCCGTCCGGCACCGCCCAGCGCACCGCCCAGAACCACTCCACCAGCCCGTCCAGGGCCTCCCCGGCCGGGTAGCGGGTCAGGTTCACGTAGTGGGCCATGGTCGCCGGGTCGATGATGCCGCGGGTGTCCGCCGGCAGGTCGTGAGCCATCACCGCCACCCTAGGCACCGAGCTCGGTCACCGGCGGGATTGGCTGCGCACCGAGGACACCGAATCCCGCCGTTCAACGCGCCGGGGACGCCCCGACGGATGGCGCGAACCTTCAAGCCGTGCCCGGCTCGGCGCTCCTAGGGTCGAGGCATGACCGAGACGAACACCGAGACGAACACCGAGACGAACAGAGAGAAGAGCACCGATCCTGCCGAGTTCCCGTACTTCCCCGCGGTCGCTCCGCCGGTGTTCTCGGACGCCGCCCCGACCCGTGCGCTGATCCTCCCCGTCCTCGACGCCCTGGCCGAGGTGGTCGAGGTTCCCCAGGACGCACTCGACGGCCCGACCCCGTGCGCCTCCTACACCGTGCGCCAGTTGCGCGACCACGTGCTGGGATGGCTGCAGTTCTTCGCCGCCGCCCTGGCCGACCAGGACCGGGCCACCCGGCTCGACCCGGACGCCTACCGGACCGAGGAGGACCCGCGGCCCGCGAGCGAGGTCGTCCGGCAGGCGTCGGACCGGATCGCCGCGGCCCTGACCGGGGGAGCCCTGGCACGGCAGGCCGTCATGTCCTCCTCCCGGATGGACGGTCCGGCAGTGGTGGCCATGGCGCTGGGCGAGTACCTGGTGCACGGCTGGGACCTGGCCGTGGCCACCGGTCGGGACTGGACGCCGTCCGAGCCGGCCTGCGCGGCGGGACACGAGTTCTTCGCGGCCGTGGTCGCTCCCGAGTACCGCTCGCCGGACGGCGGTGGCGGATTCTTCGGGCCCGAGGTCCCCGTGCCGGACGACGCCGGCGCCCTGGCCCGGCTGCTCGGCTTCGCCGGGCGCGACCCGCGCTGGACCCGCCGAGGCTGAGGCAGCCCGACCCGCTCGCCCCCCCAACGGCGGGACTTTGTGTGCTCCCACGACACCGAATCCCGCCGGTGAGGCAACGTGAGGCAACGTGAGGCCAGGTGAAGCCTCGGGGAGGCTCGGTCATTGCGTCCCCACCGGGGTGGTGGCTCACGGCCTGCCCCGGGGGCTCCGCAACCGGCCCGAGAACGGCGCCGCGACGTCCGGCACTCGGCGCCGGTACCGGGACGTGCGCTACGTCGGGCTGGGGCTGGTGGTCGAACTGGACGGGGCCCTGGTCCACCCGGCCGAGCGGGCATGGCGGGATCGCTGGCGCGACAACGAGTTGACGATCGAGGGGGACCGGACCCTTCGCTACGGCTGGCGGGAGGTCGCGGGCCGACCCTGTGCCGTGGCCGGCCAGGTGGGGTCCGGGTTGCGGGCCGCCGGCTGGTCGGGCGTCCCGCACCCCTGCGGTCCGGGCTGCGCGATCGCCTGAGCCGTGGTCCGGCGACGGCGATCGGCGGGATTCGGGGCGTCGCCACGACATCGAATCCCGCCGTTGACCGTGGTGGTCCCGCGCGGTTCGGCCCGTTCGGCGACCCGAGGGGCCGACGTGCGCAATCGCACAGCGCGTCCGGACGCCGAGGTGTGGGTGCTGGCTAGGCTGCACTCACCCGTTCTGCACCCCGTCACCTCCGAATCGGCTCCGCCGGACCGACCAGGAACCGGGCCCTCGTGCTGCGCACCCCGCGGCGTCCGCACCCGGTTGACGCCCGCACCCTCGTGAACGAAGGAGTTCTGCTGATGAGCAAGGCCCCCGTCAAGGTCACCGTCACCGGCGCCGCCGGCCAGATCGGTTACGCCCTGCTGTTCCGCATCGCCTCGGGTGCGCTGCTCGGCCCGGACACCCCGGTCGCGTTGCGCCTGCTGGAGATCCCGCAGGCCGTCAAGGCGGCCGAGGGCACCGCGATGGAGCTCAACGACTGCGCCTTCCCGCTGCTCGCCTCGGTCGACATCTTCGACAACGCGGCCGCGGGCTTCGAGGGCGCCAGTGTCGGCCTCCTGGTCGGGGCCCGCCCGCGCACCGCGGGCATGGAGCGCGGCGACCTGCTCGAGGCCAACGGCGGCATCTTCGGGCCGCAGGGCAAGGCGATCAACGACGGCGCCGCGGACGACATCCGCGTGCTGGTGGTCGGCAACCCGGCCAACACCAACGCGCTGATCGCCGCTGCCGCAGCTCCCGACGTCCCCCGGGAGCGGTTCACCGCGATGACGCGGCTCGACCACAACCGGGCGCTGGCGCAGCTGTCGGCCCGCACGGGCGTGCCGGTCACCGGCATCAAGAACGTGGCCATCTGGGGCAACCACTCGGCGACCCAGTACCCGGACATCTTCCACGCCACCATCGACGGCCGTCCGGCTGCCGAGGTCGTCGACGACCAGGTGTGGCTGGAGAGCACCTTCATCCCGACCGTGGCCAAGCGTGGCGCGGCGATCATCGAGGCCCGGGGGGCGTCGTCCGCCGCCTCGGCCGCGTCGGCGGCGATCGACCACGTGCACGACTGGGTGCTGGGGACCCCGGACGGCGAGTGGACCTCGGCGGCCATCCCCTCCGACGGCTCCTACGGGGTGCCCGAGGGCCTGGTGTCCTCCTTCCCCTGCCGGTCGGTGGACGGTGCCTGGCAGATCGTGCAGGGGCTGGAGATCTCCGACTTCTCGCGGGGCAAGATCGATGCCTCGGTGGCCGAGCTGGCCGAGGAGCGCGACGCCGTCGCCAAGCTCGGCCTGATCTGATCCCGACCCTGATCCGGGCCGATCAGCACTCGAGGGCGGTTCCCCAGCGGATGGGGAACCGCCCTCGCGTCGTGCCAGGGGAGGTGATCAGGGGCTGCTACTTGCGGACCTTGCCCTCCACCGGCACCACGTTGCGCTCGCCGGTGATCAGGGCATAGGTCGCGCCGGCCAGGACGGCGCCGACGATCGGGGCCAGCCAGAACAGCCACAACTGCTGCAGCGCCCAGGAGTCGGTGTAGAAGGCGGCCGCGGTCGAGCGGGCCGGGTTGACCGAGGTGTTCGTCACCGGGATCGAGATCAGGTGGATCAGGGTCAGGGCCAGCCCGATGGCGATCGGGGCGAAGCCGACCGGAGCCCGGCCGTCGGTGGCGCCCAGGATCACGTAGAGGAAGAACGCGGTCAGCACGATCTCGATCACGAGTGCCGCGACCAGGGTGTACTTGCCGGGGGAGTGGTCTCCGTAGCCGTTGGCCGCGAAGCCGGCCGCCCGCACCGCGGCCCGGTCGAACCCGGTCTGCTGGCTGGCCACCACCCAGAGGATCCCGGCGGCGCTGGCGGCGCCGATCACCTGGGTGGCGATGTAGGCCGGTGCGTCCTTCCAGGGGAAGCGCCGGGCAGTGGCGAGGCCGATGGTCACCGCGGGGTTGAAGTGCCCGCCCGAGACGTGCCCCACGGCGTAGGCCATGGTCAGCACGCTGAGGCCGAACGCGATCGAGACCCCGACCAGCCCCACGCCCACGTCCGGGAAGGTCGCGGCCAGCACGGCGGTGCCACACCCCCCGAGAACGAGCCAGAACGTGCCGAGGAACTCAGCGCCCAGGCGTGAGGACAGGGCCGGTGTCGCAACCATGACAATGCCTTTCGTTCGAGAGAGGTCCCGAGTTGCGCCGCCATTCTCGATCACGGGTCACCCCCGCGCACACCGCCGCGCCACCACTGATCGGATCTCACACCCCGGTGGCCCCGGAGTGCGCGCGCGAGCCGTCAAGAGGCCGGTCCGCGGCTCCGATGAGACAGCGTGGTCCACGATCCGTCCGCCCTGATGCGGATCGTCCGGGTGGGGGTCGCCGGTGCGGCGGTCCTGGCGTCGCCGACGGTCCTGCCGGCTCCCGCCGCCCACGCAGCGCCCCCGCCCACCGCCGCGGTGGCGCCCGGTGCCGGGCTCGGCACGATCGAGGCGGTCGCGGTCTCCGGCCGGGCGATGCTGGCCACCTCCTCGCGGATCGTGGCCACCGTGCCGGTGCAGGTTCCGCGCGCCTCCCGGGTCAGCGTGCGGCTCACCCTGGGGCGGACGACGTGCTCCGCCGCCCGCACGGTCCCTCGCGGCCGGACCCGGGTGTCGGTGGCCTGTTCGACCACCCCCGGTGCGTCCTCGGTGCCCGCGCTGGTCGCGGTGGTGACCGCCACCGTGGCCCGCACCGACCGAGGGGTGACCCGCCGGCTGAGCCGGACCTGGCGGCCCTCGATCACCCTGGACGACGGTGCCGCCCTGTCCACCCGGGCCGCGCGCGCCCGCTGGACGGCGATCGGTGACCGGCTGCGTGCCCGGGCCGCCGCGCTGCAGGTCGGGGGGCAAGCCGGGGTTGCGACCGGGCTGCAGCCGGGTTCGGGGGTCGGGCTGGAGGCCGGGGCGATGGGCCCGGGGCGCGGGGCGCTGGTGGCCCTGCCGCAGTTCGCGGCCGGTTCGGTGTTCACCCCGACGGCCGCCGACGCGGCGTCCAGGCTCTGGCGGCAGGCCCAGACCTCGGGCTGGCAGAGCGAACTCACCGCCGCCCGGCTCCAGGAGCTGCTGCGCCTGAGCACGGCCAGCGGCGGCTACGGGCTCGGCCGGGAGTGGGACGCCTTCGGCGACGGCACGCTCAACCCGGTCTCGACCACCTACACCGTCACCACGGCAGGGCACGTCGGCTGGGTGCTGCTCGAGGCACGGCGCAATGGCGCCGACGCCGGAGCGCTCGACCGGGCGATCGACGCCCTGCTCGCGGTGCCACGGCTGAACGGGGGCCAGTGCCTGGCCTACTCCGACTCCGCCTTCGACGCCGTCCAGCCCTGCGTGTTCAACGTGTCCCACGGTGCGGCGGCCTTCCTGGTGCAGGCCCGCGAGCTGTCCACCCACCGCGCCGCCGAGGTGGACGCGGTGCTGGCGGGCCTGCGCCGGGGCCTGGTGCTCGGCTACGACCGGGCGAGTGGCTACTGGTCCTACAAGGCCGGTGACCGGGCCGCGCAGGACATCTCCCACCAGATCTACACCGCGCGCAGCGTGGACGTGGTCTCGCCCGGGTTCGGCGCGGTGGCCCGGATGATGGCCCGGCCCTGGTGGCGCCAGCCCGCGGGGTTGACCCAGCCGCCGATCGCCGTCGCCTCGGCGATGGTGGACGTCGCCCGCGACTGTGACCGCGCCCGCTCGCCCGCCGTCCTGCTCGGGGTGGAACGCGGCATCGCCGGCCCGGCGCAGGCGTTCACCCTGATCGGCATGTCCGGCTTCGTGGACGACATCACCGCGAGGTGCCTGGCCTGAGCGATCGTCGGCGCCGGGAGCAGTTGCGCATGGCGCACAGCGATGCGTGTTTCTCAACAACCTCGCTGGACGCCGGGCGTCGCACTGGTGCACTGTGCTGGGGAGCGAACACCGAAGCAGGGTCGTTGGTGGCACCCGGGTAGACTCCGGATGCCGCGACTGGCGTAGGTGGGACACCACCGGGGAGCGGCTGTTGTCGTGTCCGAGAGGTCGTCCGCCTGGGCCCGGGGCCGTGATCGAATCGCTGCCGACCCGTGTGTCACGAGGAGCCTTGATGCCCGACCACAACGCCGCCGACACCGCGACGTCCGTCTCCACCACCCTCGCGCCGCTGGCCGAGGTCGATCCCGAGCTGGCCGCGATCCTCGAGGGGGAGCTGTCCCGTCAGCGGGGCACGCTGGAGATGATCGCGAGCGAGAACTTCGCCCCGCGCGCGGTGCTCACCGCCCAGGGCAGCGTGCTCACCAACAAGTACGCCGAGGGGTACCCGGGTAAGCGCTACTACGGGGGTTGCGAGGAGGTCGACAAGGCCGAGCGGCTGGCCGTCGATCGGGTCAAGGCCCTGTACGGCGCCGCGTACGCCAACGTCCAGCCGCACTCCGGTGCGCAGGCGAACGCCGCCACGATGCACGCCCTGATCCGGCCCGGCGACACCATCCTCGGGCTCGAGCTGGCGCACGGTGGTCACCTCACCCACGGCATGAAGATCAACTTCAGTGGCCGGCTCTACCAGGTCGCCTCCTACGGCGTCGACCCCCAGACCTTCAGGATCGAGATGGACGCCGTGCGGGCGGCGGCGCTCGAGCATCGCCCCAAGCTGATCATCGCGGGCTGGTCGGCGTACCCCCGCCAGCTCGACTTCGCCGCCTTCCGGGCGATCGCCGACGAGGTCGGCGCGCTGCTCATGGTCGACATGGCCCACTTCTCCGGCCTGGTCGCCGCGGGCCTGCACCCGAACCCGGTGCCGCACGCGCACGTGGTCACCTCCACCACCCACAAGACCCTCGCCGGTCCGCGCGGCGGCATGATCCTGTCGGGCACCGAGGAGCACGCCAAGCAGTTCCAGTCCGCGGTCTTCCCCGGCCAGCAGGGCGGCCCGTTGATGCACGTGATCGCTGCCAAGGCGGCCGCCTTCGGCATCGCGGCCGGCGCCGAGTTCGCCGAGCGCCAGCAGCGCACCATCAGGGGCGCCCAGATCCTGGCCGAGCGGCTCACGGCCGGCGACGCGCAGCAGGCCGGGGTGTCGGTGCTGACCGGTGGCACCGACGTCCACCTGGTGCTGGTCGACCTGCGCCACTCCACCCTCGACGGCCAGCAGGCCGAGGACCGGCTGCACGAGGTCGGCATCACGGTGAACCGCAACGCGGTGCCGTTCGACCCGCGCCCGCCGATGGTGACCTCGGGCCTGCGCATCGGGACGCCGGCCCTGGCCACCCGCGGGTTCGGGGATGCCGAGTTCACCGAGGTGGCCGACATCATCGCCGGGGCTCTGCAGCCCACGTGTGACGTCGCGGCCCTGCGCGCCCGGGTGGACAAGCTGGTCGAGGCGTTCCCGCTGTACGGCGAACTCGAGCGGTGGTGACGTCGTGACCGCTCGCATCCTCGACGGCAAGGCCACCGCGGCTGCGGTCAAAGCCGAACTGGCACAACGGGTCTCGAGGCTCGCCGAGCGTGGCGTGCGCCCTGGGCTGGGCACCGTGCTGGTGGGTGAGGACCCGGGTAGTCGCGCCTATGTGGCCGGCAAGCACCGTGACTGTGCGCAGGTGGGGATCGCCTCGATCCGGGTCGACCTGCCGGCCACGTCCACCCAGGCGGACGTCGAGGAGGCAATCGCCCGGCTGAACGCCGATCCGGCCTGCACCGGCTACATCGTCCAGCTGCCGCTGCCGAGTGGCCTGGACGCGGACGCCGTGCTGGAACTCATGCACCCGGACAAGGACGCCGACGGCCTGCACCCGACCAACCTCGGCCGGCTGGTGCTCAACGTGTCCCGCCCGATGACCTCGCCGTTGCCGTGCACCCCGCGCGGGATCGTCGAACTACTGTCCCGGCACGGGGTCCCGCTGAAGGGTGCGCAGGTCTGCGTGGTCGGCCGGGGGGTCACCGTCGGCCGCCCGCTGGGGTTGCTGCTCACCCGTCGCGAGGTCAACGCCACCGTCACCCTGTGCCACACCGGGACGGCGGACCTGGCGG
Source organism: Kineosporiaceae bacterium (assembly GCA_016794595.1). Lineage (GTDB taxonomy): Bacteria > Actinomycetota > Actinomycetes > Actinomycetales > Kineosporiaceae > JADJPO01. Next base: position 63,157 of record JAEUJN010000066.1, read on the forward strand.
CCCACGTGGCCGCTGCGGACGTCGTGGTCGCCGCGGCCGGGGTCCCCGGGATCATCACCGCCGAGATGGTCAAGCCGGGTGCCGCCGTCCTGGACGTCGGGATCACCCGGGTCGAGACGGCGAGCGGGGCGGCCCTGGTGGGGGACGTCGCGCCCGCCGTCCGGGAGGTCGCCGCCTGGGTGGCGCCGATGCCCGGAGGGGTCGGCCCGATGACCCGCGCGATGCTGATCAGCAACGTCGTCGAAGCCGCCGAGCGCCACGCCTGACCCCGCCGACAAACCCGCTCATACTCCGCAGCTGACAGGCGATACTCCGCAGGTGGTGCCTCTGGCGGCACCCGCGGAGTATCGCTGTGTCGGCTGCGGAGCATGAGCGGGTTCAGGGTCGGGGTGGCCGCTCACGAACGCACGAGGGTGCCCTCAGTCGTCGATCGAGAAGGTGGCCACCACCCCGGCATGGTCCGAGGCGTACAGCGGTGGCGTGGACCCCACCGGCGCTGCCCCGACCACCGTCGCGGACAGCGGCCGGGCGCCGCGTCGTCCCATGGCCAGGTCGATCCGGGTCGACAGCTGCGAGGTGGGGTTGGCCAGCGTCTCACTCTGACAGCAGGTCAGCCCCGGCGTGCCGGATCGGGTCGACCAGGCGTCCCGGAACGCGGCGGCGAGCTGGGCGTAGCTGGTCGTGGTGGAACCGTCGGCGGCCGAGTTGAAGTCCCCGGTGATGACGGTCGGGTACCGCGACCGGGCCGGCCCGGCGAGGAACTCGGCGGCCTGTGCCTCCTGCACCCCCGCGAAGGTCTCGACCTCGAGATGCGTGGTGGCGAAGCGGAAGCGCTCGTGGCCGATCCGGCCCTCGATCGTGGCCCAGCCTCGGCTGAAGGAGACCGGCGGCGCTCCCGGAACCGGTGGCTGGAAGAACTGCTGGCCGGTGAACAGGCCGCTCCTGGCACCCCAGGTGTCCAGCCGCCGGGTGTCGTCGTTGACCAGGATCACGTCCCGGTCCTTCAGGGTGATCGTGCAGGTCAGCGGCGTGCCGCAGGGGGCATACAACGGCAGCGGCCCGATCGTGGCGTTGCTCGACACCGCGGCCACGGAGTAGTTCAGGCCGCTGGCCCTCAGGGTGGCCTGCAGCACCGCCAGGAAGTCCAGGTCGGGCGGCGCGCCCACGCCCTCGGCGTCCCAGATGCTCACTTCCTGCAGGCCGATCAGGTCGGGGTCGGTCGCCTGGATCTCGGCTGCCACCGCCCGGGCCCGGGCCGGGAAGTCCGACCTCAGCGCGGTGCCGTAGATCGCGGCCACCGCGCCGACGAACTTCTCGCCGGCCGCGGGGTCCGCGGGATCGATGGCCAGGGCCGGGGTCAGGTCGGCGCCCAGGTAGAGGTTGCGGGTCATCACGGTCAGCGAGGACCGGGAGGACCAGCCGCTCGCGTGAGCCGGGGCGACCAGGCTCGCGCCGGCCACGGTGGCGACGACGGTCGCCAGCGCGGCCGCCGCCCCGACCCGGCGGCCCCGCCGAGTCACAGAGCGTGACAGCGAATCGTGCAAACGACGACGGAATGTGAGGCGCATGGAGGGACCCTCTCAGACGGTGACGGGGTCACCCTGGCCTCGTCGTGGCAGCCGGTCAAGACCGGCCGGGTCACGGTCCCGGACCGCCGGCGGCGCTCGCCACGATCGCCGCAGTCCCACGTCACCCCGCACGTCGTGCCCGGGTGACGTGGGGCGCGGCTCGCCCGTCACAGGGTGCTGCACATGCCCTTCAGCACCAGGTCGGTGTAGCTGACCAGGCCGATGATCTCGCCCCGCTGGGCCACGGGTGCCCGGGACAGGCCGAACTTGTCGAACAGCCGGGCGCAGTAGCGGATGTCCATGGTCGGGGCCACGGTGAGCACCGGCTTGGACATGATCTCGTAGACGTCCACCCGCTCGGGGGCGCGATTGCCCGCGAGCACGTGCCGGGCGATGTCCGACAGCAGGACGATGCCGTACTCGTCCTCGGGATGGCGCTTGTCGACGATGAGGCACTTGCTCTCCACGTGCTTCATCGTCCGCAGGGCATCGGCCACGCTGGTCTGCCCCTGCACGATGTCGACGTGTCGCTTCATCACGTCGCGGACCCGGATCACGGGAACAGTGCTCACAGTTCGTCCTCCACAGTGCCTCGCAGTTGCTGGGTTTGCCGAACGACGCCCACGGCGTCCTCCACGTCGATCTGGACGGCGATGCCGTTGCCGTGCTCCTCGTCGAAGCGCCCCACCCGGGCGATGTGCTCGAGGATTCGCCGGCTGAGGTGTTCCTCCACCAGGAACAGGATGAGGTCGCGGTTGCTGTCCAGGTCCAGACCGAAGAACGTCTTGGCCGGCACCATGCCCTCACCGCGCGCCTGCTCGACCACCGTGGCCCCGGTGGCCCCGGCCCGGCGAGCGGCGTCCAGCACCCGAACGGTGTGCTCGTCCTCGACCATGGCGATGATCAGTTTGAAGTGCACGTCAGTTCGTCCTGTTCTCTGAGGCGGCGGGTGCGGAGATCCGCTCGGGCCGGGGCAGGGGATCCGGCCGGAAGACCGGGTGGGGGATCGGGCGCGAGCGCGGTCGCGACTGCGGTGGCGCGACGACGGCGGAGACCGGTTCGGGCGGGCGGCCCCGGTGGGCTCGCCACTGGCCGAGCTGCGCGTAGGCCATGACGGTCATCATCGGGAACAGGCTGGCGAAGGCGATCAGGCCGAAGCCGTCCAGTACCGGGTTGCGTCCGGGCACCGTACTGGCCAGGCCCAGGCCGAGCGCGGCGACCAGCGGGACGGTGACCGTCGAGGTGGTCACCCCACCGGTGTCGTAGGCGAGCGCGATGATGGAACGCGGTGCGAACAGGGTCTGGATCGAGACGAGCACGTACCCGGTGATGATGTACAGCGGCAGCGCGGTCCCGGTGACGATCCGGAAGGCCCCCATGCTGATGCCGATGGCCACCCCGACGGCGACCGCGAGCCGCAGGGGCCACGCCCTGACCGTGCCGCCCGAGACCTGTTCGGCCTTCATCGCGACGGCGATCAGCGCCGGCTCGGCCACGGTGGTGGAGAACCCGATCAGAGCGGCGAACAGGTACACCCAGCCGTAGTCCGACCATGCCAGGGGACGGCTCTGCCCACCGCTGATCAACTGGGGATCGGTGAGTTGCTCGGCCATCAGGCGGCCCAGGGGGAACAGGGCATCGTCCAGCCCGGCCAGGAACAGCACCATGCCCACCAGTACCAGGCCGAAGCCGACCAGCACGCGGCGCAGGTGCGGGACCCGACGGCGCAGGACGAACAGCTGGAACCCCAGCAGGACGACGGCGATCGGTGCGACGTCCCGGACCGTCCCGAGCAGGCCCACGGCGAGCTCGTGCAGGGTCTGCCTCATCGCGCCACCATCCCGTACCCCATCACGAAGACCATGGGAGTGAGCGAGGCGAAGGCGATCAACCCGAAGCCGTCGATCATCGGGTTGCGTCCCTTGATCGAGGACGCCAGCCCGACGCCGAGGGAGGTCACCAGAGGAACGGTCACCGTCGAGGTGGTCACCCCGCCGGAGTCGTACGCGATGCCGATGATCTCCGCAGGGGCGAAGAAGGTCATGATCACAACGCCCAGGTACCCGCCGATGATCAGGCGCTGCACCGGCCACCCCTTGATGATCCGGACGACGCCCAGCACGATCGCCGAGCCCACCGAGAGCGCGACCGTCAGGCGCAGGCCGAAGGCGTAGGCCGATCGGGCATCGACGGTGTTCGCGATCACCGAGCCCTCGGCGGCCACCCGGGCCGCCTCCCCGGCGATCGCGATCAGGGCCGGTTCGGCGACGGTGGTGGTGAACCCCAGGGCGAAGGCGAAGGCGGCCAGCCAGTAGATGTTGCCCTTCGTGGCGAAGCCGTGGGCCATGGTCTCCCCGATGGGGAACAGCCCGAGCTGCAGGCCCCTGATGAACAACGCCAGCCCCAGCACGACCATCACCGCCCCGATGACGATCTGGTCCAGGTGGGGCAGCGTCCGGCGCAGCACCACGGCCTGGAAGAAGGCGACGACCACGATGATCGGCAGCAGGTCGCGAACGGCCCCCTGGACATCGCGGGCCAGTTCGATGACCAGTTGGCGGGCCAGGCCCGGCTCGGAGGGGGAATCCAGCGCAGGTGGTGGGTGTGGCGGAGCAGGCATGATCGGCCGTCCTCGACGTCGATGCGGGCACCCCGTGCAGGCACGGGGGAAGCGGCAGGGGGAGGCGGGCTGTGCCGTCCCGAGGGGACGTCCCTGGATAGTCCCCGGGGGTCGACCCCAGGGATGTCCGGGGAGACGTCCAGGGGTGACGTCCAAGGGGTGACGTCAAGGGGTGACGTCAAGGGGTGACGTCCAAGGGGTGACGTCCAGGGGACGTCGGGGCGCAGCCGGGAACCGCGGCGCCTCCGGGGCCGGGTCAGGCCTCGACAGTCCGGCGGCGCAGCGACGTGCAGTGACTCGGCGAGCTCGCGGGTCGGCTCGCGGGACCGCCTGCGGCCGGTGGAGCCCGCGTCGGGGCACTCGTCGCTCCCGTTCGGCCCCGGCTCGGGCGGGTCGTCCGGGTCACCAGGCCGCCGTAGGCCAGGGCTGCGAGCAGCAGGCCCACGATGGCCAGCACCAGTAAGCGGTCCTGGGAGCGCCCGCTCAGCTGGTTCTGGCGGCCGGTGGCCACGGACAACCGCGGGCCCTGGTGGAGTGCGAAGGTGAGCGTCACCCGACCGGGGGCCAGCACGCGTGAGCTCGGTGCCACGGGGGAGCAGAGGACGCGAACCGAGTTGGTCACCGCCGTGCCGGACCCCGTGCCCGTGCCCACCCCCGTGCCGGACAGCGACCCGGTGGCAGCCGGCGTCGTGCGCAGGCTCACCTGGCCGGCCGCGCCCGCCGGGGTGGCGCCACCCAGCACGCTCAGGGCGGCGGTGATCAGGACGGCCAGCACGGTGAGCGCCGAGCGGCTCGAACCCCGACCCGGGATCCCGGGCATCGACCCGCGCGGCGCCGAGGGGCGCTGGCGGCCGATGCTCATGGGAGATCTCCTCGGTCGTCGATCAGGTCAGCTGACCACAGATGGGGGCGTGCTCCAGGGAGTCCGGGGTGACGGGGATGTCTGGAGGATGGCGGGTCGGCCGGTCCGACCGGCCGGGACGTTCGGCCCCGAATCATCGACGGGCACGTGCGGTGCGGTGCGCTGGGGTGGGTTACGCCCCGCTCGGGCGCAGGGCCAGGGCCGCCAGGAGCGCGGCGCCGTCCGGCAGCACCCGGTCGTCGAAAGCCGCCTGCGGGGAGTGGTTGCCGGCGACCAGGTGGGGCTGGACGCCGTCCACCGAGGCCCCGAGGAAGACCATGGCGCCCGGGACCTCGGCGAGCACCCGGGAGAAGTCCTCCGAGCCGGCGATCGGCTGGGGCAGGCTCACGAAGCGCTGCTCGCCGAACAGTTCCGCGGAGGTTTCGAGCGCGGCCTGGACCGCCCCCGGGTGGTTGACCGTCACCGGGTACTCCCCGACGAGCTCGACCTCGACCCGCACCCCATGAGCAGCAGCGATACCCGCGCAGGTCCGCCGGGTGAGCTCGGCGACCAGCGCCGAGACCCCGGGATCGACGGTCCGGATCGTCGCCTCGAAGCGCACCGATTCCGGGATGATGTTGCGCCGGGTTCCGGCGTGGAAGGTGCCCACGGTCAGCACCGCGGGGGAGAAGGCGTCCACTCCGCGACCGACGGCGGCCGGCAGGGCCAGCACCATCTCGCACGCCGCCGGGATCGGGTCGGCCGCCAGGTGCGGGGACGCCGCGTGCCCCCCGCGCCCGGTCACGGTCACGGTCAGCGCGTCGCTGGCCGCCATGATCGCGCCCGGCCGGGTGGTCACCGTGCCCCGCGGGCTCAGGTTGCTCAGCACGTGCAGCGCGTAGGCGGCATCGGCCCGGCGGCCCGCGGCGTCCAGGACCCCCTCGGCGATCATCCGGCCCGCGCCGTCGTACCCCTCCTCGCCCGGCTGGAACATGAACACCACGTCGGCCTCCAGCCGGTCGCGGTGGGCGGCCAGCAGCCGGGCGGCGCCCACGAGCATCGTGGCGTGAAGGTCGTGCCCGCAGGCGTGCATCACGCCGTCCACCTGAGAGCGGTAGTCGACGGCGACGTCCTCGCTCACCGGCAGCGCGTCCAGGTCGGCCCGCAGCAGGACGACGCGGCGCGGCGTCCCGTCCTGGCCGGGTGCCTCACCGCGCAGCACGGCGGTCACCGAGGAGCACGAGGTTCCGGTGCTCACCTCGAGGCCCAGGGAGTCGATCGCCTCGAGCACCGTGTCCTGCGTGCGCGGCAGGTGCAGCCCGAGCTCGGGCCGGCGGTGCAGCGCGTGCCGCAGGGAGGCCAGGTCACCGGACTGGGCCCGGGCGTCCGCGAGGATGTCCATGGGTCATTGTGACCGCCCGCCCCCAGGGAAGCGCAGGCAGTGATCGGCTCGGATCGTGCCGGCCCGGGCCACCTCGCCCGGTGGGTACCGTCGTCGGGTGATCCGGGTGGCCAGCATCAACGTCAACGGCGTGCGCGCCGCCGTCCGCCGGGGCATGCCGGCCTGGCTGGCCGACCGCTCGCCTGACGTGCTGTGCCTGCAGGAGATCCGTGCCGACGACCGGCTGCTGCACGCGGCGCTGGCCGAGGCCGACGGCGACGCGCGATGGCACGGCGTGCACGAAGAGGCTGCCGTCAAGGGCCGCGCCGGCGTCGCGGTGCTGTCCCGGACGCCGCCTCGCGCCGTGCGCTGCGGGGTGGGCCCGGCGGAGTTCGAGGCCACCGGGCGCTGGGTGGAGGCGGACCTCGAGCTGCGAAGGCCCGGGTCCCCCGGAGCCGGTCCGGAGTCGGTGCTCACCGTGATCAGCGCCTACGTGTTCACCGGGCAGGCCGGCACCCCGCGGCAGGATCAGAAGTACCGCTTCCTGGACGCCGCACGAGCCCGCCTGGACGCGGTGCGTGCCCAGGGCCACGAGGTGCTGCTCACCGGAGATCTCAACGTGGCCCACCGCGAGGCGGACCTGAGGAACTGGAAGGGGAACCTGACCAAGGCCGGGTTCCTGCCCGCCGAACGGGCCTGGTTCGACGCGCTGTTCGCCGACGGCTGGGTGGACGTGATCCGGCAGGCGACGATGGCGCGCCACGGTGAGGTCGCCGGCCCGTATTCGTGGTGGTCCTGGCGCGGCAGGGCTTTCGACAACGACGCGGGGTGGCGGATCGACCACCAGATCGCGACCCCCGGGCTGGCCGCCCACGTGCTGGATGCCCGGATCGATCGGGCGCCCAGCCATTCCGACCGGTGGAGCGATCACGCTCCCGTGGTCGTCGACTACGAGGGTGAACTGGTCAGCGGGCCCGGGGTCGGCGGCCGCTGACGGTGCGCGACATCACCCGGAACCCGTCGAGCACCTCGAAGGCGACGAACGGCGAGGGCAGCTCCAGTTCGACAAATCCCATGGCGCAGTAGAGCTCTCGGGCCCGCACGTTCGGTTCGGCGACGTCCAGCACGATCCGGCGCAGGCCGCGCTCACCGGCCCGGGCGAGCGTGGCCCGGATCAGGGCCCGACCCACACCGCGGCCGTGCAGCTCGGCGCGTACGACCAGCCGGCGCAGTTCGAGGCTGCGCCGCGGCCCGTCGCGCAGGACCAGGAACCCGGCCACCCGCCCGTCGTGCTCGACCAGCCGGTGCTCCTGGGCGGGATCGGCGAGAACCGCACGGTGCCAGGCGATCCCGGTGCCGGCCAGCCACCGGGCGATGGGTTCGGGCTGTTCCAGGCGCGAGACCGCGTACAGGTCGTCGGCGGTGGTGGCGCGAAGCTCCAGGCGCATGGGTCCTCGATCCTGCACGGGCGTGGCACGCGTCGTGCCTCCGCGCAGGTGCGGGGCACGTGAGTCGGCTGTCGCCGGGCATCGCCGGAGGGTCGTGGTCAACTCAGCCAGAAGCACACCACATCAGGTGCGTTCCGGCCCAATCCGCCTCGCCGATGAAGGAATTCCGGCCCTGGTGGCGCCGCCTCCGCGGGAGCAGACTGGGGGCATGACCGAGGGCTTGTCGGCCGGTCCCGCGGACCCGGTCGCGCCAGAGGGCACACCGGTGAGCCGGATCTCGCCCGGGCAGTACGCCTGGCTGGACCAGGAGTTGGCCGCCTGGCGCGCCCAGGGGTTGGTGAGTGAGCCCGCCGAGCGGGCCATCCGTTCCCGCTACGTCGCCGATCGCCGGCTGTCGCTGATCACCGTGGTGTCGGGCCTGGGGGCGGCGTTCGTGGCCTCCGGGGTGATCTGGCTGGTGGCCGCCAACCTCGACCGGCTCTCGCCGGTGGTGCGGTTCACCCTGGTCGCCGCCGGCTGGCTGGGGCTCGTGGCCCTGGCCGAGGCGCTGGCCGCTCGGGTGGACGTCGCGGCGCACCCCACGCCGTCCACCGCGGCCGGGGTCCACGCCGTGGCGAACGGCGCACCGCTGCTCGGGGCGGTGCGGCTGCTGGCCGCCGCGGCGTTCGGCGCGGTCGTCTTCCAGGCCGCCCAGAGCCTTCAGGTGCCCGCCTACCGGGCGTCCCTGATGGGCTGGTGGGCGCTGGGGGCTCTGCTGTACGCCTACGCGGTCTCCGGGCGGGCGCCCCTGGTGCTCGCCGTCGCCACCGGCGCGATCTGGTTCGTCTGGCAGAGCGCCCAGGACGGCGCCGTCCGCGAGCTGGTGCCGGCCCTCCTGCTGGCGGCGGCGGTCGCCTCTTCCGTGGCGGTGGGGCACACTGCGCGCTGGCGTGCGGGCTTCGCCGGGCCGTGGCGCGTGGGGGCAGCGGCCCTGACCTTGCTGGGTCTGTTCCTGGCCGCGCTGCCCTGGTTGGCGACCGAGGGGCTCGGATCGCCCACCGGCACGCTGATCGCCGGTGCCGTGGTGGCTGCGCTGGCGGTGGTCGCCGCCGGGCTGGTCGGCGACCGGCTCGACCGCACCGAACTCGCGGTCACGGTGGCGGCCGGGCTGGCCGGGATCGGCCTGTCCGCCTGGACGGTGCCGTCCTCCGAACTCACCGAGGCCGGCGAGCTCAGCGCCGACGTGACCGCTCGGGCCGTGGTCGCCGTCCTGGTCTTCCTGCTCATCGCCGGGGCGCTGGCGGTGATCGGCACCCGGCGCGACCTGACCGGCCTGACCTGGCTGGCGACGGGCTCCCTCGTGGTGTTCACGACGGTGCAGAGTTTCGCCGTCTTCGCCCCGATCATCTCGGGGGCCACGCTGTTCCTGGCCGTGGGGCTGGTGCTGCTGGTCAGCGGGTACGGCGTCGACCGGTTCCGGCGGCGCCTGGTGACCGAGTTCACCCCTGCCGGCTTGCCGTCGCCCGAGGAGCCCGAGGAGCCCGGGAAGCCGGATCCCCGGGATCCCGGGACACCCACGCCAGAGGAGTCCGAGGAGGGCACGTCATGATCAGGCCCGTGGTCGCCCGCCGGCGCACCTGGGTGATCCTCGCCGTCCTGGCCCAGGTGGTCATCGCCCTGGTCGCCGTCGCCCCGCAGCTGTCGGCCCGGCTCACCGGCACCGAGTACCGGCTACGGGTCGAGCCCTTCGATCCGATCGACCCGTTCCGGGGCGCCTACGTCCAGCTGGCCTACCCCGACCTGCCGACGTCATCCTCGAGCGGCGAGACCCCCGAGGACGGCGCGCGGCTCGTCTTCATCTCGCTCGCCACCAGCGGCGGGGTCACCAGCGGGCTCCGGATCGATGGTCCTGCGCCCGCTGAGGGCCCCTACCTGCGCTGCCGGGACGACGGGTGGCGGCTGCGGTGTGGGATCGAGAGCTACTTCCTGCCCCAGGCCGACGCCTCGGCCGTGGGGACCGCCGTGCGCGAGGGCAGCGCGGTGGCCACGGTGAGAGTGGACTCCCGGGGCAACGCCGCCCTGATCTCCATCGACGTACCCGACTGAGTTCGCGGCTCAGCCGCCGCCGAGCGCGCTCAACGCGGCGCCGTCCAGGCGGAACCTGGTCCACTCCTCCTGGGGGTGGGCCCCGAGCGCGCGGTAGAACTCGATGCTCGGGCGGTTCCAGTCGAGCACCCACCACTCCAGCCGGTGGTAGCCCCGTTCGACGCACACCGCGGCGAGCCTCGCCAGCAGCTCGCGGCCCAGGCCGAGGCCACGGTGGGCCGGCCGCACGTACAGGTCCTCCAGCCAGATCCCGGTGGTACCGGTCCAGGTGGAGAAGGACGGGAACCACAGCGCCATGCCGGCCACCGCATCCCCGACGCAGGCCAGGTGGCAGAACGCGGCCGGTGGCCCGTCGTGGGGGAACAGCGCTGTCGCGAACTGCTCGATCGTGGCGTGGACGGCGTCCGGCTGCCGCTCGTAAGCGGCCAGCTCGCGCACCAGGTCGAGGATCACGGGCACGTCCTGCGCCGTCGCGGGACGCACCCGGGAGGGCGGGCGGTCAGGCAACGCCGGGCAGGCGCTGGTCGCCCGCGCTGGCGCGGAACACCTCGCCAGGTCCGCTGACCGAGATGGCGCCGCCGCCGCTGGCCCCGACGAAGGCCGACTGGCCGGGCAGCAGGTCGAGCGAGGCGCCCCCGCAGGCCACGGTCACCGGACCCGAGGTGCACAGCAGCACCTGCGGACCGGCGATCCCGGGGTAGAGCGCGACCGGTGCGGCCTGCGGGGCCCAGATGCGGGTCAGCTGGAACTCGGCGACCTCGGGCGCCCAGGCCACCTCGTAGGGGCTCAGCCAGGTGAACCGGACGTCCCGCGCGGGCCGGCTGTCGCCGTCCACGACGTGCAGCATCTCCTCGATGGCCACGTGCTTGTGGGTCAGCCCCGCCCGCAGGACGTTGTCGGAGTTGCCCATGATCTCCACGCCGAGCCCGTACAGGTAGGCGTGGGGCGTGCCGGCCGGGATGAACAGCACCTCACCGGGCTCGAGCCGGATCAGGTCGAGCAGGAACGGTGCGGCCACCATCGGGTCCTTCGGGTGTTGCTGCACCAGCCGGGAGGTCCAGGTGAGCGTGCGCCGGTCCTCGGGGGAGAGGGCGTCCTCGTGCAGTGGCCCGGCCCCGGCGAGCAGCCGGCGCGAGGACTCGGCGATCTCGGTGACCAGCGCCGCTCGGTCGGCGGCGGGCCAGGTGACCAGCTGCCGCAGGACGTTCTCCAGCAGGTGCTGCTCGCTGCCGTGCCCGATCAGCAGTTTCGCCAGCCGGTCCCCGCGTTCGGTGCCCAGCAGGGAGAACAGCCGGCCCGCCTCGTCGGCCGCCCGGAAGCCGCACAGCGCGTCGACCGGTTCGAGTGCGTACAGCATCTCCGGCTTGGGGTAGGGGTCGGTGTAGTCGTGGTCCCCGGGGATGTCGATCTCGCCCTCGAACCCGGCTCGGGCACGGTCGGCGGTGGGGTGCACCTGCAGCGAGAGCGGCCGGGCGATCGCCAGCACCTTGAACAGGAAGGGCAGCCGTGCGCCGAACAGTTCGTGCACGTGCGATCCGAGCAGCGCCGTGGGGTCGGTGGTGACCGCCTCGTCCAGCGGCACCTCGCTGCCGTCCACCTGCACCAGGGACGAGGGGTCGGACGAGTGCGCCCCCATCCACAGCTCGGCCTCGGTACGGTCCGAGGCGGCCCGGCCCTGCAGGCGCGCGAGAGCAGTGGTGGAGCCCCAGTCGTAGGTTCGGATGGGGTTCACCATCCGTTGTGGCCATGGTCCCAGCACGGTCATCGAGCCTAACCCGGTCCGGCCGCGCGTGGGTCATCGCCCCGGTTTTCGGAGAACTGCCAGGTCACACCGCCCGGGGTGTCCCCGACCTCCAGCCCGGCCTCGACCAGCCGCCGGCGGATCAGGTCGGCGGTGTCGAAGTCGCGGCTCGCGCGGGCCCGCCCGCGCAGGTCGAGCGCCAATTCGACGAACGGCCGGACGGCGTCCGCGGGGTCGCCGGCGCCGGCGTGCGCCAGTTCGCCGAGCCGTACCACGAGGGAGCGCAGCATCCGCCGGGCGCGTGCGGCCTCGTCGCTCTGCAGACTGTCGGTGCTCCAGGCGACGATCGCCGCCTCCAGGTCGAGGATGGCGCTCACGCAGCCGTCGACGTTCCGGGCGGCCAGCGCGGTCTCGAAGGCCACCCGGGCCGCCTCGCTGTGCTCACCGAGGGAGGTCGGCTCGGGGCCTCCCACGGCGGGCGCCGGGACGGCTGCGGTGTCGGGGGCGGTGGCTGTGTCGGGGGCGGTGGCTGTGTCCGGGGCGGTGGCGGGCCGGCCGCCCGACTGCCCGATGGGCCCCGAGGCCCCGTGCAGCGCCGCGTCGAGATCCTCGAGGCTCACCTGTCCGCCGGAGGGCACGATCTGGCTGCGCCCACCGCCGCGCACGGTCAGCCGGCCGTTTCCGGTGACGGTGAGCGTGCGTTCGTCGGTGTCGATCACGATCGCGGTGTGCTCGTCCACCCCGAGCACGCCCACGCCGTCCGGCAACATGGCCTCCAGCGCCAACAGTCGCGGTTCGCCCAGGTAGCAGAACCGGGTGTCGTACACCCCGCCCTCGGAGTTGTCGAAGTGTGGCACCACGGCCGCTCGCAACCCGGTGAGGGCGCCCAGCAGGTCCAGTCCCTGTTCCCAGCGCGGGGCGATGCCGGCCTTGTAGATCTCGTACACCGGCACCGTGTGCGTGCCGACGGTGCAGGCGGCCGCCGATCCGAACACCAGGGTGCCGCCGCGGGCGGAGACGTCGAGCAGCGCCGGGGGGATCACCGTGTCCCGCCACTGGGCCAGGGCGTAGGTCGGGCTGCCCGGGCCGGCGAAGGCCCACCGGGCCCGGGCGAGCAGGGCCAGGGACTTCTCCTGCTCGACCGTCGTGCCGCCCCGGTGGGGCCAGCCGGCCACCTGGACCTCGACGCCCACCGATTCGGCGAAGTAGCGCCGGGTCTTGATCACCAGGTCCTCGGCGTTCATCTGGAAGCCGAAGGTGGTGTCCAGCATCACCGCCGGGCCCTGCTCGGGGACGGCAGACCGGGCCAGGACGGCGCGGTGCGCCTTGACCATCGTCGGGGCGGTCTCCCCGGAGCCCATGATCACCAGCAGGCTCATGTCCGACTCCTCATCGCCCCATCATGACCGGTGCCGGGACGACCCGATCCAGGGGCCGGTCCGGCTGGCCGGTTGGCGCGGGCGCGGCGAGGGCGCGGCGCGGGCGCGGCGCGGGCGCGGCGCAGGGTGGGGCGAGCTCACGGGCGAGGGCACGGCGAGGCCTCGGGTTCGGCGGCGAGCGTGCCCCGTCGGGGGGTCATCGGCGGGGCTGCATGCCATGATCGGACCGTGAACGCCCAGCCCTCCAACGGTTCCGGCAACGATCCGCTCACCGGTCCGCGCCCCACGGTGGTCGTCAAGCGCGAGCGGGACTGGGGCACCCGGGTGGTGCTCGTCCTGGTCGCCGTGGTGATGCTCGCGCTGGCCGGACTGCTCGCGGTCACCTGGTTGCCGCGGTGGTGGGCGCATCGGGTGGGCGAGGTATCCGACGGAAAGTTCAGCTCGGGGATCTTCGCCGGCCTCACCTGCGGGTTCGTGTTCACCGCGGGTGCGTTGCTGCTGCTGCGCCGGGTGTTCGCGCGCCACGGCGGGTTCGGTGCCCGGGTGGTGTGGCTGTTGCTGGCGATCGTGGCGGCAGCACCCAACCTGGTCACGCTCGGCATCGTGCTCGGCACCGGGGAGTCGGCCCATGCGGCCGAGCGCACCCTCGACGTGGAGGCCCCCGGGTTCCGGGCGGCGAGTGCCATCGGCGCCGCGGTGGCCGGGGCGTTCGTGCTCATGTGGTGGGTGATGATGGCCGGCCGGCACCGGCGTCAGCGGCAACTGCGCGAGCGGGACGCCGAGCTGGCCGAGTTGCGTCAGCGGGTCACCGAACGGCCCGCCGCCCCCGAACCGCACCCGGACCGTCCCCGCGACCACGAGGCCTGACCGGGTCGTCTCCTCGGGTCACGCGAGGCGTCGGGCGGCCCCGGCCGGGGTGGCGAGCAGGAAGGCGGGGTCGGCGAAGCCGGTCGCGGCGAAGGCATTCGCGACCCGGTCCGCCACCAGCTCGGCGGACGCCGCCCGGACGAGTGCGATCGCGGCGCCACCGAACCCACCGCCGGTCATCCGCGCCCCCAGCGCCCCGGCGTCCCGGGCGGCGTCGCAGGCGAGGTCCAGTTCGGCGCAGGACACCTGGTAGTCCTCGCGCAACGAGGCGTGCGAGGCATCCAGCAGCGGGCCGAGGCCGCCCAGCCGTCCGCTGCGCAGCACCGCCACCGCCCTCCTGACCCGTTCGATCTCGCTCACCACGTGCCGCACCCGGCGCCGGTGCTCGTCGTGGTCGAGGCGCGCCAGGGCGTCGTCCAGGGTCTCGAACGCCACCTCGCGCAGGGAGGCGACCCCGAGCGTCGCGGCGGCCTCGCGGCACACCTCGCGCCGCGAGCCGTACCGGCCGTCGACGAGGGCATGGTGCACCCGGGTGTCCATCACCAGGACGGCGAGTCCGGCACCTGCCGCCTCGAACGGCACGTGCCGCACCGAGAAGTCGCGGCAGTCCAGCGACAGCGCGTGCCCGGCCCGGGCGCGGAGCGAGGCGGCCTGGTCCATGCCCCCGGTGGGTGCCCCGGCGATCTCGTTCTCGGCGTGGACACAGGCCCGGGCGAGCCGGGCGCGGCCGGCGTCCCCGTGGCCCAGCGGTGCCCGGCCCGACCGTTGGGCGGCCAGGTCGTCCAAGGCCAGGACGATGGCGCACTCCAGGGCCGCGGACGACGAGAGCCCGGCCCCGATCGGCACCTGGCTGACGATGGCGGCCTCGAAACCGTTCTGGCCCAGGGGCTCACCCTGCGGGCCGGCCGTTCCACGGGCCAGTGCCCAGGGGACGCCGACCGCGTACCCTGCCCAGCCCTTCACCTGACCGGGAGCGATCTCGCCCAGGGTTCCCCGCCACGGCTCCTTGCCCGTCGAGGTCACGTGCACCACATCGTCCCCACGGCGGCGCACCGCCGCGACGGTGGACTGCGGCAAGGCGATCGGCAGGCAGAGGCCGCCGTTGTAGTCCACGTGCTCGCCGATCAGGTTCACCCTCCCGGGGGCTGCCCACACGCCGTCCGGTTCGCCACCGAAGGCCTCCCGGAAGGCCTCGCGCGCCTGCCCGGCGGCGGCCATCGGGTCGGGGGAGGGGTACCAGTGGCTCACGAGGCGACCTCGCGCAGCCGGCCGGCGATCTGCTCGGGGACGGCGTCGTTGACCCAGGCGCCCATGCCGGATTCCGACCCGGCCAGGTACTTCAGCTTGCCCGGTGCACGCAGCACCGAGAACAGTTGCAGGTGCAGGCGTCCCAGCTCGCGGTCCGCCCCCACCGGGGCCTGGTGCCAGCCGGCGATGTAGGGCAGGGACGCCACGCCGTCGAAGTAGCGATCACAGCGCCGCAGCAGCTCGAGGTAGACCTCGGCGAGCTCGTCGCGTTCGTCCTCGGTCAGGGCCGGCAGGTCGGGGACGTCGCGGTGCGGCGCCAGATGGACCTCCACCGGCCAGCGGGCGGCGGCCGGTACGTAGGCCGTCCAGTGCTCACCGCTGAGTACCACCCGGACGCCGGCCCGCCGCTCGGCGTCCAGCACGTCGCGCAGCAGGTGCCCACCGGTCGCGCGGCGATGGGCCCGCGCCCGGTGCAGCAGGGTGGCGCTGCGCGGGGTGACGAAGGGGTAGGCGTAGATCTGGCCGTGCGGGTGGTGCAGGGTCACCCCGATCTCCTGCCCGCGGTTCTCGAAGCAGAACACCTGCTCGATCCCGGGCAGCCGGGACAGCTCGGCGGTGCGGTCGCACCACGCCTCGACCACGGTGCGCACCCGCCGGGCGGGCAGCGCGGAGAACGCGGCGGTGTGGTCGGCGGTGAAGCACACCACCTCGCACCGGCCGGTCCCCGGACGGAGAGGCCAGAGGGGGTCGCCGTCCAGCAGGTCGGCTGCTGTCCCTGCTGTCCCTGCTGCTGTCGCCGCGGCTGTGCCGGCGGCGGTGCCCACGGCTGTGCCACTGCCTGGTGGCAGCGTGGCGTCCATGGACAGCGAGGGGAACCGGTTCTCGAAGACCACCACGTCGTAGTCGCCGGCCGGGATCTCCGACGGCACGGTGCCGGTGCCGGTGGGGCACAGCGGGCACTCGTCCCGCGGGGGCAGGAACGTGCGGTCGTTGCGGTGCGCGGCGATGGCCACCCACTCGCCGGTCAGCACGTCGAAACGCAGGTGGGGGCTCCCGCCCGAGCCGTCGGGCGGCGTCAGCGGCCGGGTGTCCGGGGTCGAGCGGGTCGCCCCGCCGGACACGTGGGGCTCGGAGTCGTCGAAGTAGAACAACTCCCGGCCGTCCGCGAGCCGGTCGAGGGTCCGGCGGACCCGCCCGGACGCGAGAGCCGTGGCGGTGCCGGGGGCCGCAGCGGGGGGCGACGCCGCGGGGGCCGGTGACCGGTTCATCACCCCTCCTGGCCGGCTGGGTCATCGGTGGCGGCGACGATCAGGCGCTCCAGCGCCTCGGACAGCAGCCCCCGGGCCTGGTCGTCCAGCCCGTCGTCGGTCACCAGCACCTCCACCTCACTCAGCTGCGCCATGGTGCTCAGGCCGACCACGCCCCACTTGGTGCTGTCGGCGGTGACCGCCACCCGCCGGGCGCTGGCGATCAGGGCGCGGTTGGTCTCGGCCTCCATCAGGTTGGGGGTGGTGAAGCCTGCCCGCTCGTCGATCCCGTGCACGCCGAGGAACAGCCAGTCGACGTGCAGGGATCGCAGGGCCGCGACGGCCACCGGGCCGACCAGGGCATCGGACGGCGTCCGCTCGCCGCCGGTGAGCACGACGGTGAGGTCCGGGCGTCCGGTCTCGTGCAGTGTCTCCGCGACCGGGAGCGAATTGGTCACCACGGTCAGGTCGGGGACGGCGCGCAGCCGGCGGGCGATCGCGTGAGTGGTGGTTCCGGCCGAGAGGGCGAGGCTGTCGCCGGGTGAGAGCAGGGCCACGGCCGCCCGGGCGATGGCCTCCTTCTGCGCAGGCTGCATCGAGGACTTGGCCCGAAAGCCCGGCTCCTCGGCGCTGCGCCCGGACACTGCTGCGGCGCCGCCGTGCACGCGTGCCACGAGCCCCTGTTCGGCCAGGGCCGCAATGTCGCGCCGGACCGTCATGTCCGAGACACCCAGCTCCTCGACCAGCTCGGTCACCCGGGCGCCGCCGGTGAGCCGGACCCGTTCCAGGATGTGCTCCTGCCTCTGACGTGCCAGCACGTGGTACCTCCCCTCTCGAAGTCTCAGTTTCGCACAGAAGTCAACACTAATCACCGTTGGAGCCGATCGAACGTGTCCAGTACTGTCTGAACCCACCGAGCGCTCCAGCGGAGACGAGAGGGATCAATCCATGCAACCCCTGATCCTGCGCGCAGCGGGCGTGGCCCTGATCCTCGACGCCTCCGGTCCGGGAATCCCCCGCGTGCGGCACTGGGGCGCCGATCCGGGCGAGTCGGTGCCCGGGGCCGACGAGCTCGCGGCGGGGGTCGCGCACAGCGGTCTCGACCAGCCGTGGCCGTTCACCCTGCTGCCGGGGCAGCCGGACGGCTGGTCGGGTCGCCCGGCCCTGACCGGCTCGCCGGTCGGCGGGGTACCGGGTGGGGTCGCGGGTCGCGGCGGGAGTGGGCCGGCGATCCCCGAACCGTTCCCTCGCTGGCGCCAGGGCGTGCCGGCCACCCTGACCACCGAGCCGGACGGCGCCCAACGGCTGGAGATCGACGCCGAGGCAACCGGTCTCGCCGTCCGGATCGAGATCCGCATGGAGGCCACCGGCCTGCTGCGCATCCGGCACGTGGTGACCAACACCTCGCCGGTACCCTTCCGGCTGGATCACGCGCACGTCGTCCTGCCGGTGCCCGACAAGGCCGTCGAGCTGCTGGACCTGACCGGCCGCTGGTGTCGTGAGCGCAGCCCCCAGCGATTCGACCTCGGGTTCGGCGTCTGGAGCCGGGAGTGCCGCCGAGGGCGCACGGGGCATGATGCGCCGCTGCTGATGGCTTGTGGCACAGCAGGTTTCGGGTTCCGGCAGGGGGAACTCTGGGCGGTGCACGTCGCCTGGAGTGGCAACCAGGTGCACTACGCCGAGCGTCTGCCCGAGGGGGCAGGCGGGCACGCCGGGCCGGTGCTGGGTGGGGGCGAGTTGCTCGACCCGGGCGAGCTCGACCTGGCCCCGGGCGCCTCCCACACCACTCCCTGGGTGCTGTTCGCCTACGGCCGCAACGGGATCGACGAGGTGAGTGCCCGCGTCCACGGCTGGCTGCGCGCCCGCGCCGGGCACCCGAACCCGGTGACCCGGCCGCGTCCCCTGGTGCTGAACACCTGGGAGGCGGTCTACATGGACCACGAGCTGGACCGGCTCACCGAGCTCGCCCGGGTGGCGGCGTCCGTGGGGGTCGAGCGATTCGTGCTGGACGACGGGTGGTTCGGCGGTCGCCGGCACGACCGGGCCGGGCTCGGGGACTGGTACGTCTCCCCGGAGGTCTGGCCACAGGGCCTGCGCCCGCTGGCGGATGTCGTCCGGGGGCTGGGCATGGAGTTCGGCCTGTGGTTCGAGCCGGAGATGGTCAACCTGGATTCGGACCTCGTGCGCGCCCACCCCGAGTGGCTGCTCGGCCCCGGGCCCGCCACCGGCCGGGACCCGGCGCGCGCCTGGCGCCACCAGTACCTGCTCGACCTGGCCCGACCGGACGCATTCGACCACGTGCTCGAGCGCCTGGACACCCTGGTCGGCGAGATCGGGGTCGACTTCGTCAAGTGGGATCACAACCGCGATCTGCACGAGGCCCCGGCCCACGCCCAGACCGAGGCGCTGTACCGGCTGCTGGACGAGCTGCGGGTGCGCCACCCGGGCCTCGAGATCGAGTCCTGCGCCTCCGGCGGCGGGCGGATCGACCTCGGCATCCTCGCGCGCACCGACCGGGTGTGGGCCAGCGACACCATCGACGCCCTCGAGCGGCAGCAGATCCAACGCTGGACCTCGGTGCTGATGCCACCGGAGCTGATCGGCTCGCACCTGGCCGGCCCGCGCTCGCACACCACCGGCCGGGTGATCGACCTGTCGATGCGCGCCGTGACCGCCCTGTTCGCGCACGCCGGCATCGAGTGGGATCTGACCACGTGCACGCCGGGCGAACTGGATCAGGTCGCCGCCTGGGCGGCCCTCTACAAGGAGGTTCGGCCCCTGCTGCACACCGGCACCGTGGTCCGGGCGGACGTGGTGGGGTCGGCGGCGGTCGGCCGCCCGGGGCACCGGGACGATCCCGACTGCCTGCTGCACGGGGTGGTCTCCACCGACGCCGCCGAGGCGCTGTTCGCGTACGTGCGGTTGAGGACCTCCCCGTCGGCGAACCCCGGGGCCCTGCGGCTGCCCGGCCTGGACCCGGCCCGGCGCTACCGGGTGCGCCGCCGGGACGAGGCGGGGCTCCCGCGCGGGCAGGCCATCCGGCAGCCGGCCTGGTGGGAGCTGGGTGAGGTCGAGGCCACCGGAGCCGCGCTGGCCGAGCTCGGCCTGCCCGCCCCGATGCTCGACCCTGCCCAGGCGGCCCTGCTCCATCTCACCCCCGCCTGACCCACCCCTTCGTGATCATGCACTTTTGCCAGCAAAAGTGCATGATCACGAAGGGGTGGGTGCGGCGTCGGCGAGGACGTGCAGGCGGAACGCCTCGGCCGAGGGGAGCAACCGGCGCCGGACCGACCAGAGCAGGGTGATCTCCCGGCGCGCCCCGGCGTCCGCCAGCGGCACCAGCGTGACCCCGTCGGACGCCGTCCGCCCCGGTTCGGCACCCATCGCCGGCACCACGGCACAGCCCTGACCGGCGGCGACGAACCCGCGCACCGTGGGCAGGTCGTCGGCGACGAAGGCGATGGCCGGGTCGAGCCCGGCCTCACCGAACAGGTCGTCGGTCTGCTCGCGCAACGTGCGCTCGGGCGCCAGGACGACGAACGGTTCCGGCGCCGCCTCGCGCAGCCAGACCTCGGGGCGGCCGGCGAACGGGTGCCCGGGTGGGACGGCGAGAACCAGCGGTTCGGAGAACAGCCGCCGGGCGTGCACCTCGGGATTGCGCGGACGCCGTGAGGTCAGTTCCAGGTCGACCTCGCCCTCGGCCACCAGGGAGGAGCCGAGCGTGCCGTCCGAGCGCACCAGCCGAAAGGTGACCTGGGGATGCGTCCGGCGGAAGGAGGCCACCAGATCGGGGATCAACCAGGCACCCAGAGACGGCTGGAAGGACAGGCGCACCGTGCCGGTGGCCGGATCGAGCAGCTCGGTCACCGCGGCCACCCCGTCGTCCAGGGCGTGCACGACGGAGTCCAGGTGGCGCTTGAAGGTCGCGCCGGCATGGGTCAGGCGCAGCACCCGACCCGAGCGGCGCAGCAGGGGAGTGCCCAGTTCGCGCTCCAGGCGGGCCAGGCCCCGGGACACCGAGGGTTGGCTGATCCGGTAGATCTCGCTGACCTCGGTGACGGTCTGGCCGTCGGCCACCTGCTGGAACCAGCGCAGCACCTCGGTGTCCACCGGGCCATCGTAGGGCTGGAATGCCATTGACGTATGAATCATCGTTCGGATCGACATTGGACGTATGGCTCGAACCGGTCGACGATGGAGTCATGAACATCGCGCACATCCCCAGCCCCCGGACCGCACTGGACGAGTTGCGCGAGCGTCGTGCCGCTCGCGCAGCCGATCGGCAGTTGCGTCGCGAGCTCGCCACCTACGACACCCCGTCCGCGATCTCCGACCTGATGGCGGCCGTCGAATCGAGCCAGGACCCCGCGGCCGAGCGGATCCGATCCGTCCTGGCCGAGAACATGCTCGAGTACAGCCGCCGGTCGCACCTCTCCTGACGCCCCGGCACTCCCGGCACCCTTCATCCACCTGACCACCAGCCGGCCTCGACGCGACGGGGCCCGGGTCCTCCCGGACTCGGGCCCCGTTTCGTTACTGACAGAATGACGACCATGCCGTCGTCCAAGGCCCCCACCCCGCCGCCGAGACTGTTCTCCGGCATGCAGCCGACCGCAGATTCACTGCACCTCGGCAACTACCTGGGGGCCCTGGCCCAGTGGGTGATCCTGCAGGACAGCCACCAGGCGATCTACTGCGTGGTCGACCAGCACGCCATCACCGTGGAGCAGGATCCCGACGTGCTGCGTCGGCGCGTCCGGGTGACCGCGGCCCAGTTCCTGGCCGCCGGGGTCGACCCGGCCCGCTCGATCCTGTTCGTCCAGAGCCACGCCCCCGAGCATGCCCAGGCCGCCTGGGTGCTGCAGTGCCTGACCGGCTTCGGCGAGGCCAGCCGGATGACCCAGTTCAAGGACAAGTCCCAGCGTGAGGGCGCCGAACGGGCCAGCGTCGGGCTGTTCACCTACCCGATCCTCCAGGCTGCGGACATCCTGCTCTACGACGCCGCCGTGGTGCCGGTCGGCGAGGACCAGCGCCAGCACCTCGAGCTCACCCGCGATCTCGCGCAGCGGTTCAACGCCCGCTATGGCCAGACGTTCGTCGTCCCGGAGCCGCACATCGTCAAGGCCACGGCCAAGATCCTG
This sequence comes from Kineosporiaceae bacterium, assembly GCA_016794595.1. GTDB lineage: Bacteria > Actinomycetota > Actinomycetes > Actinomycetales > Kineosporiaceae > JADJPO01. Next base: position 84,723 of record JAEUJN010000066.1, read on the forward strand.
GACCTTCAGCGGCCGGACAAGCAGATGAGCAAGTCCCTCGGCGGCTCGGGCTGCCTGTTCCTGCTGGACGACGTCAAGGCATCGGCCAAGAAGATCAAGTCCGCGGTGACCGACCTCGGGCGTGAGGTGGTCTTCGACCCGGACGGCAAGCCCGGCGTCTCCAACCTGCTGACCATCCTCTCGGCCCTGTCGGGCACGTCGATCGAGACCCTGGAGAAGCGGTTCGAGGGGGCCGGGTACGGCGACCTCAAGAAGGAGGTCGCTGCGGCCTACACCGAGTTCGCCGGCGGATTCGCCGAGCGGACGCACCAGTGGCTCTCCGACGGTTCGACGCTGGACGACGTGCTGGCCGACGGTGCCGTCCGTGCCCGAGCCATCTCCGGCGAGCGGCTGGCCGACGTCTACCGCAAGGTCGGGTTCGCGTGAGCGGTGCCGGGACGTCCTCGGTGACGGCGCCGGTGGACACTGCTGCTGTGAGCCCTGCGCCGGTGGACACCCTCGTGCTCGGCGTCGTGGTCGACGTCCCCGAGCCGGTCGCCGGGCACCTGCGGGAGCACCGGGAGGCGATCGGCGACCCGCAGGTCGACCTGATCCCGGCCCACGTCACCCTGCTCCCGCCCACCGCGGTGGCCGCCGAGGACCTGCCGCGCATCGAGCGTCGCCTGGCCACGTTGGCCACCCGCTCTCACCGCTTCGAGGTCGCCCTCGAGGGGTCGGACTCCTTCCGCCCGACCTCGCCGGTGGTGTACGTCCGCGTGGTGGACGGGGTCGACCAGCTGGACGCCCTGCAGCGCGCCGTCCGCCGGGGGCCACTGGAGCGCGAGCTGGTCTTCCCGTTCCACCCGCACGTCACCGTGGCGCACAAGCTGGACGACGTGGTGCTGGACGCCGCCCTGGAGCGACTGGCCGCCTTCCAGGCCCGCTTCACCGTGGACTCGTTCCTGCTCTACGAGCAGGATTCGGACGGCGTGTGGCGCCCCCGGCGACGGTTCCGGCTCGCCGGTGGTCCGCGATCCTGACGTGACCGGCCCGGGGGGCATGGGCTCCGCCCTGGCTCGCCTGCAGCGCAGTCACCCGTGGCGGGCCTGGACCCACTGCGGTGCCCGCCGGGGCACGGTGCTGGCCGCGGGGATCGCCTACGTGGGGTTCTTCTCCCTGTTCCCGGCGCTGGCCCTTGCCTTCACCGCGCTGGGCCTGCTGGTGGGGGGACGCCCCGACCTGCAGCTCGACCTCGCCGAGACGGTCAACGACACCCTGGGGAGTGTCGTGATCGGCACCGCGCCCGGCGAGGGAGTGGTGCCTGTCGACCGGCTGGTCACCGGCGACGTCCTGACCGTCACCGGGGCGCTCGGGGCCGCGGCGATGCTGTTCACCGGATTGGGCTGGGTCGATGCCATGCGGCAGGGGATCCGGGCGATGTTCGACCTGCCGGATGAGGGAAACCCCTTGCTGCGCAAGCTGTTCGACGTCCTCGTGCTGGCCGTGCTGGGGGTCGGGCTGCTGGCCTCGGCGGTGATCGCGGTCGGCGTGCCCACCGCCGGTGGGGCGGTGCTCGCCCTGGCCGGGGTGAAAGGCGGAGCGGCGTCGGTGCTGCTGCGGGTGCTCGTCGACGGGCTGGTCCTGGCGCTGGACGTCCTGCTGTTCGTGGTGTTCTTCCGGGTGCTGGCCCGGGTGCGGCGCCCCGTGCGTGAGCTGCTCGGCGGGGCCGTCCTGGGGGCGCTCGGGCTGACCGCGCTCAAGCTGGGGGCCGGCCTGCTGCTGCGCCTGGCCAGCAGCAACCGGTTCCTGGCCAGTGCCTCGATCCTGATCGGGTTGCTGGTGTGGTTCAACCTGGTCGGGCGGCTGACCCTGTTGGCCGCCGCGTGGACCGCCACCGCAGGCACGACCGCAGCCGCCGCGGGCCCCGACGGCCCCCCGGGCACCGACGGCACCGTCGGCCCCGTGGCGGGGGGCGAGGCCGGTTCCCCGACCGGCCCCGAGGCCGCCCCGCCCCCGGCTCGATCGGGGTCGGCGCCGCTGACGCCAATCGCCAGGATCGATCAGCCGACGGCGAACCGGGTCGTGCTGGCGGCGGGCGTGACCCTCGGCGTCACGGCCGGCGCGGTGGTGACCGGGCTCATCGCCTGGCTGCGGAACCTGCGGAGCGGGCCCTACGGGACCGGAGCAGGCCGACCCCGACGCCGAGGGTGAGCACCCCCGCGGCCGCGGCCGCCAGCACCCCGACCGGCAGCTCGTCCGGCCGGGCGTCAGGGGACGGCGAGGCCGGGGCCTGCGCCGACCCTGCCGACGGACTGCCTGACTGCACGGCTGACTGCGTGGCTGACGCCCCTGTCGACGGGGATGCCACATCCACCGGCGGTACGTTCAGCGTTCCGACCGCGCGGGCCCGTCCGCCGGCGGCGAAGGCCCAGTCGAGCAGGGCGGTGGTGGCCTGCCAGACCGAGGTGTCCGCGCGCAACACGACAGCGACGTAGCTGCGCCCGTCGCGGGTCGCTGTCCCGACGAAGCTGCCGCCGGCCTGCGACGTCCAGCCGTTCTTCAGCCCGGTGGTGCCCGGATAGCCGGCCAACAGCCGGTTGTGATTCTGGATCTGGAAGGTCGTGCGGTCGCTGCCGCGCAGCGCTGTTCCCTTGTCGGGGAAGGGATAGTCGCGTCGGGAGGCCACAGAGCTGATCCGGCGATCGGCCAGGGCGGCCCGGGCGAACAGTGCCAGGTCGAGGGCGCTCGAGACCTGCCCAGGGGCATCCAGCCCCGAGGTGTTCACTGCGCGGGTGTCCCCGGCGCCGAGGGCTGCCGCGCGGGCCTGCAGCAACCCGGCGGCCCGCTGCTGGCCACCGGCCAGTTCGGCGAGGGCGTGGGCGCTGTCGTTGCCGCTGCTCATCAGCAGCGCGTGCCAGAGGTTGTCGGAGGTGTAGCGCGACCCGGGTACCAGGCCCACCCGGGTGCCGTCGACCGCGGCATCCTGCTCGGTCGCGGTGTACACCGCGGTCGGGGGCACGACATCGATCAGTGCCAACGCGGTGAGCACCTTCAGGGTGCTGGCCGGGGCCAAGGGCACATGGGCGTTGCACGCGGCCAGGACGTCGCCGCTGGTCAGGTCCGCGACCAGCCAGGCGGTGACCCGTGAGGGCGGAGGGTGGGGGACGCCGTCCGGCAGGTCGGTCACCGGGTGTGCAGTCTCGGCCAGCCGGGGTCCGCCCACGGTGGAGGTGACCGAGGGCAACGGTGCGGGCGTGGTGATCACCACGCTCGGCCGGGTGCCGGTGGATGCCCCTGCCGGGGTGGACGGACCTGGGTCGCGCCCGCGGTCGAAGGCGAAAAGCTCAGTGGCGCAAGGGAAAGCGGGTGGCTCCGAAGGGCGGGGGGAGCCGGTGGTGGCTGCGGCCGGAAGGGTGAGGCCCAGGCAGGTGAGGGAGGCTGCGGTGGCCCCGACGAGCCGGAGGAAGGGGGCACGCCGGAGGGGGCTGACCCAGGGCATGAGGTAGCGTCCCACACGATGAGTGAGCACCTCGAAGACCTGTACGCCATCGTCCCGGCCGGGGGAGCGGGCACCCGGCTGTGGCCGCTGTCGCGCTCGGGGCACCCCAAGTTCCTGCTCGACCTGACCGGGTCCGGGCGCACCCTGATCCAGCAGACCGTCGACCGCCTGCAGCCGATCACCACTGCCGTGATGGTGGTGACCGGTGCCGCCCATGCCTCGACCGTGGCGGCTCAACTGCCCGAGCTCTGCGAGGCGGACCTGATCGCCGAACCGTCCGCCCGGGACTCTGCCGCGGCCATCGGCCTGGCGGCCGCGGTGATCGCCGTGCGCCACCCGGGGGCCGTGGTGGGCTCCTTCGCCGCCGACCACGTCGTCCGCGATGTCGCCGCCTTCCACGCGGCCGTCGCCGAGGCGGTCGCGGTGGCTCGCACCGGCGACATCGTCACGATCGGGATCACCCCGACCGGCCCCTCCACCGCCTTCGGCTACATCCGTCCCGGCGAGGCGCTGAAGGTCGATGGCGCGCCGTCCGCGGTGCGGGTGGACCGTTTCGTGGAGAAGCCGGACGCCGCGACCGCGGCCGACTATGTGGAGCAGGGCTATCGGTGGAACGCCGGGATGTTCGTCGCCCGCGCGGACGCCCTGCTGGCCCAGCTGGCCGAACACCGCCCCGAGCTGCACGCCGGCCTGGTCGAGATCGCCGCCGTCTGGGACACCCCGCAGCGCGAGCAGGCCCTGCAGCGACTGTGGCCCACCCTCGAACGGGTGGCGATCGACTACGCCGTGGCCGAGCCGGCCGCCGCAGCCGGCCGGGTGGCGGTGATCCCTGCGGACATCGGCTGGGACGACATCGGTGACTTCGCCTCGCTCGCTGGGCTGCTCGAGCCCGCCGATTACGACGGCGCCGACCGGGCCGGTGACTTCGCCGACGCAGGCGCCGACACCGGCGCGGAGGCGATCAGAGTGCTCGGATCGCCCGCAGCGGTTCTCGCCCAGGACAGTTCGGGCCTGGTCGTTCCCGGCTCGGGGCGCCTCGTCGCCGTCCTGGGTGTGGACGATGTGGTGGTGATCGACACGCCGGACGCCGTGCTGGTCACCACGGCCGCCCGCGCGCAGGACGTCAAGTCGCTGGTGTCCGCCCTGCAGGCCCGGGCTCGGCTCGACCTGCTCTGACGCCCAGGGCGCGGACGTCGGCCACCACCTCGAGCAGGCGCCCGCTGTCGGCGTCGACCACCCGGAGTTCCTCGGCGGTGGCATGCAGCAACCGGGTGCCGTCCGGGGACAGGGCGAGGACGTCAGGGGGTCGCGGATCCTCCGACAGATCACGCACCACCTCTCCGGTCTCGTCCAGCAGGCGCAACGGGTGGTCCGACTCGAACCGGTAACAGCGGTCGTCGTCCTCGTCGGGCTCTTGGCGCAGCAGGATCCGCCACCCCTGGCCGGTGCGCGCGAATCCCTCGGTGGAGCCCTCGATCCAGCGCGCGTCGAGGACGGCGCGGCCGGTGGCGGCTTCCCGAACGAAACTGCCGCCGTCCCAGACGTAGCGGCCGCAGGCGCTGGTGGTTCGGTACTCGGCCGGATCGGGTAGGCGCGGGGTCGTCCAGTAGAACGCCCCCTCGGTCAGGTCGACCACGACGGCGGCATCGACCTCGGGCAGGGTGCCCGAGACGCACCTCGGCACGGCGGCGGGCAGGGCGCCGGTGAGCCAGCGCTGCTGCTCGAGATCGCGCACGTACCCGGCCGGTACGAAGCCCCGCAGGAAGGCGCCGCCGCCCCCGGGAACCAGCAGCAGGTGGCGCCGATCACCCCCGACCGCGCGCAGGCCGTTCGTGGTGAAGGTGTCGCGGACCTCGCCGGTCGGGCTCAGGACAAGGCTCGTCCGGGGGAACTGGACCAGATAGCCGTCCGGCAGGAAGCAGCAGTCGACGGGCACGGACACGTCGAGGTGGTCGGTCAGCTCGTGGTAGAGGTCGTTCCGGACGGGCTCGCCCCGGGCCCCGGTACGGGGTGTCGCCTCGTCGCTCGGGTAGTACGGCGCCAGCTCGGACACCGGGTGCCACCGCACCCCGTCGGCCTCGGCTGCCTCCTGCAACTCCTGCAACTCCTGCACCGCTGCCTCGAGAGCTGCCTGCACCGGGTGTCGGAGGGGGGCTGGGGCGCCCCGTTCGAGCTGCGACGCGACGCGGCGGGCGAGGCGGAGAACCTCGGCCGCGGCGACGTCGGCACCCGTGATCAGAGGGTCGAGCGGCAGCCGCGGATCGCGCGGCACCTCCACGTCGGTGACCGCGCCGAGGGGGTAGGGCAACGTCAGCCTCACGGACACCCCCGGTTTCGGTGCTGATGGATCACGTGCGCCGCACCGAACCGAAGGACGCGAGTGTTGTCAAGCCGGGAACGGGACGCGGGAACGGGATGCCGGGGACGCGTGTGCCTGTGACCGGTTGCACCAGTGGTCCCGGTCGTGGCCTGCAGATGGCTGGGTAGCCTCGACCCAGGGTGATGCCACCCCGGACGGTCGTGAGCGCACAGGAGGCGGCGATGGGCGAGGCAGGGGCCGAGAAGCAGGCCGGCAGGACCGAGTCGGGGCTGCCGATGAAGCCGCTGTACGGCTCGGAGGACCTGGACGGCTTCGATCCCGACGCCGCCCTCGGCGCCCCGGGTGCCTATCCGTTCACGCGCGGGCCCTACCCCTCGATGTACACCGGCCGGCCGTGGACCATGCGCCAGTACGCCGGGTTCGGCAACGCCCGCGAGTCCAACGCCCGCTACCACCAGCTGGTGAGCGCCGGCACCGGTGGCCTGAGCGTGGCCTTCGACCTGCCCACGCAGATGGGCTACGACTCCGACGACCCGATGGTCAGCGGGGAGGTCGGCAAGGTCGGTGTCGCGATCGACTCGGTCGACGACATGCTGACCCTGTTCGGTGGCCTGCCGCTGGACACCGTGTCGACCTCGATGACGATCAACGCACCGGCCGCCGTCCTGCTGTTGATGTACCAGCTGGTCGCCGAGTCCCAGGGCGCCGACCCCGCCAAGCTGGCCGGCACGATCCAGAACGACGTGCTCAAGGAGTACATCGCCCGCGGCACCTACATCTTCCCGCCGAAGGCCTCGCTGCGGTTGATCAGCGACATCTTCGCCTACTGCAAGGACGAGTTGCCGCGCTGGAACACGATCTCGATCTCGGGCTATCACATGGCCGAGGCGGGGGCGACGCCCGCGCAGGAGATCGCCTTCACCCTCGCGAACGCCAAGGAGTACGTGCGGGCGGCGCAGGCGGTGGGCCTCAGCGTGGACGACATCGGCCCTCGGCTGTCGTTCTTCTTCGTCGCGCGCACCACCCTGTTGGAGGAGATCGCCAAGTTCCGGGCCGCCCGGCGGGTGTGGGCGCGGATCGTCAAGGAGGAGTTCGGCTCCACCAACCCCAAGAGCCAGATGCTGCGCTTCCACACCCAGACCGCCGGCGTCCAGCTCACCGCCCAGCAGCCCGAGGTCAACCTCGTGCGGGTGGCACTGCAGGGACTCGGCGCCGTCCTGGGCGGCACGCAGAGCCTGCACACGAACTCCTACGACGAGGCGATCGCGTTGCCGACCGAGAAGGCGGCCCGGCTCGCGCTGCGCACCCAACAGGTGATCGCCTACGAGACCGATGTCTGCAAGACCGTCGACCCGTTCGCCGGGTCGTATGCGATCGAGTCGCTCACCGATGAGCTCGAGGAGGCCATCGTCGATCTGATCAACCAGGTCGAGGAGCGTGGCGGGGCGGTCGCGGCGATCGAGCAGGGGTTCCAGAAGAACGAGATCGAGCGCTCGGCGTACGAGGTGGCCAAGCAGATCGACTCCACCGAGCGCACCGTGGTCGGTGTGAACGCCTACACCATCGACGCCGAGGAGCCCTACGAGCCGTTGCGGGTCGACCCTGCGATCGAGGTGGAGCAGCGGGAGGCGCTGGCTCGTCTGCGGTCCGAGCGGGACAACGCCGCCGTGGACGCCGCGCTGGTCGCCCTGAAGAAGGCCGCCGAGGGCACCGACAATCTGCTCCACCCGATGAAGCAGGCGCTTGCCGCCAGGGCAACCATCGGCGAGGTGTGCAACGCCCTGCGCGGGGTCTGGGGCACCTACGTCCCGCCGGACAAGTTCTGACCAGAAACGTCTCTCCCCACCAAGAGTGACTAACCATCATCTCTGAGTAGTCTGTCGGGTGTCTCGGGGTTGTCTCGGGACGGCGATGGGCTGGGGGGACGGCATGGCTCGGGTGGGTGTGATCGTGAGGGTGCGTCGACGGCTGCCCAAGCGGGTGCGCCGGATCGGTCTCACCCTGCTGCGGGCCATGGGATTGTGGTCGCGCCCACCCTCGGTCGATCAGTCCAGGCACGTTCCCCCACAGGCACAGGCACAGGCACCGAGCTCCCAGGTCGTTTCGCCGCCGGCTGGCGTGGCGGCCGGGTCCGCCCTGCGCCGGGTCTTCGACCTGGTGGTCCCGATCCCCTCGCGCGATCCCGCCGCGGGACTCGAGCTGTCGCGGACCCTGCACTTCGACACCCCCGCCGGGATGTACGTGCCCGAGGTGCTCGAGAGCCGCACCCTCGCCGGATACGAGCCGTACGCCCTGGCGGCGTTCCTGGCCGCGGTGGAGCAGGCCCCTTCAGGGCAGGTGCTCGACATCGGGGCGAACGTCGGGCTCTACGCCCTGCTGGCCGCGATGATCAGTGACCGCCCGGTGTGCGCGGTCGAACCCACGCCGGACCTGGCGCAGGCAGCGCGAGACCTGGCGCAGCTCAACGGGTTGGACATCTCGGTGGAGGAGCTCGCCCTCGGCGACAGATCCGGGACGGCGACCCTGTACCTGTCCGACAGGACCGACAGCTCGAACTCGCTCAACCCGAACTTCCGCCGGCACTCGCGAGAGATCGAGGTCGAGCTGCGAACCGTCGACGAGCACGTCGAGCGCACCGGTCCCCCCACGGCTACACCCCCTATCACCTGTCCGGTCCCGGGCCGCGGCCCGTCCTCGAACTTCTCGCGGGCGACCCGACCGGTGTCCATCTGATGTACCTGCTCGCGCCCGCCCCGGTCGAGCCTGGGTTCTGGGAGCGGATGAACGCCTGGCAGGCCGCACTGGAGCACGGGTGCGCCGCCCGGGACGGCGGGACCGAGGTTGCCACCGCCGCCGGTGAGGCATCGGCCTGACGCACGCTCGCCACTCCCGCCGGTCACCCCCGGCCGGTGGGTCAGCGCGGTCAGTGCGGTCACTTCCGAGCACGGACAACGCTGTCAGTTGCGCGGAGCTGACCGCAGGAGTTCGGACGTGACCGCACGGACTCGGACGTGACCTCACGACGCCGGGCGGGAACGAGCGGGGAATCGGGCGAAGAGAGGAGCCCCGCTCCGGGGCGAAGCGGACGTATTCGCAAGAATGCGGGGCTACCCTGGGGCCGCGTGGCACACCCTGGTCTGAGCTCGCTGTTCGAGTACCTGTCCGACGAACTCGTGGGGTTTCGTCGTGACATCCACGCCCACCCCGAGGTCGGGCACACCGAGTACCGCACCACGCAGCGCGTTGCCGAACGCCTGACCCGCGCCGGGCTCGAACCCCAGCTGCTGCCGGGCACCGGATTGACCTGCGACATCGGGGAGCCGGGTCGGCGCACCATCGCCTTACGGGCGGATCTCGATGCGTTGCCCCTGCCCGAGGAGACCGGGCTGCCGTTCGCCTCGACCACCGAGGGCATCTGCCACGCCTGCGGGCACGACGTGCACACCACCGCGCTGCTGGGTGCCGGGCTCGTGCTGGCCGAGCTGGAGGCATCCGGCCGCCTGCCGGGTCGGGTCCGGCTGATCTTCCAACCGGCCGAGGAGGTCAACCCCGGTGGCGCACTGACCGTGATCGCCAACGGCGGCCTGGACGACGTGGAACGCGCCTATGCCCTGCACTGCGACCCCGCCCGTGACGTCGGCGTGATCGGCGTGCGCGGAGGGCCCATCACCTCGGCGTCCGACTCGATCGTGGTCCGGCTCGACGGCCCGGGGGGCCACACCTCGCGGCCGCACGTGACCGGCGACCTGGTGTTCGCCCTGGCTCAAGTGGTCACCCAGGTGCCCGCCATCCTCTCCCGCCGCCTCGACCCCCGAGCGGGGATCGCCATGGTCTGGGGACGGATCCGCGCCGGCGGGGCCCCCAATGCCATCCCGCGGTTCGGCGAGATCGCCGGCACCTTCCGCTGCCTGGACACCGCGGTGTGGGCGCGGGCGGGATCGCTGATCACGGACGCGGTGCACGAGGTGGTGGCCCCTTACGGCGTTCGGGCGGAGGTCACCCACACCCGCGGCGTGCCGCCGACGGTGAACGATGCGGACGCCGTCCTGCTGGTCGAGGAGGCCGTCCAGGCCGAACTCGGCGAGGGCAGCGTCGTCCTGGCCGAGCAGTCGCTGGGCGGTGAGGACTTCGGTTGGATGCTCGAGAAGGTGCCCGGGGCCATGATGCGCCTCGGCACCCGGACGCCGGGCGGGCGCACCTACGACCTGCACCAGGGCGACCTGGTGGTCGACGAGCGGGCGATCACGATCGGCGCCCGGGTGCTCACCGCCATCGCGCTGACCGACCTGGGCAAGAGCCGGGGCACCTGAGGCCACGGGTCATCCCAGGCTCGTGCCGGGGCAAAGCTCCGATCACGTTTCGGACACCACCTGGGGGCGTGTGCGTCCGCGGGTCCTCCGAACGGATAGTGTGCGGGAACCATGGCCCCGCGCCCGTCCGGGTGCGCCAGGGCATTTCTAGATCGAAGGAGACACCCTTGCGCCGGGTGACCAGTCTGTTCGCGGTGATGGCCGCGGCATCCATGGCTCTGGCTGCGTGTGGCGGCGGGTCGAGCGATTCGACCTCCACCGCGAGCAGTGGCGGAGCGAGTTCGGCCGCCGCCGGAGGCGGCGAGAAGATCAAGGTCGGTCTTGCCTACGACATCGGTGGTCGCGGCGACAAGTCGTTCAACGACTCCGCCGCCGCCGGTCTGGACAAGGCGAAGGCCGACCTCGGGGTCGAGTTCAAGGAGCTGTCCGCCACCCAGGGTGAGACGGACGCCGACAAGGAGGCCCGGCTCAAGCTGCTGGCCCAGGGCGGGTACAACCCCGTCATCGCCGTCGGCTTCCTCTACGGCGGGTCGATGAAGAAGGTGGCCGCGGCCTTCCCGAACACCCAGTTCGCCATCGTGGACTCGGTCGTCGAGGGCGCCCCGAACGTGACCGGCCTGACCTTCGCCGAGCACGAGGGTTCCTACCTGGTCGGCGTCGCCGCCGCGCTGAAGAGCAAGTCGGGCAACGTGGGCTACATCGGCGGCTGCCTGATCCCGCTGCTGCAGAAGTTCGAGGCGGGCTTCGTGGCCGGCGCCAAGTCGGTCAAGGCCGACATCAAGATCCAGGTCAAGTACCTGTCGAACCCGCCGGACTGCAAGGGCTTCAACGACCCGGCCTCGGGCACCGAGACCGCCAACGGCATGTACGACGCGGGTGCTGACGTGATCTTCGCCGCTGCCGGTGGCTCCGGGACGGGTGTGTTCCAGTCGGCCAAGGCCAAGACCAAGCTGGCCATCGGGGTCGACAGCGACCAGTACGAGAGCGCGGCCGCCGACCTCAAGCCGGTGGTCATGACCTCGATGCTCAAGCGGGTCGACGTCGCCGTGTTCGAGTACATCAAGGCGGCCCAGGCGGGCAGCCCGCTGACCGGCGTCCAGGTCTTCGACCTGAAGAAGGACGGCGTGGGCTACTCGGCCAGCGGCGGCCAGGTGGACGACATCAAGGCGCAGCTCGAGGACGCCAAGGGCAAGATCGTCGCCGGTTCCGTGAAGGTGCCGGACAAGCCCTGATCCGACCCTGACGGGCCCGGGGGACGCTAGCGTTCCCCCGGGCCCGTCGTCGTTTCCCGTGTCCACCGGATGCGCACCGTCGGCGCTGGAGCAGGAGCAGGAGGCAGGCATCCATGACCGAGAGCGAGAGCACACCCCACGCGGCCGTTCGGCTGCAGGGGATCACCAAGCGGTTCCCCGGGGTCGTCGCCAACCACGACATCGACCTCACGGTGGTCTCGGGCACGGTGCACGCGCTGTGTGGTGAGAACGGGGCCGGCAAGTCCACCCTGATGAAGATCCTCTACGGGATGCAGAAGCCGGACGAGGGCACGATCGAGGTGGAGGGTCGCCAGGTCGCCTTCCACAGCCCCTCGGACGCCATCGCGGTGGGCATCGGCATGGTGCACCAGCACTTCAAGCTGGCCGACAACTTCACGGTGCTGGAGAACGTCATCCTGGGCAGTGAGCCCGGCAGCGCCTTCGGCCTCGACCTGGACGCCGCCCGGCGGAGGATCCTCGAGATCTCCGACCGGTACGGCCTGGACGTCGACCCCGACCCCGTGGTGGCCGAACTGGGGGTCGGTGACCGGCAACGGGTCGAGATCCTCAAGGCGCTCTACCGTGGCGCGCGCATCCTGATCCTGGACGAGCCGACCGCCGTCCTGGTGCCGCAGGAGGTCGACGAGCTGTTCGCGGCGCTCAACGAGCTCAAGGCCGAGGGCCTGACCGTGGTGTTCATCTCGCACAAGCTGGACGAGGTGCGCAAGATCGCCGACGCGATCACCGTCATCCGGCGCGGGACCACGGTGGCCACGGTGGATCCTCGCGAGGTCACCACCCGTCAGCTCGCCGAGCTCATGGTGGGCAGCGAGCTGCCCTCGCCGCAGACGACCTCCTCCACGGTGACCGATCGGCCCGTGCTCACGGTGGAGAACCTCACCGTCACCGATGCCGACGGGCGGGCACTGATCGACGACGTCAGCTTCACCATCCACGCCGGGGAGGTGCTGGGGATCGCCGGTGTCGAGGGCAACGGCCAGGCCGAACTGGTGGACGCCATCATGGGCATCCGGGCCAGTACGGGCCGGGTGCTGCTCGAGAGCGACGACATCTCCAACGAGTCGACCCGTCACCGGCGTGAGGCCGGGGTGGCGTTCATCCCCGAGGACCGGATCCGCCAGGGCCTGCTGCTCGAGGCGCCGCTGTGGGAGAACCGGGTCCTCGGACACCAGACCACCGAGCCCAACAGCAAGGGCGGACTGATCGACCGGCGGCACGCCCGGGCCGACACCCAGCGGATCGTGGCCGACTACGACGTCCGCACGCCGTCCATCGACGTGACCGCCTCGGCGCTGTCCGGCGGGAACCAGCAGAAGCTGATCGTCGGCCGGGAGATGAGCGGCCAGCCCCGGCTGTTGCTCGCCGCGCACCCCACCCGCGGGGTGGACGTCGGCGCGCAGGCCGCGATCTGGGACCACCTGCGCCATGCCCGGGCCCAGGGCCTGGCGGTGCTGTTGATCAGTGCCGACCTGGACGAGTTGATCGGCCTGTCGGACAGCCTGAGGGTGATCCTGAGAGGGCGGCTGGTGGCGCAGGCCGATCCGGCCACCGTCACCCCCGAGGACCTGGGTTCGGCCATGACCGGTGCCGGTGCCCGGGCGGAAGGAGCCGCGTGATGTCCCGCTTCGATCCCCGCCGTGCCGGGATGGCCCTGGTGGCCCCGGCGATGGCCTTCGTGGTGGCCGTGGCGCTGTCCTCGGTGGTGCTGGTCGTCGCCGGGCACGCGCCGATGACCGCCTTCCGCTCGATGTTCGACTTCGGGGTCCAGCCGGACAACGTGGTGAACATCGTCAACAAGGCCTCGGGGTACTACCTGTCGGCGCTGGCGGTGGCGATCGGGTTCCGGATGAACCTGTTCAACATCGGCGTCGACGGCCAGTACCGGTTGGCCGCGATGTGCGCCGCGGTGATCGGGGCCGCGGTCGCCCTGCCCGGTCCGCTGCACATCCTGCTGATCGTCGTGGTGGCGGTGATCGTCGGTGCCATCTGGGCCGGGATCGCCGGCTACCTCAAGGTCTACCGCGGGGTCAGCGAGGTGATCTCCACGATCATGCTCAACTACATCGGTACGGCGCTGGCCGCCTGGATGCTCACCCCGGCGGTGTTCGCCACCCTGGAGAACAACATCGTCAAGACACCGGACCTGCCCGAGTCGGGGTGGTTCCCCGGGTTCGCCACCTCCGGCGGGGAGGTCTACGGCTTCGTGGTCGTCTCGGCCCTGGTCGGAGTGGGGTACTGGTTCCTGTTGGGCCGCACCCGGTTCGGCTTCGACCTGCGGGCGACCGGCATGAGCGAGCCGGCCGCCGTGGCCTCCGGCGTGGACGTCAAGAAGATGGTCGTCGCCTCGATGCTGCTCTCGGGTGGGGTCGCCGGTCTGGTGGGGCTGCCCATCCTGCTGGGGGCATCGCACTCCTACGGGCAGGACTTCCCGGCCGGGATCGGCTTCACCGGGATCGCCATCGCCCTGCTCGGGCGCAACCACCCGATCGGGATCGCCTTCGCCTCGGTGCTGTGGGGCTTCCTCGACGTGTCCAACCAGATCCTCGATCTCGAGGGCATCCCGAAGGAGATCGTCACCATCATGCAGGGCACGATCGTGCTGGCCGTCGTGGTGGCCTACGAGGTGGTCCGCCGCTGGCGGGTCAACTCCGAACAGCGTCGGGTGGCCGCTCAGCTCGGCGGTCCTCAGGCTCCCGCGGCCCCCGGCCCGGCAACCACGGCGGGAGTGGCGTGATGGCGACCTCGACGATCACCGAGCCCCCCGCCGCGGACGCACCGTCGGGCCGGCCCCGGGTCAATCCGTGGCTGCGGGCCGGGTCGTTGATCCTGGGCATCCTGCTGGTCCTGTCGGTCACCCGAGTGCTCTCCGATGCCCAGGACATCACCTCCTCGGGCACCGCGGGCGCGGCGTTGCGCCTCGCCGTCCCGATCATGCTGGCCGGTCTGGCCGGCCTGTGGTCGGAGCGTGCGGGCATCGTCAACATCGGCCTCGAGGGCATGATGGTGCTCGGAACCTGGTGCGCTGCCTACGGTTCGCTGCAGTTCGGTCCCTGGGCAGGGCTGATCGCCGGAATCCTCGGCGGGGCCTTGGGCGGCCTGGTGCACGCCGTCGCCACGGTGACCTTCGGGGTCGACCACATCGTCTCCGGGGTGGCGCTCAACCTGCTGGGCCCGGGGGTCGCGAGGTTCCTGTCCTCGCTGATCTTCACCGGCACCGAGGGGGGTGGGGTGACCCAGAGCCCACAGGTGGCCCAGCCGCCGTCCTTCACGGTGCCCGGCCTGGCCAGCGGGTTGCGTTCACTCGAGGACGAGCGGATCTTCTTCGTCTCCGACGCGGCGGGCGTGCTCGGCGGCCTGGTCACCGGACTCTCCTGGGCGACGGTGATCTCCCTGCTGCTCATCCCGTTGTCGATCTACGTGCTGTGGCGGACCCGGTTCGGGCTGCGGCTGCGCTCGTGTGGTGAGAACCCCTGGGCCGCGGAGTCCCTCGGGGTCAACGTCTACCTGTACAAGTACCTCGGCGTGATCATCTCCGGCGGGCTGGCAGGGCTGGGCGGGGCCTTCCTGTCCCTGGTGGCCTCGAACTACTACCGCGAGGCCCAGACCGGTGGCCGCGGCTTCATCGGCCTGGCGGCGATGATCTTCGGCAACTGGCGTCCGGGTGGACTCGCACTCGGTGCCGGCCTGTTCGGGTTCACCGACGCCCTTCAGTTGCGCCAGGGCGAGACCAGCGTGCACGCCCTGTTCCTGGCCTTGGCCATCGGCCTGGCGCTCTACGGGATCTGGGGGCTGTCGCGGGCGCGGCGGGTGGCCGGTATCGCCTCCCTGGTGATCGCCGCCGGGTCGCTGGCGCTCTACCTGTTCACCGACACCGTGCCTCAGCAGTTCACCACCGCCACGCCGTACGTCACCACGTTGCTGGTTCTCGCCCTGGCCAGTCAACGGCTCCAGATGCCGGCTGCGGACGGGTTGATCTACCGCAAGGGGACGGCCAAGTAGTGCCCGCGGCCGAGGATCACATCGCCGGGGGGATCGGCTGGGACGGGTTGCGTCAGGCCGCACAGGCGGTGATGCGCAACGCCTACGCGCCCTACAGCCATTTCCCGGTCGGGGCGGCGGGCCTGGTCGCCGGGGCGGGCGAGGCCCGGATCGTGGTCGGGTGCAACGTCGAGAACGCCTCGTACGGCGTGGGTCTGTGCGCCGAGTGCGGTCTGGTCAGTGCACTGCACGGCAGCGGTGGTGGCAGGCTGATCGCGGTGAGCATCGTGGGGGGTGACGGCCGGCCCCTGCTGCCCTGTGGACGCTGCCGTCAGGTGTTGTACGAACACGGCGGTCCGGAGCTGCAGGTGGAGACCCCCCGCGGCATCCTGCCCTTGCGGGCGATCCTGCCGGATGCGTTCGGACCCGAGGACCTGAGGGAGTACTGAGCCGTGCAATCCTTCGCCGCGGTCGACGTGATCATTGCCAAGCGTGACGGCCGGGAGCTGTCCGACGCCCAGATCGACTGGGTGATCGATGCCTACACCCGGGGGATCGTCGCCGAGGAGCAGATGGCCGCGCTGGCCATGGCGGTGTTGCTCAACGGCATGACCCGCGGCGAGATCGCTCGCTGGACCGCGGCGATGATCGCCAGTGGCGAGCGGATGGACTTTGCCGGTCTGGGCAAGCCCACCACCGACAAGCACTCCACCGGTGGCGTCGGGGACAAGATCACCCTGCCGCTGGCGCCTCTGGTGGCCAGCTTCGGGGTCGCGGTGCCGCAGCTGTCCGGCCGGGGGCTTGGTCACACCGGGGGCACGCTGGACAAGTTGGAGTCGATCCCCGGCTGGCGGGCCTCGGTGAGCACCGCCGAGATGCTCGACCAGTTGCGCGGCGCCGGTGCGGTCATCTGTGCGGCAGGCGCCGGCCTTGCACCGGCCGACCGCAAGCTCTACGCCCTGCGCGACGTGACCGGGACGGTGGAGTGCATCCCGCTGATCGCCAGCTCGATCATGAGCAAGAAGATCGCCGAGGGCACCGGTGCGCTGGTGCTGGACGTCAAGGTCGGCAGCGGCGCGTTCATGAAGACGGTCGAGACTGCCCGGGAGCTGGCCCGCACCATGGTCGACCTGGGCACCGATGCCGGCGTGCGCACGGTCGCGCTGCTCACCGACATGTCGACGCCTCTGGGGCTGACCGCGGGCAACGCGCTCGAGGTGCGCGAGTCGCTCGAGGTCCTGGCCGGGGGAGGTCCGCCGGACGTCGTCGAGCTCACGCTGGCCCTGGCCCGCGAGATGCTCGCGGGGGCCGGCCTGGCGGACGTCGACCCGGTACCGGCCCTGGCCGACGGCCGGGCGATGGACTCCTGGCGCCGCATGATCGTCGCTCAGGGCGGTGACCCGGACGCCCCACTGCCCACCTCGCGCGAGCAGCAGGTCGTCCCGGTGCCGGCCGACGGGGTGCTGGTCGGGCTGGACGCGCTGAAGGTCGGGGTCGCAGCCTGGCGGTTGGGGGCCGGTCGCGCTCGCAAGGAGGACACGGTCCAGGCCGCTGCGGGGATCGAACTGCACGCCAAGCCCGGCGCCGTCGTCCGGGCCGGCGAGCCGCTGATGACGCTGCACACGGATACCCCGGCTGCGTTCGAGGCGGCGCTGGCCGACCTGGACGGGGCGTGGGTCATCGCGCCGGAGGGGACGCGTCCGGCCGACCGTCCGTTGATCATCGACCGCATCGCCTGAGCGGATGGACGTGACGGAGCCCGATCGTCGGCGTCCGGGGTCGGTGTACCGGCACGGCACCGAACCGGACCCGCGCTTCTCGCTGGCCAACGAGCGGACGGCACTGGCCTGGGTGCGGACCGCGCTCGCCCTGGTGGCCGGCGGAGTGGGGCTGACCTCGGTGGCCCGGTTGGTGGGGCTGTCGCGCTGGGTCGACGCCGTGGCCGGAGTGATGTGCCTGCTCGGGGGTTGGCTGGCGATCTCGGCGGTGCTGGGCTGGCGACGCAAGGAGGTCGCGCTGCGGACCGGTCTGCCGCTGCCGGCGCCCGTGGCGTTGCCCTGGCTTGCAGGTGCTGTCGTGGTCGGGGCGCTGGCGCTGGCGTTCGTGGTTCTGACCGCTCGTGGGCGCTGATCCCCGTCGCCTGGGGCGCGACCCGGGTTTGCAGGCAGAGCGCACGGCGCTGGCCTGGCAGCGCACCGGGGTCGCGGCCGCGGTGGTCGGAGGACTCGGTGTCCTCGCGGCCGCCCATCGCGGATCGTGGGCGTTGCTCGCGGTCGCCGCCGTGCTCAGCGCCCTGGGAGCCGCGGCCGCCGGGTACGCGTCGACCCGGCCGCACCGCTCTCTCGATCTCGTCCGGGCGCCCACTCGGGCGCCCACGGCGGCGTCATTCCCGTCGGACGCCGCGTCGGACCTGGCTCCCGTCGCGCCGTCGGCTGCCGGGCTGCCCTCGCCCTGGTCGCGTCTGGTGGCCACGGCGGCCGTTGCCGTCCTGGTGGCCCTGATCGGCATCGTGCTGGCGCTGGCCAGCTGACCTGGGGTGTTCGGTGCGGGGGGTCGCTGTGGTCGTCGAGGGTTCTCGGCGAGATCTCGGAGGGAAGGGGGTGTAATGACCGCCGGGCTCGGCCGTCGGGTTTGTGCCGGATCGCCCGGTCACCTGACTCTCGGGGAGAACGCCATGAATGCTCGCCCAGCCCATCAGCCGGCACTTCGCCCTGCCCGTGCCTCCGCCCGTGCCTCCGCCCACTGGCCGACCCGCCATCGCACGGTGTGCGCCGTCCGGCGTCTGATCGTCGCCCTGGTGGCAACCCTCCTGCTCGGCGGGTTCGCCACCGAGACGGCACGTGCGGCGGGATGTGACGGTGACTGCGTGATTGCGGTCGACGTCACCCACGGCCCGACGGCGGCCACCTTGCAGATCACCACGTCGGTGGACGCCACGGTGAAGGCCTGGCTCGGTGGCAGCGCCCCGGTGGACGTTGCCGGGTCCTTGGTGTTCCTGCCCTCGGCCCTGAAGACCACCAGCTCGCCCTACCAGGGCACCCAGCACTGGCTCGGCTTCGGGCCACTCGACACCGGCACGCACTACTGGGTGACGCTGAAGGTCACCGACGACAACGACCACTCGTACTGGACCTCGGTCGAGTTCACCACCTGGCGTCGCGAGCTCACCGTCACCTTCTACAAGATCCACGTGATCAACGATGCCGATGCGGGAATCAGCAAGGGCGAGATCGATTTCGACCTGCTGGCCAACAAGGAGCGGATCGTCTCGACCGGCCAGGACAAGATCGGCAGCGGGGACACCGTCTACACCAAGAAGTCGTTCACCTTCAGCAACGCACCGTACTTCCTGCTGGTGCAGGTGTACGGCCACGAGTTCGACGGCTGGTCTCGGTCCGGGGACTACGCCTCGGGTGAACACACCATCAACCTCGGTGCGCCCAGGCACGACGCCCTGCCCAGCAGCTACGGCTCGGGCATGCCGGCCGGACACGACGGCTACTTCGTCGTCACCACCGACCCGGCCTATCTCGAGTTCGACGTCTACGGGTATTACGACCTCACCTATCTGCCCTGACGGCCGGGTCCGTCAGGGCAGATGTCGTGCGACGCCTGCCGGTGCGGTGGGGACCCCGTGTCGATCTCCCCGGTCAGAGCGGTAGATCAACACCGGTTGTCGCCTCGTTCGTGGCGACCGGCCGTGCCGGGTCGGCGCACCACTGCGACCAGGACCCGGGATAGAGGGCGACCTCCTCGAACCCGGCGATGGTCAGCGCGGCCACCTGATGGGCGGCGGTGACGCCCGAACCGCAATAGGAGGCCACCTCGACGTCCGGGGCCACGCCCAGGGCGGCGAACTGAACACGCAGCGTCTCTGGGGCCAGGAACCGTCCGTCGGCGGTCATCGACGTTCCGGTGGGGCAGTTGACGGCGCCGGGAATGTGGCCGGCCACCGGGTCGATCGGCTCGGTCTCGCCGCGGAAGCGCTCGGGGGCGCGGGCGTCCAGCAGGACGGCGTCCGAGTCGGCTCCGAGCCGGGCGGCCCCGTCGGCGTCCACCACCGGCATCTGCCCGGGGTGCAGGACGATGTCGCCGGGTACGGGCGCGACCTCGCCCGACTCGAGCGCGCCGCCGGAGGCCAGCCAGCCGGCCAGGCCGCCGTCCAGGATCGACACCCGGTACAGCCCGGCCCAGCGCAGCAGCCACCAGGCGCGGGCCGCCGCCATGGACGAGGCGTCGTCGTAGATCACGATCTGGCTGGCCCGGGTGATGCCCCAGCGGCGCGCCGCGTCCTGGAGGTCCGAGGCCTCGGGCAACGGATGCCGTCCGCCCTCCGCCGAGGGCGGTGCCGCCAGTTCGCGGTCGAGGTCGACGAACACCGCGCCCGGCAGATGGCCGGCCAGGTAGTGCCGGTGACCGTCCGGGTCACCCAGTCGCCAGCGGACGTCGAGCAGCACCAGCGGGTGCTCGGGATCGGGGGCGGTGAGCAGGTCGGCCAACTCGGCGACGTCCATGGTCACGGTCACGGCCGATGAACCTACCAAGCCCCCGTGGACGGGTTCTGACTCAGAGGAGGCGGCACGCCGAATGCGTGCCGACGGGAGGTCCGCGACGGGCGTGGCTAGAGTCGCGCAATGACCACACCCGAGGTGATCGCCTCCGCTCCCAAGGTCCTGCTCCATGATCACCTCGATGGCGGGCTGCGCGCCCGGACGGTGCTCGAGATCGCCGACGGGATCGGTCACACTCTGCCCGCCACCGACGCGGACTCACTCGACGCCTGGTTCCGCGCGGCGGCCGACTCCGGATCGCTGGTGAGCTACCTGGAGACGTTCGCGCACACGGTCGCAGTGATGCAGACCCACGATCACCTGGTGCGGGTCGCGCGCGAGTGTGCCCTCGACCTGGCGCAGGACGGGGTGATCTACGCCGAGGTGCGCTACGCACCCGAGCAGCACCTCGAGCAGGGGCTCACCCTGGACGCCGTGGTGGCTGCCGTCCAGGAGGGATTCGCCCAGGGCAGCGCCGAGGCGGCCGCCCTCGGCATCCCGATCCGGGTCGGAACGCTGCTGACCGCGATGCGTCATGCCGCTCGGGCGGTCGAGATCGCCGAGCTGGCCGTGCGGCACCGCGACGAGGGCGTGGTCGGCTTCGACATCGCCGGCGCCGAGGCCGGGTTCCCACCCTCACGGCACCTGGATGCCTTCGAGTACCTGCACCGGGAGAACTTCCACGTCACCATTCACGCCGGGGAGGCGTTCGGCCTGCCCAGCATCTGGGAGGCGGTGCAGGTGTGCGGCACGGACCGGCTCGGCCACGGGGTGCGGATCGTGGACGACGTCACCCGGCACCCCGGGCTGGACCGGCGCGGCCGCCCGAACGCCACCCTGGGCCGGCTCGCGGCCTGGGTGCGTGACCAGCGGATCCCGCTGGAGATGTGTCCGTCGAGCAACGTGCAGACCGGGGCCGCCAAGAACATCGCCGAGCACCCGATCACGCTGCTGAAGAACCTGCGCTTCCGGGTGACGGTGAACACCGACAACCGGTTGATGTCGGGCACCTCGATGAGCCGGGAGATGACCCTGCTGGTCGAGCAGGCGGGGTGGACCCTGCCCGACCTGCGCTGGGTGACGATCAACGCGCTCAAGAGCGCCTTCATCCCCTTCGACGAGCGGCTGGCCCTGATCGAGGAAGTGGTCAAGCCCCGCTACGCGGCCCTCGGCGCCCCCTAGGGTTGCTGCCCGCGGTGAGGTGAGAATGGTCCTCCGAGAACCGTCTGGCGTGCTGCCCGGGCCGTTCGGCCCGACGCCATGTCCACATGACGTGACGAATGACAACGTGTGACTCCCGCGACCCGAGAGTCCCGTCCGCCCGGGCGATGCCAGATCTAGCCTGACAGCGTGACCATGTCCGAGTTCGAGCTGAGCGTCAGGGCGTGCCTGGCCGACCCGGGCCTGACCTATCGGCAGCGGGTGCAGGCGTTGGCCCTGTTGGCGGAGAACGCGCTGCCCCCGCCGGTGGTGAGTGAGGACTGCACCCGGGCACAGGCCAAGGCCGTCGTCCATGACATGGGGGAGGGCAACGCGCCCTACCGCCCGCGGTACGTGCTGCCCGACTACGCCACGGCACTGGCCCGGGGGAGCGCTCACCTCGAACTCGAGGCGCCGACCACCCTGGACGACGCATTGACCTTCCTGCTGGCCATGTACGCCGGCGTACCCTCGATCACCGGGTACCCGGTCTACCTGGGGGATCTCGACCGGCTGCTCGAACCGTTCGTCGGCCCCGAGTCCGGGGTGGGCGATGCCGAGCTGGACGCCGCGCTGACCCGATTCTGGCGCGTGATCGACCGAACCATGCCGGACGCATTCGTGCACGCCAACCTCGGCCCGG
This sequence comes from Kineosporiaceae bacterium, assembly GCA_016794595.1. Taxonomy (GTDB): domain Bacteria; phylum Actinomycetota; class Actinomycetes; order Actinomycetales; family Kineosporiaceae; genus JADJPO01. Next base: position 106,476 of record JAEUJN010000066.1, read on the forward strand.
ACGACGGTCGCGTCGTCCGCTCGATCCTGCGGGTGGACGCCGCGCAGCGCCAGATCGTGCCCAACCTGACGCTGCGGGTCGACCCCGAGCGCACGCCGGAGGACCTGCTGCGCGCCGCGGTGCAGACGACCTGCGCGGACGGCAAACCGCACTACGTCAACGACCCGATGATGCGGGCCGACCTCGGCCAGGCCTACGGCGTGGTGAGTTGTTACAACAGCCTGCCCTACGGGGGCGGAGCGCACACTCTGGTACGGCTGGACCTGTCGGCGAGCCTCCGGTTCGCCGAGGTGCCCGCCGAGGACTGGCTCGAGCGTTCGCTGCCGCGGCACGTGGAGCTGACGGCCGAGCTGATGGCCGCCCGGATCCGGCACCTGGTCGAGCAGACCGGGTTCTACCGGCACGACTGGCTCGCCCGGGAGGGGCTGATCTCCCTCGATCGGTTCACCGCCATGTTCGGCTTCTTCGGTCTCGCCGAGGCGGTCGAGCTGGCCGGTGTCGGCGGGGGTGGGGCTGGCTACGGCAGGGACGAGCGGGCCACGGCGTTCGGGCACCGGATCGTGGCCCGGCTGGCCGAGTTGGTCGCGGCGACGCCGTTGCCGTACTGCGAGGCCACGGGTGGGCACGCGCTGCTGCACGCCCAGTCCGGGATCGACTCCGACATCGGCGTGACCGCTGGGGCCAGGATCCCGGTGGGATGCGAACCTCCTCTCTACCAACACATTCGGGCGGTGGCCCCCAACCACCGGCACGTGCCGGCCGGGATCAGCGACGTGTTCCGTTTCGAGCCGACGGTGGGGGCCAACCCCGATGCCGTGGTCGCCGTCCTGCGCGGTGCGTTCGCCGAGGGGATGCGAGACATGACCTTCGACGTTGTCGGCAACGGCTTCGTGCGGATCACCGGGTTCCTGGTGCGCGAACAGGACGTCGCCGGCATCGCCGCCGACGGCCGGGCCCGTCATGCCAGTTCGTTCCTGGGCGCGGGCAGCATGGTCAACCAGCGGCTGTCCGAGCGCGTGGTCAAGGCGGCGCCCGGGGGGACCGACCAGGCCCTGGCCGGTCCGGCGGGGTGAGGTTCGGGGGGTGAGCTGACGATGCGCGAGTCCACGGTGCAGGTGAAGGGCCTGGTGGCCGGAACGGTGCCGTTCTCGGCGGTCGATGGCACCGGCAGCCGGTACGTGATCTTCCTGCAGGGATGCGGCTTCGACTGTCTCACCTGCCACAATCCGGGGACCATCCCCTCGCAGCCCCGAGGGATGAGGCAGGTCAGCGTCGGTTCCGTGCTGGACCGGGTGATCGAGTCGGCGCCCTTCCTGACCGGCGTCACCATCACCGGGGGCGAGCCGACGATGCAGCCCGAGTTCCTCGAGGCGCTGCTGGTGGCTCTGGCCGAACACCCTGCGACGGCCCACCTGACCCGCCTGCTCGACAGCAATGGTGATGCGCCGGCCGAGCTGTGGGACCAGTTGATCCCGCTGATCGACGGGGTGATGCTCGACGTCAAGGTGCTCGACCCGGAACGGCACTTCGTGCTGACCGGCCGGGGCAACCGCCGGGTTCTGGCCTCTGCGTCGCGGCTCGCGGCCAAGGGCGTGCTACACGAGGTGCGGCTCATGCTGGTGCCCGGGATCAACGATGCGGACGGCGAACTGACCCGGACCGCCCACTGGCTGCTCTCGCTGGACCCGCAGGTTCGAGTACGGGTCAATGCCTATCGCCGGCACGGGACGCGAGCCTGTGCCCGCCACCTGCTCGAGGTGACCGATGCCGACCGAGTGCGCTACCGCGAGGTGCTGACCGCGGCCGGGTTGCGCAACCTCACGATCGGCTGAGGAGCAACCGGCGAAGCACCTGCTCGGCCTCGCCCGGGGTCACGGGCCGGCAGCCGCGGGCGATCCAGCGTTCGAGCAGCGCCGACTCACCTCGCGCGAGGGCCAGCCCGCGACGGATCAGGGTGAGCGGCGGCTTGCGGGCCTGGCTCAGATCGCGCACCAGGCGCCGGACGAAGGTGACCGCCGGGTGCAGGTTCAGGCAGAGCGCGTCGGCCAGCAGCCCGCGAGCACGGACGGCCGGCACCAGTTCCGCGGCGAAGATGCCCTCGGCGACGAACAGCGGGGCGCCGTCCAGGTCGAGCATCGCGGTGCCGCGCCGGCGTGAGCTCGGGATGTCGTAGATCGGCACCTCGCCGGCCCCGGTGCGGCAGAGCACCTCGATCGTGGCCACCGCGTGCTCGTGGTGCCAGCTGGCCGGGTGGTCCCAGTCGACGATGCCGAAGCGCTGCGGCATCGCCGGCTCGGCGGCGTCGTCGTGGTCGCGATAGAAGTCGTCCAGGGTGAGCACCGGGATGCCGAGCCGCCGGCACAAGGAGGTCTTGCCGGAGCCGCTCGCCCCGGCCAGCAGGACGACGCGGGCCACGAGATCCCAGTCTGCCCGATCGGTCGGGCCGGGATCAGCGCTTCCCGCAACCTTCGGGCGTTGCCGAGATCACCTGCCCTTGGGGTGCCAGACGGTCTTGGTCTCGGTGAAGGCCAGTGCCCGGTGGGGGCCGGGAGGCCTTGCCGCCCAACCGATCTCGGTGTCGCCGGCGCCGTCCGAGCCCTCGCCCGGCCGGACGACGCGGGTCAGGGTCTGCGCGGCGGCTGCCTCGAGGTCGGCCCAGCCCAGCTCGGCCGCGCCGGCCAGGTCGATCGCCGCGACGTCCTCGTGGGAGGCGAGCCAGGGAGCCAGTTCGGCGGTGAACCCGGTCAGGGTGTTCACCACCCCGCCCGGCACGTCGGAGGTGGCGAGCACCTCGGCCAGGGTGATCGCGGGCAGCGGCCGGGTCTGCGAGGCGACCACGACGCAGGTGTTGCCGGACACGATCACCGGCGCGATCACCGACACCAGGCCCAGCAGCGAGGAGGCCTGGGGGGCGAGGATCGCGACCACTCCGGTCGGCTCGGGCAGGGAGAGGTTGAAGTACGGCCCGGCGACCGGGTTGGCGGCCCCCGCGACCTGGGCGAGCTTGTCGGCCCAGCCGGCGTACCAGACCCAGCGGTCGATCGCGGCGTCCACCGTCGCGCGCGCCCGGGCGGCGGTCAGGCCCTCGGCGCGGGCGACCTCGTCGGTGAACTGGGCGTGCCGGCCCTCCATCACCTCGGCCACCCGGTAGAGCACCTGCCCTCGGTTGTAGGCGGTGGCCCCCGACCACCCGGCGAGGGCCTTGGACGCCGCGCTCACGGCGTCCCGGGCGTCCTTGCGGCTCGCCTGGGCGGCGTTGGCCAGGAAGCGGCCGCGGGCGTCGCTCACCGTGTAGGTGCGGGCCGACTCGCTGCGCGGGAAGGCGCCCCCGATGGCCAGCTTGTAGGTCTTGCGGACGTCGATCCGGGCGCCGGCGCGCCCGGCGCCTCCGGTCGACCGGGCGTTGGCAGTCGGCGTCACAGCGCGATCCCCTTCAGATAGGCGGCGAGTCCGTGGCGTCCGCCCTCGCGGCCGTAGCCCGATTCCCGGTAGCCACCGAACGGGCTGGTCGGGTCGAACCGGTTGAAGGTGTTGGCCCAGATCACCCCGGCGCGCAGCCGGTCGGCCATCCACAGGATCCGCGAGCCCTTCTCGGTCCAGATCCCGGCGGACAGCCCGTAGGGAGTGTTGTTGGCCCGGGCCACCGCCTCCGACGGCGTCCGGAAGGTCAGCACCGACAGCACCGGGCCGAAGATCTCCTCCCGGGCGATCCGGTGAGCGGGTGCGACCCCGGTGAACACCGTGGGGGAGAACCAGAAACCCTTCTCCGGCAAGGGACACGGGGCGCTCCACCGCTGTGCTCCCTCGGCCTCGCCGGCGGCGCTCAGCTCGGTGATCCGGGCCAGCTGGGCGGCGGAGTTGATCGCGCCGACGTCGGTGTTCTTGTCCAGGGGGTCGCCGACCCGCAGCGTGGACATCCGATGCCGCAGCCGGGCGATGACCTCCTCGGCGACCGACTCCTGCACCAGCAACCGCGACCCGGCGCAGCAGACGTGACCCTGGTTGAAGTAGATGCCGTTGACGATCCCCTCGACCGCCTGGTCGATCGGGGCGTCGTCGAAGACGATGTTCGCGGCCTTGCCGCCGAGCTCGAGGGTGACCTTCTTGCGGCTGCCGGCAACGGTGCGTGCGATCTGGCGCCCCACCTCCGTGGAGCCGGTGAAGGCCACCTTGTCGACCTCCGGATGGGAGATCAGCGCCGCACCCGTCTCGCCCGCGCCGGTGATGATGTTGACCACGCCGGGCGGCAGCTCGGCCTGGCGGCAGACGTCGGCGAACAGCAGCGCGGTCAGCGGCGTGGTCTCGGCGGGTTTGAGCACCACGGTGTTGCCGCACGCGAGCGCCGGGGCGATCTTCCAGGCGAGCATCAGCAGCGGGAAGTTCCACGGGATGACCTGGGCGGCCACCCCGAGCGGCCGGGGGTCCGGCCCGTGGCCGGCCCATTCCAGCTTGTCCGCCCAGCCCGCGTGGTAGAAGAAGTGCGCCGCGGCCAGCGGGACGTCGACGTCCCGCGACTCCTTGATCGGCTTGCCGTTGTCGAGCGACTCGAGGACGGCGAACTCCCGGGAGCGTTCCTGCAGGATCCGGGCGATCCGGTACAGGTACTTGCCCCGCTCGCTGCCGGACAGCCTCGACCAGGTGCGCTGGTAGGCCCGGCGGGCCGCCCGGACGGCGCGGTCGACGTCCGACTCGTCGGCGACGGCGACCTCGGCCAGCACCTGCTCGGTGGCAGGTTCGATGGTGGCCATCGCCGTGCCCGAAGTGGGCTCGACGAAGTCCCCGCCGATGAACAGCCCGTAGCTCGGCTGAAGGGTGAGGACCGCCCGCGACTCCGGCGCTGGGGCATAGTCGAAGGTCGGCATGGCCGAACCCTACGTCAGGTGGATCGGCCGGGCGGATCGACACCATGACCCGCCCGGGGAGGCCCGCCCAGGTCAGCGGGATGCTCGCGAGTCGGCTCGGTGACCGGGTCGGCCCGGCCCGGCCCGGGCGGTGGCGTCGAGTCGTAGGTGTGCCCAGTGGGGGTGGTGATCCGGACCGTGGACCCTGGCCCGATCGGCCCCGAGTACTCGGCGCCGTCACCGGGCGCTGAATCGCCGGGCCGGGTGGACCAGCCGGCGGCTTGCTTGGCCAGGTTGCAGCGTTGACACAACCCCTGACCGTTGGCCAGGGAGGTCGGACCACCCGCCGCGCGCGGGGTGACATGGTCGATCTGGGTGATCGGGGCCCCGCAGTACGGGGTGCGGCACACCTGGTCCCGCACGCGGATCGCGGTTCGCAGCGCACCGGTGAAACACCGCTGCCGGGAGTCGATCCCGGACACCCCACCCGTGGTCGGATCGGTGAACAGCCGGCGTAGGGCGACCGTGTCGGTCTCGGGCAGGCGCGTGACCAGGTCTCGCGCCAGCCATGCCGGGACCGGCCCGTAGCCGTCCAGGTGCGCCTCGGGTTCGCCCGTCGGGTCCTCGGCCAGCAGGGCTCGGTCCGTCATCACCAAGGCCACGCTCACCGGCACCCGGTCCGCAGTCTGCTGCCCGGTGAGCCGTTCGATCAGGGTGTCGGCCCGTAGCTGGTCCAGCGTCCGGCTGTCACCGGCGGCGTGCAGACTGCGCGCGTGCTCGTCCAGCGCCTGCCGGATCGCCGTCCCGGCGGCGGCCGGCAGGTGCGCGGTCAGCTCGCTCGTGCAGTCAGGCCTCGGTCGCACGATCACCCGGCGTGCCGCCTCCGCCGCCTCCGCCGCCCGGCGGGCGGCGTCCGGGTCGATCTCGCGCACCCGGCGGCGAGCCCGGGCCTCCACCTGCCGCGTGGCCTGGCCCTCGGACGATGCGGCCAGTTCGATGTCGATCGCGGCCCGATCAGCCGGGGCGAGCAGGGCGGTCTCGCGCGCGATCGCGGCCGCCTGTGCGACCCCCAGATCCCCGGCTTGGAGCGCGCGCAGGGTGGCGGGCAGGTCCTCCACCAGGGCGCGTGCGGTCTCGATCTCGCGGGCAGCCACGGCCGGGGAGATCCGGCGGGCGAGAGCGACCTGTTCTGTCACCCCGCGGGTCGCCCGAGCCTCCGGGACCCCTTGCTGACGCTGCTGCTGCACCTGCGACTCACCGAAAGCGACCGTGATCCTCACCTGCGCCGCCCACGCAGCGTTCCTCAACGACTCCAGGGCTGCGAGCTGGTCGATCCGCTCGCGGTCGGACTCCGCCACGGCCAGCGCCCCCACCTGGGTCACCAGGTCACGAAGGTCGGTGGTCGAGAACATACAGTCAAACTAGTTCGAACAAGTGTTCGAGTCAAGTCAAACCACTTGTCTCGCAACGACTTCGACGTTCCGAGACTGGCGCCCAGCTCGACGCGGGGGGCCTTGTCCTCCGATAGCCGACAGCCGATGGCCGGCGTTCAGCTCGCGGTCAGGTAGTCCGCCCCCGCGTACACCCCGGTCCGCAACCGCCGCCGTTGGCGCAACAGGTCGTTCAGCAGCGAGGAGGCCCCGAACCGGAAGCGGGCCGGGTCGAGCCAGTCCGGGCCGGCGGTCTCGTGCACCGTCACCAGGTGACGCAGCGCGTCCTTGGCGGTCCGGATCCCGCCGGCCGGCTTGACCCCGATCACCTCGCCGGTCAGCGCGAACCAGTCGCGCACCGCCTCGAGCATGATCAGGGTCACCGGCAGGGTGGCCGCGGGGGAGACCTTGCCGGTCGAGGTCTTGATGAAGTCCGCCCCGGCCAGCATCGCCAGCCACGACGCCCGGCGCACCTGGTCGTAGCCGGCCAGCTCACCCGTCTCGAGGATCACCTTGAGGTGCGCCGGCCGCCCGAACGCCGCCACCCCCTGCTGGCACACCTCGCGCACCGCGACGATCTGCTCGAACACCTGCGCGTAGCGACCGGAGAGGAAGGCCCCGCGGTCGATGACCATGTCGACCTCGTCGGCCCCGGCCAGCACGGCGTCGGTGGTGTCGGCCAGCTTGACCGCCAGCGAGGCCCGCCCGCTGGGAAATGCCGTGGTCACCGCGGCGACCTGGATCCCGCTGTCGCCCAACGCCTCTCGCGCCACGCCGACCAGGTCGTTGTAGACGCAGATCGCGGCCACCGGGGGGCAGGCAGGGTCGTCCGGGTCGGGCCGCAGTCCCTTGGCGCACAGCGTGCGGACCGTCCCCGGGGTGTCCGCGCCCTCCAGCGTGGTCAGGTCGACCATCCGGACGGCGAGATCCAGCGCCCAGGCCTTGCTGGCCGCCTTGATCGAACGGGTCGACAGCGCCGCGGCCCGGGCGTCCGCGCCCACCTCGTCCACTCCCGGCAGGCCGTGCACCCAGCGGCGCAGCGCGGCGTCGTCCAGTCGCCGGGCCGCGACCAGCTCCCGCGCCCGGTCGAGCACGACCTCGGTCGTGACGGCACCAGGGGAGGGGACGGCGAGGCTCATCCGGCGAGTGTAGGACGCTCCTCCGTTCGTGGGGTTGTCCAGTGGCCCCCGCCTGCCGACGAACCCACCATGCTCCGTCCGGTACCGCACCCGCGCCCTGCGCCCGAGCGCCCCGCGCCCGAGCGCCCCGCGGTCGGCCACCGGGAGGCCGCCCGGCCATCCGGGGGGCGGCCGGTGGGCACCCCGTCGCCGTTCTGGTCGATCCTGGCCGGGGTCGCGCTCTACCTGGTCATCCGCGCCGTGCTGCTGATCCGGCTCGCCGACCGCGCCGAGTCGAACGGGCTGCCCCTGCTGCGGGTGCTGACCAAGGCGGACGGCGAGCACTACCTGAGGATCGCTCGCGAGGGCTACCTGCCCCGAGCTCTCTGGCCGGCCCCGGGGGAGCTGCACGCCACCCTGCCCGATCAGGTCTTCTTCCCCGGCTACCCGATCCTGATCCGCGCGGTCGCCAGGCTGCTGGCGCCCTGGAACCCGAGTACCGAGTCCGTCGCCCTCGGGGTCTCGATGCTCGCGGGCACGCTGGCGGCCGCGGCGATCGCCTCCTGGGCGCACCGGCGGGCCGGGCGGGGGGCTGCCGTCGCCCTGGTCGGGCTCTGGGCCCTCTGGCCCTCCTCGGTCGTGCTGAGCATGGCCTACTCCGAGTCGCTGCTGGTACTGGCGGCCGCGGTGGCGCTGTGGGCGATCGACCGGCAACGCTGGCTGACGGCAGCCCTGGCCGCTGCCGCAGCCGGGGCGATCCGCCCGGTGGGCGCCGGGGTCGTGGCCGCACTCACCGTGGCCCTGGCCGGATACCTGGCGGGCCGGCCCTGGTGGGTGCTGCCCGGCGTCCGGCCTTCCCGTGCCGCCCGCGACGCCCGTGGCGCCCGTGGCGCCCGTGGCGGGCGACATGGCGCCCGGGAGCCGAACCGGTGGCGGGTGGCGGTGTCCGTGCCGGCCGCTGCCGCGCTCTCGGTGGTCGGGCTGGGCCTGAGCCTGGGCCACATCGCCCGGGACACCGGCCGCTGGGACGGGTGGCTCTGGCTGCAGAGCACCTGGTGGAACTCCGGCTCGGACGGCGGGCGCACCTCCTGGCGTGCGGTGACCCTGTCCTCCGGCCTGAACAACGACCTCGGCCTGGTGGTGGCGGGGAGCATCGTGGTGGCCGTCGCCGGCGCGCTGTGGTCCCTGCTGCGACACCGGCTGGTGGGCTGGCCCGCGCTGGCCTACGTCGCGGTCTGCCTGGTGCTGGGCCTGAGCGGGCACAACTACGTGTTGAGCAAGCCCCGGTTCCTGCTGGTGGCCTTTCCCCTGCTGCTGCCGGCTGCTGCCGCTCTCGCGGCGACCTGGCGGCTCGCCCTGCTCGACGGGCGTCACCTGCTGCTGCGCTGGCTGCTGCGCGGGCCGGTCCGGATCAGCCTGCTGGCCGCTGCGCTGCTCGTCGCGGTGGCCTCGATCGACTGGCAGGTGGGCCTGGTCGTGCAGATGAAGCGCTCCATCTGAGCCCGCCCGCGCGCCTGCCGACCCGCGGGCGGCTACTCGGGTTGCCGGCTGTAGACCGCCTCGCTCACCTGCGTGCGGTAGGTGTCCTCGGCGGCCGCGCGAGCCTGGGCGAGGGTGTGAATCCCCTTGTCCGCCAACACCTGAAGCAGCTTCAGCAGCACCTCGCCGGTGACCAGGGCATCGCCCAGCGCGCTGTGCCGGTCGGTGACGCCGACCCCGAGCTTGGTGGCCATCACCTCGAGGGTGTGCCGCTCCTCCTCCGGGTAGGCCACGACGGCCAGCAAGAGGGTGTCCAGCGCCGGCTGGCGCAGCAGCCCGTCCGCGAACTGCCGCTTGTGCTTGAGGAACTGCAGGTCGAAGGCCACGTTGTGCCCGACCAGCACGGTGTCTGCAGCGTAGGCGGCGAACGACGGCAGCACCTCGCCGATCGTCGGCTTGCCGGCCACGTCGTCCGGGGTGATCCCGTGCACCTCGATGGAGGCCTGCGGGATCGACCGCTGCGGGTCGATGAACTGGTCGAAGGTCTCCTGCCGCAGCAGGCGCCCGTTCACGATCCGGACGGCGCCCAGGGAGATGATCTCGTCGCCGTCGTTCGGGTACAGGCCCGTGGTCTCGGTGTCGAACACGGTGTAGCTGAGCTCGTTCAGCGGGCGGTCGGCCCACTCGACGTCCGCGCCGCTGGGGGTCAGCAGCGAGAAGTCGTATCCGGACAGCCAGTCCCGGTCGGCGCGGCCGAACCGGTCGGACGCCACCACCGCCCCCTGGGCGCGCGGCAGCAGGATGCGGATGTACGCCCCGCCGAGCTCGGCGTCCGTCCCGCTCCACAGCTCACCGCCGTGGCGGGTGATCACGTCGGCCGCGGAGGGGTCGTCCTTGATCGTCCACTCCTGCAGGGTGGGGGTGTCCACCGGCGTTCCCGACCAAGTCAGGTCGAGCGCGAGCAGGCGGCCGGAGTCGGTGATCCGCAACCCCAGGGCGTCGGCGTCCTGCTCCTCGCGCAACCGCTCGGCCCAGGTGCAGACCACCCGTTGCAGGGCGAACCCGTCGGCGTTGACCCACAGGTCCTCCGCCGGCGGGGTGACCGACACCTGCGCCCCGAGGTCACGCAGTCCCCGGGCCATGGCCTCGAGCAGGTCGTCGGCCTGCAGGTCGGCCACCAGCCAGGAGTCCTCCCCGGCCGGGGCGACGTCCAGGGCCTGGGAGAGGCGATTCGCCAGCCCGGTCGCCTCCTCGCTGATCACCCCGAGGAACAACGAGCGCTGCTCCGTGGTCATGTCCGGGAAGGACAGGACGTTCTCGACCGCGGCCCGGATGTTGCCCACCGCCGAGCGGGTCGCCGTGGTCATGGAGGAGATCAGGTCCTGACGCGCCTGGGCGGTCTCGGCCAGCCGCGTCATGTCCTCGAGCGTCACCACGAAACCGCTCGCGTCGTCGTCCCCGACTCGCACCGGGGCGATCTGGGCCCGCAGCAGCCGGCCGTGGTACATCGTGGCCACCGGGTGCGAGCCACCATCGTGGCGGGCCAGGCGTTCGAGGGCGTAGTTCACCAGCGAGGCATCCAGGATCGTGAACACCGAGCGGCCCAGGCCCATCTCGGTGGCGCCTCCGGCCTCCCGCGTGGCCAGCAGCTGGCGGGCCGCGCCGTTGTAGAGCAGGATCCGGCCCTCGCCGGTGCACACCAGCACGGCGACGTTCAGTTCGGCCATCAGGACGGCGAGCCGGGTGCGCTCGCGTTCGAGGTCGGCGTTCGCGGCGGCGATCCGGGCCGCGACGTCGGACTGCTCACGCTGATAGCGATCGGCGAGTTGATTGACCGCGGTGGCCAGCGCCCGCACCGGGGGCGGGCCGGTGGCGTCCAGGCGCAGCGAGGGGTTGACGGTGGCGATCAGGCCGATGTCGGCACTGATCCGGCCGAGTTGACGCGACAGCCGGCGCCACCCGAGAAAAACCCCGACCCCGACCAGAACCAGCAGGAGCGGCCAGACCAGAGTGGGCATCAGCCGTCCCCGAGCAGCTCGTGCACCTTCTCGACCAGTTCACGGGTGGAGAAGGGCTTGGTCAGGTAGGCGTTCGCACCCAGGGCCAGTCCCTTGGCGACCTCGGCCTCCCGGCCCCGTGCGGTCAGCATGATGATCTTCATGTGGTCACCGTGGCCGGTGCGCAGCTGCTCGCACACCTGGAAGCCGTCCATCTCGGGCAGGGTGATGTCGAGCAGGACCAGGTCCGGCTTGATCCGGTCGGCCTCGGCGAGCGCTGCCCGGCCGTCGCCGGCGGTCGTCGTGACATAGCCCTGCTGCTTCATCAGGAAGTCCAGCGAGATCACGATGTTGGGCTCGTCGTCGACGATGAGGACCTGGGTCATCGTGCCTCCACTGGGCGTCCGGCATGTAGCGGCTTCATAGGTACCGTGAAAGAGAACGTGGCGCCATGGCGGGGAGTGCTCTTCACCCACAGGTGCCCGCCGAAATACCGGACGATCTCGCGACTGATGGGCAGGCCGAGCCCCGTCCCGGCGGGGGCGGCCCCTGACCCCTTGACCTGTTGGAAGCGTTCGAAGATCCGGTCCTGGTCGGCGACCGGGATGCCCTCGCCGTCGTCGGTGACGTCGACCCGCAGGGTGCCCTGCTCGATGCTGAGCCGCATGCAGACCTTGCCGTCCTGTCGGCAGAACTTCGAGGCGTTGGAGAGCAGGTTGATCACCACCTGCATGATCCGGTCGCGGTCCACCGGCACGGTCGGGACGTGCGGGGGGACCGACACGGCGAGTTCGGCGCCGCGCTTGGCGAACAGCTGGTGGCAGCTCATGGCCGAATCCTGGACCACCGAGATCAGGTCGACGTCGGTGATCTGCCAGTCGACGGCGCCGGAGGCCAGCTTGGAGATGTCCAGGATCTGGTTGATCAGCCGGGTGAGGCGTTCGGTCTCGTCCACCACGATCCGCAGGTACTTGCCGCGTTCCTCGGGGGGCAGCTCGAGGTTGTCCAAGAGGATCTCCGACAACGCCCGGATGGAGGTGAGCGGGGTCCGCAGCTCGTGGGAGACCGAGGAGACGAACTCGTCCTTGAGCACGTCGAGCTCCCGCAACCGCTCGTTGGCCTCGCTCAGTTCCTCGGTGGCCTTCTGCAGCTCGGCGGACTTCTTCTCCAGCTCGCGGCTGTAGGCCAGCACCTGCGAGGCCTCGTCCAGGATGTCCATCACGTCGTCGACCCACAGCGGGGCGTCGTTGTTGTTGACCACCGAGGCGACCATGACCCGGGCCGACGTGGTGCCGACCGCGCCGGAGAGCAGGATCTCGACGTGGCGCACCAGTTCGCCGTCCGCCACCCGGCTGCCTGCGAGCGGCGAGCCGGCGTCGCGACTGGTCAGGTAGTCCTCGAGCACCTCCTTGGCGGCATCGGTGCCCAGGAAGCGCTGCAGCAGGGCCTGCAGCTCGGGCAGCGACACCCGCCCGGCGTCCGGATCGCTGAGTTCGCTGATGGTCGCGATCGCGTTCTGCCCGTTCTCGCCGGCCGCGCCGTTCAAGGGACCACCGGTGACGGTGACCGTGGTGCGTGGCGTCCGGCGCTCGGCCGGCCGCCGCAGCTGGGACACCAGCACGTAGCAGCCGGTGTTCAGCAGCATGCTCCAGAACATGCCGTGGCTGAGTTCGTCCATGCCCTGCAGCCCGAACAACTGGCCCGGCCGCAACAGGCCCAGACCGCCGGGCCCCTCGTCCAGGAAGCTCGCCGGCAACCAGCCGGACCGGGCGAACGTGGGCAGCAGCAGCGTGTAGATCCAGACCGCGAAGCCCACCAGCAGCCCGACCAGCGCGCCGTTGCGGGTTCCGCCGCGCCAGATCAGGCCGCCCAGGACGGCGGGGGCGAACTGGGCCACCGCGGCGAAGGAGACCAGCCCGATCGAGACCAGGGCCGGTCCCTCACCGGCCAGGCGGAAGTAGGCGTACCCCAGCAGGAGCAGGCCCACGATCGTGCTGCGCCGGATCCACAGCACGAGCCGGCCGAGGTCGCCGGAGTAGCCGAAGCTGGCCAACGGGAGCCCGGCCACGGGAGTCGGGACGTCCCGGCTGGCGGCCGTCGACCCGCCGGACGCGGCCGAGGTGGCCGAGGTTGCGGCCGAGCTGGCCGCGGAGCCGGCGGCGGCGGAGGCGGAGGCGGACGTCATCGCCGACCGGCGCTGCTCGAACCACAGCATGGCCGGCACGACCACCGAGTTGGACACCATGGTGGCCAGCGCGATGGTCTCGACGATCACCATGCCGGTCGCCGCCGACAGCCCACCGACGAAGACCATCAGCGCGACCACCGGCTTGTCGGCGGCCAGCGGTAGGGCCAGCACGAAGGTGTCCGGGTTGACCTGGCCATTGGTCGAGCCCTCGCCGAAGGTCAGCAGACCGGCGATGGCGATCGGCAGCACGAACAGGTTGATCGCGAGCAGGTAGAGCGGGAACATCCAGACCGCGGTGTCCAGGTGCTTCTCGTTGACGTTCTCGACCACCGACACCTGGAACTGGCGGGGCAGGAAGATGATGGCGAACATCGAGAGCACGGTCAGCCAGAACCAGTTGCCGTAACTGACCTCGCCGAGGGTGAACAGCGCCGACGTCGTCGGGTTCTCGGCGGCCTTGGCGAACAGGTCACCGGGTCCGTCGAACAGGCTGAAGGTGACGAACAGGCCGATCACCAGGAAGGCGACCAGCTTGACGATCGACTCCAGGGCGATGGCGGCCACCATGCCCTCGTGCCGCTCGCTGGCGTCCAGGTGCCGGGTGCCGAAGAGGATGGTGAACGCGGCCAGGAAGAGTGCCACGTACAACGCGGTGTCCTGCCAGACCGGGACGACGCTGCTCGCCGTCCGGCCGAGCTCACCGGTGTGCAGCACGGTGAAGGTGTCCGAGACCGCCTTCAGCTGCAACGAGATGTAGGGCACGATCCCGACCACCGCGATCAGGGTGACCAGCGCGCCGAGCAGTGCGCTGTTGCCGTAGCGGTGGGCGACCAGGTCGGCCAGCGAGGTGATCCGGTGCCGCTTGCTGGTGCGGATCATCGCCCGCAACACGAACCACCAGAACGCGGCCATGATGGTGGGCCCGAGGTAGATCGGCAGGAAGCCGGCGCCCGTGCCCGCGGCTCGCCCGACGCTGCCGTAGAAGGTCCAGGAGGTCGCGTAGACCGCCAGCGAGAGGGCGTAGATCCCGCCGCTGGAGATGATGCTGCGCCCACGATCGGCGCGCCGGTCACCCCAATAGGCGATCGCGAACAGCGCCCCGAGGTAACACCCCGAGACGGCGACCACCAACCAGCCGGCCACGGCTCACTCCGACCGGCGGACGGCGGCCCGCAGCATGATGATCATGGCGACCCAGACCCCGAACAGGTAGAGCCACAGCACCGGGATGCCGAGCGCGCGCCGGGGCAGGTCGAACACCGAGAGCAGCGGGTAGTTGAGCAGCAGGAAGGCCATCACGCCGATGGTGGTGAGTCGTCCGGACCGAAGCCGGTGGTTCATCGCCCCACTCCTCCCGAGTCACCGCGCAGCCGTGCCGCCGTCGTCCGCTGGATGCTCGCCAGGGTGCGCAGCCCGTCGCGCAGCCGCCGCTGTTCCAGACCCGTCAGGTCGTCGAGGCGAATCCGATTGTCCACCGGTTCACCGGCGGCGATCCGGCGCACCTGTTCGCGTAGGCGCAACTGGAGCATGAACTCGTAGATGTCGGCCAGTTCCCGGGCGGTGTCGGGTCCGATCACTCGCCCGGCGGCAGCCTCCCGGAGCCGATCGAGCGTGGAGCGGGCGGGGGAGCCACACTGGACGGCGAAGATCCGGGCGAGGATCACCACCGCGTACAGCCCCGAGCGCTTGAGGTCCAGGTGGCCGGACTCGCTCCGCACCCGGCCCAGGGTGGTCAGTGGCGGGGGGAAGGCGCTCGCCGTCGCGGCCAGGGCGACCATGAACCGAGGCGTGTCCCCGGCGCCCAGCAGGACGCCGTCCAGCCGGCTCACGTCGAGCTCGCCCTGGGCGCGGCGGAAGTCCAGGAACACCGCGGTCTCCACCAGGGCATCGGTGGTCGGCTCGTGTACCAGGCGGCGCAGCTCCTGCACCCAGTCGCGCAGCGGCAGGCACCAGTTGGTGGCCATGTACCCGCCCGGGCAGGGCGGGAAGCCCGCCCGGGTGAGCCCGGTGTTGACCGTCTCGGCCAGGGCGGCAAAGTAGGCGCGCGCCTCGCCTTCCGCGCGGTCCGGATCCCCCTGGCCCTCCTCGTCGTCGGCGTAGACCAGCGCGTTGTCCTGGTCGGTGAGCAGGTTCTGTTCCAGCCGCCCGGCCGATCCGAGGGCCAGCCAGGCGAACGGCCGCGGGGCCGGGCCCAGCCTGGCCTGCGCCAGGTCGATCAGCCGGGTGGTCAGGGCGTCGTTCAGCCCGGCCACGATCCGCGAGACCTGGGTGGCCGCCATCCCCTCGCCCAGCAGGGACCGGGCAGCCGATGCCACCTCGAGCGGGTAGTCCTCGATCCCGTCCAGGCTGTCCAGGGAGTGGAGGCGACTGAGCAGCAGCATCGGGCGCTGCGCCTGGTGACGCAGGATGTCGCTGGAGGAGACCAGCCCGATGACCTCTCCGTCGGAGACCACCGGCACGTGCCGGAACCCCTCGTCCAGCATGAGCAGCACGGCGGAGGAGATCGGCGCCCCGGCCGGGACACTGCGGACCTGCCAGGTGGCCACCTCGGCGACCGGGGTCTGCGGGGTGCCCCCGTCCGCCAGCACACGGTCGCGCAGGTCGGTGCTGGTCACGATGCCCAGGCCCGGCTCGGGGGTCCGGCGGATCAGCGCCGAACTGACCCGGGCCGCCCGCATCGCGCCGGCGGCACCGGCCACGGTCGCGTCGGCGTCCACGTAGAACGGCGCCCGCAGCGGGAGCTCACCCAGCGACGTGGTCAGATCGATCACCCGGGGGGCGACGTCGGCAGCGTCGGCCGGGCCGGCATCGGTCCCCGGGGGGAGCAGGGCGGCAACGGGCTCCACCGGATCACCGCCCTGGGGTGAGTGGTCTGCGTCACTGGCTCGGTCACCAGTGAGTGGACCCTCCGTGAATCTCCGACGTCAAGCTCTGCCCGGTCTCGATGCGACACGGATCACAGTCCGAGCGCCGACAGCAGATCCGAGCGGACTGCACCCAGGCGTTTGGTCGCGACCGAGCGGGCACCCGGCAGGCCGACCACGCCGTAACTGACCGGGACCACGGCCTCCAGGTAACACTTGAGCTTGGGTTCGGTGCCGCTGGGGCGGATCACCACCCGGATGCCACCCCCGGTCCGCAGCCGCAGCCCGTCGGTCGGCGGCAGCCCACCCTCCTGACCGGTGCCGACCGCGAGGTCCTCGACGGAGACCACCGGCTGGCCCGCCAGGCTGACCGGTGGCGTCGCCCGCACCCGGGTCATGGCGGCGTCGATCAGGCTCAGGTCCTCGAACCGCAGGGCCAGCTGGTCGGTGGCGTGTACCCCGTGCCGGACGGCGAGGGCGTCCAGCGCCTCGATCAGGCTCGACCCGGACGCTTTCAGGGTGGCGGCGAGTTCGGCCACGAGCAGCGCGGCCGTGATGCCGTCCTTGTCGCGGACGAGCTCGGGTGCCACGCAGTACCCCAGGGCCTCCTCGTACCCGAACACCAGCCCCGGGACCCGGGCGATCCACTTGAACCCGGTCAGGGTCTCGGTGTGGGCGACGCCCGCGCGCTCGGCGATCCGGCCCAGGAGTTGGCTGGAGACGATCGAACAGGCGACCACCGGCGGGCCGGCCGCCTCGCCCTCCGCCGTCCCGTTCGTGGCCGGCAGACCGCGCGAGATCAGGTGCGAGCCGAGCAGGGCCCCCAACTCGTCGCCGCGCAGCATCCGCCAGCCGGGGGTCTTCTCGCCGGCCCCGTGGGGGTCGAGCACTGCGACCGCGCACCGGTCGGCGTCCGGGTCGTTGGCGATCACCAGGTCGGCGCCACGCTCGGCGGCCGCGGCCAGGGCGAGGTCGATCGCCCCCGGCTCCTCGGGGTTGGGGAAGGCCACCGTCGGGAAGTCGGGATCGGGGGCGGCCTGCTCGGGGACGACGTACGGGGCCTCGAACCCTGCCTTGGTCAGAGCACGGGCCACCGTGTCACCACCGACCCCGTGCAGCGGGGTGAGCACGATCGACAGCGTGCGCGGGGTGTCGGCGGCGACGACCCTCGAGGCACGCTCGAGGTAGGTCTCGACCACGTCCTCGCCGAGGGTGACCCATCCGTCCTCGGCCCGGACGACGTCGCGCACCGCCCTGACCGCCGCGATCGCCGCGGCGATGTCGACGTCCGCCGGGGGGACGATCTGGACGCCGTTGCCCTCGGGGCCGGTCAGTCGCCCGCCGAGATAGACCTTGTAACCGTTGTCCTGCGGCGGGTTGTGCGAGGCGGTGACCATGACGCCCGCGTCCGCGCCCAGATGCCGCACGGCGAACGCCAGCACCGGGGTGGGCAACGGCCGGGGGAGCACCATGGCCTCGATGCCGGCCCCGGCCAGCACGGCGCAGGTGTCCGCGGCGAAGGTGTCCGAGTTGTGCCGGGCATCGAAGCCCACCACCACGCGCGGGGTCAGCGGTGCCGGGACGTGCCGGGTCAGGTAGGCGGCCAGCCCGGCGGCGGCCCGAATCACGACGGCCCGGTTCATCCGGTTCGGCCCGGCCCCGAGGGCGCCGCGCAGGCCGGCGGTCCCGAACTGCAGCAGTCCCGAGAACCGGTCGGCCAGGTCCGCCGACGCGGCGTCGTCCCCGGCCTCGGCACGGCTGATGATCGCGGCCAGCTCGGCCGCGGTCGCCGGGTCGGGGTCGTCGTCCCGCCAGCTCCGGGCGGCCTCGAGCAGGGTGTCGGTGGTCTCCACGACGGGCAACCTACACAGGCCCCCGGGACGGCGCGGGAAACGTTCCGGGTCAGGTCAGCTCGGGTCAGGTCGCCAGGCTCGTGGCCACCGGCAGGACGACGTTGCGGTCCGAGGGCGCGCCGGCGAGCCGGGCGCCGTAGCCGGGCATCGGGGCGTTCGCCGCCAGCTCCCGGTGCAGGGCCGCCAGCTCGCGGCGGGTGAGCGCCTCGCCCGGGGCCAGGGGGCTGTCGTGGTCGACCATGGTGCAGGCCAGGGCGATCGCACCGCGCCCGCCCTCGGACACCCCGATCAGTTCCACGATCCGGGTCTGGCAGGGCCAGTCGACGACGGCGCAGGTGGTGATCTCCCAGAAACCCCCGGGCCGGCCGTCCGGCAACGGATGAGGGCTGCGCCGGGCCCGCACCCCGTTGGTGTGGGTGTGCCCGTTGATCCAGGCGACCACGTTCGGGTAACGGTGAACCAGGGCGAGGACGTCGTCCGCCGGCACCACCGGCACCGCCGCCCCGTCCGGTCCGACGGCGGCGAACCCGGAGCCGTCCAGTACCCCGCTGCCCCGGCGGTTGGTCAGGGTGTCCAGCCCGTGGTGGCTGAAGAGCACCACCAGCCGATCATCGCCGCCGGCGTCGACCGGGTCGCCGTCCGGGCCGATCCAGCGCGAGTGCACCTCGCGCAGCTGACCTTCCAGCCAGGTGAGTTGCTCGGCGTCGATGGCGCCGTCCGCCCCGCCGAGCAGGCAGGTGGTGTCCAGCGCGATGAACCGGATCGCCCCGCCGGGGGCCGCGGGGGCGGCCACGTCGTGGCTGTAGTACGCGGTGCCCTCACGTCGGTT
This sequence comes from Kineosporiaceae bacterium, assembly GCA_016794595.1. Taxonomy (GTDB): domain Bacteria; phylum Actinomycetota; class Actinomycetes; order Actinomycetales; family Kineosporiaceae; genus JADJPO01. The sequence goes on from JAEUJN010000066.1 coordinate 125,075, forward strand.
GCGCTCGTCGAAGCCGTGCCCGATCGGGCGGGCGCTGGGGCCGAAGTGGGCTCGCACGAACTCGGCCCGGCTCACCGGCCGACGGCGCGGATCGGCGGTGATCCCCCTCTGAGGTCCGGCGAGGAAGGCGTGCGCGCCCTCGACGAACACCTCGTAGGCGGTGTCGCGGTCCAGGTCCGCCGGCAGCTCGAGTGGCTTGGAACCACCCACCAGGGCCGCGGCCAGCTCGGGGGTGATCCGCCCGACGCCCTGGATGAGTCCCTCGTGGTTGCCGTAGCAGGCCAGCCACGGCAGGTTCAGCCCGGAGGAGATGAACGCCTGCACCGCCCGGTCGAGCACTCCCGGATGCTGCGGGTAGCCGAACCCGGCGGTCAGCAGGTCGGGGCTGACAGCGCCGCCGGGAAGGACTCCGGGGCCGTCCGGGCGCCAGAACACCTGGTCTGGCCAGTCGGTGCGTTGCACGCCCTCGTACCGGGCCGGGGCGCCGGGGGGGCGGGGCGAGAGAGCGACCTCGCCGCCCTCGAGCAGCGCCAGCGCGGCCAGCAGTTCGTTCCACTGCCCGTTGTCGATGGCGTCCCCGGTGGTCAGGGCCAGCCCGAGCTCACCGCCCGCGACCGGCGCCTGCCGGATGCGGTTCAGGGTGGCGACGGTTGCCTCGACGGCGTGCGCGGTGAACGCCTCGTTGGGTCGCTGGGTGGGCACCAGCAGGGCGAACCGCGGATCCTCGAACTCGCGGTTGAAGAACTCGAATCGGGCCGGCGACTGGACGTCGGCCAGTTGCAGGTCGGTGACATGGCTCAGGGCCAGCATCGGACGGCGTGGCGCGCGGCGCCACAGCTGTTCGGCGTCACCGACCAGGTCATCGCGGACGGCGCGCGGCTCACCCGCTCCCCGTACCAGGGCGCGGTAGGCACCCAGGGTCCCTCGCGAGGTCACCTCGCCGAGGGCGATGGTTGCCTCGGTCGTCAGGGGGGGCGGGCCGAGTGGGCCGGGCCGAGGGCTCGAGGGCCGGGATGACATGAGTGCATCGTGCCCGGTGGTCAGTCCCGGGCGGTGACCAGGATCGGGTTCGGCCGCAGCCGCAGCCGCACCTGCGCGCCCGGCGGGTGCTCCAGCGCGTCGGCGGTTGCCAGCTGGGCCATCAGGTGACCGGCCGGGCCGGCGTCCAGGGTCAACCGGCTGATCGCTCCCAGGAAGGAGGAGGCGAGCACGGTCGCCGGCAGTGCACCCTCGGCGTCCGGGTGGTCGACGGCGAGCACCTTGATCGACTCGGGGCGGATCAGCGCGGTCGCTGCCCCTGCCCGGAAGCTCTTGTCCACCAACGGGATTCGTTGGCCGAAGACGTCCGCTTCGCCGGCCGTGACGGTGGCCTCCAGCTTGTTGTTCAGGCCCACGAACTCGGCCACGAACGGAGACTGGGGGTGGGCGTAGACCTCGGTCGGCGGGCCGAGCTGCTCGAGCCGGCCGGCGCGCATCACCCCGACCCGGTCGGCGATCGCGAGCGCCTCCTCCTGGTCGTGGGTGACGAACAGGGTGGTGATCCCGACCTCGAGCTGGACCCGGCGGATCTCGTCGCGCAGCTGGGAGCGAACCTTGGCGTCCAGCGCCGACAGCGGCTCGTCGAGCAGCAGCACGGTGGGGGAGATGGCCAGCGCCCGGGCGAGTGCCACCCGCTGCTGCTGGCCTCCGGACATCTGGTGGGCGTACCGGTCGATCTGGGCGGTCAGGCCCACCAGCTCGAGCATCTCCTCGGCTCGCGCGGTCCGCCGGGTCGAGTCCTGCCCGCGCAGCCGCAGGCCGAACTCGACGTTCTGGCGCGCGGTCATGTGGGGGAACAGCGAGTAGGCCTGGAACACCATGCCCATGTCCCGCTTGTTGGTGGGTACGTGGGTGACGTCCTTGCCGTCCACCACGACCCGCCCGCCGTCGGCGTCCTCGAGGCCCGCCAGCAGCCGCAGCGCCGTGGTCTTGCCGCATCCGCTGGGCCCGAGCAGGGCGACCAGCTCACCGGGGTGCAGGGTGAGGTCGAGACCGTCGAGCGCGGTCACGGCACCGTAGGTGCGCCGCAGCCCCTCCAGCCGGACCTCGACCCCGGCGCGTGTGGCCGCCGTCGGGACAGCGGCGCTGCCCTCACGGGGTGCGGGAGCTGTTTCGGTCATGAGTCACGCCTTTCCGCGCCGGTCGCGGCGGCGTCCGACGAAGGAGAGCAGCAGGAGCAGGACGAAGGCGAACAGCAGCGCGGACAGTGACGCGGCCATCGACAGGCTGGCGTCGGACAACCCCAGCTGCTGGATGGCGACCTGGAGGTTGACGTAGTTGTACAGAGAGGCGATGGTGAACTCGCCCATCACGATGGCGACGCAGAGCAGGGCCGCGTTCAGGACGGCGCTCGCCATGTTCGGCACGACCACCTTGACCATGACGTCGAACCAGCTCGCGCCCAGGCTGCGCGCGGCCTCGGACAGCGTCCGGACGTCGATCGCCGACAGCCCGGTGTCCAGCGCGCGGTAGACGTAGGGCAGCACGAGGACGACGTAGGCGAGGAACAGGGTCAGGATCGAGTCGGTGCCGGCCAGATAGTGCACCCAGGCGTACACCGGCACCAGGCCGACGACCAGCACGATGGCCGGGATGGTCAGCGGCAGCAGGCAGAGGAACTCGACCACCCGACTGATCGACTGCAGCCGCAACCGCACCCAGATCATCGTGGGCACCATCAGGGCCAGCGCGACCACGCTGGTGAGCACGGCCAGCAGCAGGGAGTCGATGATCGCCGACCGCAGGGTGGCATCGGAGGGGATGCGGCCCCAGGCCTCGAAGGTGCGCGGGGCGTCGCCGATGCCGCGGATGCTGAACTCGAAGGTGGACAGCAACGGCACCAGGAAGAAGGCACCGAGCAGCACCAGAACGGTGATCCGCAGGATCTGCAGGTTCCGTCGGCGCCGGGCGCGCAGCCCCGGTCGGGACGGCAGGGATGCGCCGGCGGCGGTGAGGGCGGGACCGGGAGTGTCGATCGTCGCGCTCATCGCAGCCACCTCGACGATCGCTTCTGCAGCAGCGAGTTGAGGATCATCACCACGGCCACCACCAGGATCATGCCGAACGCGAGTGCCTTGCCGATGTTCTCCCGTCCCAGCAGCACCTCGCTGGTGAAGGCCGTGCGGATCTGCAGCGGTGCGATCGGGGCGCCCTGGGTGATCAGTGCCGCCGCGGTGGCGTAGGCGGAGAACGCGTTGGCGAACAGCAGCAGCAGGGCCCCGAGGAACGGTGGGGTGAGGATGGGCACCGCCACCGATCGCCAGTAGTCCCAGGTGGTGCCACCGAGCGATTCGGTGGCCTCGCGCCACTGGGGGCGGATGCCGTCCAGGGCGGGCAGGAACACCAGCACCATCAGCGGGATCTCGAAGTAGCTGTAGACCAGGATCAGCCCGCGCAGCTCGAACAACGAGCTGCCGAAGGGGTCGACCCCGGCGTTGGCGATCAGCCAGGTCGTGATCAGACCGGCGGGCCCCACGGTGGCGATGAACGCGAAGGCGAGGGTCACACCACCGAACTGGGCGAGCACACCGCAGGCCGAGGTGACCGCCTGGCGGAAGGTGCCGTGGGGGTTGCCGGTGGCCAGGACGTAGGCCAGCAGGGCACCGAACACGGCGCCGATCACCGCGCTCAGCGCCGAGACCCAGAAACTGTTCCAGAACGTCTTGGCGATGTAGCTCTCGCCCAGCTCACGGACGTTGGCCAGGGTGGGGCGGTTGGCGCCGTCCAGGAACGCCGCCACCACGACCACCAGGGTCGGGATGATCAGGAAGATCCCGACGTAGAGCATGAACGGCAGGATCCCCAACCAGGACGCCGATGGCCGGCGACCGCCCCGGGTGGGGCGGCCGCCGGCCGTCGAGGCGGTGGCCGTGTTCAGCTGATTGCCTTCGCCCAGGACGTGGCGAGCACGGTCTTGGCCTTGGTCAGCTGGTCCTGCGTCGGGAACTGCGGCGTCCCGGAGACCGCCGGCAGGGCGGCCGCAGCGGCGGCGTCGATCGTGCCCGCCTTGGTCATGGCATCCATGCGGACCGGGCGCGCCCCGCCCTTGAGCCACAGGTTCTGGCCCTCGTCGGAGTACAGGTACTCCTCCCACAGCCGCGCGGCGGCCGGGTGGGGTGCGTCGGCGTTGATCGCCTGCGCGTAGTAGCCACCCAGGGTGGCGTTCTCCGGCAGGTAGACCTTCCAGGTCGGGACGTTCTTGACGTTACCGGCCTGCAGGTAGTCCCAGTCGAAGACGACCGGCGTCGTCCCGTTCTTCACCGTGGCGGTCGAGGCCTGGACCTTGTTGAAGTTGCCCTTGGCCTTGAGGTCCTTGAAGAAGTCGACGCCCTTGCTGATGTCGTCCAGCGAGCCGCCGTTGGCCACGGCTGCCATCAGGACGCCGTTGAGGGCGGCGTTGGCCTGGGTCGGGTCACCGTTGAGGGCGACCTTGCCCTTGTATTCCGCCTTCAGCAGGTCGGCGACGGACGTCGGGGCCGGCACCTTGGCCGAGTCATAGCCGATGGACATGTAGCCGCCGTAGTCCTGCACCCACAGGCCGGTCGCCTCCTTCTGGGCGTCGGCGATCTCCGACCACTTCTCGACCTGGTACGGGGCGAACAGGCTGGTGTTGGCCAGGGCGACCGCCATGCCGATGTCGAGCACGTCCGGGGCGCGGTCGGTGCCCTTGAGCGACTTGACCGCGTTGATCTCGTCCTGGCTCGAGCCGTCGGGCTGGGCGGAGTTCACCGTGATGCCGTACTTGGCCGTGAAGCCCTTGATGATCTCGCCGTAGTTGGCCCAGTCCGGCGGGAGGGCGATGACGTTGAGCTGCCCCTCCTTCTTCGCCGCGGCAACCAGCGCCTCCATTCCGCCGAGGTCCTTGGCGGACTTCGCGGTCTTCGCATCGCCGGCGGCGGCGGACCCACCCCCTGCGGCCGAGGAGGCGGTCGAGGACGAATCCGAGGGCGGGGAACAGGCACTCACCATCAGCGCAGCGCTGAGGGCGATGCCCGAGATCAGGGCACGACGAGTGACTCTCACGAAAGGCCTCCTGGGCATCGGCCGTGGGGTGATCCCACGAGCGGACCGCGTCAGTGTCTCCAAGCGCACCCGGGCGGTGTCAAGGCTCGTTACCGAGTCGTGGCGAACCCGTGAAACTCGCGCTTGACCTGCGTAAACACCCCAGTGCCGGGCCCGGACGGCGTGCCGTCCGGGCCCGGCGCCCGGCAACATCGGGTGCCGCCCGACGGGGGGTCGCACCCGTCACAGTGCCATGGACCGCCGGACCGGGTGGGGGATTCGCTGACGGGGCCCGTCGCCGGTGGATCGGGGCGCCGGCGTGATCGTCTCGTCGGAGGTCTGGGCGACCGGTTCGGGAGCCGGGTCCGTGACCTCTGCCGGAGCAGACTCGGCTGGAGCGGACTCGGCTGGAGCGGACTCGGCTGGAGCGGACTCGGCTGCCGTCGGTCCGGCCGCAGCCGGGCCGCCTGCTGTCGGTTCGCCTGTCGGTGCTGCGGGAGCCTGGTCGCCGGCCTGTGCCTCGAGCGCCGGGTCCCCGGGGTCCACCGCCGGGGAAGCTGGTTGCCCCGTGACCGAGGGATCGGCGGCAGGGGTGACCGACGGGGGTGCGTCCGGGGTGGTCGGCGCCTCGGGCGCCGGGGTCGTCACCGGGGCGGTGGGGTACTGGATCGGCATCTGGATCATCAGAGGTTCGCCGGACTCGGTGAAGCCGACGATCACCTCGAGGTGGTTCGGTACCGCCTCGATCCCGGCTGGTTCCGGGAGGTGTTCCGTTGCGGGCTCCGAACTGACCGCCGGTGGGTCCACCGCGGGCGTCAGGTCCGCGCCCGCCGAGGGCGCAGCCGACGTCGGTGAGGTCGACGACGGTGAGGTCGACGACGGTGCGGATCCCTCCGGTGCCGGGGCCGGGGCTGGCGCTGCCGGTGCGGGGGCGGGGGCGGGTGCCGGCCCGGGTGTGGTGGGGGGGACGGGGCCGGTCGGGCGGGGCAGGCCCTCGGCCTCGAGCAGGTTGGTGAACGCCCGATCCAAGCCGGCAGCGATGGCCGGGGCCATCAGGGTCTGGCCGAGGTCGTTCGGGTGATAGCTGCCGTTCAGGTTGGGCAGGCTGATCCCGTTGACGGCCTCCTGGCCGCCGCCCAGCAGCTCGTGCCCGGTGAGCGAGTCCGTCCGATCGACCAAGATGATCGTCCGGCCGGTGTCCAGGATGGCGAGCGCGCGCCCGCCGTCCACCGAGGTGTTGACCGCCGGCAGGTAGTGCTGGTTGATCGCGTCGACCTCGGCCTGACCGATCAGGGCCGCGGAGATCCCGGTCGCCGTGGGCGAGATCGTCGTCGGCAGCATCTGCGGGTAGTTCATCACCACGATCTGGGAGTTCGCGGGCAACGTCTGGCTCAGCTGGCGGAGAACCCCGGCCACGTTCTCCTGGACGTCGATGCTGGTGCCGTTCGGTCCGGGAAGGGCGCCGGCCGCGATCTGGCCGGCCTGGGTGACCAGTTGCTGCGAGCTGGTGGTCTGGTTGGTGAGCAGGACATCGATCACCGAGGGGCCGAAGCGGGCGTCGTTTCCGCCCGCGCTGAACAGGACGATGTCGGCCCCGGCGGCGCCGGGGAGCTGGGCGGCCATGGTGGCGGTCGTGGCACCGCTGACGGCTCCGTTGACCACCTGGAAGGAGTACCCCGGGTACTGCTGCTGGAGCAGTTGGACGGCCTGGACGCCGGCGGCGTTGGAGGCGCGATGGGCGGGGTCGATGACGGTCTGGACCGTCCCGTCAGGTCCCGGGACCTCGATCGTGGAGAAGTTGGACAGGCTGGCACCCTCACCGGAGGCCAGCGAGTCGCCCCCGATCCACACGGTGACGATCGGGCGCCCGTCGGCGCCGACCGCTCGCTGCGTGGCGGGGGTGGGTGCGGGGATGACCGGAGCCGGGATGAGGGGGGTCGCCGGTTCGGTGACCGCGACCACGGGGGGTGCCGGCTCGACCGGCGTCAGGGTCTCGATCGGGGCGAAGGGCTCGAGGGGCGTGACGGGCCCGAGCGGTGTGAGCGGTTCGAAGGCGGCCGGTGCCAGGGGCTCGATGCTCACCGGGGGAACAGGGTCGGGGACGAGCGGCTCAGCCGGTGCGGCCACCGGCACCACCGGCGAGGGGGTTCCGAACCAGTCGAACGACGAGGGTGGGCCGAAGATCGAGGTGCCGAAGGGGTCGTAGAGGTTGACGCCGAAGGGGTTGTACCCCGTTCCGAAGGGGTCGTGGTAGATCGAGCTGAACGGGTTGTAGGTGCTGGACCCGAAGGGGTCGTAGGAGCTGGATCCGAAGGGGTCGTAGGTGGTCGACCCGAAGGGGTCGTAGGAGCTGGATCCGAAGGGGTCGTAGGAGGTGGACCCGAAGGGGTCGTAGGAGCTGGATCCGAAGGGGTCGTAGGAGCTGGATCCGAAGGGGTCGTAGGAGCTGGATCCGAAGGGGTCGTAGGAGGTGGACCCGAAGGGGTCGTAGGTGGTCGACCCGAAGGGGTCGTAGGAGGTGGACCCGAAGGGGTCGTAAGAGCTGGACCCGAACGAGTCGTAGGAGCTGGACCCGAACGAGTCGTAGCTGCTGCTGCCGAACGAGTCGTAGGACGAACTGCCGAACGAGCCCCAGTCGTCCGCGGCGGCAGGAGCCGTGGCGCCGCCGATGGCCACCGCGGCAATCCCCAGCGCCGCGCCCACCTTCTGCGCAACGTCCGCCTTCGGGATCAATGGCCGCACGGCCCGATGGGAGGCGTGGCGTGCGGCGAGCGCGTGGCGTTCCGTCCTGGGGCCGGAGTTCTCCCCAGCTTCCCTGGTGGATCTCTTGATCGATCGCTTGGTCATGGTGTCCCCGAGTGAGCGTCCGGGCGCGAGCACCTCGCGCCGTCCGATGGCCCTTGCCGATGATCACGTGATCATCGGGGGAAGCCTAGGGGACCACTCCGGACGAAAAGGTCCAATCGCCCCGGTCGAGCCGCGTGCCGCCGCCTCACCTCACCGGTCACGAGCGGGCCGGGACGATCGACCTAGACGAGCTGGACGATCCTGGCCAGCATCGGCCCGATCCGCTCACCGGCCGCGCGTCCGGCCTCGATCACCTCGGCGTGGCTCAACGGCGTGGGCGAGATCCCCGCCGCCGGGTTGGTGACCAGCGAGATTCCCAGCACCTCCAGGCCGGCCGCCCTCGCGGCGATCGCCTCCAGGGTCGTGGACATGCCGACCAGGTTCCCGCCGAGGATCCCGGCCATCCGCACCTCGGCCGGCGTCTCGTAGTGCGGCCCGGGGAACTGCACGTAGACCCCTTCGGCCAGGCCGGGTTCGACCTGACGGGCCACCCCCCGCAGCCTGGGGGAGTACAGGTCGGTCAGGTCGACGAACGTCGCTCCCTCCAGCGGTGAGACGCCGGTGAGGTTGATGTGGTCGCTGATCAGCACCGGGGTCCCCGGGGGCCACCCGGCGTCGAGCCCGCCACAGCCATTGGTCAGCACGATGGCCCGGCAGCCGGCCGCCGCCGCGACGCGAACCCCGTGGACGACGGCCCGCACTCCGTGACCCTCGTAGAGATGAGTGCGCGATCCGAAGACCAGGGCTCGGCGATCGGTGTCCCCGATGCGGACCGAGCGAATCGTGGCGTTGTGCCCGGCCACGCTCGGGGCGCGGAACCCGGCCACCTCGGCCGGGTCGAGCGTCGCCAGGGTCTCCCCGAGCAGGTCACCGGCTCGTGCCCAGCCGGAGCCGAGCACCAGGGCCACGTCATGGGTCGCGGCCCCCGTTGCCAGGGCGATCTGGTGCGCGGCCTGCCCGGCCAGCTGGGCCGGGTCGAGGGTGGACGACGCGGACTGGCTCATCCGGATCACCCCTGTTCTGTGCTCGGGCCGCCCGCCGGGCAGCCGGGGACGGCGATGTCGGTCGGTCCTGCAGCGTTCCGGACAGGCGGTGGTCGTGTCGTCCGTCAGCCGTCGGGCTGAATTCCGCCCTGCGTGCACTCGCGCTGGCGCAGTGCGGTGACGTAGTCGTGTGGTGCGCCGCCGGCCTCGGCGGCCTCGGCGAGCATGCCCAGGTAGCGCGCGGTCGGCAAGCCGCCCTCGTAGGCGTTGAGCACGTAGGCCCACGCTGTCGCGTCGCCGTCCAGGGTGCTCACCCGCACCCGGATCTTGGTCCAGACCCCGATCTCCAACCCTTCCCACTGATCGAGGGCTCGCTCGTCGGCCGGCGTGAGGTCGTACAGGGCGACGTAGACCTGGTGGCCGGGGTCCTCGACGATCGTGCTGAGCGGCCCCTCCCAGGTGAGATCTTCGCCACCGAAGGTGAGTCGCCAGTCGACCAACCACCCGGTTCCCCGCAGGGGGGAGTGGGGGGCGCGCAGGGCCATGCGCTCCGGATCGAGGTTGCTGCCGTAGGCCGCGTACAACGCCATGGGCGCCTAGCGTAGAGATGCCGCGCGGGTGGGCGAGAATGCCACGCGTGAGCCCTCAGACCGGCGCCCTGCCGAAGACCCCCGAGAACGTGTCCCGCGTCGTGGTGATCGGGGGTGGCCCGGGGGGCTACGAGGCCGCCCTGGTGGCGGCACAACTGGGCGCCGAGGTCACCGTGGTGGAGAAGCACGGGCTGGGTGGCGCTGCGGTGCTCACCGATGTCGTGCCGTCCAAGACCCTCATCGCCACGGCCGAGGTGATGACCACGGTGGACGAGGCGGACGAGCTCGGGGTCTTCGTGCGGGACGCCGCCGGCACCACCTCCTCGGCGTCCTCGGTGGTCGTGGCCGACCTGGGACTGGTCAACCAGCGGGTTCGCGAACTCGCCCGGGCGCAGTCGGACGACATCCGCCGCCGGCTCGAGGCCGAGGGGGTGCGGGTGGTCGAGGGCGACGGGCGCCTCGACGGCCCCACCCGGGTGGTGGCGACCTCGCCGGACGGCTCGAGCTCGGTCTTCGCCGCCGACACCGTGCTGCTCGCCGTGGGTGCCAGCCCGCGCCGGCTCCCGGATGCCATGCCGGACGGCGAGCGGATCCTGTCCTGGACCCAGCTGTACGCCCTGGATCACCTGCCCGAGCGGCTGATCGTGGTCGGATCGGGGGTCACCGGCGCCGAGTTCGCCAGTGCCTACGACGCGCTCGGCTCCGAGGTGGTGCTGATCTCGAGCCGGGATCACGTGCTGCCCGGTGAGGACCCGGACGCCGCCGCCGTGCTCGAGGACGTGTTCGTGCGCCGGGGCATGCAGGTGCTCGCGCGCTCGCGGGCCCAGGCCGTCACCCGGACCGCCGACGGCGTGCTGGTGCAGCTGGCCGACGGCCGCACGGTCGAGGGATCGCACTGCCTGATGGCGGTGGGCGCCATCCCGAACACGGCCGAGCTGGGGCTGGAGACCGCCGGGGTGCGCACCACGTCCTCCGGGCACATCACGGTCGACCGGGTCTCGCGGACCTCGACCCGTGGGATCTACGCGGCCGGGGACTGCACCGGGGTGTTCGCCCTGGCCTCAGTGGCCGCCATGCAGGGCCGGATCGCGATGTACCACTCCCTGGGGGACGCGGTGAGCCCGCTGAACCTGCGCACGGTCAGCTCGAACATCTTCACCGCCCCCGAGATCGCCACGGTCGGCTGGACCCAGGCGCAGGTGGACGCCGGCGAGGTCACTGCCAGCGTCGTCAAACTGCCCCTGGCCGGAAATGCCCGGGCGAAGATGCAGGGCATTCACGACGGGTTCGTGAAACTGTTCTGCGGCAACCGCTCCGAGGAGATCCTGGGCGGGGTCGTGGTGGCGCCCCGGGCCAGTGAGCTGATCTTCCCGGTCACCCTGGCTGTGGCCCATCGGCTGACGGTCGACGAGGTGGCGCACGCGTTCACCGTCTATCCCTCCCTGACCGGTTCGATCGCCGAGGCGGCGCGCCGGCTGCACCGGACGCACTGAGCTCCCGATGGCCGGCCGGCTGCTCGTCGTCCATCACACGCCCTCTCCCGCGATGCAGCAGTTGCTGGAGGCTGTGCTGGCCGGGGCGCGCGACCCGGACATCGTCGGGGTCGACGTCGTGGTCAAGCCGGCCCTCGAGGCCACAGCCTCCGATGTGCTCGCAGCACAGGGCTTCCTGCTCGGCACGCCGGCGAACATCGGCTACATGTCGGGCGCGTTGAAGCACTTCTTCGACCAGATCTACTACCCGACGCTGCTGGCGCGCACCGGCGCCCCGTTCGGCGTGTGGGTGCACGGCGCGGACGACGTCACCGGGGCCGTGCGCGCCGTCCACGCGATCACCGGCGGGCTGGGATGGCGGCAGGTGCACGAGGACGTCCTGGTCACCGGAGCGGTCAGTCGCGATGACGAGGTGGCGTGCGAGTCGTTGGGTGGCACCGTCGCCTACCACGTGTCGGAGTTGGTGGGCCGGTGACACCCGAACCCATACCTGAGCCCGCTCGGAGTGGTGGCGCCCGGATCACCCGGTGGCCGAAGGGCTCAGAGTTCGACGAGACCCGACGGGGTGGACAGCAGCGCGCCGAGGTGCGGCGCCGTCCCGGCGGTGATCACGATCTGGTCGGACAACCCGTTGCCCTGGACCAGCTCTCGCACGGAGTCGGGCTCGGGGGTGGTGAGCTGCAGGGTGTACAGTCGCACGCCCTGCTCGGCCAGCCGGGTCGGTGGCGGCGGCGTGAGCCACTGGATCAGGGACGGTGCCACGCCGCCCAGGCGCAGTGAGCCGTCCGGCGGAACCGTGACCCGCCAACGGTTCTCGCCTCGGGACAGCGCGAGCACCTCGCGGCCGTCGTCCAGCATGCCGTCGGGCAGGTCCTCGACCCGGGCCACCCAGTGGATCAGTGCCGGGCCCGCTGCGAGCCGCTCCCGCGTCGCCGGATCGTCCAGCGCGAACCAGCGTGGCCGGTCCGGCGGCGGTGCGTCCGGATCGATCGCGATCACCTCGAGGTAAGCCTGCGGCCCCAGCGCGAGCAGCGCGTTGTGGGTACCGAACGCCTCGTGGCGGCCACCGTCACTCATCGCGGCGCCGAGCCGTCGTTCCACCCAGGCTCGTCCCTGCCTCAGCGTGGCAGCGGCCACCACGAGGTGATCGATCGAGGAGCCCACCCGGTCAGCCTGACAGCACGCGGCCGGGTGCGGGAACCTGTCCGGTCAGTCCTTCAGCTCGCAGATCACCGCACCGCTGGTGACCGTCTGGCCCACCTCGGCGGCCAGGTTGGTCACGGTGCCGCCCTTGTGCGCGGTGATCGGCTGCTCCATCTTCATCGCCTCGAGCACGACGATCACCTCGCCCTCGGCCACCACCGCGCCGTCCGCGACCGCGATCTTGACGATCGTGCCCTGCATCGGTGAGGTCAGCGCGTCCCCCGATGCAGCGGTCTTGGCCTTGCCGGACGACGAGCGCTTGGGTGCGCGCTTGGCCGAACCGGGCGCCGCCGCGGTACCCGAACCCCCTGCGCCGGAACCGAACCCGGCGGGCAGGGACACCTCGAGTCGCTTGCCGGCCACCTCCACCACGATCCTCTGCCGCGCAGAGGCCTCGGGATCAGCGGCATCGGCCGCTCCGGCGCCGTCCCAGGGGGCGATGGTGTTGTCGAACTCGGTCTCGATCCAACGGGTCGAGATCGTGAACGGCTGAGCGGGATCGGCCGGGGCGAAGGCCGGGTCGGCGACGACCGCTCGGTGGAACGGGATCACCGTGGGCATGCCCTCGACCTCGAACTCGGCCAGGGCCCGGCGCGAGCGGGCCAGGGCCTCGGCACGGTCGCGCCCGGTGACGATCAGCTTGGCCAGCATGGAGTCGAAGGCGCCGCTGATCACCGATCCGGGCTCGACGCCGGAGTCGAGCCGGACGCCCGGCCCGCTGGGGGTGACCCAGCGGGTGACGCTGCCGGGTTGGGGCAGGAAGCCCCGCCCGGCGTCCTCGCCGTTGATCCGGAACTCGATCGCGTGCCCGCGCAGCGGGGGGTCGTCGTACCCGAGCGGCTCCCCGGCGGCGATCCGCAACTGCTCGCGGACCAGGTCCAGCCCGGCCACCTCCTCGGTCACGCAGTGCTCCACCTGGAGGCGGGTGTTCACCTCGAGGAAGGAGATCACGCCGTCCTGCCCGACCAGGAACTCGCAGGTGCCGGCGCCGACGTAGTGCGCCTCGCGCAGGATGGCCTTGGAGGCCCGGTACAGCTCGGCGTTCTGCTCGGCGGTCAGGAACGGGGCAGGTGCCTCCTCGACCAGCTTCTGGTTGCGCCGCTGCAGGGAGCAGTCGCGGGTGGAGACCACGACCACGGCGCCGTACTGATCCGCCAGGCACTGGGTCTCGACGTGGCGCGGCTTGTCCAGGAACCGCTCGACGAAGCACTCACCGCGCCCGAACGCGCTCACGGCCTCGCGGACGGCGGACTCGTAGAGCTCGGGGATCTCCTCCAGGCTGCGGGCCACCTTCAGGCCTCGCCCGCCACCGCCGTAGGCGGCCTTGATCGCCACCGGGAGCCCGTACTGACGGGCGAACTCCAAGACCTCCTCGGCTCCCGAGACCGGGTCCGGAGTGCCGGGCACCAGCGGGGCCCCGGCTGCCTGGGCGATGTGCCGCGCCTTCACCTTGTCGCCGAGGGCGTCGATCGCGGCCGGTGGGGGGCCGATCCAGATCAGCCCGGCGTCGATCACCGCCTGGGCGAAGAGCGCGTTCTCGGCCAGGAAGCCGTAGCCGGGATGGACGGCGTCCGCGCCCGCGCGGCGCGCGACGTCCAGCAGCTTGTCGACCACCAGATAGGACTCGGCGGAGGTCGCCCCACCCAGGGCGTACGCCTCGTCGGCAACGCGCACGTGCACGCTGTCCCGGTCGGGATCGGCGTAGACGGCGACCGAGGCGATGCCGGCGTCGCGGCAGGCCCGGGCGACGCGAACCGCGATCTCGCCACGATTGGCGATGAGGACCTTGGTGATGGGGGACATGACACTCCCTTCCGGGGGCCGAGCCTAGTCCGCGGTACTGGTGGGGGTCAGCGCCCGCACAGTGGCGCAGGGCACAGGAACACGACGAGGCCCTGTGGTGTTGTGTCAACCGGCATACCCCTGTGGGTATGTTGATCGAGGACCTGGTCCTCCTGACCCGGCCCGCCCCGCCAGTCACTGTCCGATGTCCCGGCCAGCGTCCCCGTCCAGCGTCCCTGTTCCAGCGTCCCCGTCCAGCGAGGAGTGAGTCCACCCGTGGCCACCGTCACCCTGACCGCCGCCAATCACGACGAGACCGTCAAGGAGGGCATCGTCCTGATCGACTTCTGGGCAGCCTGGTGCGGTCCCTGCCGCCAGTTCGCCCCGGTCTTCGAACGGGTGTCGGAGGCCAACGCCGACGCCGTCTTCGCCAAGGTCGACACGGAGGCCGAGCAGGACCTGGCCGGCCGCTACGGGATCACCTCGATCCCGACCCTGGTGATCTACCGCGACGGCATCCCGATCTTCGGGCAGCCGGGCGCACTGCCCCAGCCCGCGCTGGAGAGCCTGCTGTCTCAGGTGCGCGAGCTGGACATGGACGTCGTGCGCACCGAGTACGCGGCCCAGGTCGCGGCCCACGAGGCCAAGGCCTGACATCCGCGCGTCCCGCCCAGTCGTCAGGGCGAGGCCGGAACCCGCAGGGTGGCGATCAGTGCCCGGTGGTCCGAACCGCCGATCACGACCGTCTCCACCGACTCCACCCCGATCCGGTCGGAGACCATGGCGTGGTCCAGCGGCAGGATCGCCAGCGGTGACCAGGTCGGCCAGCTGGGCCTCGGGCCGCGCCCCAGGACGTCGGCCGCGTCCCGGATGCCGGCGGCGGTGAATTGCCGGAAGTCGGCGTGCCAGGACGTCGCGTTCAGGTTGGCCAGCAGCATCCGGGGACCGGTGGCCTGCACGGTGGCCTCCCGCAGGACGGCCAGATCGGTGGCCCAGCGGCGTCCGTTGTCGGGCCCGGGTGGGGCGACATGACCGGCGATCAGCGTGACCCGGGTGGCCTCGGGTCCGGCCTCGGTTCCGGTGGTGCTGCCGGCAGGGTCGCCGACGGTCACCGTCGCGGTCATCGAGGGCCATTGCGTGCCCGGGACGTCGCGGGGCTGATCGAGGGTGATCCCGGAGCGGGTCCAGACCCCCATGCCGGCCTGCGGATCGTCCATCACCCCCGACTGCCCGGGCAGGCGCACCCACGCGGCGCTGACCACCTGGTCGAGCCCGGCCACGGTCAGGTCGTGCGCGAGCGCCCCGGACAGCTCGGTCACCACCAGCACGTCCACCTGCCCCGCGGCGGCCGCCGCGACGATGTCCGGCGCGCTGGCGGCGCCCTGATGAGCGTTGACCAGCATGGTGCGCAACCCGACTGCGGCCTCGGCCCGTTCGGGTTGGTTGCTCACCGCGTAGGACGCCATGAAGAACCAGGGCAGCAGGGCGGCCACCGCGGCGAGCGCCACGGCCACCCAGTGGTGTCGGCGAGCGGCCAGGGCGATCACGATCAGGGCCCCGACGGTGGCCATCGGCGCGGCCCCGGCCACCATGGCGAGGGTTCCGGCCACCAGGTCCCCGGTGTCCTGGTTGACCTCGACCAGGCTGCTCAGCGGCCAGAGCAGCACCAGCGCGGCCACGCCGAGCAGCAGCAGCCGGGCGGAGCGGCTGCCCTGGCCGAAGGCGGCACGCACCACCTGGAGCATCCCCGGACGACGGGCGGGGGCCTGGCGGGCGCGGCGTTGCCGACGCAGGGGCGGCTCGGTGGCGCGACCGTCGTCCGGTGCGCTCTGGCCTGCCGCGGGGCCGATCATCGTCGCAGGGCCGCCCTTTCGCTGCGAGCGTGGGGTCGCTCACCGTCCCGGTGCAGCGTCACCGCGACAAGGTAGCCCACCCGGCTGGGTCGGCTGGGCGGGCTGGGTCCGCCGGGCGGACCCGGGTCCGGGCGACCGGCCGGGCGACCCGGTCCTGCGACTCAGTCCGGGGAGGGTCAGGAAGGGGAGGACGAGGACGAGGGCTGCGACGAACCCAGCGTGCGCCCGATCTCGCTGTCCAGGCAGCGCCGCTCGACGGCGTCCAGTTCGGCGAGGGTCTGCTCGATGTCGCGGCGGCGCTGTTCGAGCTCGGCGCGGCGCAGGGCGATCTGGTCGAGCAGGTACTGCATCTGCCCGCGCTCGCCGACTTCTTGGTCGTACATGTCGACGATCCGCCGGATCTGTTCGAGATCGAACCCGAGCCGCTTGCCTCGCAGGATCAAGCCCAGCCGGACCCGGTCGCGAGGGCGATACAGGCGCTGGGTGCCGCGTCGCAGCGGGGCGATCAGCCCGCGGTCCTCGTAGAACCGGATGGTGCGGTGCGTGACGCCGAACTCGCGGGCGACCGTCGCGATGGTGTGCACCTCGTCCTCCGGTCGGCACCCGAGCGCCTGGCCTGTCGGGCTTGCCTGGCCCGTCTGGCCGGTCCGGCTCGCCTGGCCTGTCCCGGGTGCCTCGACGGGTTCGGTGGTCATCCAGTCCTCCGTCCCGCTGCCTTGCGCCGGATCCGGCGGCGCTTTACCTTGACGTAAAGGTAAAGCAAGTCCCTTCCCCGGTCGAGAGGTGGCTGGCCGTCATGACGACGTCGGTGTCCGTCGAGTCCTCCTTCGAGCTGTCGCGCGATCACGAGGACTTCCGCCGCGTCGTCCGCGACTTCGCCGCCGAGCACGTGGCGCCGCACAGCGCCGCCTGGGACGCCGCCGCGCGCTTCCCGGTCGAGCTGGTGCCGCGGATGGGGGAGCTGGGCCTGTTCGGGCTGATCGTGCCCGAGGAGTACGGCGGCAGCGGCGGTGACTTCACCAGTCTGTGCGTGGCGATCGAGGAGCTCGGCCGGGTGGACCAGTCGGTCGGCATCACGCTGTCGGCGGGAGTCGGGCTGGGCATCACGCCGCTGCTCACCTACGGCACCGCGGAGCAGAAGGCGCGTTGGCTGCCCGACCTGGTGGCCGGCCGGGCGCTGGCGGCATTCGGGTTGACCGAGCCCGAGGCCGGGTCCGATGCCGGTGCCACCCGTACCCGCGCTGTCCTGGACGAGGCGAGCCGGGAGTGGGTGATCGACGGCGCCAAGGCGTTCATCACCAATTCGGGCACCTCGATCACCAGCGTGATCACGATCACCGCGGTCACCGGCCGCCGTCCGGACGACTCGCCGGAGCTGAGCACGATCCTGGTTCCCGCCGGCAGTGCGGGGCTGGTGGTGGACCCGCCCTACCGCAAGCTCGGTTGGCACGCCTCCGACACGCACGGTCTGACCTTCGCCGGCTGTCGGGTGCCGGAGGCCAACCTGCTGGGGCAGCGCGGCGCGGGCCTGCGCCAGTTCCTGGCCACCCTGGACGACGGCCGGATCGCGATCTCCGCGCTCGCGCTGGGACTGGCCCGCGCATGCCTCGAGGCCTGCGTGGAGTACGCCGGCAGCCGGGTGGCCTTCGGTCGCCCGATCGGTGCCAACCAGTCGATCGCGTTCGCCATCGCCGATCTCGCGGTGGCGGTGGACTCGGCGCGGCTGCTCACCTATCGCGCCGCAGCGTTGAAGGACCGCCTGCGCGCCGGGGACGGGTCGGTGGATCGTGCCCAGGTTGCCGCCGCCGCCGCGCGCGCCAAGCTGCACACCTCGACCACCGCGATGGACGCCGCCCGGCTGGCGACCCAGGTTCACGGGGGCAGCGGGTTCATCGAGGAGTACCCCGTGGCGCGCTACTACCGGGACGCCAAGATCCTCGAGATCGGGGAGGGGACGAGCGAGATCCAGCGCCTGGTGATCGCGCGCGGGCTCGGCCTTCCGGTTGACTGAGCCTGCCGGGTTCGAGCACGGACGTCGAGCCAGTTCCCGTCGAGCGATCGGGTGCCGCGATGAAGCATGACCACTACGCCGAGGTGGCGGCGGCCCGTCGGCGCACGCTGGCGCCGTCCGAGGCCGGGGCGGCCAAACTCGCCGGACAGGGCAAACTGCCTGTGCGCGAACGGATCTCCCTGCTCGTGGACGACGGCTCCTTCGTCGAGGACGGCCAGCTCGCCAACGCCCCGGCGACTGCCGCTGGGGCAGGCCTGCCCGCGGACGGTGTGGTCACCGGACGGGGGACCCTCGACGGGCGAGCGGTCATGGTGATCGCCAACGACCCCACGGTGAAGGCGGGATCCTGGGGTGCGCGCACGGTGGAGAAGATGGTGCGAGCCACCGAAGCCGCACTGCGCGAGGAGCTTCCGGTGTTCTGGCTGGTCGACTCGGCCGGGGCCCGGATCACCGATCAGGTCGAGCTGTTCCCGGGCCGGCGCGGGGCGGGTCGGATCTTCCACAACCAGGTGATGCTGTCGGGCAAAGTGCCCCAGATCTGTTGCCTGTTCGGGCCCTCGGCGGCCGGTGGCGCTTACATCCCCTCGTTCTGCGATGTGGTGTTCATGGTCGAGGGCAACGCCAGCATGTATCTGGGCAGCCCGCGGATGGCCGAGATGGTGGTCGGCGAGGTCGTCTCCCTGGAGGAGATGGGCGGCGCCCGGATGCACTGCACCGTCTCGGGCTGCGGGGACAACCTGGCCACGGACGACGCCGATGCCATCGAGCAGGCGCGGCTGTACTTCTCCTACCTGCCGAGCTCGTGGCGGACGGCGCCGCCCCAGTACGTGCCCGAGCCGCCGGCCCAGGTGATGACCCGTGGCCTGGTGCCGCAACCGGAGTCGGTGCCGTTCGACGTCCACCAGGTGATCGACGCCCTGGTCGACGAGGAGTCGTTCTTCGAGCTCAAACCGCTGTTCGCGGCCGAGCTGGTGGTGGGGTTCGGGCGGCTGGACGGGCGCAGTGTGGGCATCCTGGCCAACAACTCCGCCGTGCGCGGCGGGGTGCTCTTCGGTGACTCGGCCGACAAGGCGGCCCGCTTCATCTGGCTGTGCGACGCCTTCTCCGTGCCGCTGGTCTACCTGGCCGACGTGCCCGGGTTCATGATCGGATCGCAGGTGGAACGGCAGGGGATCATCCGGCACGGGGCGAAGATGATCACGGCGGTGTCCGAGGCCACCGTGCCGCAGATCTGTGTCGTGCTGCGCAAGGCCTATGGCGCCGGGCTGTACGCGATGGCGGGGCCGGGCTTCGGGCCGGATGCCACCCTGGCCCTGCCGAGCGCCTCGATCGCGGTCATGGGCCCGCAGGCCGCGGTGAACGCGGTGTACGCCAACAAGATCGCGGCGATCGCCGACGAGGACGAGCGAGCCGCCTACGTCGCCGCCCGGCGGGAGGAGTACGAGGAGGACGTCGACCTGCTTCGCCTGGCCGGTGACCTGGTGATCGATGCCGTGATCGAACCCGAGGAGCTACGGCGCGAGCTGATCCTCCGCCTTGCCTACGCCAGCGGGCGGGATCGCCGATTCACCGACAAGCGCCACGGTGTCCCCCCGGTCTGAGGGCCTGGGGCAGAGGGGCCGAAGGGCTGGGGCCGGGGGCTCAGCGGGAGAGCAGCCGGACCCAGTCGAGCTGAGGGAAGGTCCACCGCAAGAGGTGGTCGTCCTCCTCCACCTGCACCTCGAGCCGGCGGAACGTCGCCTGGGCCAGCGGAACGATGACGTCCGGGGGGCAGACGGTGTCCTGCGTCCCGGTGACCAGCACCGTCTCGACGTCCAGCGGCTCGGCGGGTGGTGCGTAGCCGGCGTGATTGAGGGCGGGTGCGAGCAGCACCAGCCGCCGGCAGCGCTCGGGGTACCGAAGGGCGAACTGGGTGGCCATCAGGCCGCCGAAGCTCGAGCCGATCAGGACCAGGTCGTCTCGGCCGTCGAGTTGGCTGATCAGCTGGGTCATCCGCTGGTCGAGGTCGCCCTCGTAGTCGCGCAGCAGCACCCCCGGGAACCGCTCCTCGAACCAGCGGGCCTTGGTTCCCTGGCTCGAGGATTCGAGGCCGTGCAGGAAGCAGGCCGTCGGGGGTGTCGGTGTCGTGGCCGGCATGCTCCGATCATCACCCATGGCGGCGGTCTCGCACGCGGTTGCCACGCTGTCGCCCTCCCGCGCCGCCCCGGCCACACCCGTCACACCCCCCCGCTCCGCCACACACTCGTCGCCCAGCCACACCCCCCACCGAGCCACTTCCGCGCCCGAGATCGCCACGGTGGTGATCATCAGAATGTCGAGATCGCCGTAGTGGTGATCATCTGCCCCCGTTGATCACTACTACGGCGATCTCGGGGAAGGGGGTCGGGGAAGGGGGTCGGGGAAGAGGGGCGGCGAAGGGGGGTCGGGGAAGGGGGGTGGGGAAGGGGGGTCGGGGAACGGGGGTCGGGGAAGGGGGGTTGTCGATCAGCAGCCGAGGTCGCGGGCGATGCCGTCCACCATGCGGGTGATCCGCATCGGACCAGCCAGATCGTCGGCGACGAGAATGTGCAGCCGCCACCCGTTGTCGACCAGCGCCCGCCGTCGGGCGTGGTCACGCCGCCACTGCCGGACGTCGGTCCGGTGATGATCGCCGTCGTACTCGGCCACCACGCGCTCACGGCGCCAGACGAAGTCCGACTCGCTGAGCCACCCGCCTGCCTCGTCCACGATCACGGCGTTCAACTCCGGCTCGGGCAGGCCTGCGCGATGAAACGCCAACCGGGTCAACGTCTCGCGCGCAGATCGGCTGCGTGGACGGATCAGCGGGATCGCCTCCCGGAGGGCGCGGACGCTGCGGCGTCCGGCTCGGGCCTGGACGGCTGCCTCGAGCGTGGTGAACGGGATGCCGGTCCAGGCGTTGACGGCGGCATCCCCCAGGACGACGCGCTCATCGAGGGGCTCCTGCGGTGCCTGGTCGCACCACGTCTCGGCCGGGGCCACCACGGGGAGGTCATTGCACAGCACAAGCTCGCGGAGCTCGAGTCCGCGGTGGAACACCACCCCTCGCCTCCTCAGCTGGGCCGCGTCGAGGGAACGGATGACGTGCAAGGGTTCGGTCGGACGCCAGGGCCTCGCCGTGGGCCAGCCGAGCAGCCTGGCCGCGGTCAGGTGCGAGAACGCCCATGGTGGGGGAAGGACCTCCGCGTAGGCCGCGGCGAGCTGGGCGACTGTCTGCGGAGGCCGCGCGGAGCGCACTGCCGTGGTCGGGCAGACGAGGTCGCGTCCGCGCAGGCGTTCTCGGCTGAGTCCTCGGGACATGCCGTCGGACACGGTGAACGCGCGGTTCAGCAGCGGCTCGGGGAGGGCACCCGACGATCGGGACATCCCCGGACAGTGCCTCAGAGGCGCAACCGTCCGTCCGAGTTGTCCACAGCCTCAACGCCATTCAACGGGTTGTCCACAGCCCGGCGCACCGTCGAGATCGCCACGGTGGTGATCATCAGAATGTCGAGATCGCCGTAGTGGTGATCATCTGTCCCTGTTGATCACTACTACGGCGATCTCGGGACGGATGGTTTGCTGCGTGTGAGATGAGTGGGCCCGGGTCAGTCCTCCTCCTCGATCCAGTCGCCGCGGAACGCTTTGACGTCGCCCTTCTCCGTCGCGATCGTGGAGGCTCGTTCGATGAAGGGGCCGTCCTTGCCCTCCTCCTTCATCACGCCTTGATCAGCGAACTCCGCCCCCTTGACCTTCTTGGTGAACCGGATCTTGGCGCCCTTCTTCGTCATCTTGACTGCCCCCCTGTGAGCTGCACGAAGACTCGTTCTCCCAGGGTCCGTCGCCTCGGGGACGTTGACCAGGGACCCAGGGTGTGAGGCCGCCGGGAGTGCGCCGCGTACCGTCGTGGGGTGACGCTGGAGGACGTGCAGTCGCGGGTCGAGCGCGAGTCAGCGCGTCGTGGTCTGCGCAGCTGGCCCAGCCCTCGGCCTCCGCTGGAGTCCCCGGGTGAGCAGGAGTACTCCCGGGTCAGCAAGCCCTCGAGGTACGCGATCGTGCACCTGCGGGCGCGCCTGTGGGCCGAGGCGCTGGCCGAGGTGCCCGGGGTGTCGGCGGCCTCGCCGGCGCCGGGGCTGCTGGATGACGAGCGCCAGTGGGGCCGCTTCGACCGCGCCGTCACGATCCGCTCGGCGCGGGACGGCACCCTGGCGCTGCTGCTGCTCGAGCGCGACGTCCCGGTGGAAGGGCAGGAGGACACGCTCGCCGTCCTGCACATCGCGGTGGACGTGCCCCAGGCGTCCGTGGCGGTGTTGCCGGACTGCGGCTGCGATGCCTGCGACTCGGGATCGCAGGACCTCCTGGAGGCCGTGGACGACGCGATCCGGCGCGTCGTGGGCGGTCCATTCGTCTTCCTGCTCGGACGGCAGTGGCAGGCGTACTGGCACCCGGACGGCGGTGGGTCGGCAGGCGCGGGACGCGGCCCCGACCATGGGCAGGTCATGCACTGGTGTCAGCGGCTGGCGGCCGGTGACCGGCCGAGGCTCCCGAAGGACGTCCGGGCGTTCGTCGGGCGCTCCTGGTTCGACTGAGCTGACGTGCCGCGGCAGGACCGCCGGCTCGGGGGCTGGCACAGTGGGTGGGCGACGTCCGGAACGTCGGCGTCAGGGATCGCCCCTGCGAGAGTCCACCGCGAGGGCTCACCGGGAGAAGGGTGCCACCCATGGCCTGCCGGATCAGCGAGCTGGTGCTCGAGTGCCGCGACCCCGAACTGCTGGCGCGGTTCTGGTGCGAGGTGTTGGACTTCGTCGTCCTGGAGCGGGAGGCCGACGGCAGCATCGAGATCGGGCCCCGCGAGGGGTTCGGTGGCCCCCAGCCGACCATCATCCTCAGCCCCCGGGAAGCCCCGGAGCGCGCCAAGCCCCGGCTGCACCTCGACGTCAACGCCACAGATCGCGATCAGGACGCCGAGCTGGAGCGCCTGCTCGGTCTCGGCGCGCGTCCGGCGGACGTCGGTCAGACCGGCGAGGAGTCGTGGCACGTGCTCGCAGATCCCGAGGGCAACGAGTTCTGCCTGCTCCGGGCTCGCCTCGACCCGCTGTGACCCCCCTTGACTGCGGTCACTTCCGAGCATGTGACACCGTTGTCGTGGCGTGGAAGTGACCGTACGAGCGCGGAAGTGACCGCACGAGCGCGGAAGTGACCGCACGAGCGCGGATCAGCGCAGGATCTCGACGTGCCCGTCGCTCCCGTGCACCCGGATGCGCTGGCCGTCGCGGATCAGCCGGGTGGCGTCCACCACGCCGACCACCGCCGGCAGCCCGTACTCCCGGGCGATCACCGCGCCGTGGGTCATCGAGCCACCCACCTCGGTCACCAGGCCGGCGATGGCCACGAACAGCGGTGTCCAGCTGGGATCGGTGTGCACGGTCACCAGGATGTCGCCGGGCTCGACCTGTGCCCGGGCCGGGTCGAGGACGACGCGGGCTCGTCCCTCCACCACCCCGACGGAGACCGGCAGCCCGACCAGGGCATCGGCCACCAGGTCCTGCCGGCGATAGCTGCCGGTGAGGGCCTCGCCGTCCGAGGTGAGCACCCGGGGCGGTCTCAGCGCCAGGTTCTCCTGATGGTCCCGGCGGCGGCGATCGAGCAGGTCGCGGTCGACCCGGCCGCTGCGCACGAGGTCGGTGAGTTCCTCGAACCGCAGGAAGAACAGGTCCTCCCGATCTCGCAGCACCCCGGCGCGCACCAGGCGATCGGCCTCGGAGGTCAGGGCCCGCTTGTAGACGAAGTACCGGCTGACCATGCCGTACTTCGGGTACTCGCGGTAGCCCATGTACGTGCGCACCCGGGTGATCCGGGCGGCGGTCTGCTCCACCTTGCGGGCGCCGTCCGGCAGGGCCGCCAGGCGTCCGAGCACCTCGCGCTCGGTGGCCCTCGCCTGCTGCAGGCCACGCTCGAAACGGCGCGCGCCCTCGCCCGGCTCGGCGTGGTCGACATGCCCGAGGATCACCGGGAGCAGGGCGGAGGGCTGCTCGCTCCACCGCGGCCTGGCGAGGTCGATCTCACCGGCGCACCGCATGCCGTACCGGACCAGCCACCCCTCGATGGCCTCCCGCGTCCGCCGCCCTCCCTCGATCCGGGCCTCGATCCGGGCCAGGTCCTCCAGGAAGTCGTCCTCACCCCGGCGGGCGACCCCCCGAAGGAACGCCACGACGTCCGGGTGCGGCCGGATCACGTCGGCGACGTCCAGCAGCTCGAGGCCCATCTGGGCGGTGATGTTGTGCGGCACCGACCGGGTGAGCAGGTCCGCCGCGCCCCGCTCGCCCAGCCACCGCTCCAGGTGGTCCGCCAGCCACCACGCTGCCTCCATCGCCGAGGAGAAGACCTGGTGGCTGCGCGGGTCGAAGAGCACCCGCCTGAGCTCGACCAGATCGGTGCGGATGGCGTCCAGCAGGTCGATCCCGGATTTGCCCTGCAGGGCGCGCTCGGCGGCGGCGATCGAGGCCTGGGTGCCCTCGATCAGCTCGGTGACGATGGCCGGGTCGACCTCGATCTCCGCCGGCCCCCCGCCGGCCACCGGCGGGGGTGGCGCACTCTCGGCCGGAGGTGGCCAGGCGAGGTCGTCGCGCTGGAGCAGGCTGCTCAGGGCGTCCCCGGTCAGCGGATCGGATCGGCCCACCAACGCCAGCAGCGCGTCGCGGCCGGCCGGCGAGGTCAGCCTGTCGGTGACGTCCACGAACAGGCGGCCGCCGGCCTCGGCCATCGGTGCCGGAGTGGTGAGCTGCCAGAACGACATCCCGAGCGGGGTCATCGGGTCGGTCATCATCTGCTGGTGGCCCACCGAGAGGTACACCCTGAAACCGCTCCCGCCGGTCCGGGGGACCGGGAACAGGGTGGTGATCGGCCGGCTCTGCACGATCCGGACGTCGTCCTCGCCGTCGGGGACGTCGGCCAGGCACCACTCGATGTCCTGCGGGGCGGCGAAGTGCGCCTCGATCCGGCGCCCGAGCCGGTCCAGCCGCAGCACCTGGTCGTCGGTCAGCACCGGCGGGTCGTGCCGCAGCGCCCGGGTTGCCACCACCCGGACGCCGTCCGCGCCGTCGCGCACGGTGTGGACGTCCGGGTCGAGGCGACCGGAGACCAGGGCCTCACCCGGGCCGGGGACGGACTCCACCCGGGCGACCCGGCGATGGGAGGTGACCGGGTCGGCGGTGAACAGGACGCCGGCTGCTCGCGCGCGGACCAACTGCTGCACGACGACGGCCATCGCCACGCCCCGGTGATCCAGGCCCCGATGCCGGCGGTAGGCCACGGCCCGTTCGGTGAACAGTGAGGACCAGCACCGTCGGACGCGCTCCAGGATCGCGTCCGGGCCGACGACGTCCAGGAAGCTCTCGTGCAGGCCGGCGAACGACGCGGTCGGCAGGTCCTCGGCGGTCGCGCTCGACCGGACGGCGTGCGCCACGTCCTCGTCCTGCTCGCCGAGAGCACGGGTGATCGCCGCCTGCACGTCCTGCGGGATCGGGCAGGCGTCGAGGGTCTCGCGGATCCGGGCGGCGAGAGCGGCTGCGGCCGCGGGATCCTCGGCCGGTACCCGGGTGAGCCCGTCCAGCAGCTCCTCGATCCCCGCCGCGGCAGTGAACCGCCGGAAGGCGGCCGTGGTCACGCAGAACCCCCTCGGGACCTGGGCGCCCTCGATCCGGGTCAACTCGCCCAGCCTGGCGCCCTTGCCGCCGACCAGGGCGGTCCAGGTCAGGTCGACCTCGCCCAGGTCCACCACCAGGTCCACCACCGGGTCCACCACCGGGTCCACCACCAGGTCCACCACCCGGTCCACCATGTGGTGCTGCGAGTCCTTCTCGGGCATGGCGATTCCCTTCGAGGGCGTCCCGCTCAGCGGCCGTCGCCGTCCTGGTGCAACCGCCGCAGGAAGTCCTCCAGGGGCATCGCGGCGCCGAAGTGCAGACCCTGGCCGATGTCGCACCCCATCTGGGCCAGCGCCTCCGCCGTGGCGGCGTCCTCGATGCCCTCGGCGACGACCTGCACCCCCAACCCGTGACCCATGGCGATCGTGTGCCGCACGATCGTGGCCGTGGTGGCCCGGGCGAGGTCGGTGACGAAGACCCGGTCGAGCTTGAGCTCGTCGATCGCCAGCTCCCGCAGATAGGCCAGTGAGGAGTAGCCGGTGCCGAAGTCATCGAGGGCCACCATCATCCCGGCCGAGCGCCACCGGTCGATCAGCTCGGCCACGGTCGACCGGTCGCTCAGGAACACGTCCTCGGTGATCTCGATCCGCAGAGCCCTGGCCGGCAGGTCGTGGGCAGCCAACAGGTGGGGAATGCGATCGGTGAACCCGTCGTCCATCAGGTCCGATGCTCCCAGGTTGACGCTCACGGGCACCTCGAGTCCCTGCGACCACCACCTCGCGCAGGCTCGCAGGGCGAGCTCGATCACGGTGGCGGCGATCGGGCGCATCAGGCCGGTCTGGGCCGCCAGCGGCAGGAACGAGGCCGGCAGCAACACCCCGTCCTGCGGGTGCCGCCAACGGGCCAGCGCCTCGGCCCCGCAGATGGCGCCCCCGGCCAGGCGCACCTGCGGCTGCAGGTACACCTCCAGGTCGCCCTGCTCGAGTGCCACCCGCAGTTCCCCGATCGGTGGCTGGCGGCTCGGCTGCTCGGCGCCCAGCTCGAAGTGACTCACCCCGCCCCCGGACTGCTTCGCCCGCCACACCGCCACCGAGGCCTGCTGCACCAGCGCGCTCGGGTCCTCGCGGGGCAGCCGGCACGTGGCGACGCCCACGCTGGCCGCCACCTTCAACCGCCGCCGGACGCCGCCGCTGTCGACCTCGATCGGCTCCTCGAGCTGGGCCAGCAGCGCGTGCGCGACCCGCTCGGCCACCTCCCGGTCGGCGTCGGGCAGCACCACGGCGAACTCGTCCCCGCCCAGGCGCACCAGGGACTGGTTGGAGCGCAGGGCCGGGCGCATCCGGGTGGCCAGCGTGGCGAGCACCTCCTCGCCGCCGTCCGGCCCGACCTCGGCGGCGATCTCGCGGAACCGGTCGACGTCCACCAGCAGCAATCCGATCCGGTTCGTCCAGCCGCCCAGTCCGTCGCCGCCGCCGAGTCCGTCCCGGCTGGGGTCCGGCGAGTGCGCGGCCGTGGTCTCGTCCGCGAGGGCATCGGACAGCGCCTGCCGGTCGGCCAGCTGGGTCAGACGCTCGGTCACCACGCCGGTCAGTCTCGCCCTGTGGTCGGGCCGGGCTCAACTCCGTCCGTCGGAGTGCACCGGGTGGGGGTCATGGTTCAGCCGTTTGCCGCAGTCCGCCCCGCGTCCCCGCGGGCCGCCGGTCCGGTGCCGGCCCACAGCGACGGCCAGGAGATGCCGAGCTCGGCCGCCAGTTCGCGGACCACGGGGACCGACACCCCGACCACGTTGTGGTGATCGCCGTCGATGCCGCGGACGAAAGCGGCACCCAGCCCGTCCACCGTGAACGCCCCGGCCACGGCCAGCGGCTCACCGGAGGCCACGTAGGCCTCGATCTCCTGCTCGCTCACCTCGGCGAAGTGCACGGTGGTCGAGGCCACCGCCCCCACGCAGCCACCTCCGAGCGCGGTCTGCACCAGCCAGTGACCGGTGTGCAGGACGCCGCTGCGTCCGCTCATCCGGTGCCAGCGCCGCCGCGCGTCGTCCGGATCGGAGGGTTTGCCCATCACCTCGCCGTCCAGTTCCAGCACCGAGTCGCACCCCAGTACCAGGCAGTCCGGCGGGCTCGGCAGCACGGCCGCGACGTCCTCGGCCTTGGCCCTGGCCAGCACCAGCACGACGTCCTCGGCCGCGCTGACGCCGTACCGCGCGACCACCTCGTCCTCGTCCACGCCCGAGACGATCACCTCGGGGTCCAGCCCAGCGGCCCGCAGGGTCCTCAGCCGGGCGGGGGAGGCACTGGCCAGGACCAGCCTGCTCGGCTCACCGGAGGGTGTGTCCGTCGATTTCACGGGCCCGAGGCTAGCCGGAAGGGTCAGCATGGATCACATGTCCACCTCGGGTCCGTTCTTCGCCCCGCCCAAGTACCTCGACCAGATGGCCGACGGGACGATCAAGCAGATCAACCCCTTCAGCGGAACCGAGGTCTGGACGGTGCCCGGGCGGGGTAACCGTCCGCTGGGCATCGCCTCGCCGGACCCCCGGCCGTTACGGCCCGAGGACGACGGGCGCCACTGCGCCTTCTGCACCGGCCGGCAGCTGGACACCCCGCCCGAGAAGGCCCGGCTGGTCCGGGACGGCACGGGGTGGCACACGCTCACCGGCACCACGGTGGAGACCCTGCACGACACCGTCGCCCAGTTCCGCCGGATCCCGAACCTGTTCGAGATCATCAGCTACGACTACTGGCGGGCCAACTACGGCCACACCCTGGGGGAGGCGGCGCAGGCCCACCGGGACGCCTACCTGGCCACGGACGCCGGTCGCGCCCACCTGCTCTCCCTGGTCGACACCCGGCTGCGAGCGGCCGGCACCGACCCCGCGCGGCTGACCGAACAGGAGCGGCTGGCGGTCGCCGACGGGTTCTTCGGCGGTGGGCACGACGTGATCGTGGCCCGGCGGCACTTCGTGGACGGCGCCACCCACGACACCCAGCTGGCCTCCTCCGGCAGGCTCACCCCCGAGGAACACCACGCCTACACCCGGTTCACGGTCGACTCACTGCGCGAGCTGTACCTGGCCAACCGGTATGCGAGGTACGTCGCGGTGTTCCAGAACTGGCTGAAGCCGGCGGGTGCCTCCTTCGACCACCTGCACAAGCAGCTGGTCTCGATCGACGAGCGGGGGGTCCAGGCCGAGCTGGAACTCCAGCGGGTGCGGGCCAACCCGAACCTGTTCAACGAGGCCGCGGTCAACTACGCCGGCTATCACAACCTCGTCGTGGCCGAGAACGAGCACGCGATCGCGATCGCCGGCTTCGGGCACCGGTTCCCGGCGCTGGAGGTGTTCTCCAAGAGCGCCCGCAGCCAGCCCTGGAACCACTCCCCGCAGGAGGTCCGGGCGATGTCGGACCTGATCCACGCCTGCCATGCCGCCAGTGGGGACGACGTGCCCACCAACGAGGAATGGCATCACAAGCCGCCGGACGTCGACGTGCCGATGCCGTGGCGAGTGGTCATCAAGTGGCGGGTCTCGACCCTGGCCGGGTTCGAGGGCGGCACGAAGATCTACCTGAACACGATCTCGCCCACCTCCGTGCGAGATCGGGTGGTGGACAGGCTGTTCCGGCTCAAGGACGAGGGCCGGATCGCCCCGATGCGGATCGCGTTCGAGTGCGAGTGCGCGCCGAATGTGTTGCGGTACAACCCCGCTGTGCGCCGGGGTGCGGTCGACGACCCCGAGTTCTGAGCCCCTGGGCCACCCCTTCGTGATCATGCACTTTTGAATAGTCGAAAGTGCATGATCACGAGGGGGATGGCTGGATCGGGACGCTCAGGTGTACATCTGGTCGATCAGCGCGGCATAGTCCCGCACCACGGCGGCGCGCTTGATCTTCAGGCTGGGCGTCAGTTCGCCGTTGTCCACGTCGAGTTCGCGTGGCAGCAGCCGGAACTGCTTGATCTGCTCCCACCGGTTGAGTGACAGGTTCACCTCGTCCAGCGCCTCCTGCACCAGCTCCCGGATCCGCGGGTCGTTCGGGACCTCTTCGGGTGCAACGCCGTTGGCCTGCCCCCAGGCGGCCGCCGCCTCGGTGTCCAGGGCGATCAGGGCGCCGGGGAACTTGCGGTTGTCAGCCACCACGATCACCTGCCCGATCATCGGGCTGGCCGCCTTGATCGAGCCCTCGATCAGGCTGGGGGCGATGTACTTGCCGCCGCTGGTCTTGACCAGGTCCTTCTTGCGATCGGTGATCCGCACGTAGCCGTCGGTGTCGATCTCGGCCACGTCGCCGGTGGCCAGCCAGCCGTCCGGGCTGAGGACCTCGGCGGTCTGCTCGGGCAGGTTGTGGTAGCCGCGCATGATGCCCGCCGAGCGGATCAGCAGTTCCCCGTCGGCGGCCACCCGGGCCTCGGTGCCGTCGAACGGGATGCCGACCGTGCCGATCCGCACCTTGCCGGGGCGGTTGACCATGCACGCGCCGGTGGTCTCGGTCATGCCGTAGCCCTCGAGGATCGGCAGTCCCGCGGCAGCGAACCACTCGGCGACCGCCGGGGCGAGTGCGGCGCTGCCCGAGATCAGGTTCTCGATCCGCCCTCCCAGCCGGGCGCGGATCTTGGTGAACACCAGCTTGTCGGCCAGCGTGCGCTGCAGGCCCAGGATCGGCGGGATCGAGCGGCCGGCCTGCTCGCGCCGCACGCACTCGGTGCCGACCCGGAAGGCCCAGTCGAAAATGATCTTCTTGGCCCCGCCCTCGTCGGCGGTCAAGGCGTTCACCCGCGCGTGCACCTTCTCGAAGATGCGCGGGGCGGCAGCCATGAACGTCGGCTGGATGGTGGCCAGGTTCTCCACGATCTTGTCGATCCGGCCGTCCACCGCGGTGGCGAAGCCGATCCGGTACTGGGCGGCCAGCAGCAGCTTGCCGAAGGAGTGCGACAGTGGCAGCCACAGGAACTGCAGGTCCTCGTGCTGGACGACGTGAGTGGCTTCGACCGCCTCGGCCAGGTACACCCAGTTGGAGTGAGTGAGCTCGACGCCCTTGGGCCGGCCCGTGGTGCCCGAGGTGTAGATCAGGGTGGAGAGGTGGTCGGAGCTGATGCCGGCGACCGCGTCGTCCACAGCGGTCGGGTGCGACTCGACGTGGCGCCGCCCCCGAGCCTTGAGCTCCTCCAGGGTGATCACCCAGCCGTCGTCCCATGTGCCGTCGGCGGCAGCCTCGCTCAGGCCCGAGGGGTCGAGCACGACGACCAGCCGGACGGCGTCCAGCTGCGGGCGGGCGTGGCGCAACTTGCCCACCTGGAGGGCGTCCTCGGCGACCACGATCACCGCCCCGGAGTCGCCGACGATGTAGGCGACGTCCGATTCCTGGGTGTTCGGGTAGATGGCGGCGGTGGCCCCGCCGGCCAGCACGACGGCCAGGTCGACCAGGATCCACTCCAGGCGGGTGCTGGACAGGATCGCCACCCGGTCCTCGGTGTCCAGCTCGTGCGCCAGCAGGCCCGCGGCGATCTCCCGCGCGACGGCGTCGGTCTGGCTCCAGGTCAGGGAGGTCCACCCGCTGGCCGTGGGGGTACGGAACGCCTCCTGACCGGGAAGGAGCTGAACGCGCTCGGCGAACAGCGTGGCCAGGGTCTGCTTGGTCATGTCGGGCCTCCACGTCAAGGGGCGGGTGATCCTGCCCACATCATGGTGCTACTGGCGCGTATCCCGCCATCGCTCAGCGCCGGATTCGCCCGTCACCTGCGTAGATGTTGAACCCCTGGCCCCGGGAGAAGCCGATCAGGGTCAGCCCGGTGTCGAGAGCCAGGTCGACCGCCAGGGACGAGGGAGCCGACACCGCGGCGAGGACCGGGCAACCGGCGGAGACCGCCTTCTGTGCCAGTTCGAAGGAGGCCCGGCCGCTGACCTGGAGCACCAGTCCCGCCAGCGGGAGGCGGTCGTGCTGCAGCGCCCAGCCGACCACCTTGTCCACGGCGTTGTGCCGACCGACGTCCTCGCGCAGGCACAGCAGGTCACCCGCGGGCGTGAACAGGCCGGCCGCGTGCACCCCACCGGTGCGGGCGAAGGCACGCTGGCCGGCGCGCAGGGCCTCGGGAAGGCCGGCCAGCACGGCGGGATCGAGCCGGACGTCGTCCGCGGCCAGCGTCGTCCCGCACCGGGCCCTGACCGCCTCGATCGACTCGGTGCCACAGATGCCGCAGGCGCTGCTCACCCGGCGGGACAGGGCCCGGCTGGGAATGGCGACGTGCCGGGCCAGGCCCACCTCGACCACGTTGTGCGTGGGGTTGCCGTCGGCGTCCCGGGCTGCGTCCGGGCAGTGACGCGCGCTGGTGACATCACCGGGTGCGCTGATCACGCCGTCGGTGAGCAGGAAGCCGAGGGCCAGTTCCAGATCGTGACCGGGAGTGCGCATGGTGACCGTGAACGGTTCGCCGTCCGGGGCGCCCGCGTGCGCGAGGCGGATCTCCAGGGGTTCCTCGACGGCCAGGGTGTCGGCCCGCTCGGTGCCACCGGCGCCGTCCGGTGCGCCCACGCGCAGGCGCAGAACCGGACGGCGGGTGGTCATCGACATCGGCGCATCGTACGTTCGCCACCGCAGACCTGCATGATCCAGTGGTCGGTTCTCGGGCCGACACGCGGGCGTGCCGCCCGAGAACTGACCACTGTTGTGGGATGGGTGGGTGGGGCGGGGGGTGGGGGGTGGGGTCAGGCGGGGGAGTGGGGGACGCCCATGCCCGGATCGATCCGGTGCGGGCCGCCGGCGCCCGGCCGGACGTCGAAGTCGAAGATCGCGGTGGGGATGTAGACCGTCGAGCAGGAGTTCGGGATGTCGACCACCCCCGACAACCGGCCCTCGATCGGCGCGGCACCCAGGATCATGTAGGCCTGGATGTCGCTGTAGCCGAACGAGGTCAGGTAGTCGATCGCGTGCAGGCAGGCCCGCTGGTAGGACAGGTGACTGTCCAGGTAGCGCTGCTCGCCGCCCAGGGTCACCGAGGTGCCCGAGAAGGCCAGCCACTGGCTGTACTGCGGGTCGGTGATCCCGGGCATGAAGATCGCGTTCTCGCCGACCCCGTAGGTGGCCATGCCGCCCTTGATCAGGTCGACGTGCAGGTCCATGAACCCGCCGATCTCGATCGCCCCGCAGAAGGTGATCTCGCCGTCCCCCTGGGAGAAGTGCAGGTCACCCATGGACAGGTTGGCGCCGTCGACGAAGACCGGGTAGAACACGCGGGTCCCCTTGGTGAAGTTCTTGATGTCCTGGTTGCCGCCGTTCTCCCGCGGGGGCGCGGTCCGGGCGGCCTCGCCCGCGATCCGGTCGAAGTCGGCGCCCGGGGGGATCGAGCCGAGGATCGCGCTGTCCGGCAGCGGCGGCAGCGCCAGCGGGGGGACCCGGGTCGGGTTGGTGTCGATCAGCGCCTGCTCGCGGGCGTTCCACCTGGCCAGCAGCTCCGCGGAGGGCGCCGTCCCCATCAGGCCGGGGTGCTGGATCCCGACGAAGGACACCCCCGGGATGTGCCGGGAGGTCGCCACCCCACCGGTGAAGTCCCAGATCACCTTGTAGGCGTCCGGGAACTGCTCGGTGAGGAAGCCCCCACCGTTGCGGGTGGCGAACACGCCGGTGTAGCCCCAGCCCTGGCCGGACAGCGGTCCGGAGTCCTCCTGGGGGATCGGCCCGATGTCGAGGATGTCGACGATCAGCAGGTCGCCCGGTTCGGCGCCCTCGACCGCGATCGGCCCGGACAGCACGTGGACGCCGGCCAGCGGGGCGTTCAGGATGTCGTCGGCCGAGTCGTCGTTGTGGATGGCCCCGTCGAACCACTCGCGGCAGTGCACCCGGAAGCTGTCACCGGGTTTGACGTGGACCTGCGCCGGGATGTCCGGGTGCCAGCGGTTGTGCCCGACGATGGCCTGCTCGGTGAAGGACTTGGTCGAGTCGAGTTCGAAGACGACCTTGGGCATGTGAGTCTCCCTTTCGTCTCAGGCCGCGGCGGGTGCCGGAGCCGGTGTGGCAGTGCGGGTCCCGCGCAGGCGGGGATAGAGCAGGCCGAACACGACGATGCCGAAGGCGGCGTAGGCGATCGCCCAGGTCGCGTTCGCGCCGCGCCACTGGCCGGTGAGCAACAGGAACGCCGGGATCACGCCGGTGACCCAGCCCTGGATCGCGGCGACGGCTCCGGTGAACCGGCCGAGCCAGTCCTCGCCCCGGGCGAGCACCATCCAGAACAGGCCCCACAGGAACGCCCAGTAGAGCCAGATGACGCCGAAGGTCGGATCGACGGGTTCGCGGGCAAAGCTCAGGACGGCGTACACCACGGCGCACACCGCCACGAAGCCCGAGAACCACCCGAGCCCGGTGCCGTCGAGATCGAAGAACAGGTTGAAGGCGACGTAGAGGTAGGTGAAGCCGAACAGGTACAGGCCGGAGGCCCCCAGGATCTGCTCGGTGTTCCCGTCGGCGGTGAAGATCAGGTACGTCGGCGTGAGCACCTGCAGGAGTCCGACGAACACGTTCAGAGGGGCGGCCGAGGTTCCCTTGACCCAGCCCAGCAGCATGCAGCCGTTGACGAACAACACGGCTCCCACATAGAGGAGCCCGACACTTCCCATGGTGACCTCCCGGGATCGGGTGTGTGATCACGCGGCGCTCCGGCGGTGACGATCGGGCGTGGACGGCCCGGGTGCCGCGGACATCGTTGCGGGACAAGCCGACCCGGCAGTCAGGGTCGTGGCAGAGCGGCCCACCGTGGGTTCGCCGGGCGGGCGGAGGCGGGTCCGCGGGTACCCGGCCGCAACGCCGGCGGCGGGGAGCTGACCACCTCGGGTTCGGTGCGCGAGCGCTCTGCTCGGTCGAGCGCGGCCATCACCGCTGCGGGCGCCGATGCCAGCCGCACCGGGGTGAACACCCGGACCGCATCAGTCCCGCAGCGGGGGCAGGCGGTGGCGGGTGGTGCGGTGCCCACGGGCAGCCGAACCTCGAACCTCCCCGCGCCGGGGCAGTCGGTGGCGGTGCAGCGGTAGTCGAACGTTGCCATGGGGCCTCCACGAGCTGAGGGGTGGAGACGTGGACGACACTGTCGCGTCACGAGGACCCGGGCCGAGATCGCCCAAGTATGGGTGTTTCGCGAAGCTTGGTCAACTAAGTGGTGACTTGGATGGGTGCGGCACTGGGTCCCCGTGCGGCCCGGGCCACGGGCGTGCTTCATGGTCGAGGGGTGCGGACGATCGCGCGAGTGCACCTGCCCCACGTGCCAGTGCCGCGTGACCTGGTGCGTGATCTGTCGCGTGACCTGGTGGCCGGCGGCTCGAGCCGCCGCACGGACGGCGGGGCGAGCAGCAGTGATAAGAGTGAGCGATGCTGCTGCGCCAGCTCGAGTACCTCATCGCCCTGGCGCGAGAGCGCCACTTCGCCCGCGCCGCGGCGGCGTGCCACGTCAGCCAGCCGTCGCTGTCCGCCGGGATCGCCAAGCTCGAGTCCGAGCTGCAGCTCTCGATCGTGATCCGGGGGAGGCGGTTCGCCGGGTTCACCCCCGAGGGCGAGCAGGTGGTGTCCTGGGCGCGGCGGATCCTCGCCGACCGCGACGCCCTCACCCAGGAACTGGCCGGGTTGCGCCGCGGGGTCGGTGGCGTGCTGCGGGTCTGTGCGATCCCGACCGCGGTGGTGACTGCGTCGATGCTGACCAGCGCGCTGTGCCGGGCCCACCCCGGGGTCCGCGTCCGCTTGGACTCGGGCTCGAGCCGGGACATCGTGCGCCGGCTGGTCGACTTCGACCTGGACGTCGGCCTGACCTACACCGACAACGAGCCGCTGGGCGACGCCATCCGCGTCGTCCCGCTCTACCGGGAGCACTACCTCGCCCTGACCCCGGACGACGGGTCGCTCGCCGGGCGGGGCTCGGTGACCTGGGCCGAGGTGGCGGCCCTGCCGCTGTGCCTGTTCACGCGGGACATGCAGCACCGCCGGATCATCGACGGCTGCTTCGCCGAGGCGGGGGTGGAGGCCGCCCCTGCGGTGGAGGCCGACTCGGTGGCGGCGCTGTACGCCCACGTGTCCTCGGGCGGGTGGTCGACCGTGATCGCCCACGTCTGGCTGGCCACCTTCGGGGTGCCCGCCGGGATGCGGGTGCTGCCGCTGGTCGGGGTCGACCGGACGCCTCAGGTCGGGTTGGTGCTCGCCGATCGCGAGCCGCAGGCGCCGCTGGTCCGAGTGCTCCGCGAGATCGCCGACGCCGAGGACCTGGCCGGCCGGATGGCCGACCTTCGTGACCGACTCGACCGCTTTTGATAGATGACGTCTATCAATACATAGCCACAATCGTCGACGGCAGGCTCGCGTTCGGGGCGATGAGGGACCACCATGGCAGCTGGGCCTGTGGTGTCGCCGGTCACGTCCGGTGGCTCGCGCCCGGACCCGCTCGACTGGCGGTATCCCAGCAGATCAGCGAGGTGGAGTGGTGAGCCAGAACCGCCCCTTGGCGGACGTGGTGGCAACAGCGGTCGCGGCCCACGGACGCGAGCCGGGCCCCCTGCTCGCCGTGCTCCAGGCGGTGGTGGCCGAACTCGGTCACGTGCCGGACGCCGCGATCCGGCCGATCGCCCAGGCGCTGAACCTGTCCCGGGCCGAGGTCCACGGCGTGATCAGCTTCTACCACGACCTGCGGACCGAGCCTCCCGGCCGGGTGCAGGCGAAGGTGTGCCGGGCCGAGGCCTGCCAGGCCGTCGGGGCGACGTCCGTGCTGGCCGAGGCCGCCGGTCGGCTGGGGGTCACGGTGGGCGGCACCCGAGAGGACGGCGCCCTCACCCTGGACGAGGTCTTCTGCCTGGGCAATTGCGCCCTGGGGCCCTCGGCGCTGATCGACGGTCGACTGCACGGCCGGCTGACCGCTGACCGGCTCACCGGCCTGATCGAGGAGCGGATCGCCGGGGCCGGCGACCGGGACCCGGCGGTGACCCGATGAGCGCGGCTCCCGGGGCGACGCCGATGCAGCCGATGCAGGAGCCAGGGGTGACGCCGGCACCGGAGCTCACCCCGCCGCCGGGGTTGCGACTCCTGTTCGTCCCCACGGACAGCGCTGCCCGTTCCGTCGGGGCGGACGAGCTCGCCGACGTCCTGGCCGCCCCGGCGGAGGCGGCGGGCCTGACCCTGGTGCGCAACGGATCGTGGGGCCTGCTCTGGCTCGAGCCCCTGGTCGAGGTGATGAGCGCCGAGCAGGTGCGTTACGCCTTCGGGCCGCTCACGCAGGCCGACGTGCCGGGATTGCTGGAGGCCGGGATGCTCACCGACCCGGCCGGTGTCGTCCATCCCCTGGCCCTCGGCCGCACCGAACTCCTGCCCGAGCTGAGGGCCCAGCAGCGGGTGACCTTCAGCCGGGTGGGGGTGATCGGGCCGCTCTCGCCCGAGCACTACCAGGCGCACGGCGGCCTGGTGGGGCTGCGCCGGGCGCTGACGATGTCCCCGGCCGAGGTGGTCGAGGAGGTCACGGCATCCGGGCTGCGGGGCCGTGGCGGCGCCGGCTTCCCGGCCGGGATCAAGTGGCGCACCGTGCTCGAGGCGCCCGGCGAGGTGAAGTACATCGCCTGCAACGCCGACGAGGGCGACAGCGGCACGTTCGCCGATCGCATGCTGATGGAGGGCGACCCGTTCTCCACGCTGGAGGGCATGACGATTGCCGGGTACGCCACCGGTGCCACCCAGGGGTTCGTCTACATCCGCTCGGAGTACCCGGATGCCATCGCGAGCATGACCTCGGCGATCGAGATCGCCCGCGCCCGAGGGTGGTTGGGCCCCCAGGTGCTCGGCACCCCGGTGGCCTTCGACGTCGAGGTGCGGGTCGGAGCGGGCGCCTACATCTGCGGCGAGGAGACCTCGATGCTGTCCAGCCTCGAGGGCCGCCGCGGGGAGGTGCGCGCCAAACCCCCGCTGCCCGCGCTGGAGGGACTGTTCGGCAGGCCCACCGTGGTGAACAACCTGCTCACCCTGGCCACCGTGCCGGCGATCCTGGCCGACGGGGCCGCCGCCTACGCCGAGCTCGGGGTGGGCCGCTCCCGCGGGACGCAGGTGTTCCAGCTCGCCGGCAACGTCGCCCGTGGCGGCATCGTCGAGACCGCCTTCGGGATCACGCTGGGCGAGCTGGTGCAGACCTGGGGCGGCGGGACGGCGTCCGGTCGCCCGATCGGCGGGGTGCAGGTCGGCGGGCCGCTCGGCGCGTACCTGACCCCGGAGAAGTTCGAGCTGCCGATGGACTACGAGGCGTTCGCCGCGGCCGGGGCCATGGTCGGCCACGGCGGCATCGTGGTCTTCGACGACACCATCGACTGGGCCGCCCAGGCCCGGTTCGCGATGGAGTTCTGTGCCGCCGAGTCGTGCGGCAAGTGCACCCCGTGCCGCATCGGGTCGACCCGCGGCGTCGAGGTGATCGACAAGATCACGGCCGGGATCGACCGTGAGGCGAACCTGCAGCTGCTGGACGAGCTGTGCGAGCTGATGACCGATGGTTCGCTCTGCGCCATGGGTGGGCTGACCCCCATGCCGGTCAGAAGCGCTGTGGACCAATGGCTCCGGACCGGCGAGGACGCCGGGAACCGGCAGCCGCAGGAGGTGGCTCGATGAGCCTGCTCGATGACCGCGATCTGGGAACCCCTGCCCGGGAGGGCGATCCGACGACGACCGTGACCATCGACGGCCGCCCGATCAGCGTGCCGCCGGGCACGTCGGTGTTGCGGGCCGCGGCGCTGGCGGGTGTCGACATCCCCAAGCTGTGCGCCACCGATTCGTTGGAGGCGTTCGGGTCCTGCCGGATGTGCCTGGTGGAGGTGGATGGGGCCAAGGGCACCCCGGCGTCCTGCACCACGCCGTGCCGGGACGGCATGCAGGTGCACACCGACACCGCGAAACTGCGTCGGTTGCGGCGCAACGTGATGGAGCTGTACATCTCCGATCACCCGCTGGACTGCCTGACCTGTGCGGCCAACGGGGACTGCGAGTTGCAGGACATGGCCGGGGTGGTGGGGCTGCGCGACGTCCGGTACGGGTATGCGGGGGAGAACCATCTCGACGCCCCGACGGACGAGTCGAACCCGTACTTCACCTTCGAGTCGAGCAAGTGCATCGTCTGCTCGCGCTGCGTGCGGGCCTGTGACGAGGTGCAGGGAACGTTCGCGTTGACCATCGCCGGGCGCGGCTTCGACTCCAAGGTCGCTGCCAGCGAGGGGGGTTCGTTCTTCGAGTCCGAGTGCGTCTCGTGCGGCGCCTGCGTGCAGGCGTGCCCGACGGCGACCTTGAGCGAGAAGAACCTGCTGCAGCTCGGCACCCCGACCCGATCGGTCGAGACCACCTGTGCCTACTGCGGTGTCGGATGCTCCTTCCGGGCCGAGATCTCCGGTGACACGGTGGTCCGCATGGTGCCGTCCAAGACCGGTGGTGCCAACGAGGGGCACTCCTGCGTGAAGGGCCGCTTCGCGTGGGGCTATGCCACCCACAAGGAGCGGGTCACCGCTCCGATGATCCGCGACTCGGTCGAGGCGCCCTGGCGCGAGGTCACGTGGGACGAGGCGATCGGGTACACCGCGCGCCGGCTGCTCGAGATCCAGGCCCGGCACGGGGTGGGCTCGATCGGGGCGATCACCTCCTCACGGTGCACCAATGAAGAGGTGTACGTCGTCCAGAAGCTGGTGCGGGCGGCGTTCGGCAACAACAACGTCGACACCTGCGCCCGGGTCTGCCACTCGCCCACCGGCTACGGGCTCAAGCAGACCTTCGGCACCTCGGCCGGCACCCAGAACTTCCGGAGTGTGGCCAAGGCCGACGTGATCGTGGTGATCGGCGCCAACCCGACCGATGGTCACCCGGTGTTCGCCTCGCGGATGAAGCGGCGGCTCCGCCAGGGCGCGAAGCTGATCGTGATCGACCCGCGCCGGATCGACCTGGTGCGCTCACCGCACATCCAGGCGGCTCATCACCTGCAACTGCAGCCGGGAACCAACGTGGCCGTGGTCAATGCACTGGCACACGTGATCGTGACCGAGAACCTGATGGACGCCGACTTCGTCGCCGAGCGCTGTGAGGGCACCGAGGAGTGGGTGGAGTTCATCTCCCGGCCCGAGAACTCGCCCGAGGCGGTCGAGGAGGTCACCCGCGTCCCGGCGTCCGAGATTCGTTCTGCCGCAAGGCTGTACGCGTCGGCGCCCAATGCGGCGATCTACTACGGACTGGGCGTGACCGAGCACTCGCAGGGCTCGACCATGGTGATGGGCATGGCCAACCTGGCCATGGCCACCGGCAACATCGGGCGCGAGGGCGTGGGGGTCAACCCGCTGCGGGGGCAGAACAACGTGCAGGGCTCCTGCGACATGGGTTCGTTCCCGCACGAGTTGCCCGGGTACCGGCACGTCTCGGATGACACGGTGCGCTCGGTGTTCGAAACCCTCTGGGGCCGTGAGCTCCTGGCCGAGCCGGGGTTGCGGATCCCGAACATGTTCGACGCCGCGATCGACGGGTCGTTCAAGGCGATCTACATCCAGGGTGAGGACCTGGCGCAGTCCGACCCGAACACCCAGCACGTGCTGGCGGCGCTGGGCGCGATGGAACTGGTCGTCGTCCAGGACCTCTTCCTGAACGAGACCGCCAAGCTGGCCCACGTGTTCCTGCCGGGAACCTCGTTCCTGGAGAAGGACGGCACGTTCACCAATGCCGAGCGCCGGATCAACCGGGTGCGGCCGGTGATGGACCCCACCAACACCGATGGTGAGGGCGTCGCCAAGCACGAATGGCAGATCGTGTGCGAGGTGGCCCAGGCGATGGGCTACCCGATGACGTACGAGCACCCGAGCCAGATCATGGACGAGATCGCGATCACCACGCCCACCTTCGCCGGGGTGAGCTTCGACCGGCTGGACGCAGGAGGATCGGTGCAGTGGCCGTGTAACGACGCGGCTCCCGACGGCACACCGATCATGCACGTGGACAAGTTCGTGCGGGGCAAGGGCCACCTGATCCCCACCCCCTACGTGCCGACCCAGGAACGCTCGAACCGTAGGTTCCCGCTGATCCTGACCACCGGCCGGATCCTGAGCCAGTACAACGTCGGGTCGCAGACCCGACGGACCGAGAACGTGCGCTGGCACGACGAGGACGTGCTGGAGATCCACCCCCACGACGCCGAGGTACGCGGCGTCCGGGATGGGGAGTCGGTGCGGCTGTCCTCGCGGGTGGGCGCGACGGTGCTGCGGGCACGGATCGCCGACCGCATGCCGGTCGGTGTGGTGTACACGACGTTCCACCACCCGGTCACGGGCGCCAATGTGGTTACCACAGAGCATTCCGACTGGGCGACCAACTGCCCGGAGTACAAGGTCACAGCGGTGCAGGTGGAACCCGCCGTGCACCTGGCCTCCTCCGAGGCCGCGGGGACCTTCGTGCCACACAGTCGGGCCGGTGCGTCGGAGCCGGCCCCGGTCGCGGGAGACTGAGTGTCCGCCTCCACCCAGGTGCGTCTGGCCAATGACATCGCCGCACAGTTCGCCCATCTCGACCATGACACGGCGGTGACCGGGATCGTGGCGCACCTGCGCGACTTCTGGGACCCGCGGATGCGGGCCCAGTTGCTCGCGCATGTCGCCGACGGCGGGCAGGGCCTCGACCCGTTGGTGCGTGAGGCGGCCGGACGGTTGGCCTGAGCCGACCCGTAGGCTCCGGGCATGACCGAACCTCTGCGCCTGCACACCGTCCTCGTTCCCCGCGGGCCGGCGGGGGCGGTGGTGCTCTCGGAGGAGCAGGTGCACGCCCTCGGCGGGGGAGCCAAGGCGTTCCCGGTCACCGTCACCGTGAACGGCTGCGCGATCGCGCTGCGGCTGGCGCGGATGGGCGGGGAGCCGCTGATCGGCTTCAGCAAGGCAGCCCGAGCCCAGGCCGGGGTGGAGATCGGCGACGAGGTCGACGTCGAGATCGTGGCGGACACGGCACCCCGGGTGGTCGAGGTACCCCCGGACCTCGAGGCCGCCCTGGCGGCGGACCCCGAGGCCGCCGTGGCGTTCGAGGCCCTGGCCTACTCCCATCGCAAGGAGTACGTGCGGTGGGTGAGCGAGGCCAAGCGCGAGCAGACCCGGGCCGATCGGATCGCGCAGACCGTCGACCGCGTGAGGTCAGGTCGAACCCGCTGAGTTCCTCGGGCGGCGCCGGCGACCAGCCGGGGTCATCCCGGGTGTGCCGTCGGGAGGGCGGGCCGCCCTCACCAGGACCGTTGCGGCAGGGGATCCGATGACGAGAATCGCCGTACGGGGTACCGGCATGGTCGGTCGCGCGCTGGCCGGCCGGTTCGCCGAGCTGGGTCATGAGGTCTGCGTCGGAACCCGGGAGGTCGCGGCCACGCTCGCCCGCACCGAACCCGACGCGATGGGCGGCCCGCCGTACGCGGAGTGGGCGACGGCGAACCCGCAGATCCCGATGCCGCCAACCCGCTGGACTTCTCCGCCGGGATGCCCCCGACCCTGTTCGTCGAGGACACGGACTCACTGGCTGAGCAGATTCAGCGCGAGTTCCCGCAGGCCTCGGTGGCCTCCGCGCGGCCCGTGGCACGGAGATGGTCCTGCCGATCTGGCTGCAGCTGATGAGCGCTCTCGGCACACCGATGTTCGCCTTCGAGGTCGTCCGGTGAGCACCGGTCAGGCGGCGGGTGGGCTCGACGGCGCCCGGGCGGGTGCGTGCCGCCATCCGTCCCTCACCCTGGCCCTGCTTCAGGCGTCTGCTCCTCGAGGGCGGCCCTCGGGTGGCCCGGGCCGAGCCTGAGGGGGGCCCGAGCCTCGGCGCCGCCATCCGGAGCGCAGGCTGGGCTGACCGGCCATCACCCCGGTGAGCACGGCCACCATGCCGAGCAGCTGCAGTGGCCCGAAGTGCTCACCGGCGAGAAGGACGCCGAGCAGCGCCCCGGTGACCGGGTTCAGCAGCCCGATCAGGGCGACGGTGCCGGCTTCGAGGTGCTGCAGCCCGCGGAGCCAGACGACATAGGCCAGGCCGGTGGCGATGGCCGAGAAGTACCCGAACGCGATCACGGTGCGCAGGTCGAGCGGGGGCGGAGCGCCTTCGAGCCACCAGGCGAAGGGGAGCAAGGTGAGGCCACCCGCCGTGAGCTGCCAGCCGGCCAAGGTGATCATGGAGACGGGGGGTCGCCATCGCTTGGTGAGCACGAACCCGATCGAGGAGAGCAGCATGGCGGCGAACGAGGTGAGCACTCCGACCGGATCGAGTCCGAGATCGTCCCCGAGGACCAGCAGCCCCACGCCCACGAAGCCGACGGCGGCCCCGATCAGCCCACGAGTGCGTGGACGCTCGCCGATCATCGCCCAGGCCAGGAGCATGATCACGGCAGGAGAGGTGGCCATCAGGGTGGAGGCCACCCCGGAGGGCAGCCGCTGTGCGGTGATGAACAGCAGCACGAAGAAGCCCCCGATGGTCAGGCTCCCCAGGGCGAGTGCCCGCCACCACCAGCGTCCCGTGGGCAGCCGACGGGTGACGGCGATCATGGCCAAGCCGATCGGCAGGGCGCGCACGGTGGCCGAGAACAGCGGCCGGTCGGCGGGCAGGTAGGCCTGGGTGACGTAGTACGTCGAGCCCCAGGTGATCGGGGCGATGGCGGTGACCAGGGAGACCCCGAACCCCCAGCCCATCGTGGATCCGGCCTGAGTGGGCGTGGAGGTCTGCGCCATGCCTCGAAAATACCTTCCATGGAAGATATATTCCCGACCATGGTGACTCGAGCTCTCGGTCATGCCGCCGGCTCTCCCGCCGGATCTGGACCGGACGGGGTCGCGGCGATCATGGCGGAGTGGGCTCGTGAACGGCCCGACCTCGATGTGAGCCCCCAGGGCCTGATCGGCCGACTGCACCGCCTGGCGGCCCGACTGGACGAGGAACTGCTGCGGGTCTACCGCCACCACGGCCTGGCGGCCGGGGAGTTCGACGTCCTGGCCACCCTGCGGCGGGCCGGCGAGCCCTTCGAGAGGACGCCGAGCGACCTGGCCGCCGCGACGATGATCACCTCGGGGGCGGTGACCAAGCGCGTCGACCGGCTGATCGCCGCCGGGCTGGTCACCCGGCGGATGAGCCGCACCGACGGCCGCGGCCGGGTGGTGGCGCTGACGGTGGCGGGGCGTCACCTGATCGACGCGGCGTTCACCGAGCACATGGCCAACGAGCATCGGCTGGTCGGCCTGTTGTCGGTCGACCAGCGCGCCGAACTCGCGGAGCTCCTCCTGGTCTGGACCCGGCGGCTGGGCGAGTGGCCCTCACCCGAGCCGAGGTCGGTCGCGGACGGTGTGCCCGGGAACGTCCGGGGGTGACCGGGGACGCCTCACCTCACCCCGCGCCGGAGGCCGGGGCGGCGTCCGGCGCGCTGTCGGGGTCGTGGAACAGGCAGAACGGGTGGCCGATCGGGTCGAGCATGACCCGCACGTCGTCCTGAGGCTGGACCGCGGCCAGGCTGGCGCCGGCGGCGATGGCGTCGGCGACGGCGCCGTCCAGGTCGGCCGTGCCGAGGTCGAGGTGGGCCATCATCTGCTGGTGTCCCGCGGCCGGTGGCCAGGTGGGTGGGGTGTAGTCGGGATTGACGTGAAAGGCGAGGTAGGACGTGCCGTGCCCCGGATGGATGGTCGCCCAGTCCTCGCGGTCCGTCCTCACCTGCCAGCCCAGGATTCGGGAGTAGAACCGGGCCAGGGATCGGGGGTCCGGGGCATCCAGCACCATGCCCCACCACCCGTGCGGTCCCCGCCCGCGGATCGGGTCGCCATGCTCGGTCATGATGCGATTCTGCCGCTCGTCGGCCCGACCGCCCGCTGGTCATGCCGGACCGGGGTGGGGTGATCACTGCCCGCCGGTGGCCAGCCCAGACTGGTGAGGTGCTGGAGTGGACCTCTCACCCGGATCGCCTCGACATGGTCCTGCGCGGAGCCGGGCTGGAGGCGCTCGAGGCCCTGCCGAACCCGCGGGTGCACCGGCGGGCCGCCGTCCGCGCGGTGATCGAGCGGGACGGGCTGATGCTGATGACCTATTCCGAGACGGTCGGGGATTACGGCTTCCCGGGAGGCGGGCTCGAGGACGGCGAGTCCCTCGACCAGGCCCTGCGTCGGGAGCTGCGCGAGGAGATCGGCGCCGACCTGATCCGGGTCGAGGCCCATCTGGGTACCGTCACCCAGCGCCGGCCCTCACTCCATCCGGGGCGGGCCGACATCTTCGAGGCCGTACACGAGTACCTGGCCTGCGTGGTGATCGAGAACCGCCACCCGGTGCTGCTCGAGCCCTACGAGCGTGACCTCGCCATGGTGGCGCGGTGGGTCGAGCCGGCCGTCGCCCTGCAGGCCAACCGCGCGATCGCAGCGGAGCTGAACTCGGCCAACCCGTGGATCCCTCGGGAGATCTTCGT
Organism: Kineosporiaceae bacterium; assembly: GCA_016794595.1. GTDB lineage: Bacteria > Actinomycetota > Actinomycetes > Actinomycetales > Kineosporiaceae > JADJPO01. The sequence continues at coordinate 169,927 of JAEUJN010000066.1, forward strand.
CCTGGAGTGGCTGATCGCCCGCCGGGGCAGCTGAGGCCGCGTGAGCCCGGCGGCCTCGGGGTCAGTCGCGAAGTCTGGCCAGGATGCGCACCAGGTGCCGCCGGTCGGTGGGGGAGAGCTCGGCGAAGATCGTCTCTGCCTGGGTGGTGCGCGCACCGGCGATCGACTCGGCGATGCGCCGGCCGTCCGGGGTGAGCTCGACCAGGGTGGCCCGGCGATCGCTCGGGTCGGGACGGCGTTCGACCAGCCCGCGCTCGGCCAGGTCGTCGACGACCTCGGTCACCGACCGTGGGACCACGTGCAGGTGGTCGGCCAGCTCGCCCGGGCGCAGGTGGGAATGGCGGCGCAGCGCGGCCAGGGCGCGCGCCTGCGAGGGGCTGAGGTTCCAGGGCGCGAGCGCCTCGCGGGTGGCGTGCCGCAGCCGGCGGGCGACCATCCAGAACAGCTCGGCCAGTGGCTCCTGGACAGCAGGCGGCGGGGGTCCCGGGTCGGACCCGGGATGGCCTGACGCAGCCAGGTCTGACTCGGGCAGGTCGGACACGGGAATACCGTAGCAAGTGATCCTGTTACTCCCTCATAGTGAGGTAACCTCACTAATCTCGTGCTCGTGCACTCTCGACCGGTCGACAGCGCACGAGCACGAGGTTCGCCGTCCGTGAGAGGAGCCGCCGTGGACGAGCATCCCCGCGCTCACCCCCGATCCACACCCCGTTCTCGGGGCAGCGTCACCGTCACCGCGGCGGAGAAGGCCCAGGCCCGCGAGGTCTCGCTGCGCCGCATCGGGCGCCTCTTCGCCCCCCACCGCCGGCCGCTGGCCGTGGTCGTCGCGATCATCGTCGCCTCCTCGATCGTGGGTCTGGCCTCGCCCTTCCTGCTGCGCGCGGTGATCGACACCGCGCTGCCTGGCCAGGACCTGCGCCTGCTGATCCTGCTCACCTCCGGCATGGTCGCCGTCGCCGCGCTGACCTCGGTGCTCGGTGTCCTGCAGACCTGGATCAGCACCCGGATCGGTCAGGAGGTCATGCACGGCCTGCGCACCACGGTGTTCGCCCACCTGCAGCGGCAGTCGCTGACCTTCTTCACCCGCACCCGTACCGGGGAGGTGACCTCGCGGATCACCAACGACATCGGCGGGATGCAGAACGTGGTCACCTCCACGGCGACGTCCATCGCGGCGAACCTGACCACGGCGATCGCCACGATGGTCGCCATGGCGGCCCTCTCGTGGCGACTGTCGCTGGTCTCGCTGGTCGTGCTGCCGCCGTCGGTCTACCTGGCCCGCAAGGTGGCCGGCATGCGCCGGGCGATCACCGCCCGCCAGCAACGCGAACTGGCCGACCTGACGGTGACCATCGAGGAGAGCCTGTCGATCAGTGGTGTCCAGCTCAGCAAGACGATGGGCACCGGGCCCGCGCTGGTCGAGCGGTTCACCGAGTCCTCGGCCCGGCTGGTGGACCTCGAGCTGCGCTCGCAACTCGCCGGCCGGTGGCGGATGGCCGCGATGAGTGTCATGTTCGCCGCCGTCCCGGCCGTGATCTATCTGGGCGCCGGCCTGCCCGTGACCGCCGGCACGATGACCATCGGCACCCTGATCGCCTTCACCGCGCTCCAGGGGGCGCTGTTCCGGCCCCTGATGGGCCTGATGAGCGTCGGGGTCTCGATCGTCGCCTCGCTGGCCCTGTTCGCCCGGATCTTCGAGTACCTCGACCTGGCCGTGGAGGTCGACGACCCGGCCCACCCGGTCGACATCGATCCGGCGCGCCTGGCCGGGCACCTGCGGTTCGAGGACGTGAGCTTCACCTACCCGGGTGGCGAGGTGCCGGCTCTGGACGGCGTGAGCCTGGACGTCCCCGCCGGTACCACGCTCGCCCTGGTCGGGTCGACCGGCTCCGGTAAGAGCACCCTGGGTGCCCTGGCGGCGCGGCTCCACGATCCCGGCGCCGGGCGGGTCACCCTGGACGGCATCGACCTGCGTGACCTGCGGCTGACCGACCTCGCCGCACTCGTGGGGGTGGTGAGCCAGGAGACCTACCTGTTGCACGCGAGCGTGCGCGACAACCTGCGGTACGCCAAGCCGGACGCCACCGATGCCGAGCTCGAGGACGCCGCCCGGGCCGCGCAGATCCACGACCTGATCACCTCGTTGCCCGAGGGATACGACACCCTGGTGGGTTCGCGCGGACATCGCTTCTCCGGCGGGGAGAAGCAGCGCATCGCCATCGCCCGCACCCTCCTGCGCAACCCGCGCGTGCTGGTGCTCGACGAGGCCACCAGCGCGCTGGACACCCACACCGAGCGGGCCGTGCAGGCGGCCTTCGAGGAGCTGGCCCGCGGGCGGACCATCATCGCGATCGCCCACCGGTTGTCCACCGTGCGCGAGGCCGACCGGATCGCCGTCCTCGAGCGCGGCCGGGTGGTGGAGTCCGGCACGCACGAGAGCCTGCTCGCGGCCGAGGGCCGGTACGCGGCCCTGGCCGCCTGAGGCTGCCGGGTCACCGACCGGCGCTGCCGAGCCGGCCGGTCGGCCCGCTCGGGCGCCAGGCCCGGCGGTCGATGCCCGCGGCGGCCGCCCGTTCCAGGGTGGCGTGCAGCCGGTCGAGCTCGACCACCAGGGCTGCCCGGCCGCGCGGGGTGATCCGGTAGTAGCGTCGCCGGGAGTCGTCGTGCCCGTCCCGGCGTCCGTCGTCCCGGCGTCCGCTGGCCTCCTCGACCAGGTGCAGCTCGAGCAGACGGCCGATCGCGGTGTACAGGGTTGCCGGCCCCATCCGTTCGCCGGCGGCCCGGACGTCCTGCATGATCGCGTAGCCGTGAGCCTCGCCACCGGCCGCCAGCGTCACCAGGATCGCGGTCTGGGACGCCGGCATCGCCATCGCCATGGGCCGAGTGTACGTCCGGCTGTGTCGGAGACGATACGAACACCGGTGCGGTCAAGCCGTCGGGCGGGGACGCCGATCCCAAGCAGGTCATGACCACGTCATCCCCCGGCCCCGCCCCCCGCCGCCTCGCACCGCTGCGTCGACTGGCCCTTCGCGCTCTGGCGCCCGCCGCCGTCCTGGGTGCCCTGGCCTGGGCGATCACGGTGCTCCACCGGCAGCTGCGCGACTACCCCTGGGACCGCTTGGGACCGGCGATCGGCGAGATCGGTGCCATCCCCGTGCTGCTCGCCGTGGTCGCCACGGGCATCTCCTATCTGGCCATGACCGGCTACGACGCCCTTGCCCTGCGCTACGTCGAGCACCCGCTGCCCTACCGGCGGTTCGCCGCCGCGTCGTTCGTGGCCACCGCGTTCGGCAACACCCTCGGCGCCTCGGCGGTGGTCGGTGCGGCCCTGCGGGCGCGGGTGTACTCCGCCTGGGGCGTCCCCGCGTTCGCGATCACCCGGATCGCGGTGTTCAACCTGGTCACCCTGTCCCTGGGGTGCGGGGTGCTGGCCGCTGCCGGCGTGGCGCACACCCCGGACCGGATCGGCCCCGCCGTCCACCTGCCCTCGCCGCTGCTGATCGCGATCGCGGTCGTGCTCGTGGTGGCGATCGCCGGCTACGTGCTCTGGTGTGGGGCCGGCAAGGCCCCGATCAGCGTGCGCGCGTGGCGGATCGACCGGCCGACCCGGCGGCTGGCCGGGGCCCAGCTCGTGCTGTCCACCGTCGAGTGGCTGTCCATGGCCGCGGTGCTCTACCTGCTGCTGCCGGACGGCGGACTGGGCTTTGCGACCTTCGCCACGGTGTTCGTGGTCGCCACCGTGGCCGGACTGATGAGCAACGTGCCCGGCGGGCTCGGGGTGTTCGAGGCCGTGCTGCTGATCGGAATGGACTCCGCGGTCGCCTCGGAGCACCTGGTGACCGCCCTGGTCGCCTACCGGATCATCTACTTCCTGGCCCCGCTGAGCTTGGCGGCCGTCCTGCTGGCGGTGCTCGAGGCTCGGCGCAGCCCCACCTCGGACGGCGCGATCGCCCGGATCGGGGTGCTCACGCCGTCCGTGATGGGCCTGAGCGTGGCCGTGCTGGGGGTGGTGCTGGTGATCAGCGGTCGCCTGCCCGGGTACACCTCACCCGCGGACCTGACCGCCTTCAGCGCGAGCCTGGCCGGCGTCGGCCTGCTGCTGCTCGCCCGCGGCCTGCACCGCCGGCTGCGCGGGGCTCTGGTGGCCAGCCTCGGGGCGTTGACCGTGGTGCTGACGGCCGCCCTGCAGGGGGCGACCGTGGTGCCGGCAACGGTGGCCGCGTTGCTCATCGTCGTGCTGGTGCTGGCGCGCAAGGCCTTCGATCGCACCACCTCGGTGCTGTCCGACCCGCGCGGGTGGGCCTGGTCGCTGACGGTGGCCGGGATCTGCTCGGTGCTGGTCTGGTGGCACGACCTGTGGGTCGGCTCGCGGGCCGTGGGCGGGCGCACCTGGCTGGCGGCGTCCCTGGGGGATGCCACGCCGGTGTCGGTGCGGGTCGGGCTGTCGGCCGGGGTGCTCGGGCTGGTCGTGGCGGGGACGCGGTTGCAGACCAGCGGACGCCCCGGCCACGCCATTGCCACCGAGGCCGAACTCGCACTGGCCGAACCGATCCTGGCCCGGGCCCGCACCAGCGACGCCTCGCTGCTGTGGACCGGCGACAAGCGGGTGCACTTCTCCCCGCGCGGTGGTGCGTTGCTCATGTACCAGGTGCGCCGGCGCAGCTGGGTGGTGATGGGCGACCCGGTGGGGGAGGAAGCCGAGTTCGACGAGCTGCTCTGGTCCTTCCTCGACCTGTGCGACCGCAACCTGGGACGCCCGGTCTTCTACTGCGTCCACGAGGAGGTCGCCGAGCTCTACCGCCGGCACGGGCTCACCCTGAGCAAGCTCGGGGAAGAAGCGGTCATCGATCTGGCCGGCTTCACCATGCAGGGCAAGAACCGGGCCAAGCTGCGCTCGGAGGTGCGCTCCAGCGAGCGGGTCGGGGTGAGCGTCGAGATCGTCGAACCCGATCGGGTCCGTGAGGTACTGCCCGAGCTCCGGGTGGTCTCGGACACCTGGTTGGAGCAGCGCAACGCCCGCGAGAAGACCTTCTCCCTGGGGGCATTCGACGAGGACTACCTGGTCCGGTTCCCGATCGCGATCGCCCGCCAGGACGGCGCCGTGGTCGCCTTCGCCTCGCTGTGGGCCAGTGGGGCCCGGCACGAGATCAAGGTCGACCTCATGCGCCGCCTGCCGGACGCGCCGCGGTGCGTGATGAGCCACCTGTTCGTGGCCGCCATGACCTGGGCTCAGGAGCAGGGCTTCGCCTCGTTCAGCATCGGGATGGCGCCGCTGAGCGGCCTGGTCGCCGAGGACGGGTACTGGGATCGGATCGGGCACTTCCTGTTCAGCCACGGCGAGCACTTCTACAACTTCCAGGGGTTGCGCCAGTTCAAGGAGCGCTTCCACCCGCTGTGGCAGCCGCGCTATGTCGCCTCGCCGGGCGGCCCGGCCCTGCCGTCGATCATGCTGGACGTCGCGACCCTGGTCGGTGGCGGCCTGCGCGGGGTGGTCGCCCGCTGAGGCGCTCTCAGCGCTGCGCTGTTCCCGCCCGCAGGAGGGAACCGCGGGCGGTGGGCCAGCTCGGTGAACCGGCCGGCGTACCCGCCTTCGAGCCGGGGACGGTGAACACATCCAGACCGTGGTCGATCGACGTGGTGACGATCTCGAGCGTGCCGTTGCCGTCCAGGTCCGCGATCGAGGGCGCCGCGGCGATCCCGATGCCGTTGCCGTCGGCGGCCTGCTTCGGCAGCCGCTGGTCACTGATCCTGGCGCCCTTCGGTGACAGCACCACCAGCCGGCCGCTGTTGGCCGCCAAGCCGTAGACGCCGAAGACCAGCTCCGGGACGCCGTCCCGGTTCAGGTCGGCAGCCACCACCTCGGAGGCGAAGGTGCGGGCCTTGCCGGGGGCATATCCATGGCGCCACAACCGCTTTCCGGTCGATGAGATGGCGTACACGTAGCCGTCGTTCCCGGGAAAGACGATCTCTGGTCTCTTGTCGCCGGTCAGGTCGACCAGCGTCGGGGCGGGGACGCCGCTCGGCGGGTACCAGTCGCCGTCCGCGCGCACGACCGGTTTGCCGGTCAGGGGCAGGGTCTCGAATCCCTTGTGTCGCCGTCCGGATCGCGCTCCCTTGTTCTGCGCGCCGTCCAGCACCATGACCGCGTGGGCCTGGGTCTCGTACGGCTCCTTCTTCTCCACGTTCGGGATGCCGATCACCTCGGCCCTGCCGTCGGCGTCGAGGTCACCGACCGATGGCGGGGAGGCGGTCCACTGCAGCCACGGCGTGGTCTGCACGTTCGGCCAGTCCCCGGTGTGGGAGTGATGGTGGCGGTCCTCGACCGTCGGGGACAGCCAGCGGATGAACTGCCCCCAGCCCAGCCGCTTGCCGGCAAACCCGCTCTGCCGGTTGGTGTACCAACTGGAGGCCAGCACCGAGGTGCCGTCGTGGTTGAACAGGTTGATCTGGTGGTTGTCGTAGGTGACCACGATCTCGAGCTGCCGGTCGTCGTCGAGCTGGCCGATCCCCACGTTGAGGCCGTAGGCGCCGTACCCGTGGTTGCCGTAGCCGTTGAAGTCGGCGTCGTTCCCCGTGCCGCGCAGGGTGTTGTAGCGCGGCCAGGCCGGGGTGTGGCCGCCGGCGGGTTGGTAGACCTTGCCGGTGGCCGCGAACACGAAGACCTGGGCGCCGGTGCGGGAGGTGTTGGTGGTGGTGGCGACCACCTCGATGGTGCCGTTGCCGTCGAGGTCGGCCGCGGCCAGGCCGCGCACCTCGGGGCTCTGGCCGCCGCTGGCGACCGAGGCGGGCCAGCCCTTCTTCACCACGAGCTTGCCGGCGCGCCACTCGTAGGCACCGACAGCGCCGTTGCCGCCGACCACGATCTCGCGCACGCCGTCGCGGTCGAGATCGGCCACCACGGACGGCGCGTAGACCCGTCCCTGGGTTGCGGTTCCGGTGGCGACCCGCTTGCCGGCCGCAGAGTAGACGTAGGTCGAGTAGAGCGGCGCGACGATCTCGAGCTTCCTGTCGCCGTTCAGGTCGACCAGCGCGGGTGAGGAGAACCAGCCGGTCTGGCCGGGGTCGATCCGGCGCACGAACACCGGTGCTCGCACAGCGGCGACCGGAGTCCGGACGATGGCGGTCCCGCCCGGCGTGACCCCGGAGGACGGCGCCGGCGCCGGCGTCCCGGCGGCTGCCGCGACCGGAGCGGCCACCCGGGCGAGGGACGGTGTGCTCACCGGCGCCTCGGCGGTGGGTGAGGACTGCGCGCAGGCACCGAGCAGCGTGGCAGCGCCGGTGACGAGCAGGAGCGCGGTGTGGGGACGGATCACGTGCGCCACGCTAGCCAGGCATGGATCGTCCAGCGGTCATCGTGACGTCAAGACTCTCCTCGGCCGGCCGGGCGTTCCGGCGGCGGTCGCGCACCGCCAGCCCGCCGAGGGCGACCAGGGCCAGGCCGTACCCCACCCCGGCGACAGCGCTGATCGAGACGCCCAGGGACGGCGCCAGATAGGCGGGGTAGGCCGCCGCCGCCACGGGGAGCCAGCGTGCCCGCCCGTCGAGGGCCACCAGCGGCACCAGCAGCAGGGCGTACCAGGGGTAGCTGATGCCGACGACCGCGAAGGCCAGCCCGACGAGCAGGGTCGCGGCCCGCCAGGGCCGGTCGTGCTCGGCGGTCGAGAAGGCCCACCAGACGATACCGGCCAGCAGCAGCATGCCGACCACCGCGGCCGAGGAGCCCGGCAGGACCGGCTGCAGCAGCGGGAACCGGGTCCGACCGTCGTAGCCCTCCTCGGGCAGGTAGCCGGGCAGGAACCCCAGCACCCGCGTTCCCACGGCCACCGCGTGCGGCAGGTAGGCGAGCGTGAGGGTCGCAGCGGCCGCGCCGACGAGCGCTCGTCGCGCCCGCAGCCGCGGACCGGCCAGGGCGACGAGCACGAGCGCCGGCAGCAGTTTCGTGGCCACGGCGGCACCGATCAGGACGCCGGCGCGGCGCTGCCGTCCCGCGACCGCGGCCGCCATGGCCAGCACGACCAGCCAGGAGGCGAGGACGTCGACATGCGCGTTCCCGCCGGCTTCGATGATCACCGTCGGACACCACGCCCACAGCACCGCCTGCCGGGGGTCGCCGCGGCGGCGCAGCACGAGCACCAGGGTGACCGTGGTGGCCGTGGCGAGCAGGGCCGCGAGCACCTGCCAGGTGCGGTCGCGCCCGCCGTCCGGCCCGAGTGGGCTCGTGATCACGTGGACGGCGAGGAACTCGGCCTGGGCCACGGGAGGGTAGATCGTCGGCGAGCGCGGATGGTTCATCCGCGTGCAGGCGTGGGCGAGGCCGGCGGTCTGCGTGGTGCACCCCGGCGCGAACAGCCAGGGCGTGCGCAGCGCGGCGAGCGCGTCGTCCGTCGGGACGTACCGGTACGGCGAGATCCCGGCCGCCTGGACGCGCCCGTCCCAGGCGTACCGGAAGAAGTCGTCGGTCAGGCGGGGGAGCGAGGTCATCGCCACCGCCTGCAGGCCGATGCCACCGACGACGATCAGCACGACGGCCGGCCGCACCGGCATCCGGCGCACCGCCCACACCGCGGCCGCGAACGTGAGCCAGCAGGCGGCCAGCGCGGCGAGCAGCCGCCAGCGGCCCGAGCCGAGGTCACCCGCGGTCACCACGAGCCGCACCGACACCGCGAGGGCGGCCAGGGCCGACAGCGCGAGCAGGGTCGATCGCTGCGGGTGGCTGGGCATGCGCCCACTCTGCCCCGCGCAGGCAGCGCGCGGCGAGCGCGGCGGCGAGGTGTTCAGCGTTCCGTAAGACCTCTGCCTGGCCGTTCCGCCTAGCGTCGAGGAGTGATCGAGCTCCCGAGCGCCCGCGCCGTGCTGCACCCTGTCGACGAGCCCTTCCCGCCCGGTGCGCACGACACCCGCAGCGCGGTGACCATCGGGCGGCTGCTCGGCATCGCCGTGGCCGTCGCCTTCGTCACCGGCATGATCAGCCACCTGCACCAGCACCCGCTCGGCTGGCTGGACCTGCCGAGCCGCCCGGTGTGGGGCTATCGCGTCACCCAGGGGCTGCACGTGATCGCCGGGATCGCGGCGATCCCGTTGCTGCTGGCCAAGTTGTGGGTGGTCTACCGTCACCTGTTCGTCTGGCCACCGGTGCGGGACGCCGCGCACGCCGTCGAGCGTCTGCTGCTCGTGCCCCTCGTGGCCGGCATGCTCTTCGAGGTCACCAGCGGGCTGCTCAACGTGGTGCGCTGGTACCCGTGGCCGTTCTTCTTCCCGCGGGTGCACTACGGGGTGGCCTGGATGGTCGTCGGATCGCTCGCAGCCCACCTCGCCTTCAAGTGGTGGGCCGTTTGTGGACGGATCCCGGAACCCGTTGCAGCGCAGCCGGTTCTGGGGGACGAGCCGCTCGCCTCGCCCGGTGCTGCCGGTGCTGCCGGTGCTGCCGGAGCGCCGGACGCCGATCGGCGCGCCCTGCTCATCGGTGCGCTCGCCTCGACGGCGGCCGTGACCCTGGCCACGGCGGGGCAGACCGTGCCGGCACTGCACGCGATCTCGGCGCTGAAACCACGGGACCCGCTCGCCGGACCGCAGGGCCTGGCCGTCAACCGGACGGCGAGCGCTGCCGGGGTCCGTTCTGCCGCACTGGATCCCGGCTGGCAGCTCACCCTCGCCGCCGGCGACCGGGTGACCCGGTTCACCCTCGCGGACCTGGTTGCGATGCCGCAACAGGTCGCGCGGCTGCCCCTGGCCTGCGTCGAAGGCTGGAGCGCCGAGGCGGAGTGGACGGGCGTTCCGTTGCGGGCGTTGCTGTCGGCTGCGGGGGTGCCGGCCGATGCCCACCTGCGGGCGGTGTCGCTGGAGCGGAACTGGCTCTACGCGAACTCCCCACTGAACCCGGCGCAGGCCTGGGACCCGTTGACCCTGCTGGCGTTGCGTCTCGACGGTGAGCCGCTCGACCTCGACCACGGGTACCCGCTGCGACTGATCGGCCCGAACCGTCCCGGGGTGCACCAGACCAAGTGGCTCGAGCGGATCGAGGTGGCATGAACGCGCATCGGATGCCGCGGGCCGGCTGGGTCGTGGTCGCGGCAGGTGTCCTCGCCATCGGCTGGGGGCTGTGGCAATTGGTCGTCGTGGCGCCGAGTGCCACGCGTCCGGTCGCGGCCGCAGCCTGGCTCGCGGGCGCCCTGATCGTGCACGACGGCGTGATCGCCCCGGTGGCGGTGCTCGTCGGCCTGCTGCTGGTGCGCTCGCTGACGCCGCGCTCACGCCGCCTGGTCGCCGTGCTGGCGTTCGTCGCCGTCAGCCTGCTCGTGCTCGCCCTGCCGGGTCTGCTCAGGCCCTGACACGGGCCGGCTGTGAGGCCGGGCTGCGGTGGGCGCGCCGCATGGTGACGAACCGGCGGTCGCCGTCCCGCCACACCAGGTCCACCTGCCAGCCGGCCGCGGCGGCCGCGTCCGTCAGTGCCCGCGCGCCGACCGCGGCCCACGGGAACTCCGGGCCGAGAGTGTCGTCGGGCAGGCGCAGCCGGCTCGTCCCGCGGTGATCGATCTCCTCGGGGTGCACCTCGACGGCGACGGCGCCGTCCGGGACGACCAGCGCCCCGATCCGCTCGAGCAGCCGAACGGGGTCACCGCCGATGCCGATGTTCCCGTCGGCCAGCACCGCCCAGCGCCAGCGGCCCTCGCCGGGGAGCCGGGTGAACACGTCGCGCTGCAGTGCGGTCGCCCCGCGGGCACGGGCATGGCGCACGGCCTCGGCGGAGATGTCGATCCCCAGGGCGGGCAGGCCGAGGTGGGCCAGGGCGACGGTCAGCCGGCCAGGGCCGCACCCGATGTCGATGGTCGCGCCGGTGCAGTGCGACAGCATGCGCAGGTCGACCGGGTCCGCGTCCCAGAGCCAGCGACCGGTGTGATGGCGTTCGACCAGGTCCCCGCCGTGGTGCAGTTCGACCCAGCCGCCGGCGTCCCGGGCGCCGGTGAAGTGCGACAACTCCGCGATGATGCCGGTCATCGCCCCGCCGTCCCCGGCTCGGCCGCTGCCGACGTCAGGTGGGAGACCAGCATGCCGAAGCGGGTGAGCGGCGCCGCCGTGGCCACTGCCAGGGCGTCGGCGCCCTCGTCGACGTCGCGCACCACCGGCAGGTCGACGACGGTCAACCCACATTGCGCCAGGCGGTCTCGGGTCGCGGCCCCCGTCCGTGGGGTGGACATCGGCACGTCGGCGAGCACGCGCCGGGCGTCGCGGCGCGGGTGCCGCAACCCGAGGGCCCACCATCCGCCGTCCTCGGCGATCCCGAGCCAGGCGTCGGCCGGAGCGTCGAGGTCGAGCCGCAGCAGTGCCGGGGTGACCTGCGGGGTGTCCATGCCGATCAGGACGGCCGGCCCGGTGACCTGCTCGAAAGCGGCGATGATGCGCTCCCCATGGCTACCCTCAACCTGCGGGACCACGCGGAACCCGGTGAGCGACAAGGACTCCGGCAGCTCCGAGACCATCCCGTCCAGCACCAGGACCCGGGCGGTCACCTCGGCGGCACGCACGGCGTCCAGGGTGTCGGCCAAGGCGGCGGCCGCGAGCGCGGCGGCGCCGTCGGCGCCGAAGGTGGGGATGAGCCGGGTCTTGCTGTGGCCGGCCCTGGGGGCCTTCGCCAGCACCAGCGCCGTGGACGCCCGGCGGGTCACGACGGCGGTTCCTCGGCGAGGACCCGGCGCATGTCGTGCACGGCTCGCAGCGTCCCGCGGACGGTGCCGGTCACCTTGGATCGTCCGGCGCGCGGGGAGTACCGGACGTCGACCTCCGCCAGCCGCCAGCCGGCAGTGGCGGCTCGCAGCACCATCTCGAGCGGGAAGCCGGATCGGCGGTCGCGCAGACCGAGTGCCACGATCGCGTCCCGGCGAGCCGCTCGCATCGGCCCCAGGTCGTGCAGCCGGGAGCCGGTGCGGCGGCGGATCAGGTGCGCCAGAACGTGGTTCGCCAGGCGCGCGTGCAGGGGCCAGGCAGTGGCGCTGGTCGGGCGCCGCCGCCCGAGCACCAGGTCGGCCGTGCCGTCGACCACCGGGGTGACGACCCGTGGCAGCTCGCGCAGGTCGAGCGAGGCGTCGGCATCGCAGAAGGCGACCACCGGGGCCGTTGCCGCTGCCAGGCCGGCCGCGCAGGCCGCGCCGAACCCGCGGCGTGGCTCGCTGACCACGGTCGCACCCAGCCGCCGCGCGATCGCTGCGCTGCCGTCCGTGGACCCGTTGTCGACCACGATCGCCCGCATCCCGGTGGGCAGGCCGGCGAGCACCGTCGGCAGCGCGGCGGCCTCGTCCAGGCAGGGCAACACCACGTCGACGACCGCATCGGGCGCCGCGGTCTCCGGCGATCGAGTGGTGGGTGGTCGTGGGACAGGAGGGATCACGCCGGGAGCCTAAGCGCGACCGCACCGCTGAAGGCTTACGGAAATCGAACGGCCCTGTACTGTCTGCGCGGCTGTCGTCGCGGATGCTCCTAGGCTCGGTGCATGCCGTCGCGTGTGCTCGTCGTCGAGGACGACGCAACCGTGGCCGAAGTGGTGCGAACCTACCTGGAACACGCTGGGTTCGAGATCGCGCAGGCCATGGACGGGGTCACGGCGCTGAGCCTCGCCGGTCGCCGGACACCGGACCTGGTGGTGCTCGACCTGATGCTGCCGGGGCTGTCCGGGCTCGAGGTGTGCGCCCGGTTGCGGCAGTCCCGTCCCGACCTTCCGGTGATCATGCTCACCGCGCTCGGCGAGGAGTCGGATCGGTTGCTCGGGCTGGAATCGGGCGCCGACGACTATCTCGTCAAGCCGTTCAGCCCTCGCGAGCTGGTGCTGCGCGTGCAGTCGGTGCTGCGGCGCACGACGCGCACGGCGACGGCCGGCCAGTACGCGGCCCGCCGGCTGCTGTGCGGCGACCTCGACGTTGACCTCGTCGCCCGGCGGCTCGCCCGCAACGGCAAGGTACTGCCGTTGACCAACCGCGAGTTCGACCTGCTCGCGCACCTGATGTCGCATCCGCGTGAGGCCTTCACCCGCGAACGGCTGATGCACGAGGTCTGGGGCTGGGACTTCGGTGACACCTCCACGGTGACCGTGCACGTGCGACGGCTCCGCGAGAAGGTCGAGCCCGACCCCGGCGCCCCGAGTCGCTTGGTGACCGTCTGGGGTGTCGGCTATCGCTGGGACGGGGAGGTCGCATGAACCGGGCGACGGCCGAGATCGTACTGCTCGGGCTGGGGCTGTCCGGTGGCGTGGCCCTGCTCGGTTTGCTCGTGGTGCGCCTGGGTCCGCGGTCGGTGCGAGCCTCCATGATCGCGGTGTCGCTGGTCGCCGTTGCCTCGATGGTGATGGGGGTGGCCGGCGCGGCGCGGGCGATGTTCATCTCGGCGCACGACCTCGGCGTCGTGCTGCCGGTGACGGCCGTGGCGTCGCTGGTCGCGGTGACGGTGTCCTGGCTGCTGTCCAGGCGGTTGGTCGAGGATGTGGATCGCGTTCGCATCACCGCTCGTTCGCTCGGCGGACACGGCGACACCTGGGCGGCGGCTCCCGCCCGGCCAACCTCGCGGGCGTCGTCGCCGCGGTTGCGCGAGCTCACGGACATCGAGACCGAGCTGCTGATGGCGCGGGAGCACCTGATCGCGTCCCGGGTGCGGGAGCAGGCACTGGAGATCTCGCGGCAGGAACTGATCGCCTGGGTGAGCCATGACCTGCGGACTCCGCTGGCCGGCCTGCGGGCGATGGCAGAGGCGCTCGAGGACGGTGTCGCCCCCGACCCGGATCGCTACCACCGGCAGATCCGGCGCGAGGTCGACCGGCTCAGTGCGCTCGTCGACGACCTGTTCGAGCTCTCCCGGATCCGTTCCGGCCGAATGGCGCTCACGCTGCGGGACATCGATCTGCAGGATTTGGTGGCCGACGTCGTCTCCGGGTCGGTTCCCATGGCCAGGGCTGGGGGCGTGATCCTCGACGCCGCAGCCGATGCGGCGCCGGTGCGGGTCGACGCCGGGGGCATGGCGCGCGTGCTGACCAACCTCGTGGTCAACGCGATCCGGCACACCCCCTCGGACGGCGCGGTGCAGGTGTCGGGCCGACGCCATGGCGACGAGGTGGTCCTCTCGGTGAGCGATGGCTGCGGTGGGATCCCGGACGACGATCTCAGCCGGGTGTTCGAGCCCGGATGGCGAGGGGACGGGGTGGGTCAGGCCCGGACGCCGCGCCCGGACGGCGGTGCCGGACTCGGGCTCGCCATTGCTCGCGGCATCGTGGAGGCACACCAGGGCCGGATCAGCGTGCGCAACACGAGCACCGGGTGCTGTTTCGACGTCCGGCTGCCGGCGGCGTCGGCGGTCTGAGACCGTCAGCCGTCGGATCAGGAGAAGACGTTGCGGTGCAACGGGTCCGGTGTCGGTGCGCGCTCGCAGGCCGCTGCTCGGAGGTGTGCCGAGGCAGTGTTCAGCAGGTGATCCCGGCCAGCTCGCTCACGCCGTCCCGGAAGGCGACCCTCGGCGTCCACCCCAGTTCGGTGCGGATCCGCGCGGTGTCGGCGGTGACGTGCCGGACGTCGCCGAGCCGGAACCGGCCGGTCACCACGGGGGTGGCTCCGCCCATCACCTGGGACAGCACGGCGGCCAGGTCACCGATGGTGCGCTGCTCACCGCTGCCCACGTTGTAGACCGCCGTCCCGCCATCGGGCGTTGTCGCGCCGAGGGCCGCGAGGTTCGCGTCGGCCACGTCGTCCACGTGCACGAAGTCCCGCCGCTGCGCGCCGTCCTCGAAGACCTGCGGCGGCTCGCCGCATTCGATCGCCGAACGGAAGATCGCGGCGACGCCGGCATAGGGCGTATTGCGCGGCATGCCGGGCCCGTACACGTTGTGGTAGCGCAGGGCGATGACCGACCCCCCGCACTCCCGGGCCCAGACCCGGGACAACTGCTCCTGCGTGAGCTTGCTGACGGCGTAGGCGTTCCGCGGGTCCGGTGCGGTCTCCTCGCCGACGAGCAGCGGCTGCAGGCCATGGCCGCAGTGCGGGCACGGCGGGTCGAACCGTCCGGCGGCGAGGTCGGCGACGGCCCGTGGTGGGGCAGGGACGGTGCCGTGGTCCGGACAGCGGTAGCGGCCCTCGCCGTAGACCACCATCGACGACGCCAGTACCAGCCGGCGGACGCCGACTCGCGCCATGGCCGCCAGCACCACACCGGTGCCGACGTCGTTCGCGGAGGCGTAGTCCGGCATGTCGTCGAGGTCCACGCCGAGTCCGACCTTGGCCGCTTGGTGGTTCACGGCGTCGACGCCTCGCAGCGCCGACTCGACGGCGTCCCGGTCGCGGACGTCCCCGCGCACGAACTCGGCGCCGGCCAGCGCCGTGGTGGGATCGACGAGGTCGAGGACGCGGACCCCGTGTCCGGCGCCGAGCAGCGCCCGTACCACGGCCGACCCGATGAACCCTGCACCACCAGTGACGAGAACTCTCACCCTCGTCACTCTAGGTCAGGCAAGTCCCTGACGCCGAGGTGCCGGCGCTGATCGGAGACGGTTGGGTTGCCGGTGTCGCGGGCAGTTGGGCCGCACCCGCTGCCGCGGCCGGTGCCTGAGCCGCGGTGGGCAGGGTGGCAGCCACGGGTGAGGAGTTCTCGGTCGGTGCGGTCGAGGCCCCGCAGGCGGCGGTGGCCCCGATCATCAGCGCGTACAGTGACACCGGGACGGCACGACCCGAGTCGATCACCGCGCCAGGCTGGTGGGCCCCGGATCGTGGTCCGTTATCGCTGTGTCAAGACGAGGATCGCCGGTTGCGGGCCCACAGTCCGCCGATCCCGGCCAGCGCGGCGAGCACTGCCGCGCCGGCGATGACGAACCGGGACGTCGAGCCGCCGCCCTCGGTGCCGGCCGTGGGGTCCAGAGGGGACACCACGTCCGGGGAGGCGCCGGCGGAGACACCGCCGGCCGGCTCACTCGCTGCGGGGCTGACGGCCGCTGCGCTGGTGGCCGCTGTGCCGGCGGGGGTCGAGGCGCCGCCGAGGACCGTGTAGCCGAACGTGCCCGAGATCGGGTGCCCGTCGGCGCTGGTGACCCGCCACAGCACGGTGAACTGGCCGCTTCCCGCCGCGTCGGGCACCGGAGCGCTGGCCACCGGCCCATCGGTCGCGACGGTCAGCATGGTGGTGCCGCCAGGGCCGGTGAGGCGCATCTGGGCGGTGCCCTTCAGCACGTTCTCGGTGTAGGTGATCCGGATCAGGGCCGGCGGCGTGCTGAGCACCGAGCCATCGGCGGGCTCGAGTTCACGGACTCCCGAGTGCGCCTGGGCAGGTATCGCAAGGGTGAACAAGGCGCACGTCAGGAAGGCCACGAGAGCGGCCGACTGTCCGATGCGGGAGGGAAGCGGGGAACGCATTGCGCCATCCTGTCAGTGCGGCGACGCGGCGATGCGGCGATCTCGACCGTGCGCTGGATCTCCTGGAGCAGCTGCGGCTTGACATGCGAAACAAGTTTCAGAAATATTGTTTCGTAGATAGGTGGAGTGAACCAGGTCCACAGGTTGAGGCCCCAGGCGGTCCGGTATCCCGGCTCAGCGCGGCTTCGCCCTTCGGGCGTGGCGGCCCGTGTCCGAGGAGGTCATGCCCTGGTGTCGGTCGAGTGGTCGAGTGGGTGGGAGTGGGCCTCGTGACGGCGACACCGTCGGGGTTGATGCGTTGCGGCATCGGGCCACGCCGACGGGTCTGGCGTCCGACACGCCCCGGTGTCGCCTCGGGGGTGCACGGATGAGCGTGCTCCCTCCGCAGCGTTCGCCCGGCGCCGGGCTGCCTTCCGCGATCTCGGCTCCACCCGCCGAGATCGATGAGCCCGCGACACAGTTCACAGCGACCCTCCAGGGGGACCTCGACCTGCTCTGCGGACTGCACGCACAGGTGTGGCGGGAGTCCGGTCGCGGCGATCTGGTGGACCTCATGAGTCGGTTGGTGGATGCCTGCCGCGCGCCCGTGGAGGCCCCCGGCGAGTTGCCGGACGGCGCCGCCGCCGCGCGGATCGCGGCCGACCTGGACGCCGACGTGGCCGCCGAGCTGACCCGTGCGGTCACCGTCCACCTCCATCTGACCAACCTGGCCGACGAGCGGCATCGGTCCCGACGGCTGCGTGCCGAGGACCCCGAGTACGCCGGTGGCCTGGACACCGGGGACGTGTGGCCGGCGCTCGAGGCGATCGGCGACGCGGCGGTGCGCCTCGAACACCTGAGGATCCACCCGGTGCTGACTGCCCACCCGACCGAGGCGCGCCGCCGGGCGGTGTCCTCGGCGCTGCGCCGGATCGCCGGACAGCTCGACCGGATGGACGACCCGGCGAACGGGCCGGGGAGCGGGCCATGGCCAGGCGACGGCTGCTGGAGGAAATCAACATCCTCCAGCGGACGTCGACCCTCCGGCGCACCCGTCCGGAGCCGTCCGACGAGGTGAAGACGGCGCTCACGGTCTTCCACCAGACCCTCTTTCGGGCCGTTCCCCGGCTCTACCGGGTCGTCGAGAGGGCGCTGGCGCAGCAGGAGGCGGGTGAGGGCCAACCCGACGGCCGAGGTCCGGTCCGTGTCCCGGCCTTCGTCCGGTTCGGCAGCTGGGTCGGCGGCGACCGGGACGGAAACCCGTTCGTGACCGCCGAGGTCACCCGAAACACCCTGGCCACCCAGGCGGATGAGGCCCTCGCCTTGTTGTCCGCTCAGGTCGACAGGGTGGCGCGCACCCTGACCATGGACTCCCACGCCAGCCCGCCGTCCGCAGCACTCCTCACCGCCCTCGCCAACGACGCCGTGGCGATGCCCGAGACGATGGCCCGCATCGTCAAGGACTCCCCCTGCGAGCCGCACCGGCAGAAGCTGCTCGTCGTCGGCGCCCGGGTGGCGGCCACCAGATCAGAGCGGGCCGGATCGGCCTACGCCGATCCCCAGGACATGCTCTCCGATCTGATCCTGGTGCAGGACAGCCTGATCGGCGCCGGTGACACCCGCAGCGCCTACGGCGAGCTGCAGCACCTGATCTGGCTGGTGCAGACCTTCGGATTCCACCTCGCCGAGCTGGAGGTGCGCCAGCACAGCGCTGTCCACGAGGCGGCGCTGGTGGAGTTGCTCGGCCGGATCGGTGCCGTCGACGGCGTCCCGATCACCGATCCTCACGCGGCAGCCCGCGACACCGCGCTGCTCGACCGGCTGGCCAGGGCGGGCTGGCCGCCCCCGCTGCCCACGGCGTCCGAGCTGTCCGAGCGCACCGAGGAGGTGCTCGACACCCTGCGGGTGATGTCCTATCTGCAGCGGCGCTGGGGACCGCGCTGCTGCGGGCGCTACATCGTCAGTTTCAGCCAGTCCGCCGCCCACCTGGTCGCGGTTCGTGCCCTGGCCCGGCTCGCGGTCGAGGACCGGCCGCTGCGCCTGGACGTCGTGCCACTGTTCGAGACCGGCGAGGATCTGCGCGGCGCCATCGGCACCCTCGAGGCGTGGACGACGCTGCCCGGAACGCGAGACTGGTTGGCGGCCAACGACAATCGGTGCGAGATCATGCTGGGCTACTCCGACTCCGCCAAGGACATCGGACCCGCCGCGGCCACGCTCACCCTGTACGACGCCCAACGGGAGATCGTCGCCTGGGGTGAACGCCGCAGGGTGAGGCTGACCCTGTTCCACGGACGCGGGGGGTCCCTCGGACGGGGTGGCGGACCGCTGCACCGGGCGATCATGGCCCAGCCCACCCGGTCCGTGGACGGCCGGTTCAAGGTGACCGAGCAGGGAGAGGTGATCTTCGCTCGGTACGCCGACGTCGTGATCGCCCAGCGGCATCTGGAACGGGTCACGTCGGCGGTGCTGCTTGCCGACCAGGCCGAGCGGGCAGCGCATCGGGATGCCGCAGCGCTCCGGTTCGCCGAGCTGGGTCGGACGATCGAGCAGGCCAGCCGACAGGCTTATCGAGCCCTGCTGGACCAGCCGGGTTTCGCCGATCTGCTCGCCGCGGCCAGCCCGCTGGACGAACTCGGCGACCTTCGGCTCGGCTCCCGCCCCGCGCGACGCAGCGGCGCCACCGCCGGGCGCAGCCTGGACGACCTGCGGGCCATCCCGTGGGTGTTCTCCTGGTCGATGACCCGGGTCAACCTGCCCGGCTGGTACGGGCTCGGCTCCGGTCTCGCGGCGGTCGGGAACCTCGATGCGCTGCGCGAGGCCTACGAGCGGTGGCCGCTGTTCGCCGCCCTGCTCGACGTCGCCGAGATGAGCCTGGCCAAGGTGAACCGGCAGCTGGCGACCGGCTTCCTCGCCCTGGGCGATCGCCCGGATCTCGTTGAGCGTATCGAGGCCGAACTCGACCTGACCGAGCAGATGGTGCTGCAGACCCTCGGTCAGCAGCGCCTGCTCGAGCGCAAACCGCACCTGGACACCGCGGTCCGGCTGCGCAGTCCGCACCTGGATGCACTGAGCCACCTTCAACTGCGCGCCCTGAGGGTGCTGCACGACGACGGGGTCCTCGTCAGCGAGGACGACCGCCATGCCTGGCGGACCGTCCTGCTGCTGACGATCAACGGACTCGCCGCTGGACTTCAGAACACCGGCTGATCGGGGATGGTCAGGAGGCGTCATCCTCGGCGATGTTGGGCACCGGTTCGGCCGGGGGGTACCGGCGGGGCGTGGTGTGCACGTCGCCGTCGGGTAGCTGGGGGTGCGGCAGGTCCACCGGCGGCTCGGCACTCGCACCGAGGCCGAAGTCGCCGGCACCGATCAGCACCGACATGTTGCCGTGCGGGTGCTTGTTCTCGTACATCAGCTGGTGGGCGTGGGGGAGGTCGTCGTACGTGAAGGCCTGGGACATGCAGGGGTCGAGCAGGCCGCGCAGGGCCAGGTCGTTCATCTGGTTTGCTTGGACGTCGTTGGCGAAGTGCGAGCCCTGCAACCGCTTCTGCCGCATCCACAGGTAGCGCAGGTCGACCGTGGCGTTGTAGCCGGTGGTGCCGGCGCAGATCACGACCATGCCGCCGGTGTCACAGACGAAGATCGAGGTGGGGATGGTGCTCTCGCCGGGGTGCTCGAAGACGATGTTCGGTGCCCGCTTCTCGCCGAGGATGTCCCAGATGGCCGAGCCGAACGAGCGAGCCCCCTTCAACCAGTTGGCGTAGCCCGTCTCGTCCTTCCAGTGCGGCAGCATTCCCCAGTGGTCGAAGTCGTTGCGGTTGATGCACCCCTTGGCGCCCAGCTTGATGCAGTAGTCGAACTTGTCCTCGCCCGAGACGACGGCGATGGGGGCCGCTCCGGCGGCCTTGGCGATCTGGATCGCCATCGAGCCCAAACCGCCTGCGCCACCCCAGATCAGGGCGACGTCCCCTGCCTTGATCTCGTTCTCGCCCCAGCCGTGCAGCATGCGCCAGGCGGTGGCCGCGACCAGGGTGTAGGCCGCTGCCTCCTCCCAGGTCAGGTGCTCGGGTTTGGGCATGCACTGCTGGGCCTGCACCTTGGTGAACTGGGCGAAGCTGCCCCAGTTGGTCTCGTACCCCCAGATCCGGAAGGACGGGGAGTACATCGGGTCCCCGCCCGCCGTGACGGTGGGGCAGTCCCGGTCCCAGCGACCGCAGTGCACCACCACCTCGTCGCCGACCTTGACGTTGGTGACGTCCTTGCCGACGGCATAGACGATGCCCGAGGCGTCACTGCCGCCGATGTGGAACTGCTCCGGCTCACCGGCCTTGTTCCGGGCGCCGATGACGTTGACCGGGATCCCCAGACCCGCCCACACATTGTTGTAGTTCACGCCCGCGGCCATCACGTAGACCAGGACCTCGTCATCGTCGATCGAGGGAACCTCGACGACCTCCTTGGCGAACGCCTGCGAGGGAGGCCCGAACCGCTCCGGGCGGATCAGCCACGCGTGCATCGTCGGAGGGATCTCGCCCAAGGGGGGCAGCTCGCCCAGCTCGTAGAGTTCCTTGGCCATCTCTCGTCCTCTCGTGGCGCGATTCTCGGTGGCTGCGTGCGGGTTTCGGGTCGGACGGGGGACCGCTCCACCCCCGCCCACCCTCGACGGGGTGCCGAGGGCCGAGGGGGGCCGGGGCCGCGATGCGGGATTCGGTGAGGGAGGTCGCCGGGGAGGTCAGTGCCCGCCGCTGGCGGCCGGTTCGACCAGCTCGACCAGGACGCCGCCGGCGTCCTTGGGGTGCACGAAGTTGATCCGGCTGTTGGCCGTGCCCCGCTTGGGTGCGTCGTAGAGCAGCCGGACGCCGCGCCCGCGCAGGGTCGCGCTCACCGCGTCGATGTCGGCCACCCGATAGGCCACCTGTTGCAGGCCCGGGCCGCTGCGGTCGATGAACTTGGCGATCGTCGAGGCCGGCGTCAGCGGGGCCAGGATCTGGACGCAGGAGCCCGAGTCGCCCACTTCCATCATCGCCTCGTGCACGCCCTGTTCCTCGTTGGTCTCCTCGTGCGCCAGGCGCATGCCCAGGACGTCGCGGTAGAAGGCCACCGCGGCGTCGAAATCGGCGACCGCCACCCCCACGTGGTCGATCGCGGTGAACAGTCCGGTCAGGTCAGCAGGGGCGGATCCGGTGTGGTCGGCCATCAGCCCAGGCTAGGCGGGGACCGCCCGCGGAACAGGTCCGCCGATGTGAGGACCACCACGAGTGGCGAGGCGAGTTGGCGGGTTCGGGCGGGACAATGGGGGGCATGCGACCAGACACCGACGCCAGCTCCCCCGGCGAGGCCACCCCGGCAGGGGCGAGATCGGTGATCCTGGCCGGTGCCCGCACGCCCGTCGGGCGCTTCCTGGGCGGGCTGAGCACCGTCAGCGCGACCGACCTGGGAGCGGTGGCCATCCGGGCCGCCCTGGAACGTGCCGGCGTCGATCCCGGGCGCGTCGACGCGGTCGTCATGGGACAGGTGCTGACCGCCGGCACGGGTCAGATCCCCGCTCGCCAGGCCGCGGCGTCCGCCGGGGTGCCGATGACGGTGCCCTCGACCACCGTCAACAAGGTGTGCCTGTCGGGGACTGCGGCCATCGCCCAGGCGGACTGGCTGATCCGGCTCGGTGAGGCCGAGGTGGTGGTCGCCGGGGGGATGGAGTCGATGAGCCGGGCACCCCACCTGCTGCGCGACGGACGGCGCGGTCAGGCCTTCGGGGACTGGACCTTGGCCGATCACATGGAGCGCGACGGCCTGTGGGACTCCTTCACCGATCTGGGCATGGGGTCGCTGGCCGAGTCCGGCAACGTGGGCGCCGCCACGGTCAGCCGGGCCGACCAGGACGCCGCGGCGGCGGCGTCCCACCAGCGGGCGGCGCGGGCGTGGAAGGACGGCGTGTTCGCCGCTGAGGTGGTGCCGGTGCCGGTCCCGCAGCGCCGGGGTGAGCCGGTGCTGGTCGAGCGGGACGAGGGCATCCGGCCGGACACCACCCTGGAGGCCCTGGGCCGGCTGCGCCCGGTCTTCGCCCCCGAAGGCTCCGGCGGCACGATCACCGCCGGCTCGGCGTCCCAGATCTCGGACGGCGCTGCGGCACTGGTGATCACCGGGGCCGCGACGGCCGAGCGCGAGGGGCGCACCTGGCTGGCCGAGATCGTCTCGTACGCAACGGTTGCAGGCCCGGACTCGACGTTGCAGGTGCAGCCCGCGAACGCGATCGCCACTGCGTGCGCCAAGGCCGGCATCGCGCCGTCCGACCTCGAACTGGTCGAGATCAACGAGGCGTTCGCCGCGGTGTCGGTCGCGGCCGCGCGGCTTCTGGGCCTCGACCTGGAGCGGGTGAACGTGGACGGCGGCGCGATCGCCCTCGGCCACCCGATCGGGGCCTCCGGCGCGCGGATCACCCTGCACCTGGCGCATGCCCTCGCCGCCCGGGCCGAGCAGCGCGGGGAGGCGCTGTACGGTGCGGCGGCGCTGTGCGGGGGCGGCGGGCAGGGGGACGCCATCGTGTTGCGGGCCACGCCACGTCGAGGGAGCCAGCGATGAACCAGGCCACGGGCAACGGTGTGAGCAGGCGATCGATCGACGTCCCGGCCCTGGTCGCCTCCGCGCGCAAGGGCAGCCCGCGGGCGGTCGCCCGGCTGGTCTCGCTGGTCGAGGACGCCCATCCGGTGCTGCGCGAGGTGATGGCGGCGCTCGCCCCGTACACCGGGCATGCCCGGGTGGTCGGGCTGACCGGATCGCCGGGAGTGGGCAAGTCGACCACCACCTCGGCGCTGGTGAGTGCGTTGCGGGCCCGGGACCTGCGCGTGGGGGTTCTCGCGGTCGACCCGTCCTCCCCGTTCTCCGGCGGTGCCCTGCTGGGGGATCGGATCCGCATGCAGGAGCACGCGACCGACCCGGGGGTGTTCATCCGCTCGATGGCCAGTCGTGGCCATCTGGGCGGTCTGAGCTGGGCGACCCCGCAGGCACTGCGCGTGCTGGACGCCGCTGGGTGCGACGTGGTGCTGGTCGAGACCGTCGGGGTCGGGCAGAGCGAGGTCGAGGTGGCCGGGATGGCCGACACCACCGTGGTGCTGCTCGCTCCCGGGATGGGTGACGGGATCCAGGCGGCCAAGGCCGGGATCCTCGAGATCGGTGATGTGTTCGTGGTGAACAAGGCCGACCGGGACGGCGCGGACGCCACGGCGCGGGATCTGCGGCACATGATCAGCCTGGGTGAGCGCCGGGAGGCCGGCGACTGGAGGCCCCCGGTGGTCAAGGCGGTGGCCTCGGCCGCCCAGGGGATCGATGAGGTGCTGGAGGCGCTGGACTCCCATCACGCCTGGGCGGTCTCCAGCGGGCAACTGGCGCAGCGCCGACGGGCGCGGGCTGCGGCCGAGATCGAGGCGATCACCCTGGCCGACCTGCGACGCCAGATCGGGGACCTGCGCGACGGCGTCCTGGTGCAGGCGCTGGCCGACGAGGTGGCCTCGGGCCTGCGTGATCCGTACAGCGCGGCCGATCTGGTGCTGGAGGGGCTGGAGGCCATCCAGCGCCACCCGCTGGTCTGACGATCGGTGACGGGCGTGTCCGACGGGCGTGTCCGCCGGTCGGCGGGCTGCTCGACGGGCTGGGTGACGGGCCGGGTGACGGGCTGGGTGAGTGGCCGGGTGACGGGTCGGCTGCCCCGCTACCGGCCGGGGCGGGTGGTGATCCACCGCAGGCCGCTGGCCTCGTCGGCGGCGGCCACCACGCGCCCGGTGCCGCCGTCCCGGCCCAGCAGCTGCGCCTGGTCGAGCGCGGCGTCGGCGGCGATCTCCAGGGCTGCGGGATCGGTCACCCGCACGTCGTCCATGATCGCCAGGCCGATGGCGCAGGTGAGCGGGTCGGCGTCCCGCTCGACCCGTAGCCGCACGGCGTCGGCGATCGGGAACGCGTCGTCCAGCCGGGTCGCGCTCAGGACGAGACCGAAGGTGTGGGCTCCGAGGCGGTAGGCACTCAGCTGGGTGTCGCAGGCGGTCAGCCGGCTGAGCACGTCACCGGCGCACAGCACACGCTGCTCGACCCAGCGACGCCCGGTGGCCAGGGTGGCCTGATCCAGGCCGCCCAGTGCCAGCAGGCCCAGGCACAGCAGTCCGGGCGGGTGAGCCCGCGTGGCCCGGGTCAGGTCGGCGGTGAAGGCGGTCCGGCCGGGCAGGCCCGTGTCCTCGTCCAGCGGCCGCCGCGGGGTGCCGATCCGGATGACCCCTGCAGGGCGCAGGACGTCCAGCAGGGACATGGCACGACCTTCCGTGGTCGATCCGGGGAACCGCTCTCGCCCGGTCCTGTCGGCCGCCGGCCCCAGGTCATGAGCAGACCCCCGTGATCATGCACTTTCGACTGTTCGAAAGTGCATGATCACGAGGGGGTCAGGGGAGTTCGCACGCGCCGTCCGGGGCCTGCGCGCCGTCCAGCAGGTGTGACCGGATCAGGAAGCGGTACCCGGTCGGGGCCTCGAGCGAGAACCCCGCGCCCCGGCCGGGCACCACGTCGATCACGATCCCGGTGTGCGCCCACACCTCGAACTGGTTGCGCGACATGTACACCGGGACGTCCGGGACGCCCTGGCCGACGACCAGGTCGCCCAGGTGGACATCGGCCTCGGCGATGATGAACTCGCCCAAGGGGTAACACATCGGGGCACTGCCGTCGCAGCACCCACCGGACTGGTGGAACATCAACGGTCCGTGGTCGGCGAACAGTTGAGTGAGCAGGGCCGCCGCGGCCTCGGTCAGGTCGACCCGCCGTGGCGCATCGCCACTGCTGGCCCGGTCCCCGCCGTGAGGGGACGTCGGATCGGTCGTTGTCGGTTCTGGCACCGTGCCTCCTCGGCTCACGCGGCGGCCCTGCTCGGTCTGGGTCAGGTGCGGATCAGAAGAAGCCCAGCTTCTTCGGGGAGTAGCTGACGAGCAGGTTCTTCGTCTGCTGGTAGTGCTCGAGCATCATGTGGTGGGTCTCGCGGCCGATGCCCGAGCCCTTGTAGCCGCCGAACGCCGCGTGAGCGGGGTAGGCGTGGTAGCAGTTCGTCCACACCCGGCCGGCCTCGATCGTGCGACCGGCCCGGAACAAGGTGTTGGCGTCCCGCGACCAGACGCCCGCGCCCAACCCGTAGAGGGTGTCGTTGGCGATCTTCATCGCGTCGTCGAAGTCGTCGAACCTGGTCACCGACACCACCGGGCCGAAGATCTCCTCCTGGAAGATCCGCATCGAGTTGTCGCCCTCGAACACGGTCGGGGTCACGTAGTACCCGTCGGCCAGGTCGCCGTCCAGGATGTTGCGCTCGCCCCCGGTGAGCACCTTGGCGCCCTCGGCCTTGCCGATGTCGATGTAGGAGAGGATCTTCTCCAGCTGGTCGTTGCTCGCCTGGGCGCCGATCATGGTGTCGGTGTCCAGCGGGTTGCCCTGCTTGACCGCCCGGGTCCGCTCGACGGCGTCGCCGATGAACGTGTCGTACATCGAGGACTGGATCAGCGCCCGCGACGGGCAGGTGCAGACCTCGCCCTGGTTCAGGGCGAACATCGTGAAGCCCTCGAGCGCCTTGTCGTAGAAGTCGTCCCGGGCGCTGGCGACGTCGGCGAAGAAGATGTTCGGGCTCTTGCCGCCGAGCTCGAGGGTGACCGGGATCAGGTTCTGCGAGGCGTACTGCATGATCAGGCGGCCGGTGGTGGTCTCACCCGTGAAGGCGATCTTGCGGATCCGCGGGGACGACGCCAGCGGCTTGCCCGCCTCCACGCCGAACCCGTTGACCACGTTGAGCACGCCGGCAGGCAGCAGGTCGGCGATCAGGTCGACCAGGAACATGATCGAGGCGGGGGTCTGCTCGGCCGGCTTGAGCACGACCGCGTTGCCACCGGCCAGCGCCGGGGCGAGCTTCCAGACCGCCATCAGGATCGGGAAGTTCCAGGGGATGATCTGGCCGACCACACCCAGCGGCTCGTGGAAGTGGTAGGCGACGGTGTCGTCGTCGATCTGGCTGATGGTGCCCTCCTGCGCGCGCAGGGCACCGGCGAAGTAGCGGAAGTGGTCGATCGCCAGCGGGATGTCGGCGGCCAGGGTCTCGCGGACCGGCTTGCCGTTCTCCCAGGACTCGGCGACGGCCAGCGCCTCCAGGTTCTGCTCCATCCGGTCGGCGATGCGCAACAGGACGTTCGAGCGCTCGGTCGGAGAGACCCTGCCCCACGCGGGGGCGGCCGCGTGCGCGGCGTCCAGGGCGAGCTCGATGTCCTCGGCGGTGCTGCGGGCCACCTCGCAGAACGCCTTGCCGGTGACCGGGGAGATGTTCTCGAAGTAGGCGCCCTTGACCGGCGCGACGCGAGCGCCACCGATCCAGTTGTCGTAGCGGGACGCGTAGGTCGCGGGGCTGCCGGGCTGGCCCGGCGCGGCGTAGATCGTCATGTGCTCACCTCGTCGTGAACCGGGCCTGCCGCCCGGAAGTGGATGTGATCCGGGACACTACGAACCGGCACGTTGCCGCAACGTTGCCCTGCCGATCACCCCCTCGTGATCATGCACTTTCGACTAGTCGAAAGTGCATGATCACGAGGGGGGTGGGTGGGTCAGGTGGCGAGTTCGGCGTCCAGGCGACGGACCTTGTCGGTGGCGGCGCTGTGCCGCGGGGTGCCGGGCTCGGTCAGCGCCTGGCAGGCCTGCCAGGCCACCAGGTCGTAGGCCTGCTCGGGGCGAACGGTGTACTCCCACACCAGGTTTGCGTCCCCGCAGGTGAGCACGGCCTGGCGGACGTCGGCGTCCAGCTGGTCGCGCAGGTGCACCACGGCGGGAGCCTGGGACAGCGGGAGCACCGGACCGGAGTAGCGGGCCAGCGCCGTCCGGACGTCGCCGCGCGCCAGGGCGGCGCGGACCTGCGCCGCGTCCGTGATCGGCACCGGGCTCACCCGGTAGGGCTTGCCCAGAATGGTCGGTGCCCCGGTGCCCACCACCCGGTCGCTGCCGCCGAGCCCGAGCAGCGTCGTCCGCAACCGGGACAGCTCGGCGCGCACGGTCACCGTGGCCGCGGCGTCGTCGTGAAGGGCCAGCTCCAGCTGGCCGCCGGTGATCCCGTTCGGGTGCTCGGACAGGACGAGCAGCATCTCGCCGTGGCGAGGGCGCAGCAGGTGCGGCGAGCGTCCGGGCAGGCGTAGCTCGGCGTGACTGACGCCGAGTACCCGCAGCAGGGCGGGGGCGGTCTCGCGGGAGACCTCACGGCTCAGCAACCGCAGCTCGGCCTCGACCGCCGCGGCGGCCACCTTCACCAGGCGCAGGGTGTGCGGGGCGGCGGCCTCCTGGGTGCCCGTGATGTCCAGCGCGCCGATCAGCGAGCCGTCCGGGGCGTGCAGCGGTGCCGCGGTGCAGCTCCAGCCGGTGACCGGGGACATCAGGTGCTCGGCACCGTAGATCTGCACCGGGTGGTTCAGGACCAGGGCGGTGCCCGGGGCGTTGGTGCCCGCGGTGGCCTCACTCCACAGGGCGCCCTCGACGAAGTGCATGCTCTCGGCCCGCCGCCGCAGGTCGGCCGAGCCCTCGACCCAGAGCAACCGCCCGTGGACGTCGGAGACGGCGACCAGCAGGCCGGACTGTTCGGCGTCCTCGACCAGCAGCCGCCGGATGGCCGGCATCACGGAATCGAGCGGGTGAGCCGACCGATAGCTGGACAGCTCGTCGTCGGTGAGCTCGACCGGCGGGGGTGGGCCGTCGGGGTCCAGGTGCACGCACCGCGCCCACGACTCGGCGACCACGGAGCGTAGGGGACCCGACAGGTCGCCGGTGGACAGGTATCCCTCCCGGGCGAGGGCATGCGCGCGGGCCAGCAGATCGGGGTCGGTCCCGGCCGGCCAGGCCAGCCACTGCCCGCCCCCGAAGGTCGTCCCCGGAGCGCTCACCTCTGACCCCCTGCCGGCCGTCGTCTCTGAGGGCCACTGCGATCGAGGGTACGTCGAACATCCACCCGGGGTCAGCGTCCGCGACGGGTAAGGTCCCAGGCGTGCTGGTGGCGTTCTCGGTGGCCCCCTCGGGCGTGGGCGAGTCGGTCAGCGCCGCGGTGGCCGACGCCGTCCGGGTGGTGCGCGAATCGGGCCTTCCGCACCGAACCGACTCGATGTTCACCACCCTCGAGGGTGACTGGGACGAGTGCATGGACGTCGTGCGGCGCGCCGTCGAGGCCGTGCAGGCTCACGGCAGCCGGGTCTCGCTGGTGCTCAAGGCCGACATCCGTGCCGATCCGGTGACCGGTGAGCCCCGGACAGGGGAGCTGCAGGCCAAACTCGACCGGTTGGAGTCGGCCCTGCTCGCCGGGGAGGCCGAGGCCCGGTGAGCGGCCGCCGTGCCGCGGCGCCGGCTCCCGGTCGGCCGGGGGTGCGGGTCGGGAACGGGCTTCCCGGCGGGGGGCTGATCACGCTCCCGCGGCTCGCCCGGGTGGTGATCGGCATCGGCGCCGTCCTGATCCTGATCGGCCTGGCCACGTGGCTGCTCGGTGGCGGAACCGGCCCGCGCACCCTGGCCTTGGACGGCGCCGACCCGGTGGCGCTGCGGCCCGGGGCGTTGGGGGCGGACACCCCGGTGACGGTGCACGTCCGGGCCGCCGGGGCGACCGCGTTCATCGGGGTCGCCCGGGACGGCGACGCCGCCGCGGTGCTCGACGGTTCGGCCTGGGTGGAGCCGACCGGGGCAGGCGGGGACGAGGTCGTCCGGCACGACGGGGCCCGAGCGCTGACCGACCCCCGTGCCTCGGACGTGTGGGTCTCCCTCGCCTCTCAGCCGGACGAGGTGACGCTCACCTGGCCGGTGGCCGAGGGCGACTGGCGCATCGTGGCCTCCACGATCGGGCGGGCACCCTCCGGGCCGGGGGCAGTGGAGCTGCGCTGGACGGGCCCGGCCGAGCGGGGTGGGCGAGGCTGGATGACCGCCGGTGGGCTGGCCGTGATCGCCGGGGCCGCCGGGGTGGCGTGGGGTCGTCGGGGCTCCGGGCGGTCGGGGCGGTCGTGGCAGATCGGGGACGGCGGCCCGGCCGCGGCCCCTGCGCAGCGCGCGGACGACGAGTCCCCCAGAGCCGGACGGGGTCCGGTCCAGGGACCGGACCAGGGACCGGTTCAGGGGCCGGAGCCGGACGCCGAGCGCACCGGGCTGATCTCGCGCCGGGCGTTGCGTGACCTGGAGCGGTCTCACGCGGCCGATGCCACGGCCATGATCTCTCGGCGGGCGATCCGGGATGCCGAGCCAACGCCCGCGAGCCAGGCCCGGCCACCGGATGCCTCCCCGCCGTCCCAGCCCCCTGCACCGGCTCCCGCGTCGGCCACCGAGCCCGAGGCCGCCCGTGCGCCGGCACCCCACCCCGCGCCCGCCGCGCCGTGGTTCCAGGCCGAGCCGTCACCGGACGACCCGGACCCGGACGAGCCCGAACAGGACGAGCCCGGCCCGGCGCCTCGCCCCTTCCGCGGGGGTGGCTCGTGACCCGCCACGGGACCTCACCCAGGCGGCGGCCCGGCGGGTCCGCGGCGGGGGTGCTCACCCTGACCGCGCTGATGACTCTCTCCGCCCTGGCCGGCTGTTCGGACGGTGAGGGTGGGTCCTCGTCCCCGGCCGTGACCTCTGCTGTCACCTCCCCGGCGAGTTCGCCCGCGACCTCCCCGGCGATGTCCCCGGCGGTGTCCTCGACAGCGCCCGCCGCGGGGGAGAGCTGGGGCTACCCGGCCCTGGTCGAGGCCCAGGTCGTCCGGATCGACGACGCGGCCGACGCCGCGCTGTCCACGGCGATCACGGCCAGGGACGTCGCGGCGGCGGGCGCTCGCCTCGTCGGGCCGGCCCGACGGCTGCTGGCCGCCGAACTGACCGTGGCGCGGGCCCGGGGAACAGCGCCTCCCGCCGCCACCCGGCTGGCGGCGTCCCGGGTGATGGTCCCGCTGGCGGGACCCTGGCCCCGCTGGTTCGTGACCGCGGGCTCGGCCACCCGCCGTCCGACGCCGCTGGTCAGGGTGCTGCACAGCCCCAGCGCGCGCGAGCCGTTCGGGGTGTGGGCCGAGCTCGCCCTGCTGCCCGGGGCCACCTTGCCCGAGCCGGCCGGCGGTGGTCAGGGGACGCCGCTGCTGGCACCGGCGACCGCTGGCCTGGTGATGTCGCCGCAGCAGGTGGCGATCGGGTACGCCGACCTGCTCACCCGGGGCACGAACAGCAGGTTCGCCACCGCCTTCGCCAAGGACTCCTTCCGCCCGCAGCTGGGTGAGCGGCTCGCCGCGGACCGCCGGCGCATCGTCTCGACCGCGGTGGCCACCATCTCCTCCACCCACGCGCCGGTTCTCGCCTCGACGCGGGCGCTGCGCACCCGGGACGGCGGGGCCCTGGTGATCGTCGAGCTGCTGCACACCTACCAGGTGACGGTGGACGCCGGGGGAGGCGTGGTGCGCCCGGACGAGGACTGGGCGGCGCTCGCCGGCCGGTCGGAGTTCACCCGGACCCTGCGCCGGGAGTCGGTGGAGGTGCTCGCCTTCGTCGTGCCGCCCGCGCCCGCCGGTGCCCGGTCGGCGTCCGACCCGAAGCCCACCCTGGTGGCCGCGGTCAAGGGGGACGTCGCCGCCACCGGCTCCTGACCCGCGGCGCACGGCGCACGGGCGCGGTCCACGGCGCACGGTCCACGGCGTACGGCCCACGGGCACGGTCCGGGCGACATGCCGTCGGGACGCTCGTTTCCGGCGCAGCCGATGGCGGCGCCAGTCGTTAGTCTTGGCTCAGCCGATCGCTCGGTACGCGAGCCACCACGGAAGGTACGCACGACCGATGAGCACTCAGTCCGGACGAGCCCCCCGCCCCAGCCTCGACCTCCGGGGCGCAGTCGACCTGTCGAGCCTGGCGGCCCGGTCCGCCCCGGCCGCGTCGACCGCAGCGGGCGGCGGCGGCTCCTCATCGGCTACCGGGGGTGGCGGCGGCGACGGAACGGTCATCGCGGTGACCGACGCGAGCTTCGTGGCGGACGTGGTCGAGCAGTCCAAGACCGTGCCCGTGGTGCTCGACTTCTGGGCGACCTGGTGCGGGCCGTGTCGCCAGTTGTCGCCGGTGCTGGAGAAGCTCGCGGCCGAGTTCGAGGGTGCCTTCCTGCTGGCGACGGTCGACGTCGACGCCAATCCGCAGCTGGCCCAGGCCTTCCAGGTGCAGTCCATCCCCTCGGTCTACGCCGTGCTCAAGGGTCAGCCCATCCCGTTGTTCCAGGGAGCCCAGCCCGAGGTTCAGGTGCGCCAGGTGATCACCGAGCTGCTGCGGGTGGCGGCGGCCAACGGCGTGACCGGCCGGGTCGTCCAGGGCGAGGCCGAGCCGGCCGATGGCGACCTCGCCGAGGAGGAGGTCGAGGAGAGCCTGCCACCGCACCACCAGGCGGCCTACGACGCCATCGAGGCGGGCGATCTGGACGCCGCGGCGGCCGCGTACGAGGCCGCGCTGGCGGAGAGTCCGGCGGACGAGTTGGCCCGGCTGGGGCTCGCCCAGGTGAAGTTGCTGCAGCGCACCCAGGGGGCCGAGCCGGGTGCTGCCCGTGCGGCTGCGGCGGCCGCGCCGGCCGATGTGGTCGCGCAGATGCTGGTCGCCGATCTGGACGTGCTCGGCGGGCACATCGAGGACGCTTTCGGCCGATTGGTCGACACGGTGCGGATCACGGCCGGCTCCGAGCGGGAGCGGGTTCGGGTGCGCCTGATCGAGCTCTTCGAGGTGGTCGGCGTCGAGGACCCGCGGGTGGCCTCCGCGCGGTTGGCGCTGGCGAACGCCCTGTTCTGACCCGGCCGTACCACCTGCCCCGACCGGCTGTCCCGACCACCTGTCCCGACGATCTGCCCCGACGGTCTGCCCTGGCTCAGCGCCTGCGGGTGAGGGCGGCGAGCAGCCGCAGCAGTGCGCCGCCCCGTGCGGGGCGGAAGCGGGGACAGAGGTCCTCGGGGCACAGGGCGCAGTCCGTCCCGCGTCGGTAGTGCAGGTGCGCGTCCCGGGGGTGCCCGCACCGACATGTCCGTGACCGGAACACGTCGATCCCACCTCTCCTGGCCCCCCGGCCGATTCCTCCGCCGCGCACGGCGGGAATTCGCCACGCCCCGCTGGTTCACGGGGCAGGTCCACCTTCTCAGAGTGGACGGGTGGCGGGGGAGGTCCTCGGCTCGGGCTCACGCCGGTCCTCGCCTCCTGCTCGTGCCCGGTCCGCCCCAGGTCCGTCCCTGCGGCCACCCTGCGGGCCCGGCGCCGACGAGGTGACCGCCGTTCGCCGCTCGCGCTCCGCCGATGGTCGCGCGACGGCTGAGAGCGTTACCGGGCTCACATCTTAGGGATTTCTTAACGGCATCACGGAAAGCGGCTTGTTGTCGATTTAAGTACGAATGACAATCTGTGACTTTGTGCTGCTGAACGATCGACACAGAGTGAGATTTCGGCCCGAAATGGCGGATCGTGATCAACGATTTCTTGACCTTGTGGATGCGTTGTTCCGACCTTCGGCGCAGGCCCACTGTGCTTGAATCGCAACGTTCTCGGGGACCAGGCGCCGCACGTGGGGCGCAGATCGAAGGGGAAGTTGCGCGTGAGCAACGCAATGGGCATCGACCAGTCGCCGGACCTGGCGCCGACCCGGTCGAGGACCGTCACCCAATTCCCTCGGATTTCGGTGGTCGTCCCGGCTCGTAATGAGGCCAAGAATCTGGCTCTTCGTAGTTGCGCGTGGAGTTTTCATGATCACGACACGGCGGGTTGATCGCTGGTCGGTGACGTAGGCGGCTCGTGGTCCTGCGCTGGGATGGGTGTTGCGAGACATCCGTTCCAGTGAAGGGATCCACGAGCCTTGTTCGAGCCTACGGGCTCGCCGCGTGATGCGGCGAGCGTGCTGTTCAACCTGCCCGGGTATGCCGTCGTCGCAGCGGTCGACGGGGTCGACGACGACGGTCAGCCGGTGCGGCGGGTCATGGTCGCCTCGGCCGCCGCGGAGGCGGCGTGTCCGGCGTGCGGGGTGTTGTCGGCGCGGGTGCATCAGGTCCGCCGGAGCCGGCTGCTGGACATC
This sequence comes from Kineosporiaceae bacterium, assembly GCA_016794595.1. Taxonomy (GTDB): domain Bacteria; phylum Actinomycetota; class Actinomycetes; order Actinomycetales; family Kineosporiaceae; genus JADJPO01. The sequence goes on from JAEUJN010000066.1 coordinate 203,350, forward strand.
CCGGTCGCCGGTCGGGTGGAGGTGGTGACGATCCGGCGCCGCTTCGTCTGCGCCGAGAGGCGGTGCGTGAAGCGGACGTTCGCCGAGGCCACCGACCAGGTCCCGTTGCGGGCCAAGGCCACGACCCGGCTCCGCGCCGCCGTGCTGGACGCGGTGATCTGTTCGGGTCGTGCGGTGGAGGAGGTTGCCGCCGCCCACGGTGTCAGCTGGTGGACGGTCCAGCGATCGGTCAACGCCGCCGCCGTGGTCCTGCCCGACGTGGATGCCGTGCTCGTGCGCCGGCTCGGGATCGATGAGCACCGCTACCGCTCGGTGCGGTTCTTCCGCGACGAGGCCGGGGACTGGAAACGCCGGGAGCCGTGGATGACCACCCTGGTCGACCTGGACACCGGCCGGGTGCTGGCCGTGGTCGACGGGCGCACCTCCGGCGGCGTCGGAGGCTGGCTCGAGGCCCGCTCCCAGGCATGGCGGGATCGGGTGCAGGTGGTCGCGATCGACCCGTCCGCGGCCTACCGCAAGGCGATCGTCGAGCACCTGCCGCAGGCCGCTGTTGCCGTGGACGCCTTCCACCTGGTCAAACTCGCGAACGAGGCGCTCACCCAAGTCCGTCAACGCCTGGCCCGGCAACGCCACGGCCGCCGCGGCCGCTCACGGGACGCGGCGTGGGCGAACCGGCGGCTCCTGCTGCGCGCCGCCAACACCCTGTCGCCGCGGGCGTTGGCCCGGCTCAAGCGGACCTTCCACGACGACGACCCGACCAGCGAACTGGCCGCTGCTTGGGCCGTGAAGGAACAACTCCGCCGGCTCCTGGCCTGCACCAGCCTGGCCACGGTGCACCAGGAGAAGATGCGCCTGGGCGTCTACGTCCTGGCCGCCGACACCGCCGAGACCACCCGGCTGTGGGACACGATCTGCACCTGGTGGACCGAGATCGAGGTCACCGTGATCACCGGTGTCACCAACGCCAAGACCGAGGCCGCGAACACGAGCGTCAAACACATCAAGCGCACCGGCCGCGGCTACCGCAACCAGGACCACTACAAGGCCCGTATCCTCCTACGCAGCGCCGCCCGGACGGCAGCGTGAACACCTTGATCAACACAGGACATCACGCGCAACTACGAAGAGCCAAGAATCTTCCCCACGTTCTTCCCGGAATTCCCGCCGAGGTGCACGAGGTGATTCTGGTCGACGGGAATTCCTCGGACGACACCATTGCGGTGGCCCAGCAGTACTGGCCCGGCATCAAGGTGGTCCGCCAGACCCGGCGCGGCAAGGGCAACGCCCTGGCCTGTGGCTTCGCCGCCGTGACCGGTGACGTCGTGGTCATGCTGGACGCCGACGGGTCCGCCGACCCCGGCGAGATCCCGGCCTACGTCGCCGCGCTGGTCGACGGTGCCGACTTCGCCAAGGGCACCCGGTTCGCCAAGGGGGGCGGCAGCAAGGACATCACGCACTTCCGCCGCTGGGGCAACGCCGGCCTGAACGGGCTGGTCAACCTGCTGTTCGGCACTCGCTACACCGACCTCTGCTACGGCTACAACGCGTTCTGGACCCGCCTGTTGCCGGTGCTCGACCTGCCCGAGACCCACCAGGACGAGGCCGGCCCGGACGACATGATCTGGGGCGACGGGTTCGAGATCGAGACCCTGATCAACGTCCGGGTGGCCAAGGCCAAGGCGACCATCCGCGAGGTGGGCAGCGTCGAGCTGGAGCGCATCCACGGCGTGAGCAATCTGAACGCTGTCAGTGACGGCCTGCGGGTGCTGCGCACGATCATGTCCGAGCGTCGTCGCACTCGGGTCCGGGCGATGACCCCGGCGCCGGTCGTGAGCACCATTCCGTCGGCCCGGGAGGCCGAGGCGGAGTCGGTGAGCGCGTGACCTCAGGCGAGGCCACGGTCGTCATCGCCACCCACAGCGAGCGACGCTGGGACTTCCTCGTGGCCGCGGTCGACAGCGTTCGGGCGCAGTCCGTGCCCTCCCGGCTGGTGATCGCGGTGGATCACAACCCGGCACTGCTGGAGCGGGTTGCCCGGACCTGGCCCGACGTCCGGGTGGTGGCCAACCGCCACGGGCGGGGCGCCTCGGGAACCCGCAACACCGGTGCCGAACTGGCGAGGACCGAGCTGGTGGTGTTCCTGGACGACGACGCCACTGCCCGGCCCGGGTGGCTCGAGCGCCTGCTGGCGCCCTTCGCCGACCCGGCCGTGGTGGGCACCGGCGGGGGAGTGGCCCCGGCCTGGGCCCCCGAGGTCGGACGGCGTCCGGTGTGGTTCCCGGAGGAGTTCGACTGGGCCATCGGGGCCAGCTATCGCGGCATGCCGACCCGGACCAGCCGGATCCGCAACGTCTGGAGCGAGAACATGGCGGTCCGCCGGTCCGTGTTCGAGTCCGTCGGGGGGTTCCGGACCGGGTTCGGCAAGGTCGGCGACCGCAACAAGCCCGAGGACACCGACGTGTGCATCCGCATGGGGGCAGCGGTGCCCGACGGCCGCTGGATGTACGTCCCCGACGCGCTGGTCCATCACCACGTGCCGCGGGACCGCTCGACCTACCGGTTCTTCCTGGCCCGCTCGTTCAACGAGGGGTGGGGCAAGGTGGAGATGTCCCGGCTGCTCGGCCCGGCCGAGCGGCTCGACCACGAACGCCGGTACCTGACCCACACGATCCCGCGGGGGATCGGGGCGGCCCTGGGCGAGGCTGCCTCGGGGCGTCCGGTGGCCGCTCTGCGGGCCGGGGCCGATCGCCACCGGGGTCGCGGCGGCCGGCATCGGTGCCGCCGGTGCGACCGTGGCGGCGTCCGTGGGGTCCCTGCGTGCGCGCAGGGGTGCTCGGGGCTGATTCCGGCCCGGATCGTGCCCGGGCTCTGCGCATACTGAGGTGTGTTGCCTGCAGGCCGAGACCGGGGCGGGGGGCGGGGGGCGGGGCACAGCCGACCACCCGGCCCGAGGGGATCGAGAACACGGGGATGAGGAGTGACCGGTGAGTCCCACCACCAGCGCACTGCACGTGGTGGAGGTCGATCTCGAGGGTGACCTGCCCGAGCTGAAGCCCGGCCCGGCCGACGACGGGACCGTGCTCACCGGGGCGCGGATCCTGGTCCGGCGCGCGGGGGAACCCCTCGGGGTGGTCCTGATCGAGATCCCCCCGGACGGGCTGAGCGCCCCCGAGCTGGAGCGGCGCCTGCGCAGCGAGCTGGCAGCGGAACTCGCGGCCCACCCCGCGGGGGAGTTCGCGGCCGCCCACGCGGCTCACCTGGCTCGCGCTCCCCGGTGCACCGTGGTGATCTGCACCCGCGAGCACCCGGACGCCCTGCGCACCGCACTGGCGAGCCTGACCCACCAGGATCACCCCGACTTCGCCGTCCTGGTGGTCGACAACGCGCCGACCACCACCGCCACCCGCGAGGTGGTCGAGGAGTTCACCGGCGCCCTGGACCTGCGCTACCTGGTCGAGCCCCGCCCGGGCCTGTCCCGGGCGCGCAACGCTGCCCTGCGCTCCGCGCTGGACGGCGAGATCGTGGCCTGGCTGGACGACGACGAGACCGCCGATCCGCTCTGGCTGAGCGAGCTGACCCGGGCCTTCGAGGGCCGTCCCGAGGTGCTGGCCGTGTCCGGTTCGGTGCAGCCGGCCGAGCTGGCCTCGGTGGCCCAGGTCTGGTTCGAGCAGTTCGGCGGGCACAGCAAGGGGCGCGGGTTCACCGCCCAGGAGTTCTCCCCGGCCACCCGCCGCCGCCAGCACCCGCTCTTCCCGCTGCCCCCCTTCGGGGTGGGCGCGAACATGGCCTTTCGCACCCGGGCCCTGCGCCGCATCGGCTTCGACGAGGCGCTGGGGGCCGGCACCGCCACCCAGGGCGGTGAGGACACCAAGATCTTCAGTGACCTGCTGCTGGCCGGGGCCACGGTGCGCTACTGGCCGACTGCGATCACCCGGCACTACCACCGGCGGGACGTCGAGGGCCTGGCCCGCCAGCTCGTCGGCTACGGCACCGGGCTGACCGCCTACTACACCGCCTGCGTCCTCCAGCGCCCGTCGCGGCTGATCACCCTGGTCGGGCTGGCGCCGTCCGCGGTGCGGGCCGTGCTCTCCTCCGGCGGCGAGCGCGAGGCCACCCTGGGCCCGGACTTCCCGCGGGAGCTGCTGGCCGCCAACCGGCGTGCCATGCTCGGCGGCCCCTGGGCCTACCTGCGCACCCGCGCCGCTCAGTGGCGGCAGGGCCGCCGAGGGACCAGCGGGTCGCGATCACGAGCGAGATCATGAGCGAGACCGTCGACAAGACCGTCCGTCGCCGGGATCTGCGCTCCGCGGCGTCCGGCAGCGGCCCCCGGGCGCGCGAGCTGCTGGCCGACCGGGCCATCTCGGGATCGCTGTCTCTCATGTTCTCCGCCATCGCCAGCGGGGCGCTGGCCCTGGCCTTCTGGTCCCTGACCGCGCGCACCCACGGCGCCTCGGCGGTCGGCGTGATCTCGGCCGAGGTCTCGATGATCACGTTCCTGGCCAGCGCCGGCAGCCTGAACATGATCAATGTCTTCGCCCGGTTCATCCCGCAGGCCGGGCGGCACGTCCGCCGGCTGATGGCGATCGGGTACGGGTCGGCGGTCACCACCGGGCTGCTGCTCGGCGGGGTGTTCCTGCTGACCCCGTGGGCCGACGACGTGGTGATCGGCGGGGCGCTGGGCCGGCTCGCGTTCGTGGTGCTGGTGCTGGTGAACACGGTGTTCGTGATCCAGGACGGCGGCCTGATCGGCTTCGGCCGTGCCGGCCTGGTGCCGATCGAGAACGTGCTGGTGGCGGCCGCCCGGCTGGCGCTGTTGCCGCTGGCCGCGTTCGCCGTGGCCGGGCCGGGCGGGGTGCTGGTCGCCTGGGGCGTGCCGATGGCCCTGGCGCTGCTGGTGGTCAACGGTCTGATCATGATGCGGATGGCGCCGGCCATGGCCACCCGGGTCGACGACCTGCCGAGGGCGCCCGACCTGGCCCGGTTCGTGGCCGTCGAGTCGGTCACCACCGCGGTGGCCTCCTCGCTGACCGCCTTCCTGCCGGTGCTGGTCACCCAGCGGCTCGGGACGACGGCCGGGGGGCACTTCTACGTGCCCTGGGTGATCACCACCATGGTCTCGTTGCTGCTGTCCTCCACCTTGATCGCCATGGTGCGCGAGCTGGTGGACAACCCCGCCCAGTCGCAGAGCACCCTGCGCCGCTCGCTCGGCATGTCCGGGCTGGTGGTCGTGGTCGCCATGCTCGGCTGCGTGGTGGCCGCCCCCATGATCCTGTGGCCGCTGGGCCCGGACTTCGTCGAGCAGGGCGTGCCGCTGCTGCGCTGGGCGGGACTGGCCCTGCCGGGCAGCGCGGTCACCCTGCTGTTCTGGTCGGCCTGCCTGGTCGAGCGCCGCGCGTGGCCGATCCTGTGGATGAACCTGGCGATCAGCGTCGGCATGCTGGCCGGGGTGCTGACCCTGGACGCCGGTGACTCGCCGTCCTCGGTCGGCATGCTGTACTGCCTGGTCCAGACGGCGGTGGCGGTCGCGGTGGCCCGGCCCACGGTGTCCGCCTTGCGGCGTTTGCGGGCTCGTCGCCATCCTGAGATGTCAGCGAGAGTCGGCCGGCCGACCCGCTCCCCGGCCCAACAGGGCAGGTCAGGGGCTGATGACGGGTCGGGTGCGGCAGGGTCCACAATGGGCCTCATGACCCCGACGACCGGCGAGCCCTCGACGGGCGGACCGACCACCGGTCGCGAGCCGGGGGCCGACCCCGTGGGGTACGCGCCCGACGGCCGGCTGGTCCAGGTGGGCCGGACGGCGGTGCGGGTCTGGGCGCGTCCGGGTCCGTCGAGCCGCCCCGTGCTGCTCGCCCTGCACGGCTGGAGCGATGCCGGGCTGGTCTACCGGACCCTGGCCCGCGAGCTCGAGGACGTGCTGGACGTCGTGGCGCCCGATGCCCCCGCGCACGGGGACACGACGGTGTCCCTGCCGCCGCGCTTCACCTTCGACGACCTGCTGCCCTCGGTGCTGCAGGTCTACGACGCGCTCGATGAGCTGGTCGGCCCGGGGCGGCCGAAGGTGGTCACCGGGCACTCGATGGGGGCGATGCTGGCGGCCAGCCTGGCCGCGCGGCGTCCGGAGGTTCGCCACCTCTTCCTCGAGGAGCCCCCGGGGCCCTCCCTGATGCCGGCGCCGATGTACCGGCGGCACGAGCTGGCCGGACTGCAGCGGCTGCAGCAGTTGGAGCACGCCGACCGGATGTTGCGCACCGGGCACACCGAGGACTGGTCCGAGGACGACCGGGACGCCTGGTCGATCACCAAGGGGCAGGCCGACCTGGCGGCCATGGCCGGGCTGGCCGGGTGGGGCCAGTGCCTGCTCGCCTCGCTGGGCCGGGTGCACGCGCCGACCGTGCTGCTGCTCGGTTCGGCCGGTGAGACCCAGACCGGGCCGCGACGGTTGCGCAAGCTGCGGCGGGCGGCGGCCGGCCCGTTGGACGTCGTCCGGCTGACCGGCGCCGGTCACAACCCCCGGCGGGAGGCACTGGGGCAGTTCGCCGACGTCATCCGCGCCGCCACGGCGCCGCTGACGTGACCGGCGTGGTGTCCTCGCGCAGGGACACCGGCGATCAGCCGCGCGTGGACCCGGGTCGGGTGTGGGGCATGTACGGGGTGATCGCCCTGTCCTTCATCGGCACGGTGATGATCGCCCTGGCCTATGCCGGCGGCCGCAACGGGGTCGCCTGGCCGCAATGGCTGTTCTGGCCCGGGCACGTGCTGGCCTACGTCCCGATCGCCTACCGGGCGAGCAGTCGGCACCTGTCCTCGGCCCGCGAGGGCCTGGTGCTCGTCCTCGCGCTGGCCCTGAACCAGATCCTGATCAAGTGGATGTACAGCCCGCTGATGCTCGAGTTCCCCGACGAGCTGCAGCACTGGCGGGGCACGGTGAACCTGATCGAGAACGGCACCTGGGACACGCCCAACCTGGCCCTGCCGATCGCGCCCAGTTACCCGGCGCTGGAGCTGGTGGGGGGCGCGATCGCGTCCTCGACCGGGATCTCGGCGATGACCGCCGCGTTCCTGGTGGCCGCCCTGTTGCGGTTGCTCCAGGTGCTCGCGCTGTACGCGTTGTTCGAGCGGCTGTCCTCGGACGACCGGCTGGCCGCGGTGGCCTCGGTGATCTACGTGGCCAACCCGCACTACCTGTTCTTCGACGGCATGTACATCTACCAGACCATCGCGCTGCCCTTCCTGATCGGGGCTGTCTGGCTGGTCCGGCGCTGGCACCACGGTGCCCGCGGGGGGACCCCGTGGGTGCTGCTGGTGGTGTTCGCCGCCGTGGTCACCGTCTCCCACCACGTCACCTCGTTCGTGCTGGTGGCCGCCCTGGCCGCGCTGGCCCTGACCTACCTCGGACGCCGCCAGCTGCGGACGGCGTGGCGTCCCGCCCTGGCCGCGCTGATCGCCACCGGCATGGTGCTGGCCTGGGTGCGCACGATCGCCACCACGGTCGGCTACTACTTCGGGCCGGTGGCCGGTGAGCTGATCGCCTCGGCGCGCCGGTTCCTGCTGTTCGAGCAGGAAGCCGGTGAGGGCTCGCCCGCGCCGCCGCTCGAGGTGTCCCTGGCCGACCGGGCGTTCACCCTGGCCAGCCTGGCCCTGCTGGGCTGGCTGGTGGTCAGCGGCGCCCTGATGCTGTGGCGCCAGCGCGGGCGGGACCGGTGGACGGTGCCCATGATCGCCGGGGCGGGGGGCCTGTTCGCGATGGTGGCGCTGCGGGTGCTGGTCGCCGACGGGGCCGAGCTCGCCGGCAGGGCCGCGACGTTCGTCTACATCCCGGTGGCCTTCGTGGCGTCCCAGCGCGCGCTGGAGTGGCAACGCCGGCAGTTGCGCTCGCGCGCCCGGCGTCGCTGGCCGGAGTCGTTCACCCGCACCGCCCGGCTGGGCATGGCGACGGTGCTGCTGATCGGTGGGCTGACCAGCGGCTGGCCGCCGTCCTGGGGGCGCCTGCCCGGGCCGTTCCTGCCCTCGGGGTTCGAGCGCTCGGTCGAGCCGGAGTGGCTGGCGGCCGCCCGCTGGACCGGGGAGGGACTGGGGCCGGGGCATCGATGGGCGGCGGACTTCTCGGGGTACGTGCTGATCTCGACGATGGGTAACCAGGACCCGGTCCGCGGGGTCTCGCCGCTGTACCAGGGGCAGGGGGTCACGCCCGCCACACAGGAACTGGTGCGCCAGCAGGCGATTCACTTCCTGGCGGTGGACCTGCGCACCTCGCAGCAGCTGCCGGCGGCCGGTTTCTACTTCCCCGACGAGACCCCGACCACCTACACCGAGCCGCTGCCCAGGGCCTGGCTGGAGGTCTTCGACCAGGTGGAGCGGGTCAGCCGGATCTACGACAGCGGCAACATCCGGCTGTACGACCTGCGCGAGTCGGCGTATGTCTACTGAGTGGAGCGCGCCGGCGCCCCCGCCCCGCCCGGTCAGCCGGGCCCGGACGCCGATCCTGATGGCGGTGGCGGCGGCGGTGTGCACCCTGCTGCACGCGCTGGCCCCCCAGCCCCTGGCGGCGATGGCGTTCACCGCCAACAGCGTGATGTTCGGGTTGCTGGTGGCCCGGCTGGTCGAGGACCGGATGGGCCTGACCACGGCCGAACGGATGATGATCCGGGTCGGGGCCCCGATCGCGCTGCTGGTGCTGGGCGGGCTGGTGGCGGACGTCGTGCCCGGGCTGAGCCTGTCGCGCAGCACCTGGGCGCTGGTGGTCGGGGCCGGGGTGCACGCGGCCGCGATCGCCCTGGCCGCCACGGCCGGCCGGGGCACCGAGGACCCGATCATCGGCCGGGTCATCCTGCCGCCGTGGGCGATCGGCATGGTGGTGGCACTCGGCATCCTGCCGGTGGTGACCGTGGTCATCTCGGTCGACAGCGAGGCCGGTCAGCCGCGGCCGCCGTTCAGCGCGCTGTCGGCGGTGCGGGCCGAGTCCACGGTGCGCATCCGGGTCGAGAACGCCGAGCAGGCGGCGACCGACTACCTGGTGCGGGTGACCTCGGCCGGGACGGCGGTGGTCGAGCCGATCCCGGTGCGGGTGGAGGCGGGGGCCACCTGGCAGGGGAACCTGGCGATCGCCGGGGACCGCGAGGTGGAGGTCACCCTGGCCCTGGCCGCGCAGCCGGACGTGGTCTATCGCCAGGTCAGGCTGGCCAGGGCGCCCACTGCCTCGGCCAGTGCCTCACCCAGTGCCTCACCCAGCGGCTCTCCCTCACCCGGCCCCTGATCTCACCTGGCCCCTGACCTGGGTGTTACTGGAACCTTGACGGTGATTTAGGGGAACTTGACCCCCCTGGTCAGGCCTCGCCCGATAGGTTCGACCGCGTGCATCGCGACCGCCTGTCCCGCAGCGGCCGCTCGGGTTCCGAGGACTCCGCCGACACCGCCGTCGTCGACATCTCGACCACGACGCGCGCTCGCCGTTCCCGCCGTACTCAGCCCAGTTGGCGCCAGTCCGCCCGCGTGGGCCTGGCGGTCATCACCTCGTGTGCGGTCACCATCGGGGTGATGGCGGCGATCTCGCCCACGCCCGAGGTCATGATGACCCAGCTCGCTGCCCCGGCCGCGGTGCAGCCGGCCACGCAGCCGTCGGCCTCCTCCTCGGTCCCCGGCACCTCGCCCAGTCCCACCGCGGCCGAGTCCGCCTCGGCGGCGGACACGCCGTCCGAGTCGCGGTCGCCGTCGGCGACCTCCTCCGCGCCCGCCGCGCCGTCCGCCGCACCGAGCAGCACCCGGCGGGCCATCCTGCAGGCCACGGCGCCGACCGCCGGCGCCGAGGACGGCGCTCTGGCCCCCGCCGCCGAGGGGCCGGCCGCGCCCGGCCCGAGCGAGGGTGAGCCGGCCGACCAGCCGACCGAGCAGGCTCCGGTGGTGCTGCCGCCAGTTCCCACGAACCTGCCGACCACACAGCCCACCAGTTCCTCGCCGACCGGGGCGCCCAGCACGAGCACGACGACCTCCACCTCGGCGACCACCAGCACATCGAGTTCGCGGCCGCCGACCAGCTCGACCACGACCACCACCTCCGGGGGGCAGCCGGCGGTCGGCGGGCGGTTCTCGTCGCAGCGCTCGGGCCTGCCCTGGGCCAGCGGGGTCCACCTGGACTCGATGAGCCCCGGCAGTGTCGCCGCCTTCGAGAGCTGGCGGGGGCGGGGGATCGACTTCGCCGCCATCTGGCTCGAGGACAACGGCTGGTCGGACCTGGCGAACCCTGCCGACCTGCTGCGCCCCTGGCAGGGGTCCGGCCGGCAGATGCTGATCAACGTGCCGATGTTCCCCAAGTCCGGTGGCGACCTCTACAGCTGCGCGGCGGGCTCGTACAACCAGAGCTGGCGCGGCCTGGGCCAGGTGCTCTCCAGCATGGGCTTCGGCAATTCGGTGTTGCGGCTCGGCTGGGAGTTCAACGGCAGCTGGTATTCCTGGAGCGCGATCGGCAAGGCGGACGCGTACGCCGGGTGCTGGCGTCAGGTCGTCGACTCGGTGCGCCAGTCGGCGCCCGGCGTCCGATGGGACTGGAGCTTCAACCGCGGCAAGGAGTCCGGCATGGCGGACCCGCGGGCGGCCTACCCGGGCGACAACTACGTCGACTTCGTCGGGATCAGTGAGTACGACCACTGGCCCGCAGCGACCAGCCAGGCGATCTGGGACAGCAAGCACATGCCGGTGGCCGAGCACGGCGTCCAGATGGCGATCGACTTCGCCCGGGCGCACGGCAAGCTGGTCTCGATCCCCGAGTGGGGCAATCGCACCGTGGGTGGCCTGCCGGATTACGGCGGCGACAACGCGCAGTACGTGCGGTTCTTCCACACGATGCTGATGAACAACTCCGGGATCATCGCCTACGAGGCCCAGTTCCAGGCCGAGGGTGGCCAGTACAACAACGGCGCCAGCCTGCCGAACGCCGCGGCGGCCTACAAGCAGCTCTTCGGCGGCGGCTGAGCCGGTCCGGCCGGTCGACGACGAACTCGCCTCTGACCAGAACGAGAGGCCCCGGGTGACATGCCCGGGGCCTCTCGTTGTGGGTCGGCGACGTGTGGGTCGGCGGCGTGCCTGCCGGTGCCGGCGTCAGGACGGGCGGCTCGCCTGCGCCCCGAGCTCGCCCGGGGCGTCGGCTGACGATCCGGCGGCTGCGCCGGCGATCGTCGTGGTGGCGTCCGTGGCGTCCGTGGCGTCCGCAGTGGTCGTGGCCGCAGCGTCGATCGCCGGGGCGGCGGGCTCGTCCTCGGCCAGCAGCCACACCGCTCCCAGCGGCGGCACCCGCAGCTGGGCGGAGGCGGGGCGTCCGTGCCACTCGATGTCCTCGGCCCGCACCACCCCGAGATTGCCCACGCCCGAACCGCTGTAGTACCCGGCGTCGGTGTTCAGCACCTCACGCCAACGGCCGGTCTTGGGCAGGCCCACCCGGTAGTTCTCGTCCGGCACGCCGCTGAAGTTGGCGATGCAGACCAGGGCCTGGGTGCGCGCCTTGTTCCACCGGATGAACGAGAAGGTGTTGTGCGCCGAGTCGTTGGCGTCGATCCACTCGAAGCCCTCACTGGCGAAGTCGACCTCCCACAGTGCCGGCGTGGCCTTGTAGACCCGGTTGAGGTCGCGGACCAGCTGCTGAAGGCCTGCGTGCCAAGGGGTTTCCTCCAGCCACCAGTCCAGGCTGCGCGATTCGGCCCACTCGGCCTCCTGACCGAGCTCGATGCCCATGAAGGTCAGCTGCTTGCCGGGGTGGGCCCACATGAACGCCAGGTAGGCGCGGGTGTTGGCCAGCTGCTGCCAGCGGTCGCCGGGCATCTTGCGCAGCAGGGATCCCTTGCCGTGCACGACCTCGTCGTGGCTGATCGGCAGGCAGAAGTTCTCGCTGAACGCGTACATCAACGAGAACGTCATCTGGTGGTGGTGGTACTGGCGGTGGATCGGCTCCTTGGCCATGTAGTTCAGCGAGTCGTGCATCCAGCCCATGTTCCACTTCAGGCCGAACCCGAGGCCACCGACGTGCGTGGGCCGGGTGACCCCGGGCCACGCGGTGGACTCCTCGGCGATGGTGACGATGCCGGGGCAGCGCTTGTACGCGGTGGCGTTGGCCTCCTGGAGGAAGGAGACCGCCTCCAGGTGCTCGCGGCCGCCGTAGATGTTGGGCACCCACTCGCCGTCCTTGCGCGAGTAGTCGAGGTAGAGCATCGAGGCGACGGCGTCCACTCGCAGGCCGTCGATGTGGTACTCCTCCAGCCAGTAGATCGCGTTGGCCACCAGGAAGTTCCGCACCTCGGTGCGGCCGAAGTCGAACACGTGCGTGCCCCACTCGGGGTGGTCACCCTTGCGCGGGTCGGCGTACTCGTACAGCGGCTGGCCGTCGAAGCGGGCCAGCGCCCACTCGTCCTTGGGGAAGTGCGCCGGCACCCAGTCCAGGATCACGCCGATCCCGGCCTGGTGCAGGGCGTCGACCAGGAAGCGGAAATCGTCCGGGGAGCCGAAGCGTGAGGTGGGTGCGTAGTAGGAGGTGACCTGGTAGCCCCACGAGCCGCCGAAGGGATGCTCGGCGACCGGCATGAACTCGACGTGGGTGAAGCCGAGGTCCTTGACGTAGCCGACCAGTTGGTCGGCCAGCTCGCGGTAGCTCAGGCCCTGCCGCCAGGAGCCCAGGTGCACCTCGTAGATGCTCATCGGGGCGTTGTGGACGTCGCGGGTCGCCCGCTCGGTCATCCACTGCTCGTCCTGCCAGGTGTAGCGCGAGTCGACCACGACCGAGGCGGTGGACGGCGGCACCTCGGTGCCGAAGGCCATCGGGTCGGCCTTCTGGCGCCACGCGCCGTCCTTGCCGAGGATCTCGAACTTGTAGCGGGCGCCTGCCTTCACGTCGGGCAGGAACAGTTCCCAGACGCCCGAGCTGCCCAGGCTGCGCATGGCGTGCCCGCGCCCCACCCAGTGGTTGAAGTCGCCGATCACGCGCACCCCCTGGGCGTTGGGGGCCCAGACGGCGAACGAGACGCCCTCGCACAGGCCCATCGGGCCCTCGAAGTGGCGTACGTGGGCGCCCAGGGTGTCCCAGAGCTGTTCGTGGCGTCCCTCGCCGATCAGGTGCAGGTCGACCTCACCCACGGTCGGCAGGTGACGGTAGGGCTCGTCGACGCGGGTGGTGCCGGCGCCGTCGTAGGTTACGTCGAGCCGGTAGTCGGTCGGGGCGCCCAGGGCGAGGACGGCGACCCAGACGCCCTCGAGTTCGTGGGTCATCGGGTGGGTGCTGCCGTCCGGCAGGACCACGTCGACCGAGGTGGCGAACGGGCGCAGCGAGCGGACGGTGACCGCGCCCTCGTACGGGTGGGCGCCGAGCACCGAGTGCGGGTTGTAGTGGGCGCCGGAGGCGATCTGCATCAGGGTGGTGTGGTCCACGGGTGCCGCCGTGAGCTGGGCGGTCGCGGCGGCTGCCGGGGTTGCCGCGGCCGGGGTGGCCGGGGTGCGCGCCGGGGGCGCAACCGGGTCGGACGCCGTCGGGGCCGCCGCGGGGGCCGGGGGAACCGGAGCCGGGGCTGTCGGGGCAGCGGGGGGTGTGACCGGGGCCGGTGTGGGGTCCCCGGTCGACGTGGACGGCTGGACGGTCGGATGCGCGTCGCTCGACATGCCGTCAGTCTGTCGCCCCCCATGGACCTTTGCCACCACCTGCGTCATGTCGGGGCTCTCGATGGGCTGGTCGCGGTGCAATCGCTTACCGGGGGACGTGGCACCATCGGTGAGCGTGTCGGGGATCCTGCACGTCTGCCGTGCCAATCGCGCCCGCTCGCCCCTGGCCGAGCTGGCCACTCGTGAGCTGCTCGCCCTGCGGGGAGCGGCCCCGCTGGTGCCCGTCTCCAGCGCCGGGACGTGGACGCCGGGCGGTGAACCCCTGTGGCCACCGGCGGCCGCCGAGGCTCGCGCTCGGGGGTGGGACGCCGACTCCTTCCGCTCACGCCGATTGACCCGGGACCTCGTGGGGGACGCGGATCTGGTGCTCGCCGCGACCCGTGACCTCCGGGACGAGGTGATCGCCCTGGCCCCGTTCGCGCTGCGGCGCACCTTCACCTGGCGGGAGCTGGCCTGGCTGTGCCAGGGCCTGTCCGTCGAGGCGGCAGGGCGGCTCGAGCCCGGTGAGCGGCTGGCCGCCCTGCCGGCGCGGATGATCGCCCGCCGGGGACACCTGCCGGTGCCTGCTGGTCCGGACCTGGATGTCCTCGATCCGGTGGACCAGGATCCGTCCTACCTGCCCCGCGCCGTCGACCTGATCACGGCAGCCCTCCGTCCCCTGGTGGAACAGCTCACCTGACCGTTCGGATGATCTGCCCGTAATTGAGTGCCGGGACACTCGGCGACTACAGGGAATGACTGATCGATTACTGCATGTGTGCCAGGATGCGAGTGCATTCAGTCATTGATGATCGCCTCTGAGCGATCGCGGTCCATTGAGCATCACAGGGGGAGATTGCCTCGTGAAGACACGGAAGAGCCTGGCACTGGCCGGATCGGTGATCATGGCCGTGGGGTCCCTGAGTGTGGTCGGGGCCCAGGTGGCCCAGGCCTCGCCGACGGCGGTCGGCGCCGGGTTGACCCATCGCATGCCGAGCGATGCGCGCCATGCCGGCCGTGGCCGTGACGGGCACGGTGGGGAGCACGGTGGGGGAGCCAGCAGCAGCCACCACGGCAAGCCGGTGGTCAAGGCCAAGCCCGCCAAGAACTCCAAGAAGAAGCGCGACCCGCGTGGTGGCGGCAACCACGGCGGCAACCAGGGTGGGGGCAACCACGGTGGCAACCACGGCGGCGGAGGCCACGGCGGCGGAGGATGCCACTACCCGCCCAGCCGCACCCACCAGATCACCTTCTCCGGCCCCTCGCACACCAAGCAGGGCAAGGCGGTCACCCTGACCGGCAAGGTCTCCCACAACGGCTGCACGACCTCCGGCTCGACGGTCGGGCTCTACAGCTCGCACGACGGCCGCACGGGCTGGGTGCTCATCGCCCGGGCGTCGGCCGGCGCGGACGGGTCGTTCTCGTTCTCGGTTCCCGGGTATGCGTTGCACTACTACCAGAGCGTCATTGCCCCTGGTGGTGGCTACTCGGTGGTGGCCTCGCCGATCGTGCCGGTGCACGTTCGCGGTCACTGACCGCGGGTGGTCCGGGGACTGTTCTGATCATGAGGAAGCCTGCGCGCCTGGTGCTCGCGGGTGCGGCGGGGGTCGCTCTGGTCGGTCTCGCGGCTGTCGGGTGGTTGGCCTGGACAGCACGCGAGGCCCGGGCCGAGCTCCTCGCGGCACGTGCCGAGCTGGGACCCCTTCGCACCGAGGTGCTGGCCGGTGACGCCACCGTCACCCAGAGGATCACGCGGCTGCAGCACCACGCCGCCGCGGCCCACGAGGCCACCGACGACCCGGTCTGGACCGTGGTGGCCGCCGTCCCGTGGCTTGGTGGGCCGATCGCCACGGTCCGTGGGATGACCGAGGCCGTCGATGCCGTGGCCGCGCAGAGCGTGCCCGCGCTGGCTGCGGCAGCGACCGGGGTGCACCCCGCACGACTGCTCGACAAGGGCAGCCTCGACGTGGCCGGACTGGCCGAGGCCGCGGGTCCGTTGCGCGCCGCCGACGAGTCGTTGCGCGCCGAGCGCGACCGAGTGGCGCAGCTGTCGCCGGGATGGCTTTCCGCCGTGTCCGAGGCGCACACCGAGCTGCTCGAGCAGTTGCGGACGCTGTCGCGGATCACGACCTCGGCCCGTACAGCGTCCGAGTTGGCCCCGTCGATGCTGGGCAAGGACGGCGCCCGCCGCTACTTCGTGGCCTTCCAGAACCCGGCTGAGGCGCGGGGGACCGGCGGCCTGCTGGACGCCTTCGCCATCGTCCGCGCCGAGCAGGGACGGGTGGTCGTCGAGCGCACCGGCGCCAACACCCAGTTGCCGCAGCTGCCCGAGTCCATCACCGGGATCGACGAGACCTTCCTCGAACGCTATGGCCCCGAGGGTGCAACCTCCTTGTGGCTCAACGCCAATCTGAGCCCGCACTTCCCCGAGGTCGGTGCTGCCTGGCTCGCCATGTGGCAGTCGGCGACCGGGCAAGAGCTGGACGGCGCGGTTGCGCTCGACCCTGCGGCGCTGGCCGACGTCCTGCGGGCCACTGGGCCGGTGACGGCACCCGTGGTGGGAACCGTGGGGGCCGACCGGATCGAGAAGCTGGTCCTGCTCGAGCAGTACCAGCGGGCCGACCTGGCGGCCGAGCGCAAGCAGCTGATGCTGGGCGTCGGGGTCGCAGCGATGGATGCGATCCTGACCGGCAAAGCCCCGGCCCGCGAACTGGTCCCGGGTCTGGACGCCGCCGCCCGCGGGCGCCACCTGCTGCTGTTCAGCGCGACCGCGGGTGAGCAGTCGGTGCTCGAGCGATCGGGGCTGGCGGGCGCTGTCCCGGACACCGGCAAACCGTTCGCGCAGGCCGTGGTGATCAATGCCGCGGGCAACAAGCTCGACACCTGGCTGAGCCAGACTCTGGCCTACCAGGTGCAGCACTGCGCCCCGGCCGGTCGTCAGGTGTCGGTATCGGTGTCGCTCACGAACTCGGTCCCGCGCAAGGGATTGCCGGAGTACGTCACCGTTCGCAGTGACAAGCCCCTGTACGACACGAAGGTCGGCCAGAATCGGGTCGGGCTGGAAGTGCTCGTCACCCGTGGGTCCCACCTGGAGGGGGCGATGCTGGACGGCGTCCCGGTCATGGCGGCGCCCCCTGAAGGCGACCTGCCGTCACGGCTGCCAGACGGAGGCGTCGTGGGCAACGGGCGGGACAGCGGTTTCATCACCGAGACCACCACTGCGGGAAGGCCTTCGTTCGGCATGAACCTGGAGATCGAGCCCGGAGCACGTCGAACCCTCGTGCTGCAGTTGCGCGAACCGGCGGGGGTCGGCGGCAGTCCCCTGCTGCCGGTCCAGGCCATGGTCAACCCGCCCACCGCCACCGCTGACGTCAGCGCCTGCGGGGTGTCCTGATGGCTGGTCTGCGGGATGTCACGATCGAGGACACGGCCGGCGTCCCGGTGCTCGAGATCATCGACCTGACCGCTGAGGATCCGAGGCTGGGCGTGCCGATGCCCCGCCCCGGGCAGGAGCCTGCGCACGACGCTGTCTCGTTGGTGCCGTTGGAGTCTCACGGCCCGGTCGCGCGCTGGCAACGGCACTACGTCGGGGGCCTGGTGGCCCTGGATGCCATGGGGCTGATCGTGGCCGGCCTGATCGCCATGATGGTCTGGTTCGGCACCCTCGACCGCCCCTTGAAGGGCACCACTTACCTTCAGTTCCTCCTGGTGGCCACGGTGCCCTGGGTGCTCACACTGGCCGCTTCGCGCGCCTACGACCTGCGCATCGTGGGCCTGGGCAGCGAGGAGTTCCGCCGCGTCGGCAACGCCGTCGTGCGGTTCGCGGCGCTGCTCGGCCTGGTCGCCTACGCCGCCAAGATCGAGGTGGCCCGGGGAATGGTCGGGATCGCGCTGCCGGTGGGCACTGTGATCGTGCTGTCGCAGCGCTACCTCGCCCGCCAGGCGCTCCACCGGCTGCGGGGCCGGGGCCGGGCCTGCCACCGGGTGCTGCTGGTCGGAGAGGGCTCGGCCGCGACGGCCCTGCGTGACCGCCTGCTCGCCAGCCCGCACGCCGGGCTCCACGTGGTCGGTCGCTGCGCCCCCGTGCGGCACCTGGGAGCGGGGGAGACCCTCGCCCATGTGCGCGAGGCGATCCGGGTCGTGGGCGCGGATACCGTGGCGGTCGCCCACTCTCCGGGGGTCACCCCGGAGGCCTTGCGTCGCATGGCCTGGGGGCTCGAGGGGGCCGGCGTCGACCTGCTGGTCGCACCCGCCCTGACCGATGTCGCCGGCCCGCGGATCCAGGTCAAGCCGGTCTCGGGTTTACCCCTGCTCCAGATCGCGGCGCCGCAGTTCACCGGTGGCGGCCGGGTGGTCAAACGGACGATCGACATCCTCGGGTCGAGCCTGGGATTGATCGTCCTGGCGCCGCTGTTCGCTGCGGTGGCGCTGCTGGTGGTGGTCACCAGCCGAGGCCCGGCGTTCTTCACCCAGCAGCGGATCGGGCGGGACGGCAAGCCGTTCACCTTGGTGAAGTTCCGCAGCATGTGCGTGGACGCCGAGCAGCGGCGGGCCGAGTTGCTGGTCGACAACGACGGGGACGGGGTGCTGTTCAAGCTGCGGCGAGACCCTCGGGTGACCCGGGTCGGCCGCTGGCTGAGGCGGTTGTCGATCGATGAGTTACCCCAGCTGGTCAACGTCTTGCGCGGCCAGATGTCCCTGGTCGGGCCCCGCCCGCCGCTGCCCAGCGAGGTGGCGCAGTACGAGCAGCACGTGCACCGGCGGCTCCTGGTCACCCCGGGGCTGACCGGGCTGTGGCAGGTGAACGGGCGGTCGGCGCTGTCGTGGGAGGAGTCGGTGCGCCTGGACCTGTACTACGTCGAGAACTGGTCTGTCGCGCTGGACGCCGAGATCCTGTGGAAGACGGTGTTCGCCGTCCTGCGTGGGCGAGGTGCCCACTGACGGTGCGGAGCATGCCAACCCCATTGGCGGAGAGGAGGTCCCGGTGAGCGTTGACCGGGCGGCGCGGGTGTACGTGGCCGGGCATCGGGGCATGGTGGGCTCGGCGGTCTGGCGCCACTTGGAGGACCAGGGCTTCACCGACCTGGTCGGGGCCACCTCCTCCGAGGTCGACCTGCGCGATCAGGGTGCGGTCGATGCCTTCCTGAAGGACGTCGAGCCACAGGTGGTCGTGCTGGCCGCTGCCCGGGTCGGCGGGATCATGGCCAATGCGAGTGCCCCGGCGGACTTCCTGGCCGACAACCTGCGCATTCAGCTGAACGTGATGCAGGCGGCACAGCGGATCGGGGTCGAGCGGTTGCTGTTCCTCGGGTCGAGCTGCATCTATCCCAAGTTCGCCCCGCAACCGATCCAGGAGTCCTCACTGCTGACCGGCGCGCTGGAGCAGACCAACGACGGCTACGCCATCGCCAAGATCGCCGGTGTGCTCCAGGTGCAGACCCTGCGGCGCCAGTACGGCGTCCGGTACATCTCGGCCATGCCCACCAATCTCTATGGGCCGCACGACAATTTCGATCCCACGTCCTCGCACGTGCTGCCGGCGATGATCCGCCGCTTCCACGAGGCGAAGGTGACCCGCGCCCCCTCGGTGACTGTCTGGGGCAGCGGGACGCCGCGCCGCGAGTTCCTGCACGTCGACGATCTGGCCGAGGCAGTGCTGTTCCTGTTGGACACCTACGACGAGCCGGAGCCGATCAACGTCGGCACCGGTGAGGACCTGACCATCCGCGCGCTGGCCGAGCTGGTCGCCAACGTGGTGGGCTGGCGGGGCGAACTCGACCAGGACCTGTCCAAGCCCGACGGGACTCCCCGCAAGGTGCTCGACGTGGGCAGGCTGGCCACGCTGGGCTGGCGGCCCCGGATCGGGTTGCGCGACGGGATTGCCGCGACGTACGCCTGGTACCTGCGTCACGTGGCCTGACCTACGGGTCCACCCTCACAGCGGCGGATGTGATCAGCGGCGCCGCTTGGCCGGGGTGATGTCCATCGCCCGGGCGGCGTCCAACGGGATCGTCGACAGGTCGGCTGCCTCCAGCCGGTGCGCCCCTCGCGGCACCGGGGGCTCTGCCCACGGGGTCGGGGTCTCGACCACCTGTCCCTCGGTGAACTCGTAGCCGTACCCGGACGCCGCCGGGGTGGTGGGCAGGCCCTGGCCGGCTGCGGCACCGTAGCCGAGCGAGGGCGGCTCGGGGCTGCCCGCGGCCCACGCCGGTGGTGCGGAGGGGGCTGCCCAGGCCGTCACCGTCTCGGTCGATTCGGGCTGGTGGCGGCCGGGCTGATCGACGGCCGGCTGATAGGAGCCCGGCTGCCGCGGAACGGCGGTGGCCGTGGGGGACTGGGGCGGCACCACCGGGTAACCAGGCGGGAAGACGGCCTGATAGGGAGCGCTGGCCACGGCAGGTGGTTCCACCGACGGCGCCGGCGGTGGATTGCCCACGGCCGCAGCGACGACAGGCGCCGTGGGCGGCACAGCGGGGGAGATCGGGGGGGACGCCGTGAACTGGGTGGGTAGCGGTGGGGGAGCGGGCAGTTGCGTAGCGGGTAGCTCGTCCGCCGGCGGATCGAACCGGGTCTGGGGAGTGAACAACGGGTTGGGCGGCGTCGGGGAGTGGCGGGAGACACCCCACGGCTCGGTGTCGGCCACCGGCCAGCGCTGCTGGTCCAGCTCGTCGGACTGCGCCGGGTCCGGTGCCGGGCCCTGGGCGAAGGCGTCGTCGACGTCGCGCCAGAGCTCATGCGCGGCGCCATCCGGCTCGTCGTCGGGCAGCGAGATGGGCTCTGGTGAACCCCCTGCCGGGGCCGGAGAGTCCTCGGGTGCGGGTTGGGCGTTCCAGTCGGGGTCGTCGTCCTCCTGGTGGGCGCGTACCCAGTACTCGGCGATCGGGGAGCGATCGTCCGTCTCGTCCTCGCCGGGGGACCACGCCGGGGCGATGACGTCGTGGGCCATGGGCAGGCCGACGTTCGGGGTGTCCGGGATCTCGGGACCATCGCTGCGGTGAATCGGCTCGGGCACGACGGGCAGCCCGCTCGCCGGGGGTGCGACCCAGGGTGCGTCGGCACCGGTCGAAGGACGCGCGGTCCACTGGTCGGCCTGGTCCGCGGCCCAGGCTGTCGAGGGCTGGCGGGGTGCGGGAACGCCGGCCGGGTCGATCGACGGTGGCTGAGGGGGTAGTGCGGCGCTGATCGTGGCGAAGATCGGTTCGGGCGAGTAGGAGGGCTCGGTCGGGGAAGAGGGTGAGGAGGCGGGCGAGGAGAAGGGTTCGGACGAGGAGCCGTCGGGGTGGCTGCCGGCCGCGCGGTCCATCACGCTGACCGCGCCGGCCAGGGTGTCCCCGGGCGCCCAGCCGTTGGGGGTGGTGACCGTCCAGTCCTGAACGGGCTCGGCCACGGGGGCGCCCGCCGGGGCGGCGGCGCCCATAGGGGCGGACGGCGTGGCCCGGTGGGCGCGGCCGGCGTCCGGCACCTGCCCGGATCGCCCACGGCCCAGGCGGGGAAGGCGCAGGGCGGTTCGGGTGCCCCGCCCGGACGAGGCGCGCCGGCGGGTGCCTGCTCGGGGGACCGCGATCAGGACGACGCCGAGCACCGAGGTGCCGGTGGCCGCGAGTTCGGTGACTGCGGCCCGCAGCGAGGCGACCCGGGTCAGCCCACAGTGCGCGGTGAGCACGCTGGACTCGCACAACCGGGCCAGCGTGACGGCGTCCGCCACCGATTCGAGGGCGGGGCTGTCCAGCACGACGGTCATGCCGTCGCTGACCAGCGTGCGCAGCAGCCAGGCCATCCGAGGCGTGGCCAGCAGGTCACCGGGGTTGGCCACCACGGGACCGGCGGTGATCACGCGCAGTCCCAACCCCTGGGCACAGGGCCGCAGCGCCTCGTCCAATTCGGTGTCCCCGGTCAGCACAGAGGTCAAGCCGGGCTGATCGGGGTCCAGGGCCAGGGCGGCGGCCACCCCGCGCCCGTGCAGGTCGGCGTCGATCAACACCACCTCGACCCCGGTGTGCGCCAGGGACACCGCGAGGTTCACGGCGGTGGTGGTACGGCCCTCCCCGGGGGCGGCGCTGGTGACCAGCAGCGAGCCGTCGCCGGTGCCGACGCTGGTCAGCGGCAGGTGAGAACGCAGCCGGCGGAAGGACTCTGCATATCCAGTGCTGCGGTCCTGGCCGGTGAAGGCGGCCAGCAAGCGGCCCGATTGCAGGGGGATCTCGGCCAGAACGGGGCGGTCCACGATGCCGGTGAGGTCGGCGCGGCGGTTGACCCTGTGGTCACCGACCAGCCCTGCGACGGCCAGCACGAGACCGGCCAGCAGGCCTGCGGCCAGGCCGATGCCGGTGCTCACGAGCAGGCCGGGACGCAGGGGGTCGGCGGAGGCGCGCGCCTCGGAGGTCACGGTGATGGCGACCGGGATGTCCTGGGAGGCGCCGGTGCGATCGAGATTGGCCAGCCGGTGAGCGGTGTCGGGCAGCTTCTGGGCGACGGCGCGCGCCAGGGCACGGGCCCGCTCGGGGTCGTCGTCGCGGGCGCGGACGTCGATGGTCAGGGTGCCCGGGCTGACCTCGGCGCTGATCCGGGCGGCGAGATCGGTGGTGCTGTACGGCAGGCGCAACTGGGTGGTGATGGTGCGCAGCACCTCATCGGAGGTGGCCAGTCGGGCGTAGCTGCGCACCCGGGCCTCGGTCGTGGCGAGCTCGGCGGGGGGCAACTGGCCGTCGGCCGTCCGCGCGGCGGTGACGAACAACTGCGCGGTGGCCTCGTACTCCGCCGGGCCCGCGATGCCGTACCCGACCCCGGTCACAGTACCGAGCAGGCCGAGCGCCGCGATGGGCAGTGCGCGGCGGCGGATGGCGCCTGCGAGCCGACCCAGGATCACGACACCTCTCCGCAACTGAAGCCCAGCGACAGCGATCGCCGGGGCCATGGTCACGCAAACGTACCGAACGATCTCTCAGAGTCATCGACCGCCACGCGCAGAAGAAATGATCTTCGGTTCACGCCCTCAGGAGACGGCGAACTGACCTGTGCGCACTGCCGCCACGAAGGCGCCCCACTCCGCGCGGTCGAAGCGGAGTGGGGCGCCCTCAGTGTCTTGGCTGTTGCGGACGTACACGTGCTGGCCACTCATCGCTACCTCGACACAATTTGCCGAAGCGCAAGCGAGTGGCCTGTGCCACAGAAGTCCGGGGTCCTCACCCAGGTCTTCCGTGCTCTGGTGTGGTTTCGTCATGGTGGTCGCCTTTCCTATCGACGGATCGCGTCGAATCAGAGAGGAGGCCCCGCCATGGCGTCTGTGACACGGTGGGCCGCCGGGATGAGGTTGTCCTCGCAGGTTAGGTAGACGTCTGCGCAGGGACAAGACACACGGCGTTCAACGTGACGAAACCCACTCGAAACACGCCAACACGCCACTCCTCAGGCGGTCGTGTCGTAGTCGTCCGGTGCTCCGTGCGTGAACTCGTCGAACTCGCCACTCTTCACGCCGATGACGAAGTCCGAGAACTCCCTCTTGGTAAAGGCGAGCACAGGGCCGTTCTCATGCTTGGAATCCCGAACGCACACCATCCCGTCGCGCGAAGCGACCTCGACACACGTCGCTACACCGCAATACGTCGACTTGCGCCAGCTTACTCCAGATGCGGGAGTAAGTCCCTTGAACGCCATGGCGTTTTCCTTTCAGGATGAGGGAATACGGGAGACCGGAACAGCAGTTCGGCACGACGATGTCGGCTCGTCAAGCTCCCCGTCAGAGGTGATCGAACTGGCCTGACCGGGCACCGGCGATGAAGGCTCGGAATTCATCATCGGTGAACTTCAGTGGTCGCTGCCGAAGGTCCTTGGAATCGCGAATTGCCACGTCTCCACTGGCGAGACGCGCGATCTCGACGCAGCTACTGGCAGTGCAGAAATCGGACCGAACCCAGTTGGCCTCCAGGTAAGTCGGCGGCCGCCGCATAATGGACCTTCTTCTGAGGCGTCCGGATGCAAGGAGGCGAATGCTCATCGATCTTCTGCTTCCTGTGATGTTGGGACCGACCGAGCCTGGTGGCTGGGCCGGCTGCGCCGGAGGCAGAGTCTCGCGAATTGACTGCGGGCTGCAACTGAAGGAGTGCCATCAGGCGCTCCCGGTCAGCAGTGACCTCAACCAGTCGTGCGTCTCCTCCGGCGGCAGTGTATGGATCTTCGTGGATTCGTACGCTCTCAGGAAGCGAGCAACGTCAGTCTCACGGTCGATCAGGAAGTGTCCACGGAGTCCCTCGATGAAGACGAACTCCGAAGGAGGGTTGCTTGCCAATGCCAGGTGCTGAAAGGACCCGTGAATTCCGGGTGAAGCGGGCGCGGAGAACGGCAGAATGCGCAGCTGGACATTGTCGTAGGTCGAGAAGTCGATCAACTGTTGTATTTGACGCCTCAGAATGTCGGGGCGTCCGAAATCACGCCTGAACACGGTCTCGTCAGCAAGGACCTCCAAACTGACCTCGCCGGACCGCACGCGCTCGATTCGCTTTTGCCGGAGCTCCACCATCTCCTCTACTCCGGCCTGCTCCTCTGGTGGTAATAACCCCCGCAACAATGTTTCCGTGTAATCACGAGTCTGCATGAGACCCGGGACTGCACGGGACTCCAGCATCAAGATTGCCGACGCCGAGGTCTCCAAACCGATGAATGTCTTCGTCTGTTCGTCGAGTGTTCGATAATCGTGCCACCACCCTGGCCGCCGCGCGTCACGGGCCATAGCCATCAGTTCCTCACGGACCTCGTCCGTGACTTTGTAGAAGCGGCAGAGGTCTCGGACATCTCGCGGCTGGATCCCACGCCCTGCTGTCTCCATCCGGGACACCTTGGCCGGGGAGCACATGAGCTCCTTGGCCACGTCCTCGATCGTGAGTTCCGCCGACAAGCGCAACTCGCGAAGCCGCCGGGCAAGATCCCAACGAAGGACGGTCGAACTGGCACCAGTGGCCATCTCAGCCCCTCGAGCTGAGGTGGAGTGGCGGGTTCGGAGCGCACACAATGCCCTGGCGTTGCGCGGGGCGACTGTCGGCGACCGCGGGGCACCGTCGCTCCGCGTGCTGGGAGCGTGGTGTGCCGTCGGCACTTGCCATGGGACGCGAGGGTATCCCTTGGGCCTTGACGTGGCGCAGCCGCTGTGCGCCTGGCCCTGTCACGCTTGCATAACGATGTTGATCGTCAGTGCCGATCATCGCCCAACCCTATGTCACTTGCCAAGGGCAAGCCAATAGGGCACTCCACAAACTGCCTCCGAGCACTTACCATCGAGATCAAGCACCCGCTCGGACGTCCACCACCGGGGGGCCTGACGGTGGACCAGCGCGCGTTGCGCTCACTCCACCTTTGCCAGGCCCATCGGATCGGCCGGCTGAGTGGCGCGCGACGGCTGTGAGATCACGGAGGGGAGGGCAGGGTCCCGGCGGCAACCAGGACCCCGCCCGCAGCCTCCGCGAGTCGCTCGAGACAACTCAACGGGTCCCTCAGAAGACACCATTTCACGGAGGCTGTTGTGCATGACACTACGCCCAAACGTGCTCACCGTCAGCAGCCAACCGGGCCAAAACGGCTCGTTTCGCTGACAGCGGCACTGATCGTCGCACTCGCCGGGTGTGCCTCGGATCCGAGCCTCGCGGCGCTGCGCCCGATGTGCTTCGGCGGCACCGACGCCGCACGGCCCCCAACCAGCCCTCGCCTCTCGGGTTCGGCGGTAGCGCCAGGTGTCTCGTCGGGAACAGTGGTCCTCGCGGCCACCGGGACCGGCGCTGAACCGGTTCCCCAACTGACGCCCGAGGTGCTCGACCTACTGCGAACGCTCGGTGCTCGCGACGATGCCTGCGCCGTCCTGCTCAAGGGCCGACGCCACAACGTCACCATCACCACGATGCCGATCACGCCGTTCCGGGCGAACGGTGAGGTCGAACGCGGCTCGCATCGCAGCCAACTGCTCGAACGGAACCTGCGTGCCATCCAGGAGGAGTTGGCCGAGCCGGCTCAGCCGGCCACCGGTCCGGGCCTCGACCTGTTGGGACTCTGGCACGAGGCGGTGAGGCGCTATCCCGGCAGCACCATCGTCTTGGTCAGCAGCGGGGTCACCACCGTCGATCCGGTCGATGTGCGCCGGCTGGGGTGGGACGCCGATCCGCGGCACGTCAGCTCGATGCTGCGTGGGCAGGGGTGGCTCCCCGATGCCGCCGGCACTCGGGTCACCTTCATCGGGCTCGGTGATGCTGCCGGCAGCCAACCACCGCTGCCCCCGCCTCTGCATCGGCGCATCGTCGTGCTGTGGCAGGAGCTGTGCCGCGCGGCGGCCGCCGATTCCTGTGTCGTGGACGCGCGGCGCACCTCCGGTGGGGCGCCTCGCTCTCGGGTCGCCGTCCCGGTGGTGCCCTTGCCTGAGCCGGACGCCACTCCCGGCGAGGTGCGCATCCCTGCGGCGATGCTCTTCGAGCTCGACAGCGCCGAGATCACGGCGCAGGCCGACGCGGTGCTGAGCGGACTCGCCGAACGCGGACGACGCGACCATCTCGTCGTGACCGGTCACACCGACGCCAGCACGGGGAGCGCCGAGCACAACCAGCGGCTCTCTCTCGCCAGGGCTCAGGCGGTCGCCCGCCGCCTCGTCGCGCTCGGGGTGCCGCACGAGCACCTGGATGCCGTGATCGGTTCGGGCTCACAGGGTTACACGGCGGAGAGCGAGCTGGCCGATCCGGGCCTGATCAGCGAGCACCGGTGTGTGACGGTCACCTTCGTCCTGTCGACCACCCCACCCGAAGGACCTCTGCACGTGCCCACCGCTGCCTCGCCGAACCCTGACTCTCACTGAGGAGACCGCCATGACCGACACCACTCACTACCTCACCGAGCAACGGCGTGCGACCCCCGAGCGGCGATGGGCGGGCAGGATCCGCGATGCGCACTTCGGCTACCCGACGATCGCCGAACTGACGCAGTTCCATGTCGAGCTGGGCGCTGCCGTCCGCGAGCAGATCCTGCGTGGGGCACCCGTGCACCGTCGTCTGCCACTGCCGATGCGCCACGTCCCCTGGGTCGTGGCCCTCTTGGACGTCGTGGTGCTGCTGTCGTTCACGGCCGACGTGTTCAACGTCGCCACCGGCGCCCTGCTGGAAGCGCCCTTGCGCTCGACCGCCGCGCTCATGCTCGCCCTGCTCGGCGGCGGCGTCGGCTACACCTGGCTCGCGATGACCGGGCTTCGGCTGCGGTCCTTCCGCACCGAACTGGGTGAGATCAGCTGGCGGACAGTCGGTTCCCTCACCTGGATCATGCTGGCTGTCTCGGGCGTCCTGGTCGCCGCGTTGGCCCTCCTGATGGACCTGCGGGTGGTCAACGAGATCCGCGCCATGGGAATGGACGGTGCGGTCACCGCGGCGACCCTGGGTGCGATCTTCGCCGTCCTGAGCGCGATTGCCAACCTCGCCGTGATCGCGGTTCACGCGCTGGACGGCAGTTGGGCGATGGCCGAGCTGGAGCGTGCCGGCGCTCGACTGCACTGGTACGACCAGTTGGCCGCCGGGCGCGGCCCGCAGGCGTTCGGTGCAGACGGCCTCGGCGAGAGGCCGACTCACAGGGAATCGCCGGTGGGCCCGGTGCCGCCGGCGGCCTGACCCTGACGCGGCGGAGCGCCCTCAGCTCCACCCCGAGATCACCGCGCGCAGCCCTTCGGGTGATCTGGTGGTGCTGGGGGCGCCGTCCGAGCAGGTGTTCTGCGCGCGGAACTGGCCACCGGGCGCGCCGGCGACATAGACAGTGATCAGCTTGCCCTGGGTGGCCGCGAGCTCAGGCTCAGCGTGACCGTCTGGCCGGGGGTGACGGCCAGCCGGGGAAGGGCGAAGGTCGTGTCGCCCGACGCGGCGGCGATGGCCGACACCTGACCGCCGCCGCTGACCGCGAGGCTGACCTGCGCGGTGACCGCCGGGTTGGGGTCGATCTGGATCGTGGCGGCGTCCAGCGCGCTCACGCCGTTCGGCACGACGAAGGTCTGGGTGAGCGTGCCGCCCGGGATCGACTCGGGCCGAGCGGGATTGCCGCTGCACATCGCCTGACCTGGCTGAATGGCCGGCCCGTAGTTGTCGTAAGCCCTCATGCGCTGGGGGGCCGCCACGGCCTCCGTCTCCGCAGTCTGAGGGCTGGTCACCGGCGGGGGATCCTGCTGCTCCACCGAGGGCACCCCAGGCTCCGATCCAGCCCGGGCCGTGGTCGTCGGTGAGGTGGTCGCCGGGCCTGTTCGGGTCGAGGACGACGTGCGGGCAGTGTCGGTCTTCGCCCAGTCGGTGCCCGGTCGGGCGGAGGGCGCGGCGGTCCCGTCGGGCGAGCCGAGGGGCACCGTCCCGTCCGAGGCCGCCGCAGTGGGGGGCGAGCTTCGGATCGGGGGCGGCTGTGTCGTGATCATGATGACAACGCGAACGGTGGTGCCCACGCGACCCGGCATTGAATCAGGTGAACGGATGAGGAGGTGGCGCGCTTCCCCCACCGCCACCGGCCCTGTCAGTCAGGCCCCCGTTGGCGATCGGCCACGATCCGGGCGGCGCGTTCGGGCAGCGGCGCCTCGATCCGTTGGGCGAAGGCCAGGAACGCCTGGTGGCCGGGCAGGCGCTCCAGCGCGGCGTGGACGAGGCGATGTGCCGCCGGGAGGTCGCCGCGGGCGTGGGCCAGCCGGGCGCGGAAGTAGTCCAGCTCCGGCCCGCCCAGTGCGGGGTGCTCGGCGATCCGGTCCAGCAGGGCCGCGTCCTCGGAGTCGAGCAGGCGCTCCTGCAGCGCCAGATGCCAGCCGATCATGGCCTCGGCGCGATCTCCCCGCCGCCGCTCTTCGTCGCGCTGCCGGTGCTCGGCGGCCAAGCGTTCACTCGCCGTGCGCGGCAGCTCGACCGGGCGGGGCGCGGCGTCGTCCAGGGCGCGCAGGTACTGCTCGGTGAAGGTCACCCAGGTGTCCGGGACGACGAGCAGCCCGGTCAGCACCTCGGTCAGGCTGCTCTCGCGGGCCGCGATCTTCTCGAAACCACTACGGGTCCAGCCGAAACGGCTCTCCCAGCGCAGGAACTGCCCCGCGGCCGTGGCCGCGAAGGTCGCGAACCCGTGGCGGTCGAGCAGCTGACGCCACAGGATGGCGACCTCGTCCGAGACCACGATCGCCGCCGCCTCGATCGGATCCTGCGACCGGACGTAATCGTGGTGCCGGAAGGCGCAGGCCAGGTCGATCAGTTCGGCGAGGGCCACCTCGGCGTCCGCGGGATCGTCCGCGGCGAGCGCCGAGCGTGCGTCGGCGATCAGCCGTCGGAAGGTGAAGCGCCACTGGCTGCGCTCTTTCGGGCTCACCGCCCGGTTGCGGCCGAGGTAGGCACCCGAGCGCACCAGGGCGGTGAACTCCTGGGCGGCGGCCAGCACCTGTTCGGGATCGGGGACGACGGGTGCCGCTCGGCGAGCGCCCGTTGCCGGCTCGGGGGCCATGGCCTCCTCGATGCGTTCCCGGACGGTCGCGGTGCCCCGCCTTACCCGCTCGGTGCGGGCCACAGCGGGAGGTTAGCGGGCGAGATGGGCTGAACCCGGCCTGGCAGGGGCTCCGTCTCGCGTTCCACCCTCTGTCGGACACGAACAGCTCCTGCGTGCCCCTTCTCGACGTGCCCCTTCTCGAACCGATGCCGGCGGGCAGGCCCCGCCAACGGAGCGGCTACGAGAGTGCTACATTCGTAGCATGACTGAGGTCCCCTCGCGTGACCTGCGCAATCACACTGCTGAGGTGCTGCGTCGGGTGGCCGCCGGTGAGGACGTGGTGGTCACGGTCAACGGCCGCCAGGTGGCGCGCGTGGTACCGGTTCAGGCCCGACGCCGACGCTGGATCGCGCGCACCGAGCTGGTCCGCCGGCTCGGCATCGTCCAGGCAGACCCCGGGCTGCGGCACGATCTGGACGTTCTGGCGGGGGAGACCACCGACGATCTGGACCCCCTGACGTGACCTCGGCGGCGCCGCCCCGGGGAGTGTTGGACACGAGCGTGTTCATCGCTGCCGAATCGGGGCGTCCGCTCGATGCGACGCGGGTTCCGGACGAGAGCGCCATCAGCGTGGTCACCCTGGCCGAGCTGCACGCGGGAGTGCTCGCTGCTCGGGACACCGACACCCGGGCCCGACGCTTGGTGACGGTCGAGGCGCTCGCCGATATCGAGGTGCTGCCGATCGACGCCGAGGCTGCCCTCATGTGGGCGCGACTGCGGGTACTGCTCGCCGAGGCGGGACGCCGGGTGAACGTCAACGATCTGTGGATCGCCGCCACCGCTGCCTCCCGAGGCCTGCCGGTGGTCACCCAGGACGACGACTTCTCGGCGGTCGAGGGTTTGGCGGGCCTGGTCATCGTCCGGGTGTGATCGGCCGCGGCGTCCGTGGTGGGCAGCACGGCGGCGGCCGCGGCCGGAGGCATCGCAGAGTGCCCCGGGACCACGACTGGCGCGGGGTGCTACAGCGACAGGTCCGTCTGAGGTCCCGTCAGGTTCGTCGTCGCAGTGTGATGGTGTGCCGGCCGTGGGCATCGGTGAGCACGGTGTGCTCATAGGCGGGGTCGTCGAGCTTGTGATGGTGAAAGGCGCACGCGGGGACCGCATTTGACAGGTCGGTGGGTCCGCCGGCGGCGAATGGTGTGAGGTGGTGGATCTCGCTCCAGGCGAAGGGGCGGTCGCAGCCGTCGATGGCGCAGGTGTCGTAGAGGGTGGCCAGGGCGAGGCGTTGGTTCTCGGTGAACAGGCGGCGTTGTTGGCCGAGGTCCAGGGGGAGTGATCCGCCGGCGAGGACGGCG
>JAEUJN010000048.1 GCA_016794595.1 Kineosporiaceae bacterium
GCGGGTCGCCTGCCCTCGCCGCCGGGTACGTTCCTGCGGACGGCAGACGCCATCCATCTCGTGGCGGCGATGGAGCTGGGGGAGAACGAGTTTCTCACCTATGACCGTCGACAGGCGCAGGCGGCGGCCGAGCGGGGGTTCGCGGTCGTCTCCCCCGGCCGGCCCGCGGACTGGTACGACGCAGAGCCCTGACCAAGTCCTGACCCAGGCGGCGCTCGCCAGGGAGCGGGGCGCAGGTGGGCGCAGGACAGCCGTGGACTCGGCCGCTCGGTGGCCTCAGCGGACGCCGTATGCCTGGCGGCGGACCGCATCATTGTGAGCGCGGATCCACCCCGGGATGAGGAACGCGTCGACCAATACCCAGATGCCCACGGCGAACAGCCCGACGAATCCGATCCGGATGGTGAGCACGTTGTTCCGCACAACCAGCAGGCCGGGGCTCGGGAACCGGGCCGGGTGCTCGACGGGGTGCTCGACCCGGCGGCCCCGGCCCGCGTCACACACCGTCGCGGTGCAGGGGAGTCACCCTCGCCGGGGGGTTTCGTGGTGCTCACGCAGCCATCGCGCGCGCATCAGACCTCGTTGCCGCTTACCGCTGGTGGTACGGGCGATGGCCCCCTTCTCACGGATCAGCACCTGTGCGGGGGAGATGCCGAACTGCTCACGGACCTGCTGCTCGATGCTCGACGCGAGCTGCTCGGCCGCCTCACCGACGGCGGTGCCCTCCACCACAATGATCAGCCGTTCGGCGCCGGAGGGGTCCAGGACGCCGAAGGCCACGCTACGGCCGGCATCGACGCCGTCGAGGTCCTCGACGCACTCCTCCACCTCGCTGGGGACGAGGTTGCGGCCGTTGACGATGACGAGTTCCTTCAGCCGGCCCACGACGTGGAGTTCGCCGTTCACCAGGAAGCCCAGATCCCCGGTGTCGATCCGTCCGGCCGCCGGCTGCAGCACTCCATCCTGCAGGTACCCGTTCATCACCGACGAGCCACCGACCATGATCCGGCCCACTGTGCCGTCGTCGACGACGCGGTCGCCCGGGTCAACCACCTCGACGGTCATGCCCTCGACGGCCTTCCCGCACGAGATCACCGGCGCGCGGGTCACCCCCGGGTAGCCGCCGTCGTCGGCAGCCGCTCGTTCGACGATCCGGCCGGCGCCGATCGCCGTGGGCTGGGCCACGGTGGTGGCCAGGACGGTCTCGGCCATCCCGTAGGCAGGGGTCAGGGCATCGGGTTGCAGGCCCGCCGGCGCAAAGGCTCGTTCGAAGGCGCGCAGGACACCGGTCGGGATGGGCTCGGCGCCGACATAGAACTGCTGCACCGAGGTCAGGTCGAGACCATCCGGCACACCGCGCCGGACCGCGGCCTCGACGCACGCACGATAGGCGAACGGAGGTGCTGCCGTGTGCGTGGCCCGCGCCCGCGACAGGTGGACCAACCAGGCCAACGGGTCGCGCAGGAACGCCGTCGGTGCCATCAGCGTGAGTGGGCGGCGCCGGCTGAGCGCGACGATCACCTGCAACAGGCCCATGTCGTGGTAGAGGGGCAGCCAGGACACCAGCCGGACCTCGTCGATGCCCAACCCTGAGGCGGCGATCAAAGCGCGCATGTTGGCCGCCACGTTGGCGTGGGAGAGCACGACCGCCTTGGGTCGCGAGGTCGAGCCGGAGGTCAGTTGGAGGTGATGGACCCCGGCGGCGTCGGCCGGTCCATCGACCGTGGGCGGTGAGGGCGGCTGGGTGATCAGGCGATCCACGTCCAGCACGCGGATTCCCGCGCCCTGCACCTGTTCCCACAGGTGGAGGACCTCTGAGGAGGTCGGCGTCGAACTGTCGAGCACGCCCCACGGACGGACGACCATCGAGGCTCGACCGAGCGCCTGGACCCACCGTGCGCCGTGCACCACCGGCAGGAGGCAGGGGGCGCCTCCGGCGAGCAGGACGCCGGTGAGGGCGACCAGGGTCCGACGGTCGCTCGAGCCGGCGAACAGCACCCGGTCGCCGGGCCGCATCCCGTCGGCCAGCAGGTTCGCGGCCAGCGCTCGAGCCTGGCGGTCGAGAGTGGCCCCGTCGAGGAGGTTCACGCCGCCACGCGAGTCGACGAACGACACTCCCGGTCCCGTGGCCAGCGCGTCGTAGGTGATCAGATCCTCGATGTCGGACCGGACCGCGCTCACGCCCGGGCCGCCTTCGCTGCCAGCCGCAGGCTCAGATGGTCGATGAGGTCGCCGACCCGCTCGAAGGCGAATGCCTTCTCGTCGGGGATGAACACCCGGTAGCGCTCCTCCAGGGCGGCCATCAGTGCCATGAGGGCGAGTGAGTCGAGCGGGAGGCTGAGGACGGCGGTGTCCAGCGTGATCGCCGACAGGTCGACCCTCGCCAGGTCCTCGGGCCGAAGGGTCTGGGTGAGTACGTCGCGGACGCCGTCGAGCAGGCTCGCCTGGTCGGGTACGGTCGCGGGCACGTCGGTACCGGTCATGATGATGGGCTCCTCAGTCCGTTCTCGGATCCATGCCGAGTGCCGACTTGGCGATCATGTCTCGCAGCGCGCCCAGATTGGCGCCCATGAGTGATCCGGCTCTGGCATCCCGGAAATGCCGTTCCAGTGGGCTTGTCCGCAGGAACCCCTTGCCGCCGCACACTTCCATGCAGATGTCGGCCACGGTGATGGCCGCGCGGTTGGCCACGTACTTGGCCAGGTTCATGGCGTCGAGGGCATCCAGCGGGTCGGTCTCGGCCACCCGAGCGGCGTGCTGCACGGTCAAGCTCGCCGTGTGCACGGCAGCGGTCGCGTCGGCGATCAGCATGCGAACGCCCTGATACCCGGCGAGGTTGTGCCCGGTGTTCGCGTGCACCCGGTGCTGGACGTGCGCGATCGCGTACTCGTGTGCGGCCTGGGCGATCCCGAGCGAGGTCGCTGCGAGTCCGAGGACCAGCGCGGGCAGGGCATGGGCGAGCAACGGCATCCCGCCGCCGAGACCACCGATCACGTGTGCGGGTGTCACCAGGGCGTCGACGGCGACGTCGTTCGCCTGGTTCGCCCGCATCCCCATGCCGTCCCAGGTCGGCTCGACACCCAGCCCTGGTGTGCCGCTCGGGACCAGCAGCATGGTCTGCGCGCGCCGGAACTCCTGTTCGCCGGACGTGGCGTTGAACAGGTAATGGTCGACATGCCCGGCTCCGGTACAGAAGACCTTGCGACCGCGCACGCGCACGCCGTCCCCCTCGGGCGAAGCGGTGAGCTGCGGCGCCAGGATGTTTCCCCCGGTGCCCGGCTCGGAGAAGCCCCACGCGATCACCTGACGGTCACGCACGATCCGCGCCAGGGCATCACGGGTGGCCGGCGACTCGTCGGCGGCCAGGAGCCGCGAGGCGCCACAGTGCATGGCGAAGATCAGAGCCGTCGAGCCACACGCCCGCGCGAGCTCGGCCACCACCGCGACGTAGGCGGGCAGATCGGCGCCGCGCCCGCCGACCTCACGGGGTGCCAAGAGCCCCATCAGCCCGGCATCGTGCAGGTCGGCCAGGTTGTCGGCGGGGAACGTCGCGTTCCGATCGTGCTCGGTGGCCCGGGGGGCCAGTGCTTTCTGAGCGACCAGGTGTGCCTCGTCCACGAGGTCGTGCTGTCGGTCGCGGAGGGCGGTGTGGGTCATGTGCTGCTCCTCAACGGATTCGGTGATGGCTGGGCGGATACGGGATCGAGCCGGCACGTGGGCGAGGGCGGGGGCGTCATCGGTGTCCGGAGTGCGGAGACCTCCTCGGCCAGCTCTCCCGCGACATACCGCAGGTCGATCACCCACACTCGGACCGGGGCCGCGACACGATCCGGCGTGGTGCTCGCCGGATCGAGGACGGCGTTGCCCCAGACGAGCAGGTCGCGTGCGGGCGTCCCGGCCGGCAGGGTCTCGCGCTTGCCGTCGACCAGCCGCCAGCGGCTCGTCGCGGTGACCGTGATGGGGGTGGTGCACAGGGCCTCACACCTGCCAGCGGTTCCGTGCCTGTGGCGCAGCGTGGGGCAGGAACGTGACAACGCCCGGAGCCGGGGGCCGACCACCAAACGGAGCTGCCCGCACAGGGTCTCCGGGCGGGGCGGCGTCGCGGCGTCCAGTTCCACGCCGAGCGCCGCGCCGTCACCCACCGCGTCCTGGATGCCGACGTCGAGGTCGCTGTGCACGGGCTCCGCAGTGCCCGTCGGTTCCTCGGCCACGGCCAGGGGGCGAGATGCGGTCAGCCCGCGCCCGAGGACCAGTCGGTCGGCGTAGGGACGACACTCCAGGGCCGTTGCCCAGTCGTTGACCACCAGCGTGTCGGCACCGGCGGCTGCGGCATCGTGGGCGAAGGTCGCCACGGCCGCCGCGGATCGCGGCCAGGCGACCGGGACGACAACGCTCGCCGCCAGTCCTGCCTCGTGAGCGTGGCGGACGAAGGGGACGAGCGCACCGGCGTGGCGCGCCTTGTGCAGGCACCCCTCGTGCCCGATGCCCACGGCGTCCGCGCCGCTGCCGAGCACTCGGTCGATATCGCCCGCCCCGGGCAGCCGGACCTCGACCAGCGGGTGCGCCTGCTCGGTCATGGGTCCCTCTCGGTCGTCTCGGTCCCGGGCCGGGTTCGGTGTCGC
Organism: Kineosporiaceae bacterium; assembly: GCA_016794595.1. Classification (GTDB taxonomy): domain Bacteria; phylum Actinomycetota; class Actinomycetes; order Actinomycetales; family Kineosporiaceae; genus JADJPO01. The sequence continues at coordinate 4,623 of JAEUJN010000048.1, forward strand.
CGGGGCGGTGGTGGCTCGGGGTCAGACGAACGCCGCGCTGATGGGGGAGTCCCGGAAGCGGCACCGTCGTTGGTCGCACAGCCGGGGGATCCAGGCCATCTGCCAACTCAGCTCGACCCGGTCGATGTCGGCGATGATCTCCGGCATGGTCCTGCCGGCGCGGAGGCCGTCCAGCGCTCGCCGGTAGATCTGCGTGACTTTCGCGTTCTGCCGCAGGTTGGGGCTCTCCCGCCCGGCGATGGTCACGACGTCCACGCCGAGCTGCATCAGTGCGGGGAGGTCGCACAGCGCGCAGTCCAGCCCGCCGTCCAAGAGCCCGGGTCCGGCTCCCGCGTCGACCCAGCCGGCATCGGTCCGGTACCCGGCGCGACACGCGAGCCCGACGCCGGGCTGATCGGGCAGCGAGCATCGAGTGCAGTCCCAGCCGGAGCCGGTCTGCACGTGCACCTCCAGCTCGACCTCGACCTGCCCTCGCACCGTTCGCAGTTCGTCGAGGGTCAGGTGCTGTGGCACGGCGATCCGGCGGACGCCGAGCTGCCGGGTGAGCAGATCGATCAAGGGTGGCGCCGCAACCGCCATCATCGAGCCGGCGGTGAGGGTGCAGGTCGTCCCGCTCACCACGGTCCCCGCCCGGGTGGCGGCACCGAGCGACCCGACGACGATCGCGTCTGCTCCGGCGTCCACGGCGGTGCGCACATGGTCCAGCCACGCCGGAAGGACCGCGGCGGGGACCACGGGGGCATCGGCGCAGAAGTTGGCCCGCATCCCGTGCTGGTGCGCCTCGCGGATCAGCGCGGTGAGCATCGACACCGACCCCACCTGGGTGGGTTGCCCGTCGCGGATCACCGGCAGGCTGTCCAGACTCATCCCGGTTGCCGGAGGCGGCTGCAACCCCAGGAACACCTCCTCGGCGCCGGCGCGCCGTTGCAGGTCCAGCATCCTCAGTGATCTCACCGGTGCGTTCAGGAGCATCATCGGCGGGTTCCCGCAGGATCGGACGGTGAGGATTCACGCAGCCGGCCGTCCTCGAGCAGGAGCACTCGGTCGGCGGCATCGGCCAGCCGGGTGTCGTGGGTGACCACCACGACTCCCGAGCGTTGGTGCCGCGCAGCCCGGACCAGGTGCTCGGCGACCTGGTGCCCCGATGCGGAATCGAGGTTGGCGGTCGGTTCATCGGCGAGGATCAACCGCGGCGCCAGGGCCAGTGCACGGGCGACTGCCACCCGTTGCTTCTCGCCGCCGGACAACTCGCGAGGGCGGCTGGTCGCCCGATGGGCGAGCCCGAGATCGTCCAGCAGCCGGGTCGCTCGCGCCGTGGCCGGCGCCGTGCGGACACCGGCGTACCGCAGCGGGAGGGTGACATTCTCCAGCGCCGTGAGTGCCTCCAGCAGGTTGAACTGCTGGAACACGAAGCCGATGCCGAGCAGCCGCTGTCGGGAGCGCTGCCGCTCGGTCATGGCGCGGGTCTCGACCCCGCTGTGGTTCACGGTTCCGGAGCTGGGGGTCAGCAGGAGTCCCATGCTGAGCAACGCCGTGGTCTTCCCTCCGCCGGAGGGCCCGACCACCAGCACCACCTCGCCGGGCTGGACGCGCAGGCTCATGCCGCGCAGCGCGTGCACGGCCGTGGGCCCTGAGCCGTAGGTGTGTTCCAGATCGCTGACCTCCAGCACGGGGCCCGCGTCGATCGCAGGCAGTGGCCGCCGGCAGCTCGAACAGAGGGCACCGTGGTGGCCGATCGGCGTCTCGCAGACCGGGCAGGCTCCCCCGCGGACGGGGTTCGGAGACGGGTTGGTGACCGAGTTCACCGTCATCACCGCCGGAAGGCCAGGGCCGGATCGAGGGCCGAGACCCGGCGCACGGGCAGCAGGGAGCCGAGGATGGCCATGAGCAGCGTGGTGGCGGCCATCGCCGCGAGCAGCCACGGGGGAACCGAGACCGTGACGTCCCCGAGCCGGCCCTTGATCAGGCTCCGGACGCCGAACGTGGCGCCCGCCCCGATCACGTACCCGACCACCGCGAGCACCAGGGCCTGCACGACGACGGTGACGACGAGTTGCCCGGGTCGAACCCCGATCGCGCGGAGCACGCCGAAGTCACGCATCTGTTCCTGGGTCATCGAGAGCACCGTGAGGCTGATCAGAGCGATGCCGACCAGGAGCCCGATGAGGATCATCGCCAACAGCGGTCTGCCGACCATCGAGATCACGATGCTACGACTGTTGTCGGCGAACTCCGATGCCGTCAGCGCATCGACGGTTGGCACCTGTTCCTCGATTCGCTGGGCGAGCGTCTCGGGCGCGAGACCCGTGGCGGCGGTGGCCAAGACGTAGGAGATGCGTCCCGAGGCGCGAAGCAGCTGCGCGGCGTCCGCCAGCGTGACGAAGGCGTAGAAGTTGCCGACCGCAGCGGTCTCGTCGGACAGTCCCACGACGGTGAAGTCACGGTCGACGAGCCGGACGACGTCGCCGACGCCGACGTCGTTCTTGGCTGCCAAGACTGCGTCCATGACGGTTTCGCCGCCCGACCGGATCGGCCGGCCCTCGGTGAGTTCCCAGGGCCCGCCTGCCGCGCCGAGGTCGTATCCGACGAGGTAGTACGCGGTGTGGCTGCCGTCGTGGTCGAAGGACGAGGGGACGCCGAGCAGCGGGGAGGCCGACGTCACACCGTCAACCGCTGCCACGGACCGGGCCGTGTCGGCCGGTAGCCACGAGACGGACCGGAACATCTGGGTCACGCCGGGCTGGGCAACCCAGACCGAGGCCGGGGTGTTGTCGATGTACGTGGTGACCTGGCCGATGGTGCCGATGTAGATCCCGCTCATGACCAGGACGAGCAGCGAAGCGAAGGCCACGCCGATCAGCGAGGTGACGAGCCGCCCGGTCTCCGACACCAGGTTCTTCAGTGCGATGGTCATGCATGCGCCCCTGTTCTCGGGTTCGCGCCCAGGCCACCCGCCACCGTGCGCAATCGATGGACCACCATCGCCACCGCGGCGACGGTGCGGTCAGCGGCTTCCTCTCCGAGGTCGCTGCCGAAGGAGATACGGATCGTGGAGCGGGCCTGATCATCATCCAGCCCCATCGCGGTGAGCACGTGCGACGGGGTGCTGGCGCCCGCGTGGCAGGCGGATCCGGTGCCCACACTGATCCCGACCAGGTCGAGCGCGTCGGCGACGGCGTCGCCGCGGACCCCGTCGATCCGCAGGCTCACGGTCTGTGGCAGCCGTGGCCCGTATCCGTTCACGTGGACGCCCGCTATGGTCTGGACCCCTTCGAGCAGTCGCTGCGCGAGTGCTGCGCATCGGCGGTTGTGGTCGCCGGACAGGTGCTCGGCGATCGCCTCCTCGGCTGCGCTCGCCATCGCCGCTGCACCGGCCACGTTCTGGGTTCCGGCGCGACGCCCGGCCTCCTGGCCCCCGCCGACGAGCAGCGAGCTGATCCGGATGCCGTGTCGCACCCGGAGCGCCCCGATACCCCGGGGTGCGCCGAACTTGTGTCCGGAGATCGACATCAGGTGCGCCGGTACGTCGTCCAGCGGCAGCTTGCCCGCGGTCTGGACGGCGTCGACGTGCAGCAACGCGCCGCAGGACGTCGCGAGCTCGTAGGCTGCTCGAACCGGCTGCACCATGCCGGTCTCGTTGTTCGCGTGCATCAAGGAGATCAGCCGGGTGTCGGGCCGGATCGCCTGCGCGATGGCGTCGATGTCCACGATGCCTGAAGGGGTTACCGGGACGCGCGTCACGTCGACCCCTCGGCTCCGGACCACCTCGGCCGCCTCGAGCACTGCCGAGTGTTCGATGGTGGTCGTGACGAGGTGGCCGGTGTTGTGTCGTTCGGCGAAGGTGCCCAGCACGGCGTGGTTGATCGCCTCGGTTCCGCCGCTGGTGAAGACGATCTCGTCGGGATGGGCGCCGAGGAAAACGGCCGTCCGCTTCCGGGCGTCGTCCAGGATGTCGGCGCAGGCGCGGCCGTGGGCATGGGCACTGGACGGGTTGCCGACCCGGGAGTGCACCCGCACCCAGACTGCGGCCGCTACGGGGCGCAGTGGTGCCGTCGCGGCGTGGTCGAGGTAGATCGCATCGAGATCGATGGGGAGGTCCGTCTCCGCGACCTCGACCGGGTCAGCGGTCATCCTCGCCATCCCTGTCGTCCACCGGCTCGTCCAGGATCCCGGTTCGACGGCTGGTGGCGAGCCGGTGCACCGCGTCGGTGGCGAGTTGCACGACGTGGCGCTGCTCGGGCGGCAGCACTCCGATGCGCTCCACAACGGCGCTCTCCGCGAACTGCTCCAGGTCCGCAACCGTGCAACCGGCGATGCTGTCCGCGATCACGCTGCCCACGGCGATGGACGCCGCGCACCCGCGTGCCTCGAACTGGATCTCGTGCAGAACCTCCCCGTCGAAGGTCGCGGTGAACAGGATCTGGTCACCGCACACCGGGTTGCCGACGAAGGCTCGCGCATCGGGCGCCGCGATCCTGCCGAGGTTTCGGGGGGAGGTGAAGTGATCGATGACGACCCGGTTGAACCGTGACATGGTCAGGCGCCGGCCGGGTCGAGTCGACACTCCAGGGTGATCTCTCGGGCGTCGAGGAACTTCTCGATGCTGACCGCGCAGCACCCGAGCTCGGCGCCCTGCCGCCGGCGAAGGAAGCGCACGGATTGGCCGGTTCGCCCGCACGAGCACGGCGTCTCGTCGACCTCACCGATGTCATCCGAGAGCAGGAACCCGGGGTAGCTGGTGTTCAGGGCGTCGAGGACGGCGATGGCACCGGTGCGCCCCGGGGGGAGCTCGATCGAGAGATCGGTGACGTCCCGAATCGAGACGTAGCACCACGGTGGCACGTGTTTGCGGTGGTTTTCGCACTCGACTGCGAGCATGTTCGATTCGATCATCCCGTACATGTCACGCACTCGACTGGCCGGAACCCCCAGGTACGCAGTGCATTTGGCGTTGAACTCCTCACGGCTGATCGATTCGCCGTCGTAGCGCTTCCACCCGCCGAGTGTGATGACGAGGCTCTCGGGGTCGAGCCGGATCCGGTGGTCCTCGAGTTCGAGATAGCGCAGGAATCGACCGATGAGGAACGGCGGGCCGACGACGTGCCGAGTCATCTCGCCGTCCCATCGCTCGAGGTAGGCGCGCGCCTGGTCAGCGTCGAAGGCGTAGTCGTCGACGAGGTAGGCGTGGTCGTCGAAGAGGCCGTTGAGCACATTGAAGACCTTGACCATGCCCATCTCGGGCGCCTCGGCCGTGGAGGGGCAGAGGAGCAGGCCGGCCCCGTGGGAGAGCTGGAAGAACTCCCGGTAGGTCCCGAGGATCGCCAGGGCGACCCGGGTGACGGTCGCCACGTCACGGCGGGCGACCGAGGGGACGCCGCTGGTGCCGGTCGAGCGGATCTCGGTTTCGATGTCCTCGAGGGGTGCGGTCAACAGGACGTGGGCGTCGGGCCGCTTGAACAGGTTCACCGGCAGGAGCGGGATCCTGCACAGGTCGGCTCGGGTGAAGGTGGCCGACGGCGGTAGCGCCGCCGCCTCGCACTGAGCCCGGAAGAACTCGTTCTGGGTGGCATGGAAGCCGAAGGACTCGGTCAGGACCTGGAGCAGAGCGCGCTCCCACTGGGGTTGAGGGGCCCGAAACGCCGTGGACAGGTCACCGAGCATGCCGGACAAAGCCATATGAACCCCCCGAGGTCGATCCCTACGCACCTTGTAGTACTACAACATGCGTAGGGCATCGGTCTAGGCTTGTCTCGTGCGGTTCGGGTCACTCGAGCGACGGGTCATGGACTTCCTGTGGGACAGCCATGGTCCGCGGACGGCACGCGAGGTGCATCAGCACCTGGCGATGGCCGGTCCGATCGCGTACACGACGGTGGCGACGTCTTTGCAGCGGCTCGCCGCGAAGGGTGTGCTGGCCCAGGACACCAGCGGACGGGCCCACGCCTTCGAGCCGCGCCTGACGCGTGACGATCTGGTCGACCGTCTCATCGGTGAGGCACTGGGGGTGATGGCCGACCGTCCCGGGACCTTCTCGCGTTTCGTGGGTAGGTTGAGCGAGGACGAGCGTGCGCGGCTGCGGTCGGCGCTCGATCATCTCGACCCGAATGAGCGGTAGTGCGGCGAAGGGATCGTGATGCTCTCTGCATCGGTGATCCTTCTCGGAACCCTGACCGCACTGCTGTTCACGGTGGCGATCCTGTGGGCGGCGGGTCGGCGCCATGCGTGCTCCTTCCTGTCCGCGGTCACGGTTGCGGTCGGCGCCCTGCCGGTGCTGGTGGTGGTGCTGGCGGCACTCTTCGCCGTCAACCCGCACGGCCACCCGTGGCTGGGAGTCCTTGCGGCGGAGTCGGTCCTGGCCTTGGTGCTCGCCGTCTACCTGGACGCGCTGCGGCGGTTCGTGGGGCTCAGCAAGCAGGCTAGGCAGCAGCGCCTGCGGCATGCCGATGACCTGGCGTTGCTGGCCACCCCGCACCCGGGACTGGACGATGTCCTGGTGGTGCCCACCGACCGTGACCTTGCCTACCTGATGTGCGGTAGTGACCATGTGGTGATCTCACGCGCGGTGGCCCTCCGAGCGGAGCCTGCTGTGCGGTCGGTCGTCGAGCACGAGCGGGCGCACGCCCGGGGGCGTCACCACGTGTTCTCGATGGCGGTCGCCGCAGCGTCGGCCGCGCTCCCGCTGCGCCGTGGGCTGCGCGAGTTCGCCGAGCACGTCGACCGGTCGTTGGAGGCAGCAGCTGACTGCTGGGTCGTGCGTGCGGGTCTGGGGTCAGAGCTGTCGCAGGTGCGACGGACGTGGGGGAGGGTGGGCACGTCGCCCGCCGGGGCCCCCCACGCTGAGAAGTCAGTGTGCGGGCAGCCGGTGCACCCCATTGCCTGGGTTCCCTCCGCGCGCGACAACGGTCCGCCTCGTGCCCGTGCCGTGTCGGGGAAGGATTCATGCAGTGTCCACCCCACCGAGCACCGTTGGGCGCACGTGCCGGCAGCCGTTCTGGCGCTCCTGCTCATCCTGATCACTCCCACCGTCTTCGCGGTCTGCGGCTTGACCTGACGTGTGCTCACCGATCGTGGAGGTTCGCTCAGGCGGCGTCCGGGTCGGCGGCCGTGGCATCGGAGGGTTGGCCAGGGCCGGCTGGTGGTCATCCATCACTTGTGAATCGAACATATGTTCGAGTATGGTCGAGACATGGTCGCGGAGGTGTTCGAGCCGGATGCGCGGTCGCCGTTGACGGTGCCCGGGCGGATCGGCACTGTCGTGGATGCCGTGATCGCCCTGCAAGCCTGCCTCGATGTACCGACAGTGGTCGTGACCGGCGAGGACGTGAAGGCGATCGAGCGGCTGGCTCGCCGAGTGGACGCCGCTCGCCTGGCTGCGGTGGCGGCGGCGGACGCTCTGGGGGTGGGCGAGGGCGAGGGGATGAGCGGTACCGCTGCGTGGTTGGCGAAAGCCACCAGGGCGGACGGCGCGTCGGCGGCGCGGCAGGTGGGTCTGGCCCGTGCGTTGGACAACGGGTTGAGCTCCACCAAGGCTGCACTCTCGGACGGCGAGGTGTCGGCCGAGCACGCCGGCGTGATCGCCAAGGCGATGGGTGACCTGCCCGCGGATGTGACCCCGGGTGAGCAGGCCCGGATCGAGGCCGACCTCGTCGCCAAGGCCAAGCGCGTCGACCCTGCCACGCTGCGCCGCGCCGCTCGCCGGGCTCTGGACGCGTTGGAGCGTCCCACGGAGGAAGCAGATGCTCACGAGGACGCCGTGCTGCGCAGCGAGGAGGACCGCGCGCTGGCGGCAACGCGGTTCACTCTGCACGACAACCGGGACGGGACCTCGACCGGTCACTTCACTGTGCCCACGCTGGCAGCCTCGATTCTGCGCAAGGTGCTCGAGCAGTTGACCGCGCCGCGGCGGTTGGTCCGCGACGAACGCGGTGGCATCGACGGCCGGGTGAGCGAGATCGACTGGGCACATGCCCAGGGGCTGGCGTTCACCGAGCTGCTCGAACACCTGCCCACCGACCGGCTGTCGGGAAAGGTTGCCGCCACCATCGTGATCACGTTGAGCTGGGAGCGTCTGCTCGCCTCACTCGAGGTGGCCAGGGCCGACACCGGTATCGAGGTGTCCGCAGGGCAGGCGCGGCGGCTGGCGTGTGGCGCCGGGATCGTCCCGGCGGTGCTGGGCCAAGCCTCGCTGCCCCTGGACCTGGGGCGCTCGACGCGACTGTTCACCGAGGCTCAGCGGGTCGCGTTGGCCACGGTGTACGAGACCTGCGCTGCGGACGGGTGTGACCGGCCGTTCGCCTGGACCGAGCTCCATCACGAGCATCCCTGGGCCAGCGGTGGGTCGACGAACCTGCGGGACGCCGTGCCGGTGTGCGGGTTTCACCATCGGCTGCTGCGCGACCCGAGATACGAGCATGCGATCATCACCGAGGCGAACGACACCAAGACCATCACCTTCACCCGACACCTCGCCCACCCGTCACGGCAGTGACGCCGACGTCGATGGCCTGCGCATGCCCCGTCCCGGGGTCACGCGAAGATAGCGCCGTCTGCCGTGGTGCTGACGTGCTGCTGGAGCTGATCAGGCAGCGGTGCGGTGGGCTGTCGTTCGACCGGTGCCCGCGCCGAGGCGGCCCAGGCGGGCCGGCTGATCGAGCGGCCGCAGAGCCCAGGTCAGCTGCGCAGGGCGAGGCGGGCGAGGTGACGCGCCGCGGCCGAGGTCGGTGCGGGGCCGCCCCCGGCGTTGCCGAGCCGGGGGGTGAGCAGCGCCAGCACGATTGCAGCCTCACCGACGCTGTAGCGCGGCAGCGGTCCGTCGGTGTGACGCCACCCGAGGTCGGTCAGCCGCCGTGCCACCTCCGCCCGGAACACCCACTCAGGCTGGCTGAGGCCTACGCCCGCCTGCGGCTCGGCCTCGATCGGGTGCCCGGCGGCAATCAACAGCACCGCGATCGCCTGGGCGTCCTGGTCGAACCGGTCAGTGGCGCTGAGCAGGCTGGCGGCCAGCGCCTGGGTGAGCACCGCCGGGTCGGTGGCGGCCTGCCGTCCGAGTGGGGTGAGCACCAGTCGGCCCTTGTACTTGCGGATCAGGCGGGCCGTCGTGGCGTGCCCGCGGATCAGCTGCAGTTCCGGCGTGTGCTGCTCACGGTTGCCCTTGCCGATCTCCCAGGCGATCCCCGATTCGTGCCAGAGCCGTTCACACGCCGCGGGAACCATCCACCCCGCCGCAGTGAGCCGGATGCCGTCGCCGCCTGCGACCTCCAGCAGGGTCTGCCAGGGACGCAGCAGCACTTCCAACTCCTCGGCCTCCGGCGCCAGGGTCGGGGTGCCCGACTGGTGGGCCAAGGCGGAGAGTTCGATCGCCAGCTCCGGCGGCGAGCGCCGGATCACCGAGTCCACCCACGGGTGCAGAACCAGCGGGGGCACGCCGGCGGCCTCCAGTCGATCGGTGATGTCGGCCAAGTTGACGGCGTCAGGGTCGACGTCCTCGGGCAGCCAGTCGGCGTACATCGCGAACTCACCGGTGAGCGCACGAGGACTGGGGCAGCTCCGCAGCGCCGCGGCGAGTTCGTTCCAGGTGTGGATGCCGCCGACGTCCTCGGGTGGGCAGGCCCGCACCGCCTTCAGCACGCGGGCGGGCGGGTCGTCGTCGGTGGCAAGGCGGACCCCCTCGACGATGAGGGTGTGCGCCCAGTCGTCGCCGAAGTCATAGGTGTAGAAGAGCCGATCCCCCTGGGCCTGCAGAACTTGATCGAGCCGAACGTCGGCCTCTGGGGTGCCGCGCTCACCCTCGTCGAGGTCGAGCTCCGTGAGGAAGTACGGTGCACGCCAACGGTTCTTGACCGGCCCTGCCTCGAAGCGGTGCAGATGGTAGTCGTCCCAGCCCATGGCGGCCTGAAGCTGGGCGTGAACGCGGTCCAGGGTGAGGTCGCCGCGCAGCTCGAGGCGCCGCCAGATCGGCGGGCGGGCGTTGTCCAGGCTCACCTTGACCGTGACCACGGTGGGGGTCTGAGGTGGCGGGGGCACGGTGATGGTCGGATCGGGCGCGCCGAGGGGGTTCATGCCGGTGGCCAGCTCGGACATCAGCTGCCGGAGGGTCTGCAGCGGATCGTCCGTTCCGAGCACGTGCGCGACCAGCGCCTGGACCTCCGGGGAGGGCGCGTCCTTCGAGCGTCGAGCCATGTCGGGAGTGAACCACCGCCGCGGGACGCGCGGATAGCCCGGCGCTCACGATCCCGGACGACGGGATTCGTCGACCGGGCATGATCACCGGAGATCAGTGCCAGGTGGCCTGGCGGGCTGCTCGGGTGCACAGCAAGGGCACGGGGGCGAGGCAGGCCGCGGTGAGCAGCAGAGCGACGGTCGGGTCGCCGGCCGCGGTCAGCAGTCCGAGCAGGCCGAGGCCGCCGAGCAGGTGGTGGTCGACCCGCCGGAGGCACCGCCGGTGGCGACCCTGAACATCTACATGCCCACACCGGGCGCTTCCATGACCTCGGACAGCCGGGCGCCGATCCGGGCCGACAACGTCGCGCCGGGCTCGGGCACCGTCACCTCGGTGACCGTCAGGTACAGCGGCGGTTCCACGGCCCTGAGCGCCACGGGCAGCTACTACTACGCCATGGTCACCGGGCTGACCAACGGGCGCAGCTACACCTTCATCGCGCGGGTGTGCAATTCGAACGGGCTGTGCACCGACTCGAACGCGGTCAGTTTCGTGCCCTACGACTCCCCGGACGCCGGCACGATGACCGTCGCGGTCAGCGGCACCCAGGTCAGGCTCACCTGGAGCGCGGTGACGATGAACTACTACCCACGCGCGATCACCTGCACGCTCTTCGTCGAGATCTTCGACTCCTCACCGGCGGGGGCCCTGATGCCCGCCTCGAGGGACGTCGGGCTGAGCGCCGGGTCGTCGACGTTCACCGGGACTCCGGGCGCCTCCTACCGGGGGGTCAAGCGCTGTACCGACGGTCGCTACAGCGACGTCGCCGTGACCGGGTACGTGCCGATCGCGGGCTGAGGGGCCGACCAGGTCACTGTTGCCCCGAAGCCGGCACTGTCCTGGCGGTAGATCACCAGGACAGTGCATCTCGGATCAGGACAGTGCATCTCGGACCAGGACAGTGCATCTCGGACCTGGCCGACGGCACCCACGCCACGAGCTGACCCCGGCCGCGACGGACCCGCCGAGCACGCTGCCCTCCCCTCCAGGAGGCGGCGCACTCGGCGGGTCATGCTCGCCGGCGTCCAACGTCGGCCAGGACGTCAGGACGCAGTGGACCGGACGAACCCTCACCCCCCGGCATCACGAACTGTAGGTGGCCAGGTGACTCTGAGCAGTACCCCGTGACCGCTTGTCGTGTTTTTGGCAACTGAGTGAGAACGCACCGCTCGAGGTGGGCCGCCGACCCTTCCGCGAGTGCCCCGTGCGGTGCCGGTGGGCGAGCGACCCCTGCCGGACAACCGGATGTCCCTCTGCGCAGGACAAATGCACGACATCCCCGACCCTAGAGTTGGTGATCGCGACCGTCGTCGGGGCGATTGGGTCGCTCGAACGGGGCCACGAGGGTAGGTGGGCACGGGTGGGCGATGAGTTGCGCGCCGAGCTGGCTCGGCTGCGTACGGGGGCGGGGCTGCGGGCCGCACGGCTGGGCGACCGCGTGGGACCGCGGTTGCGGGCCGCCTGCGGGGTCGCCCCCGCGGACGGCGAGGCGGTGATCCGCGCGAAGGTCAGCGAGTGCATCCGGCGCTGGTGCTCTCGCCTGGCCCCGGACGACGCCGGCGCCGTCCTGCTGGCCCTGAACCTCGATCCCGACTACTCCTCGCGCTTCTTCCAGGCCCGCATGGACCACCTGGGTCAGCAGATCGACCGCGAGCGGCGCACCGCCGTCCGGCGGGTGGACGACGCGCTGCAGCTGCTGGTCGAGCGGATCGAGGCCTCGGCGAGCCCCTCCACGACGTCCAGGTTCGCCCCCGGAGGGTGGTTCTTCGACGCGCTGCGCTCGCGGCTGGTGCTCGACGATCACCGCCTGGAGCTGACCGAGAACCGCGTCGTCACTGCCACCGTCGACGGGCTGGACCGGATCACGGTGGGCTGGAGCACCGAACGCACGCCCGAGTACGACTCGGCTTTCACGGTCGAGTTGCTCGGCGGCGGCGAGCTGGTGCCCGATCCCGCGCGGATCGGGGACGGCGCGTGGGCCGGTGAGGTCGTGCTGCCGCGTCCGCTGGCGGCGGGCGAGAGCCACGAGTACACGACCCGGGTCAGCCAGGCGGGAACGATGGAGCCCTACTACATCGTCACGCCCTTCCGCCGGACGGACCTGTTCGCCATGACCGTGGTGTTCCGGTCGGTTCCCCACCCGGTGCGCGCCTGGCGGGTGGCGGGGGAGCCGGCGAGGTTCGTCGACGACCCCACCCCCGCCCGGGAGCCGTTCGAGATCGATCCCTCCGGCGAGCTGAGCGCCAGGTTCGAGCAACTCGACATCGGGTTGAGTTACGGCCTGCGCTGGGCCCTGAGCGGGGGATGATCCCGAGGGGCGACCTTGCTCAGAGATAGGTCTGGATCATCGTGACGAACCAGCCGAAGATGCCGAACATGTCCCCTCCCTTCCCTGGTGCCTGAGGTCCAGGGAATCGAGGAGGGTGTCGTCTCAGCCGGTCGTGATCCGGTGCCGGCCGGTCGGTTTCGGGTCAGTTGCCGGACGCGCGCTCGCCGAGCCAGGCCCACCAGCGAGGCTCGTCGCGCTGGGCGGCGGCCGCGCCGTCCGGGCCGTAGAGGTAGCACCAGATGGACACCCCACAACC
>JAEUJN010000098.1 GCA_016794595.1 Kineosporiaceae bacterium
GTAGTTCTTCGCAGCCATGTCGGCACTGTGCCCCTGCGCGGCATTGGTCAGCTTGCCGTCGGCCTTCAGGGCGACCGAACACCCGTTGGCGGCCCGGGCCGCATTGGTCAACCGGATCACCTCGGTGGCCTGATCCGAGGAAGGGGCCTGGGTGGCGGTCGCGGGCGTGGACGCCGTCGTGGTGGTCTGGGGCGCGGTGGTGGTCGAGGTGCTCGTGGTCGGCGCCGCGGTGGACGTGGTGGTCTCACCGGCCGACCCGGTCGTGCTCGTGGTCGTCGACTGCTGGGCCGGGGTCGAGGTGGTCGTGGTGCCCGACCGCGTCTTCGCCGTCCTCGCCGACTTGGCGGCGCTGGTGGCCGTGGTGGTGCGACGAGCCTGGGCCGCTCCGCCGCGGTCGCCGTCCTGGGCCTCCCCGGTACCGCGCGCGGCCGTCCCGGTGCGCTCGGGGAGCGCGCCGCCCCGGATCGCCGCAGGGGGATAGGTCACGGGTCCGCCATCGGACTGGTTGGTGGTGGTGAGCCGGGCAGCCGTCGTCGTGGGTCCGAGGAGCCAGTCACCGAATCGGGAGATCGCGCCGGTCTGGACGGCGGCCACGGCCAGCAGGATCACCGTCACCGGCATGGCCACCGCGAGCGCGCGCCACACCCGAGTGGTCGGCGACGCGGCACGGGACCGGCGATTCGATCGATCCCGATGGGCGCGCCGCTCGGAGGTCATGGACGGAAATCTAGGAGGGCACCGGTCAAGGGAGAGCGAAACCGCCGCAAAGCCTTCCTGAGGAAAGGGGAAGGAAGCCTCGCATCGACCCCGTGGAGGCGAGCTGCGCCCTGTGGACAACCGCCCTGGACCACTCACCTGTGGACGACGAGACCGGTTGGGCCGCACCACGTGTCACGGTGCAGCGGTCGCCGATGTGCTGGGGACCCACCGGGATCCGGTGGCCAACCGTTGATCAATAGTCACCCTCCGCGGTCACGCCGCCGAGGGCGAAGGAGGTTCTCGTGCAGTACCAGGTGGACAGCTCCCAGGTGATCCAGGCCAGTGGCACCATCCAGGCCACGGCCGCCCAGATCAGTCAGGACGTGGACCGGATGATGCACCACCTGCTCGAGCTCCAGGCCAGCTGGCAGGGGCAGGCAGCGACCTCGTTCCAGTCCGTGGTCGCCGACTGGCGGGCCACCCAGGAAAGGGTGAGGGTCGGGCTGGAGGAGATTCAGCTGGCTCTGGCCACGGCCGGCCGCCAGTACGCCGAGGTGGAGACGGCGACGGCGGCCATGTTCGCCCACTGACCGCTCACGCCGCTGGCGCCGGGCTCGGGACGTCCCCCAGGGACGACCCGCCCGGAGCGGGTGGTCCAGGCGGACGCCGACGCCACCGCGCGTAGGCTGGGTGGCCGTGTCTGCCGCCACCCGGCCCCCGACCACGTCCCCGACCCCACCGCCCCCCAATCCCCCGGCGTCCTCGTCCCCTGGCCACGTCGACGACCCCACCCACCCAGACCACCCGGCCCACCCCGACGAGGCCCTGGAGGCAGAGCGGCGCCATCTCGACCGCGCCCGTGCCGACCTGGCCAGGATGCGTGAACGCACCCTGGGCCTGACCGCGCACAGCGGTGATCCGGTCTCGGCCGCATACCTGGCTGCGACCCTGCACCACCGCGCCGCCGCCCTGATCGACGACCCGAGTGCCGCCCTGTTCTTCGGCCGCACCGACCACGCGCCCGTGCGGGCGGGAGACCCGGCGGAGCGCTGGTACATCGGACGCCGGCACGTGGCCGACGCCGACGGCGACCCGGTGGTCGTCGACTGGCGCGCGGACATCTCCCGCGCCTTCTACCGGGCCAGCCGAGCCGAGCCGATGGGCGTCGTCCGGCGTCGCCGATTCGGCGTCGAGGCGGGCCGGCTCACCGCGTACGAGGACGAGTACCTGACGGACGGCGACGCTCCGGCCCGGAGCGCGATCCTGGCCCACGAGATCGAACGACCCCGGGTCGGGCCGATGCGCGACATCGTGGCCACGATCCAGCCGGAGCAGGACGAGATCGTCCGGGCGGACATCACCCGGTCGGTCTGCGTCCAGGGAGCCCCGGGCACGGGCAAGACGGCGGTCGGGCTGCACCGGGCGGCCTGGTTGCTGTACGCCCATCGAGATCGGCTGTCCCGGTCCGGGGTGCTGGTCGTCGGCCCGAACTCGGCCTTCCTCGAGCACGTCGCCGCTGTGCTGCCCAGCCTGGGTGAGGTGCGGGTACGGCACACCACGGTGGACGCCCTGGTGCGTCCCGCCACCTCGGTGAGTCGGCGGACTGCGCCCCGGCGGCAGGGCCGCAGCCCTCAGCGCCCAGCCGGCACGGAACCGGTGAATCGGGTTGCCCTGCAAGGCGATGCGCGCATGGCGCAGGTGCTGCACCGCGCGGTCTGGTCCTCGTGCCGGGAGCCGGGGGAAGCACTCGTGCTGCCGCGCGGCGTCCGGCGGTGGCGCCTGCCCGCCCACCGCACCGCAGAGATCGTCCGGGAGCTGCGCACCCGTGGAGCCCGATACGGCGCCGCGCGGGACATGCTGGCGCACAGGCTCGCCCACGCGCTGCTGGTGCTGATGGAGGAGGCCGGGGAGTCCCCGGACGATCGGGTCCAGGACGCGGTGGCCCGCAGCCGCGAGGTCCGACGGTACGTGGACGACTGCTGGCCGGCGCTGACCCCGGCGCAGGTGCTCTACCGACTGCTGGCCGAGCCCGCCTTCCTGGCCGAGTGCGCCGAGGGGGTCCTGAGCGCGGACGAGCAGGAGTTGCTGGCCTGGAGGACACCACCGCGCTCGGCCGGATCGGCGCGCTGGACGGCGGCCGAGCAGGTCCTGCTGGACGAGCTGGCCGACGTCCTGCAGCGCACCCCGAGCCTGGGGCACGTGGTGCTGGACGAGGCACAAGACCTGTCCCCCATGCAGTTACGGGCGGTCGGACGGCGCTGCTCGACCGGGTCGATGACCGTCCTGGGCGACATCGCCCAGGGGACCACGCCCTGGGCCGCGCCGTCGTGGGCGGCCTCGCTGGCCCATCTCGGCCAGGATGACGCCGCGGTGGTCGAACTCGATCGCGGGTTCCGCGTGCCCGCGGCAGTGATCGACTTCGCGGCGCGGCTGCTGCCCTCGATCGCCCCGGACCTGTCCCCACCGGTCAGCGTCCGCGACGACCCGGGCACTCTGACCCTGGTCGAGGTGGACACGGCTCAGGAGTTGTGGCCGGCGATGCTGGGCGCCGTCCGGCGGGCCCTGGCAGCGGAGGGCTCGGTAGGAGTGATCGTGCCCGACGACTGGACATCGCGTGCCGCGAGAACCCTTGCCGGGAAAGGGATCGAGCATCTGTTGGTGGGCCAGGCCACCGAGCCGGCGGACGGCGCGGCCGAGGCTCTGCTCGATGCCGCCCTGGGCGAGGACGACGCCCCGCTCCCCCGGGTCTCCGTCGTCCCCGCGACCACGGCCAAGGGCCTCGAGTACGACCAGGTGATCGTGCTCGAGCCGGCGCGGATCGCGGCCGACGAGCCCGACCAGCGCACCGGGCTGCGCCGGCTGTACGTGGTGCTCACCCGCGCAGTGTCCGGTCTGTCGATCGTCCACCACTCCCCCCTGCCCGCTGCCCTCACACCCCCCGCCACCGCCTCACCCCCAACCCGCTCATGCTCCGCCGGTGACAGCTCTCAGGGCCGACAAGGCCCCTGAAGGCGTCACCGGCGGAGCATGGCCGGTCACCTGGGGAGCATGAGCAGGTTTGGGGGTGGGGTTGGTGGTGGGTGGGGGTGGGGGTGGGGGTGGGTGGGTGGGTTAGCGGGTGGCGGTGAGGAGGGCGCGCTTGGTGAGGACGACGGCCAGGTTGCGGCGGTAGTCCTCGTCGGCGTTGGCGTCGTCCATCGGGGCAGTGCCCTCGGTGGCGCGGGCCGCGGCCGCGGCGATGACCTCGGCGGTGGCCGGTTGCCCGACCAGGGCGGCCTCGACCCCGGCGGCCCGCAGCGGCACCAGCCCCATGTTGGTCAGCGCCACCTTGGCCTGCGAGATCACCCCGCCCTCGGCCTTCACCGCGGCCGCCACGGCCACGATCGACCAGGCCTGCGCGGTGTGGTTGAACTTCTCGTAGTGCGAGCCCCAGCCGGTGTGCTTCGGCACCCGGATCTCGGCCAGCAGCTCACCGTGACCCACCGCGGAGGTGAACAGGTCGACGAAGAACTCCTTGGCACTCTCCGTCCGCCGCCCACCCGGACCGGCGATCACCATCGAGGCGTCCAGCGCGAGCGCCGCCGCCCCCATGTCGCCGGCCGGGTCACAGTGCGCCAGCGAGCCACCCAGGGTGCCCCGGTGGCGCACCTGCGGGTCGGCGACCGTGGCCGCCGCCTGGCTGAGCAGCGCGGCGTGCTCGCGCACCAGCGGGTGGTTGACCACCTCGTCGTGCGTGGTCATCGCGCCGATCACGATGGCGTCGCCGTCGTCCCGGACGCCGCGCAGCGCCTCGATCCGGCCCAGGTCGACGACCAGGTCGGGCGAGGCCATGCGCATCCGCAGCACCGGCAGGAAGCTCTGCCCCCCGGCGAGCAGCTTGACCTCGCGCTCCCCCGCTCCGGCGAGCAGCGCCAGGGCGTCCTCGATCGTGGTGGGCGCCTCGTAGTCGAACGCGGCGGGGATCACGCGGCACCTCCGTTGCTCGAGCCAGCCTGGCGACCGGCTTGGATGGCCCGCCACAGCTTCATCGGGGTGGCCGGCATGTCGACGTCGTCGACGCCGTACGGACGCAACGCATCCACCACGGCGTTGAGCACCGCCGGGGTCGAGGCGATCGCCCCGGCCTCGCCGACACCCTTGACCCCGAGGATGTTCGTGGTCGAGGGCGACTCGGTGCGGTCGGTGGTGAACGAGGGCAGGTCGGCCGCCGACGGCACCGTGTAGTCCACGAACGTGGCCGTCATCAGCGTGCCGTACTCGTCGTGCCGGGCGTCCTCGTAGAGCGCCTGCGCGATGCCCTGAGCCAGGCCGCCGTGCACCTGGCCCTCGACGATCAGCGGGTTGAGCACCCGGCCGATGTCATCCACGCACACGTACTTGCGAATCGAGGCCTTGCCGGTCTCGGTGTCGACCTCCACCGCGCACAGGTGGGTCCCGTGCGGGAAGGAGAAGTCGACCGGGTCGTAGGTGGCCTCGCAGTCGATCCCCGGCTCCACGCCGTCGGGGAGGTTGTGCGCATCGAAGGACGCGAACGCGACCGCGGTCAGCGCCATGCCCTTGTCGGTGCCGCGCACGGTGTACTGCCCGTTCGCGAACTCGAGGTCCTCAACGCTGGCCTCGAGCTGATGCGCCGCAATGACTTTCGCCTTCTCGATCACCTTGTCGGCGGCCATCGCGATCGCGATCCCGCCCACCGGCAGCGAGCGCGAACCGTAGGTGTCCAGGCCACGGACGGCGATCTGCGTGTCGCCGTGCAGCACCTCGACGTCCTCGAACGGGATGCCGAGCCGGTCGGCGACGATCTGGCTCCACGCCGTCTCGTGGCCCTGCCCGTGCGGGCTGGTTCCGGTGACCACCTCGACCTTGCCGGTGGGCAGCATGCGCACCGACGCGGTCTCCCAGCCACCGCCGACGTAGGACAGCGCGCCGAGGATCCGGGACGGCGCCAGGCCGCACATCTCGGTGAAGGTCGAGATGCCGATGCCGAGCTGGACGGCGTCCCCGCGGGCGCGCCGCTCGGCCTGCTCGCGACGCAACCCCTCGTAGTCGAACAGCGCCGTGGCCTTGGCGGTGGCCGCCTCGTAGTTGCCCGAGTCGTAGGTCATGCCGGCCACCGTGGTGAACGGGAACTCCTCGGCCGTGATCCAGTTCTTCTCCCGCACCGCGAGCGGGTCCATGCCCACTTCGTGCGCGAAGGTGTCGACCATGCGCTCGATCGCGCAGGTCGCCTCCGGCCGGCCGGCGCCACGGTAGGCGTCGGTCCAGGTGGTGTTGGTGAACACGTTCGTGGTGGTGAACCGGTACCCGGCGAACTTGTAGATCGAGTTGAACATCCAGGCACCGAGCACGGGCACGCCGGGGGTCACCAACCCGAGGTAGGCGCCCATGTCGGTGAGCAGGTCGACCTTGAAACCGGTCATGGTGCCGTCCGTGCGCCCGGCCAGGGTCAGCCGCTGCACCTGGCGACGGCCGTGGTGACCCGATTGCAGGGATTCCGAACGGGTCTCGGTGTACTTCACCGGCTTGCGCAGCAGCCGCGCCACCAGGAACGTGATGCACTCCTCGGGAGTGAACTGCAGCTTGCCGCCGAAGCCGCCGCCGACGTCCGGCGCGATCACCCGGATCTTGTGCTCCGGCGTCCCGGTGACCAGGGCCATGAACACCCGGACGAAGTGCGGCACCTGGGTGGCCGACCACACCTGGAACTGCTCACCGGTCGGGTCGACCACCACCGAGCGCGGCTCCATGAACGCCGGGATCAGCCGCTGCTGCTGGAAGGTCCGCTCGATGACCACGCCGTCCGGTGCGCTCCGGGCGGCCTCGATCACGGCGTCGACGTCCTCACCGAAGCCGCCACCGGCCGAGTCGAGGGTCCACACCGCGCTGACGTTGGTACCGAGGTCGGGGTGGGCCAGCGCCGCCCCCTCCGCGACCGCGGCCTCGAGGTCGAGCACGACGGGCAGGTCCTCGTAGTCGACGATCACGTGCTCGGCGGCGTCCCGGGCTGCGGCCGCCGAGCGGGCCGCGATCACGGCGACGATCTCACCGGCGAACGCGACCCGGTCCTGGGCCACCGCGGGGTGGGTCGGTGCCTTCTGGTCCGGGGTGATCGGCCAGGCGCAGGGCAGGCCCACCTCGGAGCCCTTCAGCTCCGGGCCGGTCCAGACCCCGACCACGTTCGGCAGGCCCTTGGCGCCGCTGGTGTCGATCGAGGTGATCCGCCCGTGCGCGACCGGGCTGCGCACCATGGCCAGGTGCAGCATGCCGGGCAGGGTGATGTTGTCGGTCCAGCGGGTGCGCCCCGTGATCAGGCGGGCGTCCTCCTTGCGCTTGCGTGCCCGGCCGAACTCGCGGGTCCCGTTGACCGTGGTCTCGTCGATGGCGGTCATCGGGCACCTCCGGCAGCCTGCTCGATGGCCCGGACGATGTTCTGGTAGCCGGTGCACCGGCAGAGGTTGCCCTCGATGCCCTCGCGGATCTCGGCCTCGTCCGGGTGGGGGTTGGTGTTCAGCAGGTCGACGGCCTGCATGATCATGCCCGGGGTGCAGTACCCGCACTGCAACGCGTGGCACTCGTGGAAGGCCTGCTGCACCGGGTGCAGCGTCTCGCCGTCCGACAGCCCCTCGATCGTGGTGACCTCGCCACCATCGGCCTGGACCGCCAGCACCGAGCACGACTTCACGCTGCGCCCGTCGAGATGGACCGTGCAGGCACCGCAGTTGCTCGTGTCGCACCCGACGACCGTCCCGGTCTTGCCGAGCTGTTCGCGCAGGTAGTGCACGAGCAGCGTGCGCGGCTCCACGTCGTCCTGGTACTGCACACCGTCGACGCTGACGGTGATCCTCCTGGTGCCCATGCGGCCTCCACGCTCACGCCGTGACGGGTGCGGCCCGGATGGGCCTGCCCGAGGGGGGACTTACGTCGCTGATCCAAGGACAGTGTGGCGTGGAACACAAGACCCCACGACCGAAAGTCGCACGAGTCGTCCGATGTTTCCCCCTTCGGGCCAGCCGTCGCGTCAGCGATGACGGTGATGGTGACCCCGAGGGATCACCGACACCCTCCCGGTGATGGTGACCGGCGACCCGGTCTCCACGTACCAGCCACCGGAGTCCGGGGTGGTGCGCGGCGTGATCGTCACGGTGACGATCGCGCGGCCGCGAGGACTGGTCTGACCCGGCAGCGCGTAGGTGCTACGGCGCAACCTGAGGACGGCGGTCTGCGGCGTACCGGTACAAGTCGCCGGCAGCAGACCCCCGACATCGCCGCGGTAGCCCACGACGTAGTGCGCCGAGGACGGCCGGACGACGTCCGCGGACAGGTAGTTGACCACGCCCGCCGGTGCGGGACGGTCGGTGCAGGTGTAGCGGACGGCGAGCGTGATGGAGTCGTCTGCCCGCAGGTGCGCCCGATGGGCCACCCCGTGGATGACCGGCGGGGTCGCCGGGGCGATGGCCGCCGGGACAGCGGCGACCGGACCGGTCGGCCAGGCCAGCATCATCGCGGTCAGGGCCGTCAGGCCGATGGTGATTCTCCGGATGCTCATCACAGTCCCCCTCGCCGTCGGCGGCCCGGGAGCGGTCCGCCGTCACCATGGACGAGGACGTCGAGGGAGCATCCGATGCATCGGAGGGCCGTCTGCTCCGTCACATCACGAGCACCTGGGGCGAGCGACGCAGGTCACGGGCGACCGGGACCTTGCCGGGGCACCATGTCGGGTGGATGCCACCATGTCCTCAGGCGCGACGAGAGGCAGCCCGATGACCAGCCCCACCCCGGACCGGACGAACCCCCCGACACCCCCAGAGGAGTCCCAGCGGTTCGAGGGCCTGAGCCTGGGCGGCGAGGACCGCAGGATGGTCAAGCTGATCCTGCTCGTCTCCGTCATCGCCCTGGCCTGGGCCGCGGTGGCGATCTTCGTGGTCATCGCCTGACGCCTACCGACCCCGCCACCTCCTTCCAACCTTCTCCAACCTCCTTCCGACCCTGGGTGTCGCCCCGACCCGGCCGTCACCCGGGCGGGTGATCGAGCCTGCTGCCCCGCCTGCCGATACTCACGGCATGAGCAGCGGCATGAGCATCGGTGCGGTCGGACGGGCCCTGCCCATCACCCCCACCCAGCCCACCCAGGTCCCCGCGGCCTCACCCGACCTGATGGCCGCCGTCCTGGCGGCCCGGCCGGCGGTGCACGCCGCCCAGCAGACCGCTGCGGCTGCCGTGCACGTCGGCGAGGGATCCCTGGACGTCTCGCTCTGAGCATCAGCGCCCCGAGGCTCGGCACCCAGGATCACGGCGGACGGCTCAGCGCGGGGCGGTGTGGTGGATCGGGCCCTCGCGCTCACCCAACCGGCCGCCGTCCCCGCCCCAGCGCAGGGCGATGACCTCGGCAGCGATGCTCACCGCCGTCTCCTCCGGGGTCCGCGCCCCCAGGTCGAGGCCGATGGGTGAGCTGAGACGCGCCAGCTCGTCCTCGGTCAGTCCCGCCTCGCGCAGGCGCACCAGACGATCGTCGTGGGTCCGCCGCGATCCCATGGCCCCGATGTAGGCCACGGCGGGCAGGCGCAACGCCACCTTCAGCAGCGGGACGTCGAACTTCGGGTCGTGGGTCAGCACGGCCAACACGGTCCGGGAATCGATCGCGCCAGCCTCGGCCTGGGCGGCGAGGTAGCGGTGCGGCCAGTCCACCACCACCTCGTCCGCCTCGGCGAATCGTGACCGCGTGGCGAAGACCGGGCGGGCATCGCACACCGTCACCCGGTAGCCGAGGAACACCCCGATCCGGGCCACGGCGGCGGCGAAGTCGATCGCCCCGAAGACCAGCATCCGCGGTTTGGGGGCGTAGGCGGCGACGAAGACGCGCATCCCCTCCCCCCGGCGCTCGCCGTCCGGGCCGTAGGTCAGGGTCTCCGACCGCCCGGCGGCCAGCAGGCCTCGGGCGTCGTCCGTCACCGCGTCGATCATGCGCGCGCTGCCGAAGGGGGTCGACGGTGTGGCCTGCCCGGCCGGCTCACCCGGACCGCTCGGCACCGTCGACGCCGGCCCTGGCTCGGGCTCGGGCTCGGGTCGCACGATCAGCCGCCGGCCGAGCTCGGCGGGATCGGGATGCTCGATGATCGTGCAGACGGCCACCGGACGCTGGGACTCGATGTCGGCGGCCACCGCGGCGAGGTCGGGGAAGGAGCCGGGATCCACCCGCTCGACGAACACGTCCAGGATGCCGCCGCAGGTCAGGCCCACCGCGAAGGCGTCGTCGTCGCTGACCCCGTAGCGCTGCAACACCGGCCGCGAGGACTCGACCACCTCCTGCGACAGCTCGTACACCGCCCCCTCGACGCAGCCGCCGGAGACACTGCCCACCGCCTCGCCGTCCGGACCGAGCAGCATGGAGGCGCCGGCGGGGCGCGGGGCAGAACGCCAGGTCGCCACCACGGTCGCCATGCCGACCGGTCGGCCCTGCCGCCACCAGGCGAGCAGCTCGGGGAGCACCTCACGCACGGCGAACCACCTCCACGAGTTCGGCGAACGTCGCCAGCGAGTGTCCGGCCAGCAGCTGGTCGATGTTCGGCAGGGCGGCGACGATGCCGCCCTGCACCGGACGGTATCCCGCCTTGCCGCGGTGGGGGTTGACCCAGATCACCCGGTGGGCAAGCCGGTGCAGCCGGGCGGTCTGTTCGGCCAGCAGCCCGACCTCACCGCGCTCCCAGCCGTCGGAGAAGATCACGACCACAGCCCCCCGGGCCATCCCCCGCTGCCCCCACCGGTCCAGGAACGCCTGGAGCACCTCACCCAATCGCGTCCCACCGGACCAGTCCGGCACCTGCTCACCCGCCTGCCGCAACGCCTGCTCGGCATCCCGCACGCGCAGCGCGCGGGTCACCCGGGTCAGCCGGGTGCCACAGGTGAGCACCTCCACACCGCGCGGGACCGATCGCAGCCAGACGTGGGCCAGACGCAGCAACGCATCGGCGTAGGCGTCCATCGAGCCCGAGACGTCGATCACCAGCACGACGCGCCGAGGCCGGGAGGTGAGGTGCCGGAACAGCATCGGGCCCACCTCACCACCCCGGCGCAGCTCGGCGCGCAGGGTGCGGCGCAGATCAACCTCACCCCGGTGGTGGGGACGGCGGCGCAGGGCGCGGCGGCGGGGAGCGCTCGGCCGCAGCACGGCGAACAACTGGGCCAGCATCGCCTTCTCACCCGGCGTCAGCTCGGCGACATCCCGGTGCCGCAGCAGGTCGAGGTCGCTGGCCCGAGCCCGGACCACCTCGACGTCGGCGGGATCACGGTCGGTGGCGCCGTCGCCCGAGGCGGTGTCCGTCAACCCGGCCAGCGGCCTCGGCGGGACGGCGCGGCGCTGGCCGGTCAGCCGCGGAGCCTCACCGTCGAACCAGGCCTCGAACACCCGGTCGTAGACGGCGATCTGGTCGGGCTCGGCGGTCAGGGTGGCCCGCCCTGACCAGTAGACCCCGTGGCGACCGGTGAGTCCGACCGCCGCCACGGCCGCCAGGAAGGTCCGGCTGCGATCGGGGGTGACCGGCAGCCCCGCCGCCCGGCAGGCCCGCGCGAACCCGGCGAGGGTCTCGTCGGTGCGCCACGGATCCTGCGGCCGGGTCATGGCGGTGATGATGCCTCAGATCCGGCCCGTGTCCCCGGTGATCAGGTGGCGGGCTCACCGACGTCGTCCAGGTGGTGGAACACGTCGTGCAGTAGGTACCGGCTGATCGACTCCACCGTGAACGTCGACCCGTCGGAGCGGCGTCCCGGACGCACCCAGGCATTGGGCCCGCGACCGGGGACCTCCTCGAGCAGGTCGGCCAGGGCGAGGCCAGCGGAGGTGAGCTGATCGAGGACCCGATGGGGATCCTGCTCGCGGTAGCGCTCGGCGCGCGCGGTGGCGTCCTGGTCCCAATTCGCGAACCGCGGATCGGACCGGTCGAGCATCAGGGCAATCCGCTCGATGAAGATCTGGTAGACGTCGCGGACGTGGCAGGCGTACTCCAGCGGAGACCACACCGTGGGGGCCGGGCGCTCGCGCACACCCGGCCGGCCGAGCACCTCCCGCCACGCCGCCACTGTCCGCCGGACGGCGGGTGCCAGGTCGGCGATCTGGTAGGAGTCCGCGGCGAAACCGCAGTCGGGGCAACGCCGGTCGAGAACCCAGGTCCAGTCCTTGCTGTCCGGTTCGATCTCGGGCTCGGGCTCACCTGTCATGGGCATGACCCTAGG
Source organism: Kineosporiaceae bacterium (assembly GCA_016794595.1). Classification (GTDB taxonomy): domain Bacteria; phylum Actinomycetota; class Actinomycetes; order Actinomycetales; family Kineosporiaceae; genus JADJPO01. The sequence goes on from JAEUJN010000098.1 coordinate 11,926, forward strand.
TGGTCGGACGGAGACCACGAAGGACCCCGACCCGCCCTTCCCGCGGGAGCCGGGACACGCCGTGTCAAGGTGAGTCGTGCCCGAGGTCCTGTTCCTGATCGCCCTGTTCGCCACCGGCGTCGTGGCCGGGGTGGTCGGCAGCGTGGTCTCGCTCGCCTCGTTGATCTCCTACCCCGCGCTGCTGGCGCTGGG
>JAEUJN010000001.1 GCA_016794595.1 Kineosporiaceae bacterium
CGTGGGGACCGCGATCCGGCACAAGGCCTGGTTCTCGGTGACCGCCCGCATGGACAAGAAGATCACCGCAGCGATCAGCGCGATCGATGAGGCGTCGTGGACGGCGATCAAGTACCCGCAGGCGATCTGGGAGAACGACGACCACGCACCCGGCGGCGGCTACTGGATCTCCGACGCCGAGGTCGCCGAGGTCGACTACGTCGCGTTCACCGGGCGCCGCAAGGCCGAACACGTGCCCTGCCGACTGATCGTGCGACGCGTCAGACGCCTCCAGCGGCAGAGCGAGCACGGTGAGCAGGGTGAGTTGTTCGCTGCCTACCGTCACCACGCGTTCGTCACCAACTCCACCCTTGCTCTGGTGGAGGCCGACGAACGTCACCGCGACCACGCCGTCGTGGAGCAGGTCATCGCCGAGCTGAAGGACGGACCCCTGGCGCACCTGCCGTCGGGCAAGTACGCCGCGAACGCCGCCTGGGTCGCCTTCGCCGTGATCGCCTTCAACCTCGCCCGCGCCGCCGCAGCAGCGGCCGGCATGCGCACCGCCCGGTGGGCGACCCTGCGCCGCCGGATCATCGACGTCCCAGCCCGGATCGCGTCCACCAGCCGCCGCCTGCACCTTCACCTGCCCACCCACTGGCCCTGGTCGCAGGCCTGGAACCTGCTCTGGGACAACGCCACCAGCAGCACCAGCGTGAGGCCCGCGACGGGACCACCCTCGCCGGCCGTGTCCTGACCACCCAGCCGGCGAATGCAGTGGAAAGGCCGCCACAAGGCGGCGACCCACCCATGCCCGAAAACCAGACCAAGATCAGAAACGTGGATCAACCGATCCCGAGAACCCGGCCGGTGGCCGGGCTCAGGGGCAGGCAGGCGCTGAGGTCGCTGCGCGAACCACTGGCCCGCACCAGCCCGGACGCCGCGGCGTCCGGCCAGGTGAGGGTGCCGGTGGCCAGGGCCAACCAGGTGGCGGCGTCCGTCTCGACCACGTTGGGCGGGGTGCCCCGGGTGTGCCGCGGGCCACTGATGGCCTGCACGACCCCGAACGGCGGCACCCGGATCTCGCAGGTGCGCCCTGGGTGACGGGCGGCCAGCTCCTCGAGGGTGTGCACGACTGCTGTGGCCAGCGTGGCCCGCTCGACCTGCCCGCCGGCCTCGACCCAGGCCCGGACGGCAGCCAGCCCACGATCGGCGGGGACCCGGCGGCGCGGTGGCATGCCGACCAGCCTGTCACGGCCGGCAGGCGGCGCCGATGCGGCCCGGCCAGGGCGCCCCTAGGCGCGCGGCCGGACGACGCCCAGCGCCGTGCCGGCCAGTCCGGGGAAGATCGACTGCGGATTCGCCACCAGGCACCGCTGGGTGAGGATCTCCCGCAGGATCACGCGGTAGTCCGTGGTCGCCGCCAGGTCGCCGTCCACGAGATGGCGATCGGCCAGCCCCGGCCAGCGGCCGTGGACCCGACCACCGACCACTCCCCCGCCGAGCAGCAGCACGGCGTTGCCGAGCCCGTGATCGGTTCCGCCGCTGCCGTTCTCGGCCACCCGGCGCCCGAACTCCGACAGGGTCACCACGATCACACTGCTCATCAACGGACCGAGGTCGGTGGCGAAGGCGGCCAGGGCGCGGGCCAACTCGACCAACTGGTCCCGCTGGCGGCCCGAGGCCACCGTTCCCATGTCCGCGTGGACGTCCCAGTCGCCGTGGTCCACGCACCCCACCCGTAGGCCCACCCCGGCCTTGATCAGTCGCGCCAGGTCTCGCAGCGACGTGCCGAGATCACCGGACGGGTAGGTCGCACCGTGGGCCGGGGTGTACCCCGCGGCCTTCAGCCGGGTGGTGGTCGCCACCGCCGCCAGCGCGTTGTGCGCCGGGGTGACCTGGGTGAGCGGGGTCCGGCGGTGCATTGCCGACAGCGCGGTCGACCATCGCCGGTACTCGGTGTCGTTCCAGGCGCCGCTCAGGGTGAAGTCGTCGACCGAGGACATCACCAGCTCGGGCGCCGGTCCGGACAGCGACCCCAGCAGACCGATGTCACCGACCTGGGTCGCCCGGAACGCCGAGGTGCTCGCGGACAGCTGGAGCAGCCGATCGATCCAGCCGGTGCGCAGAGCGGATCCGGGGGCCGCGCGGTGCAACTCGGCCATGGCCGAGAAGTGCGACCGCGAGGGGTTGACCTGACCCACTGCGTGCACCGCACCCAGCATCCCGTTGCGCCAGAAGGGGTGCAGCGACTCCAGCGCCGGGTGCAGACCGAATCGATCGTCCCCGGCGAGCAGGTGCCCGGCCGGGATCCCGACGGTCGGGCGATGCCGAGCGTAGTCGGGGTCGGCCGCCGGGACCACCGCGCTCAAGCCGTCGAAACCGCCCCGCAGGCTGATCACCACCAGGACGTCGCCCACCGGGGCCGCACCGGCCGATGGTGCCGGCGCCCCGGCGATCGAGGCCAGCGGGCCGTCGGCCAGCGCCCCCACCCCGCCGAGGGCACCCGCCGCCAGCGCCACCCGCACCACGGTGCGCCGCGAGACCCCCTGGGGGCCACTGTGTTCGCCGGAGCAGCCAGCTGACAGCTGGTCCACGCGCCTCACCTCCGCCCGTGACTGGGGGCATCGAGCAGCAAGGCGATCAGCTGCCCGAGGCGCCAGGTGAGGATCTCGCTGCTCGTCCGCAACCGGGTGGTCGGCCGGGCGCCGAAGAAGCCACAGATCGCCTCGCGCTCAGGGGTGCTCAGCCCGAACTGGCGCAGGCGGACGGCCACCGCGTCGACGAGAGCACCGTAGGTCGCGGGCAGCGGCTTCGGCAGGAACGTGGTCAGGGCTGGACGGCGAAACCCGGTGGGCCACCAGTTGTTCGCGAGATTGTTGTTCATGTTCCACCGGGCGAGCGTGCCTCCGGCGGACTGCCAGGCGGCGGCGACGTCCGGGTAGCCGTCCGGCTGTGGCCACCCCAGCGGTACCTGGCCCACGGTCGAGATCGCCCAGTAGAGCTCGCGCAGGGGCGTGACACCGGAGGTGGGGGGCTGTATCCCGAGTGCCCTCACCGTCGCCAGCATCGACTCGTACGGCGTGCGGATCTTGGCTCCGGCCGAGGCGGCGAATTCCGGTGAGGCGAACAGCTGCGCCAGCACCGGCGCGATCGCCGTCCCACCCTTGACGTAGGTGCGCGCCAGCCGATCGACCAGGGCCTTCGGCGGGTCGTCGCCGACGAACCGGACGGCGAGCCGTCGGCAGACCCTTTGCGCCGTGGCCGGGTGCGTGGCCAGGTAACCCAAGTAGGCCGAGACCACGGCCCGGCCGTCGGCGGAGGAATTGGCGTGCCGGAACCCCATCACGCTCACCCGCCCGACATGGTGATCACCCGGCCGGTAGACGAAAGCCCCTGTGCGCCAATCGGTCGAGAGCCCGGTGAGGATCAGCGCCGAGGCTTTCACGTCTCGCTCGGTGTAGCCGCCGTCCACCCCGACCGTGTGCAGCTCGAGCACCTCGCGACCCAGGTTCTCGTTCGGGTTCTGCTTCGTGGAGGAGGTGTTGTTCAGGTAGCTCAGCATGGCCGGGTGCACCACGGCCGCGTACAGCAGATCCCGGTAGCGGCCCAGGGCGTGCCGGCGGATGACATCGGCGTCGTAGCGGTGCCGGTTGTCCCAGACCTCGCTGGACGGGCAGGTGATGTTCAGGTGGTTGGACCACAGCTCGACCATCACCTCGAACAGCTGCCGGGTGCTCCACAGCCCTCGCGCGATGGTCGCCGCGCAGAGGTCCATCATGACGTCCCAGCTGTCCAGCGTGCCCGCCTTCACCTGGGCGCGCAGGGTGGGGGTCGACAAGGCCAGCCGCGGCAGGCGGCGCAGGACGACGTCCGCCACGGGGTCGGGCACGCTCGCCGGGCGCAGCTGGGAGGCCAGCCAGGCCGAACGGCGAGCCGGGGTCACGGTGCGCACCAGCTCTGGCGTCAGCCCATAGGTGGTGCGCAGCAAGAGGTGACGCGTGGCAGCGGCCGCCGAGGTCGTGCTCGCTGCACCCCTCGACACCGCCACCCCGGGTGCATCGGCATCCTGCCGGGGCCTGCTGGAGCGCCCGTTCGGGTGAGGTGTCCCCGGCGGTCAGCGGCGGGGTTCGGTGCCCTCGGACAGCACCGAACCCCGCCGTCGAGCCAGGAGCCGGCTCAGGCGCCGGCGGCCACCCAGGGGGCGGACGGGAACGGCTCGGTGATCTTGGCCTGCTCCTCGCGCAACCGGTCGACCAGGCGGCCCTCGGGCAGGCGGACGTCGGCGTAGGTGAGCACCTCGTCCTTGGCCACGTCGCGCAGCAGCACGCAGCCCTCGGCCACGCCCATCGGCAGCAGCCGCTCGTCCGCGGTCACGTCGGCCCGCTCGGCGACCCCGTAGGTGTCGTAGCCACCGAGCCCGTCCAGCGTGTGCCCGGCCGCCAGGTCCCGCTTGGCCGTGGTGATCACCTCGACCGTGGGCGGACCGGCCGGCTGCAGCGCGGCGTCCCCGAACAGCACTGCCCGGGCGACTGTCATCGGCACCTCGAAATGGCACAGGTGGTACGGGGTGTAGAAGCTGTACAGCGGGCCGGGGCCGAGCTTGTACAGGTTCAGGTAGTGCCGCTGCTTGGGGTCATCGTGCGTGGCCAGCACGTACACCCCGGGGCCGGGCTTGGAACCGACCACGTAGTCGACCACGCCGCCGAGCTCGCGCAGCGCCTCGACGTCGAAGGCCGTGGTCAGCTCGTCCACGTGACCGGCGTGGTCGGCGCCGCGCATGCCCCGGCGCTCGACGGTCATGCCGGTGGCGTTGGCCACGATGGCCTGCTCGAAGGAGATCTTCGTGCCGTCGGCGAAGCTGGTCACCATGTGCGGGTCCTGGCCCCACTGCCTGGCGAACCCCTCCTGGGTGGTGGGGTTGCGGTAGGGGTCCTGCAGGCCCTTGATGTTGCCGCAGACCAGCGGGGTCAGGCCGATCCCGCGCACGAACCGGTACAGGTTCACCTGGACGCCGGGCTGGTCGCCGTCGCAGCCGCTGACCACCACGCCGGCGGCCTCGGCCCGCTGCCGCAGGACGGTGCCGACGGTCCCGTCCACCTCGGCGTTCAGCAGGACGACGTGCTTGCCGCCCTCGATCGCGGCCAGCACGACGTGGGCGCCGTACTCGACCGCCCCGGTGGCCTCGACGATGGCGTCGATGCCCTCGGCGGCGCACACCGCCTGGTAGGAGCTGGTGATCACCGGGATGCCCTCGGCGACCGCCGCGCTCACCCCCGCCGCGTCGTCCGCGACCCGCCAGTTCTCGACTCCGGCCTCGCGATAGGCGCGCTCGGCGTTGGCCTCGGTGCGGTTGCAGATGGCGGCCAGCTCCATGCCCTGCACCGAGTTGACCACCTGGTTGACGAACCCGCGGCCCATGAACCCGGCCCCGACCAGGGCCACCCGCACCGGGTTGCCGGCCGCGGCACGCTGCTGCAGCGCCCGGTCGACGATGATCATGCGAGCACCTGCGTCCCCACCGCCGACGGGGTGAGCGCCGGGTCGTCCAGCCACTCGGTGCCGCTCTCGCCGATCAGCGGCCACGCGGCGTCCTTCTCGCTGATCACGGCGATCTCGTGCGGCCAGGTCAGGCCGAGCGCCGGGTCGCTGTGCCGCAGCCCGCGCTCCACCCCCGGCCGGTAGGCGCCGCTGACCTGGTAGGTGACCTCGGCCTGCTCGGTCAGGGTCAGGTAGCCGTGGGCGAAGAACGGCGGCACGTACAGCGCGGTGCGGTTGTCGGCGGTCAGCTCCACCGCGACGTGCTGGAACCGGGTGGGCGAGCCGTGCCGGACGTCGACGATGATGTCGATGATCGCCCCGCGGGTGCAGCGCACCAGCTTGGCCTCCGGCGCCGGGTGCACCTGCAGGTGCATGCCGCGCAGGGTGCCGGCGGCGTGGTTGAACGAGACGTTGCACTGCTCGACCGCGGGCTCGAGCCCGGCGGCGATGAACTCCTCGCGGCAGAAGCTGCGGGCGAAGAACCCGCGGTCGTCCTCGCGCAGTTCCAGGTCGACGATGGCGACCCCGGGGATGGCGGTGGTGGTGAACCTCACTGGTCCTGGCCTCCGTTCGCGGGGGCGTGCTCGGGGGTGGCGTTGACCGCGGACGGCGTGGTCCAGAACAGGTCGGCGTCCAGCTGCTTGGTGCGGATCAGGTGCTCGAGCTGCTTCAGCCGGGTGTGGCCCCGGCCGGTGAAGGTCTCGCCGTCCAGGTCGATGGCGCTGAACACCTCGTAGAGCTGGCGGGCGCCGCGCTCGGCGTTCCAGTCCGAGGAGTACCCGGGCAGCTGGCTGGCGATCTTGTCGAAGTTGACCCGGTAGCTGCGGTTGTCACCGCCCGAGTCACCGAAGGTCACCTCGCAGCCGGGGAAGACCGCCCCGACCGTCTCGGCGATCTCGCGCACCCGGTAGTTGTGGTCGCTGTGACCGACGTTGAAGACCTGGTTGTGCACGGCCTCGCGCGGGGCCTCCAGCGTGCAGACCAGGGCCTTGGCGATGTCCAGCCCGTGCACCAGCGGACGCCACGGCGTGCCGTCCGAGGTCATCGCGATCCGCTTGGTGGTCCAGGCCAGGCCGGCCAGGTTGTTCAGCACGATGTCGAAACGCATCCGGGGCGAGGCGCCGTAGGCGGTGGCGTTGCGCATGAAGGTCGGGCTGAAGTCGTCGTCCGCCATCGGGGCCAGGTCACGCTCGACCATCGTCTTGCACTCGGCGTAGGCGGTCTGCGGGTTGACCGGCGAGGTCTCGTCCACCGTGCCGTCGGCCACGCCGTAGACGCTGCACGAGGACATGTAGACGAACCGCTGGACGCCGGCCGCCTTGGCCAGCTGGGCCAGGCGCACCGAGCCGAGGTGGTTGACCTTGTAGGTCACGTCCGGGGCCAGCTGACCCAGCGGGTCGTTGGACAGCTCGGCCATGTGCACGATGGCGTCCACGCCGTCCAGATCGGCCTCGGCGATGTCGCGGATGTCCTTGGCCAGGGTGCGCGCGGAGGCGTCCAGACCGTTGAACAGCCAGCCGTTCTTGTAATAGCCGGTGTCGACGCCGACGACGTCGTGACCGTGACGCAACAACTCGGGGGCGAGCAGGCAGCCGAGGTATCCCTCGGTGCCGGTGACGAGAACCTTCATCCGGGAACCACTCCTGTGTTCTTGTCCGGCCCCACAGGGCCGGCACGACGTTGATGACGTTGGGCGGCAGGCTGGTTGGTCACCACACCTTCCACGGCGCCTCACCCGAGGCCCACAGGTCCTCGAGCAGCTGCTTGTCCCGCAGGGTGTCCATGGGCTGCCAGAACCCCTCGTGCTGGAAGGCCTCCAGTTGGCCGTCGTGGGCCAGGCCGCGCAGTGGCGCCTGCTCCCAGACCGAGGCGTCGTCCTCGATGCCGTCCAGGGCGGAGGGCTCGAGCACGAAGTACCCGGCATTGATCCAGGCGCCGTCGCCCTGGGGCTTCTCGCTGAAGTGCTCGACCAGCGTCTGCCCCTCGTGCCGCACCACCGAACCGAACCGGCCGGGAGGCTGGACGACGGTCATCGTGGCCCGCCGGCCATTGGCCCGGTGCTGGGCGAGGGATGCGGTGATGTCGACGTTGCCCACGCCGTCCCCGTAGGTCATGCAGAAGGTCTCATCGCCCAGCAGGTGCCGGACCCGCCGCAGCCGACCACCGGTCATGGTCTTCTCGCCGGTGTCGACCAGGGTCACCCGCCACTGCTCCCCGCGTGGGGCGTGGTACTCCACCTCGTTCTTGCCCAGGTCGAAGGTGACGTCACTGGTCCGCAGGTAGTAGCTGGCGAACCACTCCTTGATCACGTCCCCGCGGTAGCCGCAGCACACCACGAAGTCGTCGATCCCGTGGCTGGCGTAGATCTTCATGATGTGCCACAGGATCGGGTACCCGCCGACGTTGACCATCGGCTTGGGACGCACCGACGTCTCTTCGCTGAGGCGGGTCCCCAGCCCACCGGCGAGGATCACTGCCTTCATGCCTGGTTCCCTCCGAGTTTCCTGCGAGCAGTCGCCGAGGCACCCGTCCGGCCCCGATCCAGAACAGCAGAACACACTCACGCCACGACGGACCGGTCAGCCGCCGTCACCGCGCAGCACCGAACCCACGGTCCGCAGGATGATCTTCACGTCGAGCCAGAGGGACCAGTTCTCGATGTAGTAGTTGTCGAACCGCGCGCGATCGGCGATGGAGGTGTCCCCGCGCAGGCCGTGCACCTGGGCCCAGCCGGTCAGGCCGGACGGCACGCGGTGCCGCGCGACGTAGCGGGGGTAGGCCTCGCAGAACTGGTCGACGAAGTGCGGGCGCTCGGGCCGGGGCCCGACGATGCTCATCTCACCCTTGAGGATGTTGATCAGCTGCGGGAGCTCGTCGATCGAGGACTTGCGCAGGAACTTGCCCACCGGGCCGAGCCGGTCGTCGTGGGCGATGTTCCAGTTGGTCTGGGACTCCGTCTCGTCCACCGGTTTGAGGGAGCGGAACTTCATCACCTGGAACCGGCGGCCGTCCACCCCTACCCGCTCCTGGCGGAAGATGATCCCGGGGCCCCCCTCGAGCCGCACGGCGAGGGCGACCAGCAGCATGATCGGCGACAGCAGGAGCAGGGCCATGGAGCTCAGCGCGATGTCGAAGACCCGCTTGACCCGCCACCCGCGACTGCGCCGAGCGGCTCGTCGCAGGCGCACCAGGGGCAGACCCCAGACGCTCTCCATGTCCTCGTTGACGTGGTGCAACTCGAAGAGCCGGGGAACGATGAAGATCTCGGTGTCGAGGCGGTCACAGGTCCGGATCACATCGACCATGGCCGACTCGCGCATGGAACCGAAGGCCACGACCACGTTGTTCACGTCGTGGTCGGTGAGCACGTGGTAGAGCGCGTCCGTGCTGCCCAGGATCGGGAGCGGGAGCTCCTTGGGGCCGAGCCAGGGGTCGGAGTCCAGGAAGCCGATCGGGTGCAGGCCGTACTCGGCGTGATCGAGCAGGACGTCGGCCACCTGGGCGCCCACCCGCCCGGCTCCCAAGATCAGCGTGCGGTGGACGACGCGTCGCTCCCGGCGCAGCCGCCGGACCACCCCGTACCCCACGGCCCGGAAGATGATCAGGAAGGCCAGGGTGCACGCGGCGGCCGCCACCACGTTCCACTTGACCACCACCAGGTCCCAGCGCAACCGGGTGAAGGCGACCTGGATCAGGATGGTCAGCGAGATGGCCCCGAGCCAGCGACCGACCAGTCGGGGCAGGTCGTCCAGGATCGACATCGACAGTCGTGACCGGTACAGGTGGCCCACCGAGAGCAGTGCGAGCAGCACGGCCACGAACAGCGCGTGCACCCGGCCGATCCCGCTCGAGGTGAGCAAGCCGGCCAGCAGACCGCCGGACACCGCGGCCGCCAGGTCGCAGGCGACCAACAGCGGCTGCACGCCGTAGGCGCCGAGCCAGTCCTCCCGGCGGCGCAGGCGAGGGGTCCGGGGAGGCGCGGGCACCGGGGCGGACCCCGGTTCGGGCAGCGCCGCCTCGACCAGCGGTTCGGGGCGCGCCGCCACCAGGCCCTCACCAGGCCGAGCCGGGGGTGGGACAGTGGGCAGGACCAGGGCCCTCGGAACCTCCACCTGCCCGGCACCGGCGGAGGCGGTCGTGCCGGCGGAGGCGGTGGAGGTCCCGGATCCGGGGGTGACAGGGGCAGGCAGCGCCGACTCGGTCAGGTCGATGGTCATCGGGTGGTCGATGCCACCGGCGGCCGGTCGCCCATCGTGTCCGACATTCCTGTCGGCAGTGCCCACGCTGATCTCCTCGTACATCTCCGGTAACACCAGGCCGACTCGGGTCGCCGACTCGGTTTCCCCCCGGCGGTGCATCACCGTTCGCAGCCCGCCGTCCTGGCTCGTTCACGCCCCTGGACGGCCCGTTGGTCGCGCTGGCTGCGGTACCGAGCGTAACGGGCCGCCGTGCGGCTGTCCGCGGGATCAGGCGATCCGTGCCGCGTTCTCGCAACACCGAGTGTTGGACAAAACACTTTGAGTGATGGATTCACGGGTGCGGCGCCTCCCCTCGGACGGCGTCCGGGGCGGTCTCGACGCTCGCGTGCGTGGCCGCGTGGTACCCCCGGTGCCAGCCCAGCTGCCACACGAAGCGCCCCATGCTGGGCCTGTGCCCCAGCCACGCTCGCAGCACGGCCATCGGCCCGCGCTCGCCCGTGGAGGAGACCAGCGCCGACATGCCTCCGGCGTCGTCCGCCAACTCCTCGGCACAGCCGTACCGCTCCTCCAGCAGGGCATGGGCCCGCCCGTAGCCGACCGCCTGGCGGTACATCTGCCCCAGGGTGGCCCGAAGCCGCACGTGCACCACGACGTCCGCCGCGTAGTGCAGGTCCACCCCCGCGTGTTGCACGCGCCAGCTCAGGTCGGTGTCCTCCAGGCAGGGGACGCTCGGATCGAAGCCGCCCACGCGCCGGAACACCTCGGTGTGGATGCCCATGTTGCCGGCACCGGCGTGCGGCAGGCCCCTGCCGCGAGGCGCCTGCTGCAGCCCGTCCTGCTGGTCCAGCACCCGCGACCGCAGCACCCGGCGGCTGTTCAGCCGTGAGCCGTCGAACCGGCCGGCGACGAAGGCGTGGCCCTCCAGCGCAGCGCACATCCGAGCCAGCCAGTCCTCGGCGACCACGTCGTCGGCGTCGCAGAAGGCCAGCCACGCACCGAGCGCCGAGGCGGCCCCGATGTTGCGGGCCGCACCCGGCCCGCGTCGGGCACTGGCATCGACCACCCGCACCGGCAGCCGGTCGGCGTAGCGCGCGACGACGGCGGCCGTCTGGTCGGTCGAGCCGTTGTCGCAGATCAGCAGCTCCCAGGACACCGGGCAACGCTGCCCGGCGAGGGCGTCGAGCTGCTCGCCGATGGTCTCGGCCGCGTTCAGGCAGGCGACAACGACGGTGAGCCCGACCTCCCCCGAGGAGGGCGTCCCTTGAACGGACGCGCTACGCGCCAGATCCGAGTCCGGGCGCGTCATGGCCGCGATGTCGATTCTGTGTCTCCTGCCGGTGCGACGAAGAGGTGTCCCAATCTAGGGCGGGGCCTGGTGGTCGCGGGGTGGAAAGCCAGGAACCGAGATCGCGGCCCGCAGCCTGACGTGTCCTCACCCAGGTGTCGAGCGCGGACCGCGCATTCAGGTCCCGCGCACGCGTGGTGTACACCTTGACGATGCGCGGGGCGATGCTGGTCAGGGAACGGGACCTGGGCGATCACGAGGACAGCGGGCCACGCCCGCTGCCCGCCCCCGATCGGCTGCTGCGCTGGGGCCGGCCGATCCTGCTGCCCCTGAGTTCGGCGATGCGCGTGGTGACCACCGAGAAGGTCCTCGCTCTCAGCTACGACGACGGCCCGCACCCCGAGCACACCGGCGAGATCCTGGCCGAACTGGCGGCCCGCGGGATCAGGGCCACCTTCTTCGTGCTCACCGACGCTGCCGAACGCCACCCCGACCTGGTGCGGGCCATGGTGGCCGCCGGCCACGAGATCGGGCTGCACGGCGTCGACCACACCATGCTGACCCAGGTGCGGTGGTGGCAGGCGGCGCGCGCCGTTCTCACCGGGCGCCGCCGGCTGGAGCGCATCACCGGCCGGCGGGTGCGCCTGTATCGGCCGACCTATGGCGCCCAGGGGCTGGCGCAGTTCCTGGCCGCGCGCCTCGCAGGCATGGAGGTGGCCTACTGGACGGTCTGGGCCCGGGACTGGGAGGACGCCCCGGCCCCCGAGGTGGCCGCGCGGGCCGTCCGGGCGAGCCACCCGGGCGCCGTCATCCTGCTGCACGACGTCACGGAGGACACCATGGACGGCGCCCGCGCGGCCGGTTCGCCCGCGGCCCTGCCGACGTTCTCCCGCGGGGAGGTGACGGCCCTCGTGCTCGACGGACTGCTCGCGGAGGGGTATCGCGTGGACACCGTGGGCCACCTCCTGGCGACCCACCCGGTGGTGCGCGCGGTGACCACGCATCGTCCGTGGCGCGCCTTGCGCCGCTGACCGGCCGCCGATCGGGTCAGGATGCACGGCGACCCCGATCGGCATCGCGCAGCACTCCGCGCAGGGTCCAGAACCACAGCGGGATCAGGCCGACCTGGTCCAGGCACATGCCCCAGGCCGCCCCGTTCGCCCCGTCCACCAGGGCGCCGATGATCATCAGGGTGAACACCAGGGGCGCCTCGACGGACATGATCCGGAAGGTCCGGCGCGCCAGCCCGAGAGAGTAGATCACGATCGCACAGCCCTGGGCGAGCATGCCGGCGGTGGCACCGATCGCCAACGGGAGCAGGACGCCGCGGGCACCGTCCCAGCTCTGGTCGAACAGCGCCTGACCCCAGGAGTGCGGGATGGTCAGCACCACGGTGCTGTACACGGTGGCCAGTGAGGCCATGACCGCGCTGGTGGTCAGGGCCACCTTCCACCGTTGCCGGCTGGTCAGCCAGTCACGCTGGGCGAGCTGCGGCAGCGCGAAGGACTGCAGGGCGGTGATCAGCATGTTGAGCGGGCCCAGCACCGTCTGGGCCGCCTTCAGCGCACCGATCACGGCCAGGCCCCGCTCGCCGCCGATCAGCGCACCGGTGGCGGTGATCCCGCCCTGGAAGGCCCCGGCACCGAGCAGGTACTCGGCGAGCAGGTAGGCCGAGATGTCCTTGTGCTCCCGCAGCCAGGACGCCACCCCGCCCAGGTTCGGCAGCACCCGCAACTGCACCAGCGCCACCGCCACGCACACGGCGGCCGACCCACCCCAGACCAGCACCAGGGTGGCTGCGGTCGGCCGGGTGAACAGAGCGAGCAACCAGATGCCGGTGAACTGCACGATGGCCCACAGGGCGTCGTTCGCTGCCGCGTACGCCGGCCTGGACCGGGCGAAGAAGATCAAGCGAGAGGCATCCTGGAGCATCAGGAAGGGCATCACGATCCCGGTGGCCATCAGGGTCGGCCCGAGTAGACCCCCGATCAGCACCCCGGCCACGGTGCAGCCCGCCGCGCCCAGCAGGCCGACGCCGAGCGCGGTGCCCAGCGCCCGTGAGCGGCCGGAGTCCAGCCGGTCACCCGTGGCGGTGCTGTAGCGGATGCTCATCGGCTGGCCGACCAGTGCCCGCTCGATCCCGATACAGACCTGGAACACGAGCAGGGACACCATGAACGCGCCGAAGGCCGACGGGCTCTGCACGTAGTTGGCGACCAGGATCACCAGCACGATGTTGGTCAGCGCCGACAGCACCTGGTCGATCACGTTCCAGCCGGCAAGGCGGGCGAGGCGCAGGTGACGGCGCATGCCCACCTCCGGCTCGTTCGCGCCCGGGACCCCTCTCGCCGGAGTCTCTACGCTCGCCGAGGTGAGGGCATCACGGGAGGTGTCACTCACGCTGTCGAGCCCTGTGCCCCTTCGTCCCTGGCCTGCCACCCGAGCGCCCGCCACCGGTGGCCACGGTTCCCCTGGCGGATCGTGATCGAGAGGCGCGCCCTCATCGTCCGAACGGACCTCGCACGCCGCTCGCTGTCGTTCGCGTCCGTCAGTCTACGGGAGCACGGGTGCGCGCCGGGCTGCCTCGAGGCGGGGCGGCAGTAAGGCCCTGGTAAAGAACTCCCCAAGTCGCGTTCGAGCCCCGACCCTGGGCGGGTCGGGGCTCGATGCTCCTCGGTGGATCAGCGGCGCGACCGCACGGTCCCGCGGATCAGAACAACTTCTTGTACGCCGCCGCCGCCTTGGGCATCTGCACCGGCGAGAACAGGGCGTTGCGGATGTAGGAGAGCGGCTCGTTGAAGTAGCACTCGAACACCAGCACGTCCCGGTTGGCCCGGAAGAACTCGTACATCTTGCCGATGAAGAACGCATTGTCCCCGCCACCGAACGAGGCTCCGTGGACGCCCCACTCGGGGACCGCGAAGCCCTTCTTGTGCGCCCGGGCGAACGCGGCCGCATCGGCCAGGCCCGGGCCCTTGGTGGGTTTCATCGCCTTGGCGAAGCTCAGCGAGTTCTTGGCCGTGAGCTCCCAGAAGTCGTAGTGATCCATGGAGATGCCGTCCACGTACCGGTCACCGGGGTAGAGCACGGTCAACGCGTCCATCCGGGTCCGCTGACCGGGCAGGCCGAACCCGGAGGAGGTGTCGAACCAGAAGGTGAGCCGCGGCGACTCCGCGTTCATCACCGTGACCACCCGCTGGAAGGCGGCCCGGAACTGCGGCGCCGTGGCGTACGTCGCCCCCCAGGCGAACCAGTCGCCATTGGCCTCCAGCCCGACCCGGATCGCCGCATCCCCGCGACCGCCTGCCTTCAGGTCACGGGCGATCTTGCGGAAGACGTGGTCGTACCTGCCGGAGGTGACATCGGCCCACTGGCCGCGCCGGTTGTTCGGCAGCAGCGGCAACCCCACCGCCAGCCGGCCCTTCCAGCCCGCCATCTCCTGAACGATCCAGTCGCTGGCGGCCATCTCGGCCCACGTGTTGTACGCCGGGTAGACCGTGGTGAAGTCGAACGGCCGGCCCGCCCACCGCTCGGCAGCGATGGTCCGCGTGGCCGACATCCCGGTGCCGGTCCAGATGCCGCTGTGCCAGGCCAGGCCGGAGCGCGGCCTGCCGTACATCGACACCGCCCGGCTGCTCGCGGCAGCGGCCGGTGCCGCAGCAGGCGCCAGGGCCGGTGCCGAGGAGACCGCTCCCGCCGAGACGGCGGACACCGACTCGGCACGGGCGGGCGCAACGGCCACCCCACCGGTCAGGACCGCAGCCAGGGCTCCACCCAGGATCAGGCGGCGAACGCGGGAACGGGTGGGCGGGACGCTGACACGCACGGTGGCACTCAAGGTGACCCCCATCTGACGACGGATCGACGTGATGGGGTTCGGTGGCCTCCCAGGGCCTCCTGAAGACGGCTCCGAGCGATTCACCCCGGCTGTCAGCGGCCCACACACGCTGCGTGAGCGGGACCGCCGGGCTTCGACGAGGCCGCCCCGGGCGCCCGTCAGGTCTCGGTCACGATGAGCCGCACCGCCTGCGGCAGTAGGCCGTTCGGGTCAGGGCGCTGGTTTCGGCTCACGCCGGAGAGCCGCCGGACGACGAGGCGTCGCGGGGGCGTGGCATCCCGCGCGCCGGCCGGCCGGGGAACCCCGGGCCGGGCCACCGGCAGCAGCTCAGCGGCCCGGGTCCGGGCCGCTGGCCTGCGGCATCGCCGATTCGATCAGGTGCCGCTGCGCGCGCCGCCGGTGGGCTCACCGGCCGGGCGGGACGCCGTCCGCGAGGGCACTCGTGCGCTCGCCGTGGCGGGCCGGAGCCGGAACACGGCGCCTTCGAGGAAGCCCAGCCCCCACCCCAGATGCATGGCCATGAAGGCAGGGATCAATCGTGCCGGACCGGCCCGGCGCGAACCCCCGCCCGAGATCACCTCGTCCACGCCGGCCGGCGAGGGTTCACCCGTCCGGCTGGCGTCCGTGTGAGTGGACGGTGGAGGGTCGATCAGCACCCCCGAACGCCAGGTGATCACCGCTGCCGCCAGGACGGCCAGCAGATAGGGCACCGAGAGCAGCAGGGCCAGCGGCCACCAGCCCAGGACGGCGCACACCACCGCGAGTCCCAGAGCGACCACCAGGGCGGGCGGGGCCAGGTGCCGCAGGCGCACCGCCCCGAGCCCGTTCTTGAGCACCATCGCAGCCTTGCCGCGGCCGTATCGCCGGTACTGCCGGGCCAGGGCGGGCACGCTCTCGCGCACGTGCCAGTAGATGCACATCTGCGGATCGAACCGGATCCGGTGCCCCTGGCCGAGGATCCGGTGGTCGAGGTCCACGTCCTCGTTCACCAGCAGGCTCTCGTCCCACCCGCCGACGGCACGCAGGACCGTCACCCTGAAGACACCGAACGAGGCATGGTCGGTGTCCTGCGCGCTGAGCGCGTAGTGGTTGATCGAGTCGCCGACACCGAACCTGCTGGACAGCGCCGTGGCCACCGCAGCCCCGGAGGCGGTCCGGGCCACCCCGATCCGCCGTCCGCCGACGGCCGCCACCGCGGGGTCGGCGTCCAGTGCCGCCACCCCGCGCGCGAGGTACTCACGGTTGACCGAGGCGTGCCCGTCGACGCGGGCCAGGAACTCGCCGCCGGCCTCGGCCAGGGCGACGTTGAGAGCGTGCGGGATCGTCCGGCGAGGGTTGCGCAGCAGCCGGATCCGAGGCTCACGCTCGGCGATCGCCTGAACGATGCGGGCGGTGTCGTCGGTCGAGTCACCGTCCACCACGAGCAGTTCGAGGTCGGCCAGGGTCTGGTGGAGCACCGAGCGGACGGCCCCCTCGACACTGGCCTGCTCGTTCAGGACGGGCATCACGACGCTGACTCGGGGGTGGGCGGCACTCATGATCGGGATCTCCGCAGGTCGATCGGCGACTTCGACCGGACCGGGTTGCGGGTGACACGCCGCCCCAGTCGCCAGGTCGAGACGGTCTGCCCCGGCCGCCACCGGCCGGCGCGTTCCACCCAGCCCCGCGCGGCCGCGAAGGTGGCGCTGTCGCTCTCCAGCACGGGCTCGAACCGGGGCGCCCACCAGGTCGTGGTGATGAACAGCGGCAGGACGGCGATCATGGCCGTGGTTCCGGGCTGGAGCATCCAGAGCGAGACCAGCATCGTGACCGACAGGCTCCGGCTGGGGCCTCCCACGTAGGCGAACAGCAGGCACCCGGCCACGATCAGGCCGACGATCACGCCGTACTCGACGAAGATCTTGACCGGGGTGGGGGTCAGCAGCCCGAGGATCCCCGAGTCCGCGACGACCTTCTGGGACGAGCCGGGGCCCCTGCCGAGGAGCACCGCCATCGGGTCGTAGACCCAGCGCGGCCACATGTAGGTGTAGGGCAGGATCCCGCGCAGGCTGGTCGAGGATTGCTCCTCCCCCGCCTCGGTGAGCCGGCTCAGGATGGCCTGCCCGAACGGGGTGACGACCAGGGCCACGACACCGGCCACGGCCAGTGGCAGGTATCGGACCAGGTTGTTGCGCACCGGGTAGCCCAGCATCACCACGAAGGCGACCGCCATGATGGCCAGCCCCGACCCCGCGGTGGCCGCGACCAGGCCGGCGCCGATCAGGACCAGCATGCGCAGCCGCGTGCCCGAGAGGAAGGCCGCGATCAGGCCCAGCCCGAGCTGCATGGAGACGAAGGACGGCTCCAGCCCGATCCAGGCGTTGGCCCGGTAGAGGTCGGACCCGTACACGATCGGGTAAGTGATCACGAACTCCTGCAGCAGCAGCGGCGCCGGGACCGCCTCGGCCAGGTAGTCGGTGTACGGGACACCGACCAGCTGGCTGCCGATGAAGGCCAGGCACCCGATGGCGAGCGCGACCGCGATCCAGGCCACGTGACGCAGCATCATCACGTACGTGGCCCTGCGCCGATCCTTCAGGACGGCAACCGCCGGCAACCACACGGCGAACATCAGGCCCCAGGCGGTCACGCTGATGATCGGGTGCTGGACGAACCGGTTCTGCGCAGGGATCACCAGGGCCGCGGAGCCGGCCGCTGCCATCCAGAGCATCAGCCGAGTGCGGTCCACCACGACCAGCCCACGCAACATCCCCCAGACCAGCCAGGCCGGGACGAGGGCCACCAGGATCGAGACCTCCGGCAGGACGACACTGGTGAAGCGCTGGAGCAGGACCATTGCACCGAAAAGCCCCGCCACGTAGCGGACGGTGGCGAACTGGAGCGCCCGGGCACCCTCGGGGTCGGTGACCGGATCCGGCGCGGGCCCACGCCAGGGGTGGAGCATGGTCACCCGACGCGGGCGCCGGCTGACCTCCTGCGTCGCCACCGACGCGGTGACCGACGGGGGCAGAACCGAGGTCACGGAGCCAGCACGACGATCGGCTCAGCCGACTCGACGGCAGCCACCGTGTCCCAGATCTGCTGGAGGTTCGAGCGGCCCTCCTTGGCCACCACGACCGCCATCAGGTCCGACTGCCCCGAGATCAGCCCGACCGCCTCGGGCTCGGCGGTGCAGGCGACCACGAGCACGTCGGTGGAGAAGTAGGACTTCACGTCCTGGCGAATGTCGCGGCGCAGCACCCAGACCTCGTCCGGCAGGGCCATCGAGGAGGAGTCGCCGGACTCGAGCGCGATGGCGTTGACCAGGGTGACGCTGGAGCCGTGGGTCCTGAGGTGGTTGGCCACGGCCGCCGCGAAGCGGGAGGCCGAGGACGGCGTGGACGGCAGCGAGAGGACCACCAGGGTCGAGTGACCCGACTCCAGCAAGCGCCCGGCGACCTCACCGGCCTGCGTGGTGGCCCGCTGGGTGAGCTCGGGCGCCAGGGCCCGCAGCTCGGCCGGCGTGCGCACCCGGCGGCGACCCGCCCCGGCGCCCAGGGCGGCGAGGCCACCGAGCAACAGTCCGCCGATACCGCCCAGACCCGCGGCCACCGGCCGGGAGGCCCCCGCCGGGATGAACGAGGTGGCCCGGCTGCCGGCGGTCACCGACAGCGCGTCCAGGATGTTGTTCAGCTCGGAGATCCCCAGTCCCTTGCCCAGCTCGTCCCGGCGGCCGGCGTCCGCGGCGCTCGCCGACCCGGTCAACGGGTCGTTCAACCGGGCGATGACCTTCTCCTTGACCTGGCGGTTGAGCGCATCCCGGTCGGTGGTCGCCTTCTTGATCACGGCGTCAAGGACGGCGTTGGCCTCCTTGACGGCCTGCTGGCCGGAGGCGTTCTCGACCGTGATCTGCACCAGGTCGGTGTCCAGTTCCCAGGTGGCCTGGACGCGGTCGGCCAGGTCCTCCGGCAAGGTGCCCTTGATGTCGGGGTTGGCCACGGCGAGCCGGATCACCGGTGGCGACATGGCCTCCTGCTCGTAGGTCTGGCCCACCTGCTTGACCCGCAACGGGTCGTTGACCCCGGTCAGGCGCAGGACGGCGGTCGCCTTGTTGGTCTGGGTGGCGCCCATCAGCAGCCCGAGCAACGTCCCCACCAGCATGGCGATCACCAGCCAGGGCCAGCGAGCACGCAGCAGGGCGAGCACGGGGGCGGGCCGCGCCGCCGCCTTGGGCAGCTTGCGGTGCTCGGCCGGCAGGGGCTCGGCCGGCAGCGGGGTCGACCCCGTCTGCGGTCCGGGGCCGGGCGACTTCGGCGCGGTCTGCACGCTCAGGGCGCGGTCCTCATCCGGCGGGGTCATAGCCGACATACTAGGAGCCTCATCGACGTGGATCGGCGAGTGATCCACTGGGTCGGGCAGCACGGACGCCGCACTGACGGGCGGCGGCACTACGAACGGACAGGACGTGGCGGTGCAGGGTCAGCGATGGATCGTGGTTGCCGACTCGCCGTTCCTGCCGGCCACCGACGGCGGTGAGCAGGAGCACCTCGGGTTCGTCCGCGCCGCCGCCCGCGAGGGCCTGGTGGCCCTGCTGGTGCTCCCGGACGGCGACTCGGTCGAGCTGTCAGAGTACAACCGCCTGTTGCCGGGCGTACCCGTCCTGGCGACCCCCCGGCGGACCAGCCCCCTGTGGCTGCTGCACCCGAGGGAGCCGTATGTCGTGGCCTCCCGGCCTGCTCCCGGCTGGCTGGTCCCCCGGGCGCGGGACCTGGCCCCGGACGCCACCGGCATCGTGATCTTCTCGTTCAAGTCCCGGGCCCTGGGCGAGGCGCTGGCCCGGGGACTGGGCCTTCCGGCAGTGCTGCGCCAGCACAACCGTGAGAGCAGCTACCACCGCAGCCTGGCCGCCCAGACCCCCGGCCCCCGCGGCTGGGTGCTGCGCTGGGAGGCGGTCCGGATCGCCCGCGACGAGCGCCGGCTGAACCAGGCGGACTGGTTGGCCGGCGTGGCGGACATCTCCCTGGCCGACGCCCGGTGGCGCGCGGGCACCGGGGCGCGCAACGTCGTCCACGTGCCCCCGTTCGCCCTCGGCCTCGACGCCTCGGTCACCAGCCCCGCACCCCCGCGGACGCCGTCCACCACCGATCCGAGGGTGATCTTCCTCGGCAGCCTGGACACCGCCACCAACACCGGCGGCCTGGAGTGGCTGCTGGACCGGGTGTGGCCCCGGATCCTGGCCGGTCACCCGCGCGCCCTCCTGGACGTGGTCGGCCGGCGGCCCTCGGCCGCCCTGCGCCGCCGGGTTGGGGCCACCGAGCGGGCCGAGCTGTTCGCCGACGTCCCCGACCTGGCGCCCTACCTGGCCCGGGCCTCGGTCGCGGTCAACCCGGTGGTCTCCGGCTCGGGGGTGAACATCAAGCTGATCGACTACCTGGACGCCGGGCTGCCGCTGGTGAGCACCTCACTGGCCACCGCGGGGCTGCCGTTGGAGGCGGGGGTCGACCTCGAGGTGCACGACGACCCCGCGGCGTTCGCCGACGCCGTCCTGCACCTGATCGCCGATCCGGCGCGGGCCGACCAGCTGGCTCACGCCGGCCGTAAGCACCTGCGTGAGCTGCTGGACACCTCGACCAACCTGGCCCGGATCGGGGAACTGCTCAGCCCCCGGCGCTCGGCGACGGGCTGACCGCGGACCCGCCGCCCGAGGCCTCACCGGACGGCGCCGGGCGCCGGCTCCACAGGGTGCGGTACTCCTGTGCCGCGGCCGGGTTCTGCACGTTCTGCCAGATCGAGGACTGCAGGTACTCCTGGGGCTCGTTGAAGTAGTTCTCGAACGCCAGGTCGGCGGCATTGGCCGAGAACCAGGCGTACATCTGGTAGATGAAGAAGTCGTTGTCCCCGCCGCCCTCACGATCGCGGGCGGTCAGACCCCACTCGGGCACGGCGACCTTCTTGCCGTGGGCCCGGGCGAAGTCGAGGGCGTCCTGCAGCCCCGCTGCCCGGGCGGGCCGCAGCGCCCTCTGGAAGCGGTCCCGGGTGGGGGCGATCAACTGGTAGTGGTCGTAGTGGTCGACCCCGACCACGTCCACCACGTCGTCCCCGGGGTAGAGCTCGGTGAGCGGGTCGAGACGGTCCTGCTGGTTGTGGATCGGGCTGCCCGCACTGATGTCGAACACGATCCGGGCCTCCGGCAGCCTGGCCTTCAGCAGGCCCGCCACGTGGCGGAAGGCAGCCTTGAACGCCTCGGGCGAGTTGTACTCCCGCCCGGCCCCCCAGGGGAACCAGTCCCCGTTGGCCTCGAGCCCGATCCGGATGTAGCTGTTCTCGCGTCCGTGGCGGGCCAGGGTGTCCGCCACCGCGATGAAGGCCGCATCGTGCTCGCCGGCGGCGACTCGCTCCAGACCGCCCCCCGAGGTGACCTCCTTGGGCAGCAGTGGCAGGCCGTAGACCAAGGTCCCCGGGAAGCCGTTGAACACCTGGACGTGCCAGTCCGAGTTGAACTGCAGGTCGTTCCAGGTGTCGTAGGCCGGGTAGGTGACCGCGGTGTCGGCCGGCGAGCCGCGCCAGGCGGCGAAGTCGGCCACGCGCTGCGCTCCCCACTCCCCGCCGGTCCACACCCCGCTCTGCCAGCCCGTGGTGCCGGTCGGCGCGGCGTCCGGCAGATCCTCGACCGGCGGCACGCGCAGCGCCGTCCACCAGTAGATCCCGCCGGCCGCGAGGACGGCGGCCATCACGGCCGCAACGGCGATCAGGATCACCGGCAGGCGGCCCGCGGGACGGCGGGGCCGCACCGGTGGGGTGGACTGCGTACTGGGGAGCGTCATGGCCTCAACTCAGATCGGGTGCGCCGGCCCACAGCCCGCGCACGTAGGCGGCGTGCGAGCGCACCAGCGCGCGGCGTCCCCGGACCGCCGAGGCGGCCAGCCGGACGAGGGTGGCCAGGGTCAGTTCGAGCCGCATCAGGGCGGTCGGTACCGGACCGTTGACGGTCGAGACGTACTGCATCATCGAGGCCCCTCGCATCTGGAACATCCTGGTCTTGGCCTCACCCGAGCCCCCGCCAGCGTGGGGAACCAGGATGTCGGTGCGCAATCGCAGCGTACGGCCCGCCTCGCGCACGCGCCGTCCGAACGCCATGTCCTCGTTGTAGACGAAGAAGCTCTCGTCGAAGCCTCCCAGGGCCAGGAAGTCGGCGCGGCGCACCACCAGGCAGGCGCCGCTGAGCCACTCGAGGTGCAGCGGGCGGCCGGGGACGGGACGGGCGTAGACCCCGGCCTCCGGCAGGATGGCGTGCAGGCCCACGGCGTGCACCAGGCAGCGGCGCACGGTGGGTTCCCAGCCGCCGACGCCGAGCTCGACCCGCCCGTCCGGCAGGACCGTGGTCGCGCCGACCGCCACCAGGTCGGGGTCGGCGTCCAGGTCGGCGATCATGGCCTCGAACTGCTCGGCCGTCGGCCCGCTGTCCGGGTTGACGAAGATCACGTGGTCCGCGGTGGACGTCCGCGCCCCCAGGTTCGCCGCCCGGGCGAACCCCTCACCCGGTCCCGGCAGGTAGCGGGCCGCCGGCCGGCCTGCCACCACCTGGTCCAACCCGTCGGCGCCTCGCGCGTTGTCCACCACGGCGATCGGGACCTCCGCCGGCAGCCGCGCCAGCAGCTCCTCCACCAGCGGCCGGCTGCGATAGGCGACCAGGACCACCTCGTAGCGGGCTGCAACTCGTCCCTGCGTGGCGTCCGGCCGCCGGTGCTGCTCGGTCGCCGCCCTCACCGATTGATCCTGGTTCACGATCCTCATCCCGCAGTGCCGATGACTCCCCTGGCGGCCCAGCCTACGGTCGCCGCTGCGCCGAACAGGTGAGTCCGGTGAAGGAGGGGGGCGCGCGGACGAACGAGAGCTGCACTCGGACGCCGCGCGCGCCGATGGGAGAAGGGACGGGCCACTGCCTGACACCACCGGCCCCAGGAGGAGACCGACATGGCCGAGCACGGCACCCAGCGTCGGCAGCGACCGGGCATGGCCATCCTCGTGCCGCTCGCGCTGCTGGCCAGCAGCGCGGTCGTCTACCAGGCGTCCAACGCCGCCTTCAGCGCCACCACCACGAACGGCGCCAACTCCTGGCAGTCCGGCTCGGTCGCCCTGTCGGACAACGACAGCGGCGTCGCCATGTTCTCGGTGACCGGGCTCTCCCCGGGCGACACCGGTGAGAAGTGCATCGTGGTCACCTACGGCGGGTCACTGAACGCCGCCGTCACCCTGTACGCCACGTCGTACACCGACTCGGGGCTGGGCCAGTACCTCGACCTGACGATCCAGGAGGGAACCGGGGCGCAGGCCAACTGCAGCGACTTCTCCTCCTCGGCAACGCTGCACAACACCGATCTGGACGCCTTCGCGACCACCAGTACCGGCTTCGGTACGGGCGTCTCGAGCTGGGCCCCCGCCGGCGGCTCGGCAGCGACCAAGACCTTCCGGTTCGCCTGGACCCTGCAGGACGACAACGGCGCGATGGGCAAGAGCTCACAGGTCACCTTCACCTGGGAAGCCCAGAACACCTGATCGGCGGGACGTGAGCCGTGCAGTACCTGCTCACCGCGACCCGAGCCGCCCGGTCCCTGCTGACCACTGCAGCGACCGGGTGGCTGCTGGTCGTCTGCTCACTGATCGGCTGGTCGCTGGCCCCCCTGCTGATCGGCTGGAGGCCCTCAGTGGTGATCTCGGGGTCGATGGCCCCGCGGATCGACACCGGTGACGTCGTGCTCGTGGCGCCCCTGACCGAGCCGCCTCGGCGAGGTCAGGTCCTGCTGCTGCGCGAACCCCTGGCCCCGACCGGGCAGGTGCTGCACCGGGTCGTCCGGGTCGACGCCGACGGCCGGCTGCGGACCAAGGGCGACGCCAACCCGAGCGTGGACTCCGATCTGCACTCCCCGCAGGACGTGCTCGGGATGGCGCGGCTGGTCGTCCCGGCGGCCGGCCGGCTCGCCGTGTGGCGCCAGGGTGAGTCCACGACGGGCACCCACTGGTGGGTCGCGCTCACCGTGGTCTCGACGGTCATCCACCTGGGCTCGCGGCTCCGGCACCGCTGACCCGACCGGTCCCGATCAGGTGCCGGTCAGGACCGGGCCGATCAGGTTCCGGTCAGGTCCGGTCGGGTTCCGATCAGGTTCGGTCGGATTGCGCCTCGTGCTGCAGGAGCGCCGCCTGGGTGTCCGGCCCGGCGATCACGACCCGGTTGCGTCCGGTGCGCTTGGCCAGGAGCAGCGCGTCGTCCGCGGCCCGAACGACCGCCTGGATGCCGTCGGCGTCCTCGGGCACCCCGGCCACCCCGATGCTCGCAGTGACCCGCACCGGGGACTCGGCCTCGGGTAGCGCCATCCGCACCCGGTCGGCGATCACGGCCGCGGTGGCGGTGTCCATGGCGGGCATCACCAGGGCGAACTCCTCCCCGCCGTAGCGGGCGACGAAGGCCCGCGACCCCGCCTGCTCGGTCAGTACCCGCGCGACGACGGCCAGCACGGCGTCCCCCACCGGGTGCCCGTGCACGTCGTTGACCCTCTTGAAGTGATCGACGTCGATCAGGGCGAGAACGAACGGGACGGCGCGCTCGCGCCAGTCACGCTCGTACCCGGCCAGGGCCTCGTCGAAGGCGCGCCGGTTGGCCACGCCGGTCAGGCCGTCGGTGACGGCGGCGCGCTGAGCCTGCTCCATGAGCCGCGCCCGGGCCATGGCCAGGGCTGCGGTGGCGGCGGCCTGGGTTGCCGAGGCGATCACCCGGCGTTCGACCCGGGCACTGCGCCACCGGCTCGCCCCGAAGTCGAGCACCAGGAACACCAGCTCGCGCTGGACCCCGACCGTGGGCAACGGGATGGCGGCCAGCCGGCGTGCCCCGGGCAGCGCTGCGTCCAGCGCCCGATCACGGCGCGGGTCCAGCCGCAGGGTGAGCGTGGCTCCTGTCGCCGTGGCGGCCAGGTTCAGGAAGGCCGACCCGGAGCCGTCCTCGCCTGCCCGGGGACTGACCACCGCGCGTGCGGCACCCAGTTCGGCGACCACGAACCGGCGCAGGCGCTCGCGGACGGCGGCCGAGGTGTCGTCGGTCAGCAGGGCAGCGGCGAGCCGTTCGAGGGCCTCGGCGTCGTACCGACGCCGGCGCAGCTCTCGTTCGTTGATCGCGCCGGCCACCGAGGTGGTCAGCACGACCAGCCAGAGCATCACCATGTCGCCGATGGCCGCCGACTCGCGGTCGACGCCGGCCATCTGCACGAAGTGCAGCAGTCCCGATTCCTGGGCGCGCCAGGTCAGCACGATCAGCAGGGACTGCCAGACGGCGAGTTTCAGGCCCGTCCGATAGGAGGCGAGCAGGCAGACGGCCACCAGTTGAGCGGCCACCACGACGTCGACGGCGGCCTGGTGACCCAGCCGGTCGTGAGCCAGCTGCACGAAGATCCCGTCGGTGATCAGCGAGATGCTGAAGGCCCGCAGGGCCAGTGACCGGTACCGCGCCAGCACGGTGGCCGACAGCACTCCGGTGCCCAGCAGATAGCTGATCACGACCCAGCCATCGGTGGCGGTGACCTCGCTGTGCACCGCGACCAGCACCCCGAGCACGGCCACCATCACCAGCCGGAAGGCCTGCATCGCGGCCACTCGCTGGGAGAGCGGAGCGACCTCGACCGCGCCCCGCCCGGAGGAACCTGCGCCGGATCCCGCCGGGCTCACAGAGCACCCCCGAACCGGTCCGGGAAGATCAGCTCGGAGTCCCGCTGCCGGGTCAGGGCCACGGCCAGCTTGGGATCGCGGCGGTCGATGCGGTCCTGCACGATGAGAAAGGCGACGGCGAGCAACAGCGCCAGCAGCGGGTACTGCGGGCGCACGGCGACGGCGGTCACGGTGGTGGCGAGCTTGCGGGCGACCTCCCCGAGCTGGGCGATGGTGCCGCCGATGGTCAGGTCGGCGTCCAGGCCGGTCTCGCTGCCGGCCGAGGACGACCCGCCGTCACCGGGCCCCGGCCCCTGCGTGGCGGTGGCCGTGGCTGTGGTCGTGTCTGTGGTCGTGGCAGAAGTGGGAGCGCTGGCGGTCGGCGAGTCCGGGGTGGCGGTCTGGGTCACGGACGCCGACGTCGCACCGGATGGCGCCGGGCCGCCGGTGGGGCTGACCGTCGGCGTCCGGCTGGGCGTGGGCGTCGGGTCCCCACCGGCGGTCCCCGCCGAGTCCAGACGCCAGAGGAAGCTTCCCTCGGCCTGCTCCCCCTGGGTGATCGCGCCGGGCCCCAGGGACGCCGTGATCCGGAAGGACCGGGCCGCGTGCACGGCCGGGTGCCACCCGGTGGCGATCCCCTGCGGATCGGCCCCGGCCAGTTCGCGAAGGCTGCCGTCGAAGACCACCTCACCGACAAAGGAGGCACAGTCCCCGTAGCGCGCGCCGTCCCCGATCTCGATCCTCAGGTCGAGGTGCTCGGCCAGGGACCCGTCCACCTCGACGGCCCGCAGGTACACCGCGTCGGTGCCGGTGAGCGACCCTGCCTGGATGCGCAGGCACTGGGTGTAGTCGTGCCCCGGCGCCATCAGAGCCCCGTGGAACAGCGCGCGGCCGGCGTCGTCGTCCACGATCGCGATGCTCGCCTGGGCCTGGCCGGCGGCCGCGGGGTCGGAGAACGCGAACAGGAAGCCCGCGGCCATCACCAGTGCCGCGACGATCGGGGAGCCACGC
>JAEUJN010000011.1 GCA_016794595.1 Kineosporiaceae bacterium
TTCTCGGTGAACAGGCGGCGTTGTTGGCCGAGGTCCAGGGGGAGTGATCCGCCGGCGAGGACGGCGGGGACGATCCCTGCGGTGCAGGCCAGGCGGCGGGCGTCGGCGGCGGAGATCTCGATCCCGGTGTCGACCCCGGCCGCGGCCAGGCCCGAGATCAGCTGGTCGAGGTCAAGGCTGATCACCACGGTGGCGGCGGTCTTGCTGTGCAGGTGCTCGGTGGGCAGGTGCTCGAGCAGGCTGGTGAACGCCAGTCCGTGGGCGTGGGCCCAGTTGGTGGCCATGGCCCTGGAGTCGAGGCCGCCGTCGCGGTCGGTGTAGTCCGACGGCGGCTGGCAGGTCGGGGCCGAGCCTGCGTCGTTGCCAGTTGGGGTGTCCTGCGCTGCCCTGGTGAAGCTGTGACCGTTCGCGGTCCCGGTCCCGGTGCCGATCGCGGTGCCGTCGGCGGTCCCGGTCCCGGTCCCGGTCCCGGTCCCGGTCCCGGTGCTGGCTTGGTGCCGGCGTGGTGCGGTCATCTGTTGCACGATCTTGCGCAGCATGCTGGCGGCCAGGGTGGGGATGGTGAAGTGGCCGCTGGTGGTGCCGTCGCCGTTGTCGTGCATCGTCAGCCTTGTCCGGGCGCGGGCGCGTTCCTCCTCGTCCCGCAGGCTGTGGCCGTGGTGGGCGTCGACTTCCTCGTCGGGGCGGCCGAGTGCGGCCAGGGCCCGTCGGGCTGCCCGCCGTAGCCGTTTCGGGTCGAGCAGGCGGGCCTGCTCCACCAGGTGCCGCTCGACCTGGGCCCTCTCCTGCGGGGTGAGCCCTGAGGGCAGGTTGGTCATAGCCCTTGCGATGACCTTGGCGTGCTCGGTGGAGAGGCTGCCGTCGTCCATCGCCTGGCGCGTCGACCCAAGGTCGGTCTCGCCGAGGCGGCGGGCCAGGTCGGCGTCGCTGGCCGCGGCCGCGCCGTCGGTGCGGGTGGCCTTGGCGTACCACGAGCCGGTGCTCGCGGACCCGTCGTCCCCGACCGGGTCGTCGGTGCCCGCTGGGGTTCCGCCCTGAGTGGGGTTGCGGGCGGCATCGATCCGGGACAGGGCCGCCAGGCGCGCGGCGTCCAGCCGTCGGGCGAGCCGCTGGATCGCCTGCACGTCGCCTGCTCGCATCGGCACCGTGGCGTCGTCCACGCAGGAGCGCAACCCCGTGATCGCCTCACCGGCTGCTTGCACCCACGCGTCCAGGTCGCGCACGTCGTGCAGCACCGCCGCACCGACCGGCCCGGCGTCCGGTAGGTAGAGGCTCGGCTGCGCTGACATGCCACCACTCTAATCGAACAGATGTTCGAACGCAAGAGAGTGTGGTGACTTCCCACACCGCCCAGCTCGTTGCACTCCAGTCCCGCGCACACCTGCCCACGGGTGGGCCAGGGGGCTGCGGGGGCCCCGGGCTGGGAGGTCGCCGGTGGCGGGGACACGTCGGCTGATGACACTGAGGTGCCCCGGGCGCTGCGTGGCGTGTTCGGCCCCGGTGCCGGCGCGCGCGAAGGCCTACTACGACCGGGACACCAAGACGGTGACCTGCCTGCCCTGCGGGGATCCGCAGGCCCCTGATCCGGTCGCCGGCATCCCGCGGCAGCGCGTCGATCCGGGGACGGCGGGCGGCTCTGCGGATCCCGCACTCACGGGCCAACCTCGACCATCTGGTCTTCGGCCCGGCCGGGGTGTTCGTCATCGATACCAAGCACTACCGCGGACGGCGCGTGAGCGTGCGCTCCCAGGGTGGCTGGGGCAGGCCTCGAACCCAGAGCCTGATGGTCGATGGTCGTGACAAGTCCACTTTGCTGGCCGGCGTCCAGTGGCAGGCGCAGGTGGTGCGGGAGCGCCTCTCGGGCACCGGGGGAGCGGACGTGCCGGTCATCGGCCTGCTCTGCTTCGTCGATGCGGACTGGTCACCGGGCATCGGGGCGTTTCTGATCGATGGCGTCCCCGTACTGTGGCCCGCGAAGCTGAAGGACGTCCTCCTCTGCTGGCGGGCCCTCGATCAGGCCGCGATCGATCACTGGCACCTGGTGGCCGCCGGCGCCTTCCGCCCGGCGTGAACCCCAGCCTGGATCAGACGACCCGCCGCTGATCCGGCTGGGCTCGCCGGTGCGGCTCATGGACCTCCTGGAACGCCCGCTCCGGGAACTGCGTCGCCACGGGATGGGCACTGTGATCTTGTCCAAGACCCGCACGCTCACGACGGCGGCGGACGGTGGTAGCCAACCGTGAGGTGGGAGTCTTCGTGCGGCCGCGCGGAGAGTCGTCAAAGGGCTGATCGGGGGACCTCGGGGCGCCGGCGCAGACTCAGGAGGTGATCCGACGGTCGCCGGTGTGATCATGTTCACCGGGAAGCTCACGGAACCGGTCACGGACAGGACGCCGCGACCGCCAGGTTCTCCACCTGGGACAACGGGATGGTTCGCGGGTCTGCTTCCCCCCGGACCTGCAGCCGGATCGCGCCGTGATCAGCGGAGTCCACCTCGCCGCACACGGACTTGCCGCCGGTGGTGATGTTCAGGACGGGGGCATCCTCGGTGACCGGCGCCCACCACCATCCGAGTATGCCGATGGTCAGCAGCACGATGCTCGCCATCACCAGGCGACGCGCCGACCGCAGAGCTGTGATGGCTGCGTTGGCCTGGGCAATGCGGAAGGCCTTGACCGAGCCGTGGCGCGCGAGGATCGCGTCGAGCGTGACCGCCTCCGGCGTGCCAGCAGCCGCCTCGAGGGCGCGCCACAGGCCGGCCACCGCGAGCGACAGGCCCGCGATGAGCGCTGCGGTGACGGCCGATCGCCACCCGGTCGACAGGTCGCGGGCGTTCTCCGGCCCTTTGATCAGCAACGCGGTCGTCGTCAGCGTGATCAGGGCAGCCAGCCCGGTGCGCCACTTCTCGGCCGTGGAGCGGACGTCGGTCAGCGAGGTCGCCACGAGCGTCGCGAAGTCCGCGACGTCCTGCATCGAGGACGGCGTGGGCGGGCCGGGCGGGCGTGGCGGCTGGGCGGTCATGACCGCTCGATGCGTGCGGGAACGCGGAAGCCCACCCCGCACCCGGAGCGGCCCTCGGGACGTTCGGGGTGGAACTCGGTGCACTCGCACCACAGATCGACGAACACCCAGTCCGAGGGCAGGGCGGCGTGTTCGTGGGCGAGGACGCCGACCCGATCGGATACCCCGGCGCGGGGAGCGGAGTGCGCGAACCGGTCGTGACAGCGAGGGCACGGGCCGGAGATCATCTCCACGGACACCTCGCCGTGGACTCGGATCACGGCGGTGAGCTCCCCGGCGACGAGCAGGTCATAGGCGAGATCGGTCCATCGGGCGGCCAGTGGCGCGTCCTTCTCCCAGGGAAGGGGACCGGACATCAGGTGCCTCCAGCGGCGAGGGTGATGATCGGAGCCCAGTGTGCTACCGGCGCCTCGCGCATGCCAGGCCCGGCCAGCAACGCCCTGGTGGCCTGGGTGACAGCGGACGGCAAACTCGTTGTGCGGGAAGCGAGAATCCGTTGCACGAAGAATGTGGCCTGGGGTGAGTCGGCCAGCTCGCCGACGGTGGCCAGTACCTCGCGGCTGCCGGCGATCAGGGCGGTGACGGCCAGGGTCAGCGGGTCCGCGGTCACCGAGGACCGGTCCGCCGCCCCCCAGCAGCAGATGAGTGCCAGCCGCGCGGCGGGCTTGGAGGCCAGGAGCTCGGCGGTGGTGACGATCTCTCCCGGAGCCAGTTCCAGGTAGGCGGACCCGTCGACCGGGCGGCCGTGCCCGACGATCACGACGGGGCCGGACGGCGCGGCGAGCAGCGCGCGCCGCGCCCCGGCGGCGTCCGCGATCGGTAGGGGGGCACAGCCCAGCGCCGAGTCGAGCCGGTACCGGTGCTCGGTGAGAGTCGGGTTGTGCCAGACGGCGGTCCGGCTCGCCGCGGCGTGCTCGGCGTTCGCGCGGGGGCGCTCGCGCAGGGCCTTCGCCACGGTGAGCGACGGGCACAGGCTCAGCTCGGCAACCTCGCCGAGCACGCGGTGATCGTCGAGCAGGAGCGCCGGCCACGGCAGGAGCCACAACCCGCCCAGGGGGATCAGCAGCAGCCGAACGGGCGCCTGCGGAGTCGAGGCCGCGAGCTCGGCTCGCAGACGATCGGGTACCAGGTGGCGCAGCGGGGCGAGGTCGCCGATACCGGGGTAGCCGGACGTGCCGGTGACGTACCGGTTCATCGTGTCCAGGGTTGCCGCAGGCAGGGCGACCGACCCGAGGTGGGTCTCGCCCGAGGCGTCGCGCCAGACGTGACACAGCTCGCCGGGGGTGGTGGCGTCAGCGGCCACGACCAGCACGTGCATCCCGTCCGGCGCGGCGGCGAGCAGGCCGGACGCCTCGCTCGGGTCCAGGGGCAGGAACAGCGACGCGGCCAGATCGTCCAGTGCGTCGCGGGCCTGATCGGCCACGGCGTGCCGGATCGCGGTGGCCCCCAACAGCCTGGCCACGCGTTCGGTCCTGCTCTGGGGGTCGGCGAGGCGGCCGGCCAGCCGCTGATCGGCCATGGCGGTCAGGTGGGCGGTGAGTTCGGCGGCGTCCGTGCCGGTGGCCGGCAAGGAGTCGAGCAGGCCGGCGAGACGGCGTCCGGCCAGACATTCGAGCAGGTAGGTCGCGGCGTCCGGGTCGTGCTGGGCGAGCGCCGAGCGCATCGCCGCCTGGTAGATGCCCGTGAAGCGCCGACGGTATTCGAGCTGCACGCTGTGGTCGTTGCGCGAGGCCCGCAGGCGTTCGAGCGCCTGCACGGACTGCAGCCGGACGCGCAGCTCCTCCGCGGCACCGTCGAGATGGCCGGCGCAGATCGCCAGCCCGTCGAAGGCGTGCATCTGGCCGACCAGATCACCCAGGGCGTCGAAGCCGTCGAGAGCCGAACGGTGATGGTCGGCCGCGACCTGCCACTGGTGTCGGGCGCGGGCCGCTCGGGCCAGGCCCTGGACGGCGTTGAGCCGGCCGCGTTCGTACGCTGGGCCGGCCAGATCCCGGGCAGCGGTGAAGTGCCCGGCGGCTTCGTCGTGATGTCCGGCGGCGAGCGCCGCCTCACCGAGGCCGTCCAGCGCGTTCACCTGGCCGACAGTGGAACCGGCCTGGCGGAAGTGGCCCTGGGCAAGGGTGAGTGCCGAGACCACCTCACCGGGCTGGTCGAGGGCCCGGTGGGCGCTGGCGAGGCGTTCGGCGGCGTTGCCGGCCCCCATGTGCGAGCCAAGGGTGTCGAACGCCCGGTAGGCGGCAGCGGCCCGGTCGCGGGCCTGGCCGGGGCGGCCCAGGCGCAGGGTGGCCTCGGCGGCGCCCAGCCCGGCGTTGGCGGCGAACAGGGCATCCGGGATCGCCTCGGCCACCTGCAGGGCGCGTTCGAAGAAGTCGAGCGCTTCGTGCGCCGATGACACCGCCATCGTGAGGTAGCCGAGGGAGACCAGCGCTCGCACCTCGCCGAACCGGTACCCGTCGTTTGCGGCCAGATCGATGGCGGCCGTGAGCAGTTGGGCCGCCGCTTCGTGCTGGTCGTGCTGCCGCGCGGTGTCCCCGAGCCCCTGCAGGGCGTTCACGGTGACGATCCTCAGCGTGGCTGAGTCTTCCAGGGCGCGCAGCCGCTCGAAGACGGCTGCTGCGTTGGACGGTGCGCGGACCAGGGCGAGGTCGCCTTCGGTCTCGATCCGGGTGATCTCGCACCAACGATCCCAGGACGGCGTCTCGCCCCGCGGCACGGGCGCGGCGGCGGGGTCGAGCAGGTGCCGGTAGCGACAGCGCAACGCGACCGCCCCCGGTTCCGGGGTGCGGGTCAGCTGCCGGCGCGCGGAGCGCACCCCGGGAGGGCCGCTGGCCGCCAGCTGCCAGGCGGCGAACAGGGCGCGTGAATCCGGTGACGTCGCTACCTCGTGGGGTTGCTGCATCTGGCGTCGAGGGGTGGTCAGTCAGTCGTCAGTCAGTCGTCAGTGAGTCAGCAGTCGATGCTCGACCTCGGGGAGCTCGCCGAAGTCGGCCTTCGCGTCCGTGGTGAGCAGGATGCGTCCGGTGGCGCGGGCCGAGGCGGCGATGATGAGGTCGTGCGCGCCGCGGGGTCGTCCGGTGCGGTGCACGTGAGCCAGCAGCGCGGCGTGGTGACGCGCCACCTCGGTGGTGTAGTCGATGATCGGGACGGCGCCCAGCAGCTCGTCGAGGAACGCCGCCTGAGCGGCTCGTCGGGCGGGATCGTCGTCCAGCTCGACGCCGGTGAGGTACTCCGCCACGGCAACGGCGGGGACGGCGACGTCGTCCTGATCGGTGATCGCCTCGAGGATCCGGGGGCGATCGTCGCGGACGGCGGCCACGATGACCCCGGTGTCGAGGATCAGTCGCGCCACGGGTCCTCGTCGAGGCCCGGCTCGCTGCGGTCTGCGGTCTCGACGGCCGCGGCGAACGCGTCATCGACGGCGAGGCGGCCGCGCCAGGTGGCGAGCACGTCGCGCACCGCCTTGCCGTTGGCGCGAGGCGCCGGCACCAGCATCGCGACGCGGCGACCACCACGCGTGATGACGATGGTCTCGCCGCTCTCGGCGCCGTCGAGCGCGGCCGAGAAGCTGCGCGCGACCTCGGATGCAGACATCTCCCTCACGCGATCAGACTATCTGATTCAGAGGGTACGTCCACCGGCTCGGGTGATGACTGCTGCCTGCGCGGTAGCCGGTGTCATCCATCAGTCGCTGTCGGCCGGGGTCCAGCACGGACAGGTCGGCGAAGTGGCATGGACGGCGACCTGACCACGGACGCCGGCCCGGTGAGGCGCAATCTCCGCCTCCCTGGCTGGACTCATGGATGAGTGCATCGTCCATGTGGACGAGCTCCTCATCCATTTGAGCCACCCAATCATCCAGATTCTTCGCGAACCGACCTGCCGACCGCCGCGTATCGACTCCGGCAGGTGCGCCTGCCCGAGGAGACAAACGACCCCGAGGAGATCGACGCCACCGAGGACGTCGCGCAGCCCACCGATCGGATCGGCCTTCTCGTACACCTTTCGTGCCAACCCCATAGGGACACCATCCCCGCCCGGGAGTCGCAAGAGCCCGGGCACTGATGCGCGAGTGTGCGGGCGCGAGCCGAGCTCACCAGGCCCCAGCCGTCGTCGGCCGACCTCGACGAGTTGGCCGCCTGGCTGTCGGGGCGGTGCGACGCCATGACCGATTGCTGGGTCGAGTGGCCGAGGGCGGTCGAACCGGCCGGCCGGGTCGGGCCGTCCTCATGCAGCGAGCGGCCTCGCCACGCGGCCAGGGCGTCGCGCACCGCCTTGCCGTTGGCGCGAGGCGCCGGCATCAACAACGCGACCCGGCGACCGCCACGAGTGATGACGATGGTCTCGGCGCTCTCGACACCGTCGAGCGCAGCCGAGCCGGTGGAGTGGCCGAAGGCTGGGCGGCAGCTGGTCTGGACGCCGAGGGAACGGGCCGCGCCGACGGCGAGCCGGAGGGCGGTCGATTGTGTGAGCCGGTCTGAGATGGACTCGCTTCCGGCATGCAAGCGTCGGTGGTGGAGGCGCGCCCGCTCGCCACGAGCTGCCTTGGATCGTCGCCGAGGTGGCCGCATCGCTCGGTATACCAGCGGGGCCAGTCACCATGCAATCCCCAACTTGTCTGGAGATATTGCATGGTAGCATTCAGGAATGCTTCCCCGTGCCAACGACCGAGATGCCATCCTCCGCGCCCTGCGCCGTAGCCCCGTGGTGCTCCTGGTCGGGGCGCGACAGACAGGCAAGACCACCCTTGCCCGAACCCTGGTCGAGCCCAGCTCGGAGAACTACTTCGATGCCGAGGATCCCATCGACCTGGCCCGTTTGGACGATCCCATGCTCGCGCTGCGCCATCTCACCGGCCTCGTGGTCATCGACGAGGTTCAGCGCCGCCCGGACCTCTTTCCCAGTCTTCGAGTGTTGGCGGATCGCGAGGACTCACCCGCTCACTTCCTCGTGCTCGGCAGCGCCTCGCCGACCGCGTTGCGACAATCTGCGGAATCCCTGGCCGGACGGGTCGAGGTCCTCGAACTCGGGGGTCTCTCCCTCCACGACGTGGGCATCGAGTCCTCGGACCGGCTGTGGTTGAGGGGAGGGTTCCCGCGTTCCCTGCTCGCCGCGGACGAGGAGTCGTCGCAGTCATGGCGACGCAACTATGTTCGCACCCTGGCAGTTCGCGATCTGCGAGACTTCGGGCTCGGGCTGCCCCCGAGCACGATCGAGCGATTCCTCGCCCTGCTGGCGCACTACCACGGCCAACTCTGGAACAGCGCCGAGCCTGCTCGCGTGCTGGGTATCAGCGACACCACGGTCCGCCGCTACATCGATGCCCTCCAGGACGCCTTGCTGGTGCGTGTCCTGCAGCCGTGGCATGCCAACATCGACAAGCGCCAGGTGCGCTCACCCAAGGTCTATCTGCGTGACAGCGGCCTCGCGCACACGCTGCTCGGAATCGACAGCTGGACCGACCTGGTACGGCATCCTCGGATCGGTGCCACCTGGGAAGGCATGGTCATCGAGGAGTGCGTGCGCCAGGCGACACCGGGTTCCCACCCCTACTTCTGGCGCACGAGCAATGGCGCCGAACTGGACCTCCTCCTGGTGCACGGCGACCGGCGGATCGGGATCGAGGTGAAACGGGCTGACAGCCCCAGGATGACGCCGTCGATGCGCCATGCGATGACGGACCTCGAGCTCGATGAACTGGTGGTGTACTACCCCGGGCCACGCAGCTACAGGCTCGCCGATCAGGTGCGCGTGGAGCCGATCAGCTCCCTTGCCTGATCCCGGCCGCGAGGATCCGTGGCCGATCGCCGCGGACGGCGGTCACGATGACCCCTGTGTGTCGAGGATCAGTCGCGCCAGGTGGTCAGGCTCATCAGTCGCTGTCGGCGGGGTCCAGCACGGACAGGTCGGCGAAGTGGGTGCGGACGAAGCCCCGGTCTCGGGTGAGCAGCCGGTCTGCGTGCTCTCGGGCATGGGCTGCCACCAGGAAATCGGCGATCACCCGGGATCGTGGTCCGCCGCCGGCGCGGTAGGTGCGCCATGCCTGGCCGGCCCTGATCGCGGCGACGGTTTGGCTGATGCTGTACGTCGCTCCCACGGCCCGTAGTGCGGCGGTGACGGCGTCTTCGGTGCCGAACGCCGCGGTGAGCTCGGCCAAGACGACGTCACAGACCACCAGGGCTCCCTCGTCCTGGCATCGCAGCAGGGCGGCACGGGAGCGGGTCCCGAAGTCCGGGTTGGCGGTGAAGACGTCGAGCAGAACGTTGGTGTCGACAGCTGTGATCATGCGACGTCGGCCGGTCCGCGCAGCTCCTCCACGAAGGTGTCGACGCTGACGTCCAACGCGAGGATGCCCCAGGCCGCGTCGATGCCGGCTGAGGGGCGCACCTTGCGAGCGACCAGCCGCCCGTCCTCTTCGGAGAACTCGAGCTGTTGACCGGGTTCGATGCCCAGCCGGTCGCGCAGCTGCTTGGGGATCGTGACCTGGCCCTTCTCGGACACCGTGACTTTCATACCTC
>JAEUJN010000022.1 GCA_016794595.1 Kineosporiaceae bacterium
GTCCTGCCGCCGAACCACCTGGAGAGCGCGCTGCCCGCGGGAGTCGACCCGCGGGCTCATGCGCGCGCCCTGACCCAGGTGCACGAGGCCACCCTGTCCGGCCGGACGCCGCCACTCGCCCCTCGCTCGGTGATCGCCGAATCGTGGCGCAGGGTTCTGGAGAGTGGGGTGGACCCGGATCTCGGCGGCGAGCGCGCGCCCCTGACCCGCGAGGAGTTGGAGGGCCAGCGCGAGTCCAGCGGGCTCCTGCCCGCCCTGCCCGCCCTGCGCGCCGGCCTGACCTCGATCGCCGACGAGGCCCTGCACATCATGGTCGTGGTCGGCGCCGACGGCCGGGTGTTGTGGCGCGAGGGCAGCAGCGCCGTCCGGCGCCGGGCCGACAGCCTGGGCTTCGTCGAGGGTGCCGCCTGGGACGAGGAGACCGTGGGGACGAACGCGATCGGCACCGCGCTGGTCACGCGCCGTCCGGTGCAGGTCTACTCGGCCGAACACTACGTGCGCACCCACCACGTGTGGACCTGTGCCGCAGCCCCCGTGCACGACCCCAGGTCCGGCAGGTTGCTCGGCGTGGCCGACGTCTCCGGCCCGGCGGCCACCGTGCACGCCAGCACCCTGGCCCTGGTGGACGCCGTGGCGAACCTGGCCCGCGCCCAACTGCGCGCCGACCACCGCCAGGAACTGGAGCGACTGCGCGCGGTGGCCGCGCCGATGCTGGCCCGGATCGGCGGTCGCGCCGTGGTCACCGACCGGCACGGCTGGCTGGTGGCGGCCACCGGCCTGGCCCCGACCGACCGGATCCTGCTGCCCGATCGCCTGGACGCCGAGACCACCTGGCTACCGGCCTACGGACCGTGCGCGGTGGAACCGATCCCCGGCGGCTGGTTGATCCGCACCACCGAGCAGGGGGCGGAGCCGGACGGCACGGCAGCCGAGCCGACCCGCATCGTCCTCGACCTGCGCCAACCGCGGCAGGCGCGGCTGAGCGTGCAGGCGCCGAGCGGCACCTGGGAGCACACCCTGTCCCCCCGCCACGCCGATCTGCTGCGCGCCCTCGCCGCCCACCCCGCTGGACGCAGCGCCGCCGAGCTGGCCGGTGACCTGTTCGGTGACGGACGGCGCACGGTGACGGTGCGAGCCGAGATGTCGCGGTTGCGCCGTCATCTCGGCGGAGTACTCGACCACCGTCCGTACCGGTTCGCCGCCTGGGTCGAGGTGTCGGTGTTGGCGCCTCAGGGATCATCACCGGATGCCCAGGGGGTCGAGCGCAGGGGTTCCCGGTCGCTTCCGTAGCATCTGCACTCATGCCCCTGGACGATGTGACCCGCGTGCTCTGCGTGGCCGCCCACCCCGACGACCTCGACTTCGGCGCCTCCGGCACCATCGCCGGATTCGTGGACGCCGGCCTCGAGGTCACCTACCTGCTGTGCACCCGGGGCGAGCAGGGCGGCTTCGACGACACCCCGCGCGAGGCGATGCCCGCCCTGCGGGAGAAGGAACAGCGGGACGCCGCAGCCGCGGTCGGCGTGCACGACGTCCGGTTCCTGGAGGGCTACCGCGACGGGTGGCTCGAACCCACCCACGACCTGCAGCGGGACATCGTGCGCGTGATCCGCCAGGTGCGTCCCGACCGCGTGCTGCTGCCCAGCCCCGAGCGCAACTGGGCCCGGATCGGGGCCAGCCACCCCGACCACCTGGCCGCGGGCGAGGCGACGATCCGGGCCGTCTACCCGGCCGCCCGCAATCCGTTCGCCTACCCCGAGCTGCTCACCGACGAGGGCCTGGAACCGTGGACGGTCCGCGAGGCCTGGCTGATGGCCGACCCGGCGCCGGACCACGGCGTCCCGATCGATGCCACCTTCGAGCGCAAGCTGGCCGCGCTGCGCGCGCACGTCAGCCAGACCAGCCACATGGACGACCTCGAGGGTCTGCTGCGCGGCTGGGGCGCCCGAATGGCCGCCCTGCTGAACCTGCCCGACGGCACCCTGGCGGAGGCGTTCCGGGTGGTCGCCACCACCTGACGCACCTCCCACCTGACGCACCCCCCGTGATCATGCACTTTCGACGTCGAAAGTGCATGATCACGGGGGGGTGGGGGTGAGCCCCTGGACGCCGGCACCCGGCCTGATCACACTTCCCGCATGGTGATCGACACGCCCGGCGGCGGCGTCCGCTTCTGGCAGACGCCCGAGCGCCGCGCCGGCTGGCAGTACCCGCTCGGGGTCATCCTGTTCCTCGCGGCCCAGGCGCTGGGCGTGGCGGCCACCCTCGCCCTGCGCGGCACGGGGTCCGCAGGCTGGCTGGCCACAGCGACCGG
This sequence comes from Kineosporiaceae bacterium, assembly GCA_016794595.1. Classification (GTDB taxonomy): domain Bacteria; phylum Actinomycetota; class Actinomycetes; order Actinomycetales; family Kineosporiaceae; genus JADJPO01. Next base: position 2,315 of record JAEUJN010000022.1, read on the forward strand.
GCTCGGCGTGCAGGCCCTGGTGGCCGTGGCGCTCTACCGGCTGCTGATCCACCGGCTGGCAGGCAGGGGCGTGCACGAGCTCGGCCAGGGCGGCGCCGCCGGGGAGTTCGGTCTCGGTCTGGCCATCGGGACGGCGCTGATGGCGGTGGTCGCGGGCACCCTGGCGGCTCTCGGCGTGCTGCGGGTCGAGGGCAGCTCGTCCTCCGGCGGCATCCTGGTCGGGCTGATGATCGGGGTCGGGGCGGCGTTCGCCGAGGAGATCTTCTTCCGGGGGATCCTGCTGCGCCTGCTCGACCGGCACTTCGGCACCTGGCCCGCGCTGGCCTACACCGCCGTGGTGTTCGGCGCCGTCCACCTGGTCAATCCCGAGGCCACGGCCTGGGGTGCGGTGGCGATCACCATCGAGGCCGGACTGCTGCTCGGGGCGGCCTACCTGTACACCCGGCGGTTGTGGCTGCCGATCGGCATCCACCTGGCATGGAACGCGATGCTGGGTGGGGTGATCGGCTCGGACGTCTCCGGCGCGGGCCTCGATTCGGGCGGGCTGCTGACCACCACGATCGAGGGACCCGACTGGCTGGACGGCGGCTCGATGGGGCTCGAGGGTTCGGTGGTCACCGTGGTGGCCGGCCTGGCGCTGGGGATCTGGTTGCTGCGCGGCGCCGCCCGGCGAGGGCACCTGACCCCGGCGCACCTGCCCTGGCGGACGCCGTCCCCCTGGGCCTGACGGTCCGGCGCCTGACGCCTCGGGCGCCTGAGGCGTCAGAGGCGCCCGGCGCCCCGGGGACCGTCTCAGGCCGAGGTGCGTTCCGCCGCGTCGGAGGCGGCGTCGGCCGCCGCCTCGGCCGGCCAGTCGCTGGTCGGCACGGCCGAGCGGGCCACTCGCTTGCTGAAGTAGTAGATCCGCTTGAGGTTGCCGATCAGGTCCATCTCGAGCTTGTAGGCCTCGATCCGGTTCGGCTCGTCGGCCACCAGCCGTTCCACCTGGTGGGCAGCGGCCGAGCGCTCCAGGCTGTTGATCTCACGCTTCATGCCCGAGACCCGCCGGGCGGCGTCCCGATTGCGCTGCGTGGCAGCGATCATCGCGCCGTCGTAGGCCCGCCGGACCGCCTCGTGCAGCTCGGCGATCACCGCCCGGGTGGCCGGTGAGACGGTGACCGCCGACTCGATCCGGCCGTACCCCAGGGAGACCAGGTTGGTCTCGATGATGTCGCCGATCGCCTCCAGGTCGTTGACCACCTCCATCAGCCCGACCAGCTCACTCGAGGCGTCGTCGGTCAGCGGCTGCCGGCTGATCAGGCCGAGGTACTCCACGATGTGGCCGTGCAGGGCGTCGACCTCGTCGTCGCGAGCCTCCAGCGCGGACAGCTCGGCCCGGGTGCCGTCCAGCACCGCCGGCAGGGCGTCGGCCAGCATGCCGCGCACCCGGTCGGCGAGCCGGGACAGTTCCAACCGGGCCCGGTCCAGGGCCAGCGGCGGGGTGCGCAGCAGTTCGCGGTCGAGGTACTTGGCCTTGATCAGCGCCTCCTCGATCGGGGGCCGGTCGGGCACCACCCGCTCGACCAGACGCACGTAGAAGGGCAGGACGGCCAGGAAGATCCCGGTCACGGTGACGTTGAAGACCGTGTGCGCGTTGGCGATCTCCCGGGTGGTCCCGCCGCCGATCGAGCGCACCACGTCGGCCAGCGCCCCGACGAACGGGAAGAAGATCACGACGCCGGTCACGTTGAACCCGGTGTGGATCACGGCGGCCCGCAGGGCATCGCGCGGCTTGCCCAGGGTGGCCAGCAGCGCGGTGACGCAGGTGCCGATGTTGGACCCCAGGATCAGGGCGATCCCCGCCTCCAGCGAGAGCAGCCCCTGCGAGGCCAGCACGATCACCAGCGCGGTGGTCGCCGAGGAGGACTGGACCACCGCGGTGAACGCGAGGCCCACCAGGATCCCCACCAACGGCGAGTCGAGCGAGATCATCGCCTCGGTGAACGCCGGCACCTCGCGCAGCGGAGCCGTTGCCTCGCCCATCACCTCCATGCCGAAGAAGATCAGGCCCAGCCCCATGATCATCGAACCGCGAGCCTTGACGATCTCCGCCTTGCCCACGAACGCGACCAGGAAGCCGGCCGTGACCAGTCCGAGCGCGTACTTGGTGACGTCCAGGGCGATGATCTGAGCGGTCATCGTGGTGCCGATGTTGGCTCCCATGATCACCCCGGCGGCCTGGGTCAGGGTCATCAGGCCGGAGGTCACGAAGCCGACCACCAGCACGGTGGTCACCGACGAGGACTGGATGATCGCGGTCACCGCGGCCCCGGTGCCGACCGCGGCGAACCGGTTGGTGGTCAACGCCGCCAGGATCTTGCGCATCCGGTCACCGGCGACCGTCTTCAGCGCCTCGGTCATCTGGTCCATGCCGTGCAGGAAGAGTGCCAGCCCCCCGAAGAGGGTCATCACGATCACGAGGACGTCGAGCGACTCGTCGGCAGCCAGGGCGGCGAGGGATCCGGAGGGCATCCCGGAATGGTAAGGACGCTGGCCAGGCCCCCGTCCGGGGCCTTGGCCGCTCTCAGGTCACCAGAGCGCGGCGATCAGCACGTTGACGATCGCCAGCCCGCCGATGGCGTGCACCACCCCGGACGGCGCGTCGTCCCGCTTCCGGTTCATCCAGGCCAGGACCGCAACGATCAGGGCGATCGCCAACTTGACCGTGATCTTGACCCGGTCGATCTCCTCGTCCTCGACCACCTTCGACTCGATCAGTCCCACCATCACGATGCCGGTGACCACCTGAGTCAGGGCGCCGTGCAGCATGGCCGGCACGAATCGGGGTTGGCGCAGCACGGTCAGGTAGGACCCCACGATGGCGGCCATCCCCAGCAGGTGCACCACGACGACGAGCTCGAAGAGGAAGGACATGCGGCGCATCGTACGTCCGGCTCGGCGCGGATGCTCAAGCCGCCCCACGATGCCCCCGACAAACGGGTATGACCCTCTCCGCGGAGGACTGTGCCCCACCGGCCTCACGCCGGCGGATCTCGGTGCTGCTCGAACTCGATCAGCAGGTTCCCGCCCAGGGCGACCTGGTCCTCGCCGCCGCCATGCAACTGTTCACCGCGGCGGACGCGGTGGACCTGGCCATCCGGCTGCGCGGGGTGCCGGCCCCGGCCGAGTCGGACGCCGAGCGGCTGGCCGCGCGCTGCGCCACCGTGTGCCCGCACCCCGAGGCCCTGCCCGAGATCGTCCTGCTCGCCGAGCAGGAGGAGCCCGACCACCCGGTGGTGCTCACCGTCGAGCAGACCGCGGACGTCGCGAGCACCGCACGGTCGATGATCCTGCTGACCGCCGTTGCCCAGGAGCTGTGGGCCGGGGCATCGACCCCGCCCTCGCCGACGCGAACGGCAGCGCCCGCGAGCCCTCCGGCCACTGCCCAGCAGGCACCCCGGCCCGGACTGGTGTTGCGCGACCCCGCACTCGGCGGAACCGGAACCGGCGGAGCCGACAGCCTGGCCGACCGGCTGGAACGGCTCACCAGCACCGCCCGGCGGCAGGCGACCCAGGATTCGGCGCACTCCGACGAGCAGCGCGATACCGATCCGGATCCCTCTGCCGGACCACGGGTCCCGGCACCCAGGCCAGGGCAGGAACCCCACGCCACGGCTCGGCCGCTGATCACGCTGCGCGAGGCCGCACTGACCCGGCTGGCGGCGGTCGACAGGTCGCGCCGCACCCGCCTCGGCACCGGTGCGCCGGTGCGCGCCGCCGTCCTGGTGCAGCACCTGGACAGCTGGGGTGCGCTGGAGACCATCGCCCGCGCCCTCGCCGCGCACCCACGCGTCGAGGCCGACGTGGTCGCCCTGGACAGCGCGCTCAGCCGCCACCCGGGCGAGACCGCCGACGTGCTGGCCGCGGCCGGTTGGACCACCCGGGACGGCGCGTGGCTGCGGGCGGCGCTGCCCGACCTCGGCGTCGTGGTGCTGTGCGACGGCTACGACGAGTTCCGCCCGGAGGGGCTGCGGGTACCGGACTTCGCCGCGGCCGGCGTCCGCCTGGTCTACTCGCCCTACGGCACCAACATCGGTGGTGAGCAGTCGCAGGAGGAGCGGCAGTACAACGGCCTGCTGCACAACCTCGCCTGGCGGGTGTTCGCCCCGACCACGGGTCAGAAGGACCTGTTCGCCCAGCGCTGCGCCGCCGGCGACGGACATGTCCGCGCGGTCGGTTCGGTCAAGCGGGAGCGGGTGCTCGACCTGCTCACCGATCCGTCCCCGGGGGCTGCCCTGCGGGCGGCCACCGGCGCCCCGCGCACGGTGTTGTGGAACCCGCACTTCACGATCGGTGAGGACGGCTGGTCGACCTTCCTGACCCTGCTGAACCCGCTGCTGTCCTACGCCGCCAGCCACCGCGACCTCGGGCTGATCGTGCGGCCGCACTTCCGGCTGCTGGTCGACCTGCCGCGCATCCCGGCCCTGGCCCAGGTCCACCGCCGCTTCCGGCAGGCCTGCGAGACCCGGCGCACCATCGTGCTGGACGACTCGAGGGACTACCTGGCGGCCTTCGCCGCCTCGGATGCCATGATCAGCGACCAGAGCTCACTGATCCCGGAGTACCTGCCCCTGCGCCGCCCGGTGCTCTACCTGCACCGACCCGAGGGGGCGCCGCTGAACACCGACGCCACGTTCATGGCCGCCCTGCCCGCGGCCGGGACCTGGCCCCAGGTCGAGGCGTTCCTGGACCAGGTCCGCACCGGGAACGCCCCAGTGCCGGACGCCGAGGCCGTGGGCGCCGAGCACCTGGGCCGCGGCGATACCGGAGCCGGCGAGCGGGCGGTCGAGGCCATCGTCACCGACCTGTTCGCCGAACTCGGCCTGCCGGAGGAGCAGGGGCAGTGACCGGGCCAGGGAGCAGACTCCAGCCGCGCGTGGTGATCACCTACGGCACGTTCGACCTGCTGCACGTGGGCCACGTCCACATGCTGCGCCGGTTGCGCGACCTGGGCACCCGGCTGGTGGTGGGCATCTCCACCGACGAGTTCAACGCGACCAAGGGCAAGACCAGCCTGGTCCCCTACGCCGACCGGGCGATCATCGTCGGCGCCCTGGGCGCCGTGGACGAGGTGTTCCCCGAGACCTGCTGGGAACAGAAGCGCTACGACGTGATCCGTTACGGCGCAGCGGTGTTCGGCATCGGCGATGACTGGGCCGGGCACTTCGACCATCTGTCGGACCTGTGCCGGGTGGTCTACCTGCCACGCACCCCGGACATCTCCAGCACGATGATCCGCGGGAGTATCGATCCGGCAGACCTGCTCCCCCGCCCCCGGGTTCCGTAGGGCCGGATCACAGCAGCCGGCGGTCGGCCGCCCAGCGGGTGAGCTCGTTGCGGTTGGACAGCTGCAGCTTGCGCAGCACCGCCGAGACATGGGTCTCCACGGTCTTGATCGAGATGAACAGCTCCCGGGCGACCTCCTTGTAGGCGTAGCCGCGGGCGATCAGCCGCATCACCTCCCGCTCGCGGGCGGAGAGCCGGTCGAGCTCGTCGTCCACCGAGGCGACCTCGCCCGCCCCGCTGCCGAAGGCGTCCAGCACGAACCCGGCCAGCCGCGGCGAGAACACCGCGTCCCCCTCGGCCACCCGGCGGACGGCCGCCGCCAGGTCGGGCCCACTGATCGTCTTGGTGACGTATCCCCTTGCGCCCGAACGGATCACGGCGATGACGTCCTCGGCCGCGTCCGAGACCGACAGGGCCAGGAATCGCACCGGGGACTGCTCGGGGTCCGCCGAGATCAGCTCGGCGCACCGCTGCAGCACCTCCTTGCCGCCCGGCCGCACGGTTCCCCCGGGCAGGTGGACATCCAGCAGGACGACGTCCGGGCGCAGCGCGTGCACCCGCTCGATCGCCGAGGGCACGTCCGCTGCCTCACCGACCACCTCGATGTCGGCCGCCGCGCCCAGCTCCGTACGCACCCCGCTGCGCACCATGGCGTGATCGTCGACCAGCACCAGCCGGATGCTCACCGGACCACCTCCCGTTCCTGCGTCCCGTCCTGCCGTCCGTCGCCCCGTCCGTCGCCGCGATCCTCGCGCGACTCACCCGTGGCGTCCGGCATCGACAGGCGCACCTCGGTGCCCTCCCCCCGGACACTACGCACCGCGGCCGTCCCCCCGTACCGTCTCATCCGGCCGATGATCGATTCCCGGACGCCGTGCCGGTCGGCCGGCACCTCCCCCACCTCGAACCCCGGGCCACGGTCGCGCACGAACGCCTCGACGGCGTCCGGGAGGGCCTCGACGTAAACCATCACCGGGGCGCCGGCGTGCCGGACGGCGTTCACCATCGCCTCGCGCAGGGCGGCGATCAGGGCCTCGCCTCGCTCGTCCAGGTCTCGGTCGCCGACCACGACCACGTCGATCGCCACCCCGTGCAGGTCCTCGACGTCCTCGGCCACCTCGTCCACCCGTTCGTGCAGGCGGGAGGCCTTGCGGTCGGCGCCGTCCGCGGTCCTGGTGCGCCCGCCGTACAGCCAGCTGCGCAGCTCGCGCTCCTGGGTGCGGGCCAGCCGGGTCACCATGGCGGGATCGTCGCTGCTGCGCTGGATCAGCGCCAGGGTCTGCAGCACCGAGTCGTGCAGGTGGGCGGCGATGTCGGCCCGTTCGGACTCCCGGGCCCGGGCGTCGCGCTCGAGCCCGAGATCGCGCCAGAACCGGATGCCCCAGGGCGCCAGCACGAGCAGCACCCCGCCGAGCATCGCGGCCACCGCGGCCAGCACCCGCCCGGCGTACGCCACGTCGGTGCTGCCGATCACGGCCAGCAGCACCCCCCCGAGCACCAGCAGCAGGCCGAGCCCGACCCGCAACGCCGCCCCCCGGCCGCTCGGCCCGGACAGGGCCCACCGGGTGCCCTGCACCTCGTCCAGCTGGGTGTAGACGAGTGCGGCACCGCCCAGGACGACGAACAGCGGCAGGGTCGCCCCGAGCGAGACCTGCCAGCCGATCTGGCTGCCCAGCACGGTGAGGCCCCCCGCGAGCAGCATGCCGCCGACCACCAGGTCCCCGATCCGGGTGGACGAGCGCCGCCCGGGGGCCGGCACCGGGACCGGGTGCGCGGTCGACACCGGCGCGGGCGGCACCCGGCCGGGGACGCCGGCCGGGGACGCGACGCCGTGGGGCCCGGGGAGCGTGCCGGCCGAGCCACCGGCCGCGATCGAGGAGGCGACGCCGGTGGCCGCCGGCGTCGGCGGCGGCTGCTCCCAACTGGGCACCAGGGCCCACAGCCAGATGTAGAGCACCAGCCCGGCCCCTCCCCCCAGGGCGGCCACCACGAAGGCGATCCGGACGGCGCCCACCGGCAGGGACAGGTGCCGGGCGACCCCGGCAGCAACCCCGGCGACCACGCGGCCCTCGGCGAGGCGCACAAGCGGCGGACGGATCACCGTCGGCAGACCCGCCGGCAGACCTGGCTGCAGACCCGGCGACAGGACGGGCTGCAGGCCTGGCGACAGGACGGGCTGCAGGCCTGCCGCGCCGATCGGCGGGACGGGTGGTGGGGTGGACAGGGGCTGGCTCACCCCACCATCTTGACCTCGACCGCCCCCGGGGCGCCTCAGGGCCGGGCCCGGACGGCACAACCAGGGTCGGATCAGGGTCGATCCCGATACCGCCGCGGAGCACGGAGGACGAGAGTCGAGACATGACCAGCCAGCCGTCCGAGAACCCCACGGGCACGGCGTCCGTGCCCCCGCTGTCATCACCCGCCGGCACTCAGCCCGGCCCTCGGTTCGACCCTCGGTCGGGCGCTCCGTTCGGCTCCGGCCCCACCGGTCCGACCCCGCCGCCGTCCGACCCCTTCGACAAGATCCGCGCCCTGGGCATCGTGCGCCCCGACGAGGGCCGCTGGTTCGCCGGCGTGGCCGCGGGCCTGGCCCGCCGCTGGGGCGTCGACCCGATCCTGGTCCGCGGCGGCTTCGTCGCCCTCAGCCTGCTGTTCGGCGCCGGCGTCTTCGTCTACGGCATCGCCTGGCTGCTGCTGCCGCACCCGGACGGGCGCATCCACGCCCAGGAGGTCACCCGCGGTCAGGTCACCGCCGGCTTCATCGGTTCGGTGATCACCATCCTCGCCGGCATGCCGGCCGGCAACGCCTGGTCGCGCGGATCCGGGTGGACCGAGGGCTCCGGCCTGATCGCCCTGGTGATCGTCGGCGGACTGATCTGGTGGTTCACCCGGCGCCACCGCCAGGTGCCCGGCCGCGGCGGTCCGGTACCGCCGACGGCTCCCCCCGCATCCCCCGGTACCTTCCCCGGTGCGGCCCCCGGCGCGGCTCCCGGTTCCTTCCCCGGTGCCTTCCCCGGTACCGCCTCCCAGGGGCCGACGTCCGCCTACGAACCCGGTGTCGGCGGTGGCTTCGGGACCCCGGAGGCGGGCATGACCGGTGGCCCGGCGCCGGCCTCGGGCCCCTCGGCGGCCGCCACGACCTTCACCTCGAGCGCCACCGCAGCCGCCACCTCGACCGGGGCGCCGCCCCCGCCGCACCCCGCGGTCGCCCTCCGCCGGGCCACCCGTCCCCTGCGGGCGCTCACCCTGGCCACCCTCGGTACTGCCCTGCTGACCGGCGTCCTGGTCGCTCAGTTCAGCGACAACGGAGCCGTGGTCACCGCCTCGGCCCTCGGCGTGATCGGCCTCGGCCTGGTGATCGCCGGGCTGGCCGGACGCCGCGGCGGCTTCCTCGGCCCGGTGGGCGTCGTGCTTGCCCTGGTCACCCTGGCCGGCCTGAGCTCGCCCGACTACTCCAGCACCCCCGATCAGCGCTGGACGCCGACCACCGCCAGCGCGGCCACCGACGGGTTCCGCACCGGTGCCGCCTCGAGCGAGATCGACCTGACCTCCCCCGCCCTGATCGCCGCGGCCCGCGCCGGCGCGCTGGACATCCCGATCGACCAGGGGGCCGGTGAGCTCCGCCTGCTGGTCCCGGCCGGCGTGCCGGTCGAGGTCGACGTCTCGGTCGGTGCCGGCGAGATCCAGGACGACGTCACCAACCGCACGGAGCAGGGCCTCGGCAACCGGCTGACCGTGCGCTCCGGCGAGGGTACCCCGGTGATGACCGTGGACCTCAGCCTGGGCGCCGGGCGCGTGGTCGTCGAGCAGCGGGCCGTCTCTGCGGCGATCCCGTCCCCGTCAGTTCCGAGTCCGATCCCGAGTTCGGTCCCGAGTTCGGCTCCGAGTCCGGTTCCGAGCAGGTGAGGAGCACTCCGATGAGCACCCCCACGACCACCCCGTACCCCCTGTCCCCCACCGGCACCCTGTCGCGCCCCGGCGTCCGGATGCGCACCGTGGTGACCGGGCTGGTCGCCCTGGCGATCAGCACCGCCACGCTGCTGAACCAGCTGACCGAGATCGACATCCCGGCGCAGGCCGTGACCCTGACCATCCTGATCGGGGCCGGCGTGCTGCTGCTGGGCAGCGGCGTCCTGGCCGCGGTCCGCGAGCAGCGCCAGCAGCACGAGCAGGCAGACCCCTACGGCGCCCGGTACGTCCCCGCCGGGAGCCCGGGTGCGCCGGCACCGACCCCGGGGCCGGCCCCCACCGGCCAGGCCGGGACGGCGACCGAGCGGCCCGGGGAGCGCCCGTTCAGTTCGTGAGCCGGTCGTAGGCCTCCAGGACGCGGACCCCGGTCAGGAACCGACCGTGGGTCCGCGTCTCGCGCGTGCGCAGGGCACCGAAGGTGCCGAGCACCTGCTCCAGGTCGGCCCGCCGCCAGCTCAGCATCAGGGCGTGGGCGGCGTCCAGCTCGGCCAGGGCCTGCTCGCGGGGGCAGCGCTCGATCGCGGCCGGGACGTCGACCCCGAGTGCGGCCAGCTCGCGGGCCAGCGGGGCGAGCGAGGAGTCCCAGCGCAGCGCCGCCGCGAACCGGTCGAGCACCCAGGACGCCAGCGGGCGACCCCGAGTCCAGGGAGCCGGCTGGTCGTAGCTCTCGGGCGGGGGGACCGCCGCCTGCTCGAGCTTGAAGAAGTTGAGGTTCGCCCCGGCGTGCTTCTGACGCACCAGGTAGTCGATCGGCAGGGCTGCCAGCGCGGACAGCAGCAACGGCAACCGAGGGGCATCGATCAGTGGGAGCGAGTTGCCCACCCCGGCCACCGGCAGCACGCACGGCAGCAGGGTGCGCGGGGAGTCGGTGGTCGTGACGTTGCGATAGGCGCCCAGCCAGCCGCGTGCCACCAGGGCCGGGAACCGTTGAGCCACCAGGGATTCCGGCACCCAGTACCGATGCTCGGACCGGGCGCCGCCGTGGTGGTCCAGCAGCCCCGCGTGCTTGGCCTCCCACAGGGGCAGCAGGCCCGGCCCTGGCGCCGGACGGAAGTGCACGGCGTCCCGGGTCATGTGCAGCGGGGTCACCAGCCGCACCCGCCAGGGGTTGCCCTCGCCCACCTCGCCCACCTCGCCCACCTCGCCCACCTCGCCGGTCTCGCCGGCCTCGCCCACCGAGCCGTGGCGAACCAGCACCGGCCAGCGCCGGTGGGCGCGAACCAGCAGGTCGGCGTCCCGGGCGGACCCACACAGCGGCAGCGTGCGCGTGTTCGGGTTGACCAGGGCGGGCATCGCGGCGTCCAGCGACCAGACCCGCTCCGGCGGGACGGCGCCGGGGTTGCCGACGTCCACGGCGACCTGCGCCGCGGGGGCGTCCGCCCGCCGACCGGGCGACGAGTGGGCGCCGTGGCGCAGGTCGAGCACCGCCACCCCGACCCGGGCCGAGACCCCGGCGAACACGGCGCGATCGGTGCTCAGCAGGTGCAGTGAACCCAACGAGCCCGAGGCCAGCAGGGCCTGCATCAGCTCGGCGGCCGAGCGATCCGCCCCGATGCCGGCCGGGACCAGGACGGCGGCCCGGCCGTCCGGGGCGAGCAGCCGCCAGCAGGTCTCGACGAAGGGCAGATAGGCGTTCACCTCCCCCCGCCCGGTCAGCGGGTGCCGTCCCCCGGTGCGGACCGCCCGGGACTGGGCCGCCCGCAGTCGCCGCAACTCGCCCGAGGGAGCCGGGGCGAGTGCCTCCCGGCGAAAGACCTTGAGCCGCTCCCATGGCGGGTTGGCCAGCACGGCCTCGAACCCACCTCGCCAGCCGGTCACCGGTTCGACCGGCGCCCCGGCCCGATCGAGGACGTCCGGGAACCGGCGGTGCCAGCTCACGGCCGAGCCGGAATCAGGCTCATGGTCTGTGCTCACCCCGTCGATGCCCACCCCGTCGACCGACCCGAGAGCCGACGGCGTCGGGCCGAGCAGGGCATCACCGCAGACGATCCGCGGACCGTCCCCGGGACCGGCACCGGGATCGGCACCGGAAGCAGCACCGGCACCGGCACCGGGGCCGGCAGCGAGCTGCCGGGCTCGTGCCGACAGCGCCGCCCGGCACAGGGCCACCGCCACCGGGTCGGCGTCCACCCCGCACAGCCGGCTCACCGCCTCGCCGGCCGGGACGCCGAGCCCCACCAGCCGGTCCAGGGCGGCCAGCAGCAGGGCGCCGGCACCGCAGGCCGGATCCACGATCGTGGCCGCCGGGGTGGGCAGGGCACGCCGGGCCAGTTCGGCGGCCAGCAGCGGCGGCGTGGCGAACGATCCCCGCCGGCGGCGTTCGGCGATCCCGGCGTCGACCAGCACCACTGACCCGGCCCGCACCTGCGGCGCCACCCCCAGCAGCCGGTCGTAGGAGCCGGCGAGGGCGAGCACCGCGGCGTCGTCCGCGACCTGCTGTGCGGCGGCCAGGGCGCAGAGCACCGCCTCGGCGCGCCAGGGCGAGGGATCGCCCTGGCCCAGCCCGGGCCGGACGGCGAGCGCCGCGGCGGCGCCGTCGGTGAGCGCCGCCACCACCGTGCTGGACAGACCGCCGGACAGGCCGCCGGACAGGACACCCGGCGGCACGGCTCCGGTTCCGGCCGCGGTGCCGGTCACGGGCATCGTCCGGTGCGAGTCACGGGGATCGTCACGGCAGTGGGGGCAGGCCGGCCACCTGCACGCCCGAGCGCGCCACGTAGGTCAGCGGCAATCCGGCGAGGTCGCCCACCCGCACCCAGGCCGCCTCGCTGGTGGAGCCGTCCCGCTCGACCACCCGGGGGTCGAGCCCGGCCGGGGCGGTGCCGGTGTAGAGCAGTTGCACGGCCTGGAAGTCCTCCACCACCCCGTCCGGCGCCCGGCCGGTCCATCCGGCCGTGCTGATCGCGGTCAGGCGCACGTCGCCCAGCCGGAACCCGGTCTCCTCGAACACCTCCCGGATCAGGGCGTCGGCCGGCTGCTCACCGGGGTCGATACCCCCACCGGGCAGGGTCCAGCGCCCGGTCCGGGCCAGGCGGGTCAGCAGCAGCCCCCTCTCGCCCCGGACGACCGCGTACGCCCCGGCGCGCTGCACCTTCATCACCGCGAGTCCGGCCTGGGCACCCCACGGGTCCAGCCGGCCGCCGTCCGCCCACGACCTGAGCACCTGCTCCACTTGCGCGGCGTCCCGGGTCTCGTCGATCCCCGGTCCCAGCACGGCTCCCGGCGGCGCGGCATGGTCCAGCGACAGTACGTGCAGCCGGATCGCCGGCCCGGGCAGTTCGTGCGGCATCGAGCCCGCCGCCCGCAGATCCAGGGACGCCGCGAGGTCGCGCACCGGATCGGAACCCGGTTCGGGGAGCCCCAGAGTGCGCACCACCCGGGCCAGGGTCTCGACCACGCTGTCCCCGTGACGCAGCCAGCCGGCGGCCAGGACCAGGCCGTCGTCGTCCACGATGCGCACGGCCACGCGCTGCACCTCGACCGTCTCGGGCACGGCCGGCTCGGCGGCGTCGAAAGGCCCGTCGGACACCCCGGGAGGGTACTACCGCGGCGGGTCAACCGGCGGGGGCACGCCCGGTCACGGCGATCATGGTCGAAGGGGACGTCGCGGGGAACGCGGACACGTGTCGAGGGCGGGAAGGATGACCTTCCCGCCCTCTCCGACCCGGTCCACCACGGGCCGATCATCGCTCCGGTCGGGGTGCCGGCCTCGGCGTCGATCTCACGCTAGGGCCCGGTGGACGAGGCACACCCGGGACGTTTCTCCCCGGCCCTCGGTGCGCCACACCACACGGGTTACGGTTTCGTCCATGCGGGGGAACGGCACGGACACCGGTCGACCGGGGGTGGTCCACCGGACGGCACTGCGCGCCTACGCCGTCCTGCCCCGACGCCTGCGGCTGGCGGTGGTGCACGCGGCCACGCCGAGCTACACCCTCGGGGCACTGTGCGCGATCGAGAACGAGGGCCACACCCTGGTCCTGCGCCAGCACCACCGCCACGGCTGGACCCTGCCCGGAGGGCTGCTCGACCGGCACGAGACCCCGGACGCCGCCGCGCGCCGCGAGGTACTGGAGGAGACCGGTCTGCAGATCGACCCCGGCGACCCGGTGACGGTGGTGGTCGACCCGGTGGAGCGCCGGGTCGACGTCCTGTTCGTGATCGTCGCCGACCACCGGCCACAGGCCACCCCGCGCAGCGAGGCCGTGGCTGCCCGCTGGTTGCTCCCGACCGAGCTGGGCACCCTCGACGAGTCGACCAGCCAGGCCTTCGCGGCCTTGCACCGGGCCCGATCGGGGCCCGCGCGGCCCGGTCGCCTGCTCGGGGACTGCTGACAGGGACCGCGGGACGAGGGACGATGAACGAGATGGCCCCCACCGAGCACGCGGAGCTGGTCGGCCGCCTCGAGCGCGCGCTGGATCGTGGCAGCCGACTGCTGGCCATCACACACGGCCTGCAGGCGGCCCTGCGGCCGGCGGACGTCGCGGACGTGATCACCCATCACGCCCGGGCGGCCCTGGGCACCTATTTCGCCGGGATCGCCCTGGTGGATCCCGACCGCCGCACGATGGCGTACCTGAGCATGAGCCCCCTGCCCGACCAGACGGCACGGGCCTGGCAGGTCATCCCGCTGAGCACCCCGGCCCCGGTGACCGCCGCAGTCCGCACCGGGCGCTCGTTCTTCCTCGAGTCCATCGCCGAGGCCGAGGCGGCCTTCCCCGGGATCGCCGCACACATGCGCACCGCGGGCACCGGGGCGATGGCGCACCTGCCGCTGATCTCCGGCAGTGGTGAGCGCCTGGGCACCCTGGCCCTGAGCTTCGCCACGTCGCGCCGGATGAGTGCCAGTGAACGCGAGTTCATGACGACGCTGGCCGGCTACACGTCGCAGGCCATCGAGCGAGCCCTGCTGTTCGAGCAGAAGCTCACCGTGGCCGAGGCCCTCCAGGGCTCGGTGCTGCCCACCCGGATGCCGCGGCTGGAGCACTGGGAGGTCCTCGGCCGGTTCGAGCCCGGCGCGGTGGGCATGGAGGTCGGCGGCGACTGGTTCGACGCCTTCACCCTGCCGGACGGCCGTCTCGCCTGCGCCGTGGGCGACGCCACCGGGCACGGCCTGCGAGCGGCGCGGGTGATGTCCGCCGTCCGCAATGCCCTGCGGGCCTATGCCGTGCTCGGCGGCGGCCCGGCCACGGTGCTCACCCGGCTGGACGACATGCTGTTCGCCCTCCAGCCGGAGTCGATGGCCACCGTGCTCTACCTCGAACTCGACCCGAGCAGCGGCGAGGGGCTGGTCAGCCTGGCCGGGCACCCCCCGCCGCTGCTCTGGAGTCCCGAGGGCGCGACCCAGGTCCTGGACCTCGATCCGGACCCTCCCCTGGGATGCGTCCACGACGACGCTCGCCGAGACCATCCGGTCCGTGTGGGAGCTGACGAACTGCTGCTGCTCTTCACCGACGGTCTGGTGGAGCGGCGGGACGAGGACATCTTCCTCGGGCTGGCGCGACTGGCCTCCACGCTGACCGACATCGTGACGCCCGCCGTGACCACGGAGCAGGTGCTCGAGCAGGTGCTGGGCAAGATGATCGACGCCTCGTCCACCGGGGACGACGTGTGCGCGCTGGTGGTCCGGCACACCCGGGACGCCCCGGCGCCCGCCGCCCGCCGGACCCACCTGCCCCCACGGGCCCACTCCGTGGGCGAGGCCCGGCGCCTGGCCCGCGAGGCGCTCACCGAGTGGGGCGTCGCCAGGCGGCGGGACGAGATCGTGCTGGCGGTCAGCGAACTGGTGACCAACGCGGTGACCCACGCCGAGACGTCCCTGACCCTGCAGCTGGAGGTGCTCGAGCGAGCCGTGCGGGTGACGGTCGTCGACCAGAGCCCGGCTCTGCCGGAACACCAGCTGGCCGAGCCGGCCGAGGAGCACGGACGGGGGGTGCACCTCGTCGAGCTGGTCTCCGACCGCTGGGGCGCCACGATCACCCCGGACGGCAAGTGTGTCTGGGCCGAGTTCGACCTCGGGGACGGCGCCTCCTGAGGGTGCGGTCCGCGCGAGTCGTGCCCCTCGCGCGGGTGATCAGCCGACGGAGACCAGGCGCCACCCGCGGGTCCGGCCGACCGGGTCGATCCGGGCCAGCTCCACCCGCCAGGTGCGGTCCGCGTCGTCGCGGCGGACGCCGTCCCGCCAGCGGCTGTGATGACCGACCACCACTGCCTGGGCCCGGCGCGCCCGGGCACTCACGTCGTCCCAGCGGGTGACCACGAAGTAGACCGGCGTTCCGGGATCAACGGGCGGCCCAGTCGGCTCGGTCCGCCCCGATGGTTCTGCCGAGGCGGCGTCCTGCTGTTCGGCGGCTGCCAGCCGCGCGGCCTGGGACTGGTCGTCCCAGGTCGACCTGACCAGGGCCGCCCGTTGCGCGCGCTGCCCGGCGTCGGCCGAGGCGGGCAGTGCGGCGATCCGGGCGTCGGCCTCGAGCAGCAGGACGGCGGCAATCCGCACCCCGTCCTCGGCCGCGGGGTCGGGGCGGTGGCGCAGCCACTGCGGGAGGCCGATCGCCAGCAGCAGCGCCGCCCCGATCGCGGCGAGGCGCGCCAGCCGACCCAGGCCTTGCTGTGCCACGCCGGCTCCGTCCTCAGGGGCGTCTCAGGTGTTGCCCCGATGCTCGCACGAGTCGCTCGGTCGCGTTCGGCTCGCGCCCGGGCCCGTTCGGCGCAGTTGTCACCCAGCCCGAGGCATGAGCTTGACCTCACGTGTGGCCTTCGACACGGTTGGGACCAGTAGATGACGAGTCGGTGAGAACCGGCTGAACAAATGGCAGCGACCCGCCGTCCACCCGGGTCGATCGAGCCAATGCAGTTGACCTGCGCTTTTGGCTTCTCCCGTTGGCTTCTCCCGTGTCATGCGGGCGCGAACAGAAGGACGGCGCCATGACGACTTTGGCGGTGCTCACGGTCATTGCCGTGATGGTTGTGGTGCTCTTCGACTACACCAACGGTTTCCACGACGCCTCGAACATCATCGCCACGGTCATCGCCTCGCGGGCGATGACCCCGATCCAGGCCGTGGTGATCGTGGCCACGTTCGAGTTCCTCGGCCCGATCCTGGGCGGAACCGCCGTGGCCAACACCATCGGCAAGTTCGTCAAGGTCGACGACCTCGATCCCACCAAGGCCATGGTGGTGATCTTCTGCGGGATCATCGGGGCCATCACCTGGAACCTCGGCACCTGGTGGTTCGGGATCCCGTCGTCGTCCTCGCACGCCCTGGTCGGGGGTTTGATCGGTGCGGTCATCCTGGCCGCCGGCCCGGACAACGTGGTGTGGGGCTTCGGCGAGCTGGTCAACCACGGCCACATCACCGGCGTGACGAAGGTGCTGATCGGCCTGGTCGCCTCACCGATCATCGGCTTCTGGGTCGGCTTCACCATCCACCGGATCATGGGTGGGTTGCTCCAGGGAGCGCGACCCGGCGTCAACAAGGGCCTGCGCCGCGCACAGTGGCTGACCTCGGCCGGCCTGGCCTTCTCCCACGGCGCCAACGACGCCCAGAAGAGCATGGGCATCATCACCCTGGTGCTGGTGCTCGGCGGTCACCTGACCGAGTTCACCGTGCCGTTCTGGGTGATCATCACCTGCGCCGGCGCGATCACCCTGGGCATCCTGTCCGGCGGGTGGCGGATCGTGCGCACGGTCGGCTTCGGGATCTACAAGGTGCGCCCGCTGCACGCCCTGGACGCCCAGCTGACCTCGGCCACGGTCATCCTGTCGGCCTCCTACCTCGGTGCCCCGGTCTCGACCACCCACGTGGTCAGCTCCTCGATCATGGGCATCGGCTCCTCCGAGCGGCCCAAGGCCGTGCGCTGGGCCAAGGCGTTCGAGATCGTGAGCACCTGGCTGATCACGATCCCCGGATCGGCCACCGTGGCGATCATCGCCTACCTGATCAGCACCATCTTCATCTGAGCGTCTCGCAGTCCGGCTGAGCCGAACCAATCCAGGAGGTCGTCATGTCCGAAGGCAATGCACTCGGGAAGGTCATCAGCCGCGTCTTCCCCCGTATGCCCAACTTCTTCCAGCTGCTGAACGACCAGTGCGATCTGGCGGTCAAGTCCGGTGAGGCCCTGGTGCAGTTCATGACCACCGGTGCCGAGGCCGACGCCCTGCGGGTCCGCGAGATCGAGCACGAGGCGGACACCATCAAGGACCGCAACATGGACGTGCTGAACAAGGCGTTCTCCACGCCGATGGACCGCGAGGAGCTCTACCGCGCGATCAGCAGCATCGACCACGTGATCAACTACGCCAAGACCACGGTGCGCGAGATGGAGGTGCTCGGGGTCGCCCCCGACTCCTACACGCTGGAGTTCGCCGAGCGGCTGCTCGACGGCAACCTGGCGCTGCAGCAGGGCTACCGGCTGCTGGAGACCGACCCCGGCGCCGCCGAGGCCAGTGCCGCCGCGGCCCGCAAGGCCGAGCGCAACTGCGAGAAGGCCTACCGGCGGGCGCTGGCCGAGCTGTTCGACGTCGAGGCGGACGTCGCCCGGCTCGAGGCCTCGGGTGGCCCCACCGGTGGCAAGGCCCTCGCCCAGGTCATGGACGTGATGAAGAAGCGCGAGGTCTACCGCCACCTGTCCAACGCGGCCGACCGCACCGCTCGCGCCGGCGACGTCCTGCACGACATCGTCGTGAAGATGGTCTGACCCCGCCCCACCGCCCCACCCGCCCCACCAGCTCCCCCAACCTGCTCATGTTCCGCAGGTGACCGCTCATACTCCGCCAATGACGTCGAATCGCCCGATTCGTCCGATCAGGAGGGTCACCGGCGGAGCATGAGCGCGTTGGGGCCTGGCGTCGGTCGCTTCGCGACACCCCCGTGCTCGCGCTCCTCAGCGCTCGTATCTCGCTCGATCGTCGCGCTCGAGCTCATTCCCACTCGATCCTCACCCGAGCGGGCCTGGCGTCGGTCGCTTCGCGACCTCGCTCATTCCCACTCGATCGTGCCGGGGGGCTTGCTGGTGATGTCCAGCACCACCCGGTTGACCTCGTCCACCTCGTTGGTGATCCGGGTCGAGATCCGGGCCAGCAGGTCGTGCGGCAGCTTCGACCAGTCCGCGGTCATGGCGTCCTCACTGGACACCGGACGCAGCACCACGGGCGGGCCGTAGGTGCGCCCGTCACCCTGGACGCCGACCGAGCGCACGTCGGCGAGCAGCACCACCGGGCACTGCCAGATGTCGCGATCCAGGCCGGCCGCGGTCAGCTCCTCGCGCACGATCGCATCCGCGTGACGCAGGGTCGTCAGCCGGTCCTCGGTCACCTCACCGATGATCCGGATCCCCAGCCCCGGCCCCGGGAACGGCTGGCGGTGCACGATCTCGTCCGGCAGTCCGAGCTGCTCCCCGACCGCGCGCACCTCGTCCTTGAACAGGGTGCGCAGCGGCTCGACCAGGTCGAAGTCGAGGTCCTCCGGCAGCCCGCCCACGTTGTGGTGGCTCTTGATGTTGGCTGCGCCCTCGCCGCCGCCGGACTCCACGACGTCCGGGTAGAGCGTTCCCTGCACCAGGTACCGCACCTGTTCGCCGTGCGCCCCGGCCTCGGCGACCACCTCCCGGGCGGCCTGCTCGAACACCCGGATGAACTCCCGGCCGATGATCTTGCGCTTGGTCTCCGGATCGGTGACCCCGGCCAGCGCCTCGAGGAAGCGCTTCTGCGCGTCGACCACCTTCAGTCGGACGCCGGTGGCCGCGACGAAGTCCCGCTCCACCTGATCGGCCTCACCGGCCCGCAAGAGACCGTGGTCGACGAACACGCAGGTCAGTCGCTCGCCGATGGCGCGCTGCACGAGGGCGGCCGCCACCGCCGAGTCCACCCCGCCGCTCAGGCCGCAGATCGCGCGGCCGCCACCCACCTGGGCCGCCACCCGCGTCACCTGCTCGGTGATCACGCTGCCGGTGGTCCAGTCGGGGGTGATCCCCGCTCCCCGGGTCAGGAAGTTCACCAGCTGGTCCTGGCCGAACTGCGAGTGCCTGACCTCGGGGTGCCACTGGACGCCGTAGAGCCGGCGCTCGCGGTCCTCGAAGGCCGCCACCGGCACCACATCGGTGCCCGCCACGACGGCGAACCCCTCGGGGGCGCGCACCACGCTGTCCCCGTGGCTCATCCAGACCGACTGCCGCGGCGGCTGGCCAGCCAGCAGCACGGACGGCGCCGGGCCGGCGTGCAGGACGGTCCCGCCGTACTCCCGGGTGCCGTTGCGCGCCACCTCGCCCCCCAGCGCGCGGGCCATCGCCTGGAAGCCGTAACACAGCCCCAGCACCGGCACCCCCGCCCCGAACAGCGCCGGGTCGAGCTGGGGTGCGCCCTCGGCGTACACGCTGGCCGGCCCACCGGACAGGATGATCGCGGCCGGGCCCTTGGCGAGCATCGCCGACAGCGGCATCGTGTGGGGGACGATCTCGGAGTACACGTGCGCCTCGCGCACCCGGCGGGCGATCAGCTGGGCGTACTGGGCCCCGAGGTCGACCACCAAGACCGGCGCGTGCCGTGGGACCGGCTGACGCGCAGGCTGCGGCGCAGATTCCGAGGCGTCGACGGTCACCGGGGGGCGCCGATCACGGACTCGGCCTCGATCATCGGACCCACCTGCGAGCGCACCCACCGCTCGGCGACGAAGGACATCAGCGGCACGGTCCCGGCCAGCACGACCAGCACCGTGCGCCCCACGGCCAGCCGCTTGCCGGTGCGGAACCACAGGTCGACGGCGGTCAGCACATAGGCCAGGTACAACCACCCGTGCACCATCGCCAGCCAGTCACCCAGGTGGTGTTCGGTCCTCACCAGGTACTTCAGGACGATGTTGATCGTCAGCAGGATCAGGAACACGCCAGTGGCCCAGGCCAGGACGCGATAGCGGGTCAGCGCGGCACTCATGACCCCAATCCTGCCCCCTGCGAGGGCTCCGGCGTGCGCGGGTCCCCTCCGGCTGCCCGCGCGAGCCGCCCGAGGTGATCGTCACGCACCAGCCGGTACCAGAGGAACAGGCCGAACGCGGCGAAGATCCACCACTGCAGGGCGTAGGAGAGGTTCTGCAGGGCGAACCTGCCGTCCCCGGTGGCCGGCGGGATCGCCGTCAACCCGGACGGCGCCGGCTCGGTGAGCACCACGTAGCCGGTGTACAGCGGGGCCGGCCAGCGCTCGAGCAGCGCGACCGGGTCGATCCGCTCCAGCTGATCGCCCGGCAGCCCGCTGGTCGTGCCCGGGTCGCGCGCGACGGCCTCCTCCCCCGGGCGCAGCACGCCGCGCACCCCGACCGGCCCGGCGGGCAGCGCCGCGGCGCTGGACGTCGCGGCGCCGGCGGAGGAGGTCCAGCCGCGGACCACCCCCAGCGTGGCGCCCTCCACCTGCATCGGGGTGAGCACCCAGTACCCCTCGCTGCCGTGCAGCCACCGCCCGGGCAGCAGCACCTGCCGCGCGGCGTCCCAGGTGCCGGTGAACGAGACCGGCTGGTCCACCCCGGACTCGGGGAAGGCAGTGCGCGGGGGCAACACCTGCTCGAGCGGCACCGGTGGCGCGCTCACCCGCGCCTGCCGGGCATCGCTGCCCTGCTCGCGGGCCCGGCTCAGCTGCCAGTTGCCCAGCCAGGCCATCCCCGAGCACACCGCCAGGACCACGACGAGCAGCACGAGCCAGCGGGGTCTCACGGCGGTTCGCCACACGCCGTCCACCGTAACCTCAGCCCGGGTCGTCCCGGGCGCTCAGGTCCGGCCGGAGCAGTACCGACATACCCAGGGTGACGGACCGCCCTTCGGGAGGTACTCGGTGTTGACTCGTTTCCCCGTGACCGTGCGGCTGTGGGCGCTGGTCGGGGTGGCCATGCTCGGGATGCTGGCCACGGCGACCATGGGCGTGCTGCAGATCCGCGCCGGCATCGAGGACGACCACCGCCAGATGGTGCGCAGCGCGGTGCAGCAGGCGATGAGCGTGGTGACGACACTGCACGAGCGCGAGCAGGCAGGCACCCTCACCCGCGAGCAGGCCCAGACCGAGGCCAAGGACCTGCTGCGCACCATGCGGTTCCACGAGAACGACTATGTGTGGATCAACGACATGAACCACGTCATGATCATGCACCCGACCAAGCCGGCGCTGGACACCACCTCGGTCAAGGACATGAAGGACCCGAACGGGGTTCCGCTGTTCCAGGTCATGGTCGACCTGGTGAAGGCGGACGGCGAGGGCTTCGTCGCCTACGAGTGGCCCAAGCCCAACGCCGCCGAACCCCAGCCCAAGATCTCCTACGTCGCAGGCTTCGCCCCCTGGGGCTGGGTCGTGGGGTCGGGGGTCTACGTGGACGACATCGACACCACCGTCGAGGGCCTCACCATCCGGCTGGGCGCCATCCTGCTCACCTGCCTGATCCTGCTGATCATCCCCTCGATCCTGATCACCAGGGTCACCCGGCGCGATGTCCGCCTGCTGATCGCCGGCGTCTCGGCCCTGGCCGAGCACGACCTGGCCGACCACCCGCTGCCCACCGGTCAGGACGAGCTGGCCGAGATCGGCCAGGCCGTGGCCCTGGCCCGCAGCCGGATGGCCGACCAGGACGTCGAACTCGAGCTGGCCTCCCAGGACCGCGACCAGCAGATCCGGGACAACTTCCGCGAGCAGCGCGAGGCGGTGGACCAGGCCCGGGCCAAGGCCCGCAGGGTGGTCGACACCACGGTCGAGACCGTCGGTGACCAGCTCCGCGACCTGGTCCGGCACGTGGCATCGGTCGGCGAGGCCGCCGGCACGATCGACGAGAAGGCTGCCACCGCCGAGACGGTCACCCGCGAGGTCACCGCCGAGGCCGCCGAGGCAGACCGGGTCGCCACCGCGCTCGGGCAGAGCCTGCGCACCGTGGCCGGCATGGCCGAACTGATCGCCGGGGTCGCCGACCAGACCAAGATGCTCGCCCTGAACGCGACCATCGAGGCCGCCCGGGCCGGCGAGGCCGGACGGGGCTTCAGCGTGGTCGCCGGCGAGGTCGGCGAGCTCGCCCTGACCACCGCCAAGTCCACCGAGGAGATCGCCGCCACCCTGTCGACCCTGCAGCACGACGCCGCCGCCGTCGGCGCGGCCGTGAGCAGGATGGGGCAGCGGATGAGCGGGCTCGGTGAGGCCACCGAGGCCCTGAACGGCGTCGCGGTGCACCAGCGCGAGCTGGTCCAGAGCCTGAGCACCACGGTGAACGCCGCCCTGGAGCGGATGGCCTCGATCACGATCGGCGGCGATGAGGACGAGCGCCGAAAGTACGAGCGGATCCCGGTGCACGAGAAGGCCGAGATGAAGCTGGCCAACACCTTGCCCGAGCTGGTCCAACTCGAGGACGTCGGCGAGGGTGGGCTGCGGTGCGTGATCGCGGACGACCTGATGCTGGCCCGTATGCAACCGGGTGACGTGGTCATGATCAAGCTGGGCAGCGAGGCGGGCGCCCTGGAGCTGGTCGGACTGGTCAAGCACCGCATGCCGCGCCGGAAGAAGATCGCCTTCGGGATCGAGTTCGACCCCCTCCCCGCCGGGGAACTGGCCGAGGACCTGCGCCGCTACATCTCGCGCTTCGCCATCACGGCCGGCGACTGATCAGGGCCAGGGCAGGCGCGCCGCCCGAGCCACCTGCAGCGCTCGGGTGAACACAGCGGCCAAGTTCTCCCCACCCCGGCCGTAGAGCGGGCCCATCCCGACCAGGCGCTGGGCGACGACCGACTGCGGCTCGGTGAACCGCAGCACCCCTGCCGCGCCGTGCCGCCGTCCCAGCCCCGAGGCCCGGCGACCCCCCATCGTCGTGGCGGGCGAGCCGAAGACCACCGAGTAGGTCTCGTTCACCGCCACTGTGCCGGTGGCGATCCGGCGCGCCAGCCGGGCTCCCCGCGCCGCCTCTCCGGTCCAGATCGAGGCGGTCAGGCCGTAGTCACCCGAGTTCATCACCGCCACCGCGGCCTCGTCGTCCGGCACCACCTGCACCGAGATCACCGGACCGAAGGTCTCCTGGGCGGCACACAACGCTCCCGGCGGGACGTCGGCGAGCACCGTGGGCTCGTAGAACGTCGGGCCCAGGTCGGGGCGCGCGCGGCCACCGGCCAGCACCCGGGCACCGCGCTCCACCGCGTCGTCCACGTGGCGGGCAACCCGGGCCAGGTGTTCGGTGCTGATCAGGCAGCCGAGATCGGCGGAGTGGTCCAGCGCCGCCCCCAGCCGCAGCCGGCGCACCCGGCCGAGGAACCGATCGAGGAACGCCTCGGCGATGTCCGCGTGCAGCACCAGCCGCTCGGTCGAGACGCACAGCTGACCGGCGTTGGCGAAGCTGTCCCGGACGGCGGCCTCGGCCGCGCGGTCCAGAGGGGCGTCGGCGGAGACATAGAGGGCGTTCTTGCCCCCCAGCTCGAGCGAGCACCCGATCAGGCGCCCTCCGGCGCGCTGGGCGACCTGGCGGCCGACCGCCGTGGAGCCGGTGAAGCAGACGTAGTCCACCGCGTCGACCAGGGCACCGCCGATGCCCGGGCCGTCCCCGGCCACCACCTGCAGCGCGCCGTCCGGCAGGCCGGCCTCGCGCAGCAGCTGCGCGGCCCACAGCGCGGTGAGGGTGGTCTTCTGGTCCGGCTTGACGATCACGGCGTTGCCGGCCAGCAGTGCCGGCAACACGTCGCCGATGCCCAGGCTGAGCGGGTAGTTCCACGGGGCGATCACGCCCACCACGCCGCGCGGGTGGTGGACCTCGCGCACCTGGGTCAGCCCCGGCACCAGTCCGGCGTGCCTGCCCTCGGCCAGCACACCCGGCCCCCGGCGGGCATACCAGCGGGCCACCAGGGCGACGTGCGCCACCTCGTCGAAGGCGTGCGTGCGGGCCTTGCCGGTCTCGAGCTGGATCAGGTCGAGCACCTCGCCCTGGCGGCGCAGCAGCAGATCGTGCAACCGCAGCAGGACGCCGGCCCGTTCGCGGACCGGGCGGGCCGCCCAGTCCCGCTGGGCCCCCTGGGCTCGGTCCACCGCCTGGACGACGTCCTGCGGGCTGCTGAGCGCGAGCTCGGCCAGCACCTGGCCGGTCCACGGCGCGTGGATGACGACAGTGCCCGCGGCGCCCGAGGACGCCACGCCGCCGGCCAGCTCACGCCATCGCTGCATCAGCGCAGGCTACGCCCGCGGAGCCGCTCACGGGCCTCAGGGATCAGTTCGGGACAGGCTCTGTTCGGGCCGGGCCAGTCCAGACCGGAGGATCAGTCCAGGTGGCAGGATCAGTCCAGGCCGGCGTCCAGCCGGTGGTGCAGGCCCACCGCCGCGGCCGCCGCGACGGCGGTCGCCGAGGTCAGCCAGTTGGCGAAGTCCAGGCACTCGTCCTCGGTCAGCTGCGGTCCGTGGTGCTGCTCGGCCGCCTCGGCCGGCATGTCCACCGGCACCGGGGTCACCCCACCCATCTTCAGCAACCGGATCACCTCGGCGCCGGCCGGCTTGCGCACCTCGTCGCCGCACTGCGGGCAGGTGAACGCGTACGACGACCGCTCCTTGACCGGGTGCACCGTCAGGCTCACCTGGTCTCGGGTCAGTTCGACGTCACCGCAGCACGGACACGTCGCCTTGATGATCGTCACGAGAGCTCCCAGGGGCCGGGTACCTGATCCGATTCCCCCTTCGGCAGGCCCCGCCGTGCCCTTGAGCAGCCCTCGGGGCAGCCCCCCCGACCGGCCCTGGACGGTCAACCGATCGGGCGATCAGCCGACCGGGGCGATCTCCGGTGCACCCATCCGGACGGCGTCCGCCGTCTCGTCGTCGAGTTGGGCCTGGGAGGCGCGTTCGGCCTCCACCCGGGCGAGGTAGTGCCTGATCTCGCGGTCGGTCTGGTCCGTGCTCCACCCCAGGACGCCGGCCATCAGCCGGGCCGCGTGCGGCGCCGTGGACACCCCGCGGTCCCAGGTCTCGATCGAGATCCGGGTGCGCCGCGCCAGCACGTCGTCCAGGTGCCGCGCCCCCTCGTGTGAGGCGGCGTACACCACCTCGGCGGCCAGGTAGTCGTCGGCCCCGGGCAGCGGCTCGGCCAGCGCCGGATCGGCGGCGCAGATCGCCAGCACCTGGTCGACCATCGAGCCGTACCGCTGCAGCAGGTGCTCGATCCGGGCCACGTGCAGCCCGGTCCGGGCCGCGGTGCGGGCGCGGGCGTTCCAGGCGGCCCGGTAGCCCTCGGCGCCGAGCAGCGGCACCTCGTCGGTACAGCTGGCGGCCACCCGGAAGTCCAGGGCCCGGGCCACCTCGTCGACCGCGTCCTTGGCCATCACCCGGTAGGTGGTGTACTTGCCCCCGGCCACCACCACCAGGCCCGGGGTCGGGTGCGCCACGACGTGCTCGCGGGACAGCTTCGAGGTCTCGTCGCTCTCACCGCGCAGCAGCGGCCGCAGCCCGGCGTAGACCCCCTCGACGTCCTCGCGGGTCAGCGGGGTCGACAGCACGCTGTTGACGGTGGTGAGCAGGTAGTCGATGTCGCGCTTGGACGCCGCGGGGTGGGCCTTGTCCAGGTCCCAGTCGGTGTCGGTGGTGCCGACGATCCAGTGCCGCCCCCACGGGATGACGAACAACACCGAGGTCTCGGTGCGCAGGATGATGCCGGTCGAGGAGAGGATCCGGTCGCGCGGCACCACCAGGTGGATCCCCTTGGAGGCCCGTACCTTGAACTGGCCCCGCTCGCCGACCATGGCCTGGGTCTCATCCGTCCACACCCCGGTTGCGTTGATCACCTGCTGGGCGTGCACCTCGAACTCGACGCCCCGCTCCAGGTCGCGCACCCGGGCACCGACGACGCGCTCCCCCTCGCGCAGGAAGCCCACCACCCGGGCCCGGTTGGCCACCTGCGCGCCGTAGGCGGCCGCCGTCCGGACGATGTTCATGGTGTGCCGGGCGTCGTCCAGTTGGGCGTCGTAGTACTGCACGGCGCCGACCAGGGCGTCCTTGCGCAGGCTCGGCGCCAGCCGCAGCGCCTGTGTGCGGGTGAGGTGCTTGTGCATCGGCAACCCGGCGGAGGCGTCCCCGGTGCGGGCCATGGCGTCGTACAGGGTCAGGCCGGCGGTGACGTAGGGCCGCTCCCAGCCGCGGTGCTTGAGCGGGTAGAGGAAGGGCACCGGCCGGGTCAGGTGCGGGGCCAGCCGGGTCAGGATCAGGCCGCGTTCCCGCAGTGCCTCGAGCACCAGGGCGAAGTCGAGCATCTCCAGGTAACGCAACCCGCCGTGGATCAGCTTGCTGGACCGGGACGACGTCCCGCTGGCCCAGTCGCGGGCCTCGACCAGGGCCACGCTCAGGCCGCGCGTCGTGGCGTCCAGGGCACACCCGGCCCCGACCACCCCGCCGCCGACCACGAGCACGTCGACGGTGCCGCGCTGCATGGCCGCCAGTGCCTCCGTGCGCTGGTCAGGTCCCAGGCGGCCGACCCCGGCCGGGTGGACGGCGGCGCTCATCACTCGCTCCCGCTCGGACGGTGATGGGACACGACGACCTCGACGCGCTGGAACTCCTTCAGATCGGAGTATCCCGTGGTGGCCATGGCCCGGCGCAGGGCCCCGACCAGGTTGGTGGTCCCGTCGGCCTGTTGCCCCGGGCCGAGCAGGATCTCGGCCAGCGACCCGACCGGCCGCACGGGCATCCGCTCCCCGCGGGGCACCTGGGCGTGATAGGCCTCCGGGCCCCAGTGGACGCCACGGCCCGGGGCATCGGTCGCCCGGGCGAGCGCCGTCCCCAGCATGACGGCGTCCGCCCCGCAGGCGACTGCCTTGACCATGTCACCGGAGCGGGCCATGCCGCCGTCGGCGATCACGTGCACGTAGCGCCCGCCGGACTCGTCCATGTAGTCGCGCCGGGCGGCGGCGACGTCGGCGATGGCGGTGGCCATCGGCGCGTGGATGCCCAGCGTGGTCCGGGTGGTGTGGGTGGCCCCTCCCCCGAACCCGACCAGGACGCCGGCCGCGCCGGTGCGCATCAGGTGCAGGGCCGCGGTGTACGTGGCGCAGCCGCCGACGATCACCGGGACGTCGAGTTCGTAGATGAACCGCTTGAGGTTCAGCGGTTCGGCGCGGCCGGAGACGTGCTCGGCGCTCACGGTGGTGCCGCGGATCACGAACAGGTCGACCCCGGCGTCCACGACGTGCTTCCAGAACTGCTGGGTGCGCTGGGGGCTGAGCGCCCCGGCGACGGTGACCCCGGCCCGGCGGATCTCGGCCACCCGGGTAGTGATCAACTCAGGCTTGATCTCCTCGGTGTAGATCTCCTGCAGCCGCCGGGTGCTGCGCTCGGCGTCCAGGCCGGCGATCTCGGCCAGCAGGGGCTCCGGGTCCTCGTACCGGGTCCACAGCCCCTCGAGGTCGAGCACGCCCAGCCCACCGAGCTCCCCCAGGGCCACCGCCTGGGCGGGCGACATCACCGAGTCCATCGGGGCCGCCACCACCGGCAGCTCGAATCGGTAGGCGTCGATCTGCCAGGCGACGCTGACCTCCTCGGGGTCGCGCGTGCGCCGGCTGGGCACGATGGCGACGTCGTCGAAGGTGTAGGCCCGCCGGCCACGCTTGCCGCGCCCGATCTCGATTTCGTTCACCGCGTCAGGCTATCGGTGTGGCCGCGATCGGCGGTTGGATGAGGCGATGCGTACTCCCGTGGTGATCGCCTCCGCCCTGGCCGTGCTGGTCGCCGGCGGCGCCGGCGCCGCCGTGGTGATCCACCTGCGCGAGGAGGCCGAGCAGGACCGCCGGGCGCGGGCGGCGATCACTGCCCTGGCCGACGGGTGGTCCCGCCGCGACCTGACCGGGGTCCCGTTCGCCGACCCGGACGCCGCGGCGTCCCTGGCACCGGCCACGACCGGGCTGCAGGCGAGCGCGGTCGAGGTCCGCCCCGGCAAGGTCACCCGGGACGGCGAGCTGGCGCGGGCCGACGTGGAGGTCTCCTGGACGCTGCCCGGCGGCCTCCGGTGGACCTACCCGGTGCCGGTCACGGCCCGGCGCGCCGGCCAGGCATGGCTGCTCCAACCGCCCGAGCAGGGCAGCTACTGGCACCCCCAGCTGCCGGTCGGGGCGGCGATGTCGCTCACCCGCACCCCGGCCGAGCGCGGCGACCTGCTCGACCGCGCCGGCGAGGCGCTGATGCCGCAGGGCCGGGTGTACCCGGTGCAGCTCGACCCGGGGCGGGCCACCGCGGACGTCGCCACCCGCCTGGAGCGGCTGGTCGGTGAGAAGGCCGGGGTGCTCGCCGGCAGGCTCGCCGCGGCGAAGCGGTCCGGCTCGAAGGCCCCCATCGCCGTGATCACGTACCGCGAGCGCGACTTCCAGCGGTTGCGGGCCGACCTGGACGCGCTGCCCGGGGTGATCTACCCGGCGACCACCCAGCCCCTGGGGCCCACCCGGGAGTTCGGCCAGCCACTGCTCGGGTCCTTCGGGGAGGTCACGGCCGAGGTCGTGCAGTCCAGCGGCGGGCGGTACCAGGCCGGGGATCGCGCCGGGCTGAGCGGGCTGCAGGGCAGGTACGACGCCACTCTGGCCGGCACCCCGACCGTGCGCGTGGTGATCACCGGTGACCAGGCCTCCGCCCCCCTGTTCGAGCGCCCGGGGACGCCGGGCACGGACGTCGCCCTCACCCTGGACCCGCGGGTGCAGGCGGCGGCCGAGAAGGCGCTGGTGGGCACCGGGGAGGTTCCCTCGGCCCTGGTCGCCGTGGACGTGGCCACCGGTGAGGTGCTGGCCTCGGCGAACCGGCCGGCGTTCGGCTTCGACCGCGCGCTCACCGGTCGCTTCCCCCCGGGCTCCGCCTTCAAGATCGCCTCCACGTACGCCCTGCTGTCCACCGGACGGGTGGCGTTGACCACTCCGGTGAGCTGCCCGGCCCGCTTCGTCGTCGACGGGCGGGCGTTCCGCAACTTCGAGGGTGAGTCGCTGGGCTCGCCCACCTTCCGTCAGGACGTCCAGCACTCGTGCAACACCGCGTTCGTGCAGCTGGCCGCCCGGCTGGAGCCCGACGACCTCCAGCGGGCCGCGGCCGCACTCGGTGTCGGGGCCGGGTGGGGCCGCGAGCTCGGCGTCCCGAACGCGGTCGACGGATCGGTGCCGGTGACCACCGGGGCCACCGACCAGGCCGCCGCCACCATCGGGCAGGGCCGGGTACTGGTGTCCCCGCTGGCGCTGGCGGTGATGTCCGGCTCGGTCGCCCGCGGCAGTTACGTTCCGCCGCGACTGCTCCGGACTGCGACGGCCGCGCCCGACTCGCCGGCCCCCTCCGATTCCCCCGCCGTGTCCGACGAAACCGCCGCGTCGTCAGCCGCGCCCTCGGCAGCACCCTCGTCAACGCCCTCGTCTGCACCCTCGGCTGCACCCACGGCACAGCCCGAACCGACACCCCTGGACGCGGACGCTGTGGCTGCCCTGCGCACCGTGCTGCGCGACGTGGTCACCGGCGGCACGGCGACGGTACTGGCGGACACCCCGGGAGGTCCGGTGTCGGGCAAGACCGGTACGGCGGAGTTCGGCAGCGCCACCCCACCCCGGACCCACGCCTGGTTCACCGGCTACCAGGGCAGCATCGCCTTTGCCGTGGTGGTCGAGGAGGGTCGCAGCGGCGGCTCGGTGGCCGCCCCGATCGCGAAGGCGTTCCTGACCGAGCTCGCCCGCTGAACGCGACCGGGGTCAGCGCACCAGGTCGGGTGCCAGCACCACCGCGGTGAACCGCAGGAAGCGGCCGATCAGGCAGACGCCGGCGAACTCGACCAGGCTGATCCGGGTGGCGGCGGCCAGCACGCTGGTGGCCAGCAGCGGCGGGATGCCGGCCACCGCCGAGGCCGCCAACACCCCGAGGGCGCTGATCCGGCTGCGCCGCAACCCGTCCCACATCCGCCGGCTGAGCGCCGTCAGGGGGTTCGACCGGTGGACGATCGGGCCGTCACCGACCACCTCGCGCTGCGCTGCGGCCCGCCGCCGCGCCGTCCAGCGCTGCCAGCGACCCGCCACCGCCGGGGAACTCCCGGCGCGCCGGGAGGCGGTGAAGATCAGGCACTTGCCGGCCGCCTGCCCGAGCGCTGCTGCGCCCGCGATCACCGCCCACGGCCCGGTGGTGGTCGCCGCCACGCCCAGCACGTAGACCTCGATCGGCACCAGCGGCAGCAGGGCACTGACCACGCCCACCCCCAGCGTGCCACCGACCAGCAGCGCCAACTCGGTGATGCTCACGCGCCCCCGCTCTCAGCCCCCGCCACCGCCTCAGCGGCCGGCGTAGTTCGGCGCCTCCACCGTGATCTGGACGTCGTGCGGGTGGGACTCCTTCAGCCCGGCCGGGGTGATCCGGACGAACCGTCCCCGGGCCTGCAGCTCGGGCACGGTCCAGGCCCCGACGTAGAACATCGACTGGTGCAGCCCGCCGACCAGCTGATGGATCACTGCGGACAACGGCCCCCGATAGGGCACCTGACCCTCGATGCCCTCGGGGACGATCTTGTCGTCACTGGCCACGTCGGCCTGGAAGTAGCGGTCCTTGGAGTAGGACTTCTTGCCCCGCGAGCTCATCGCCCCCACCGAGCCCATGCCCCGGTAGGACTTGTACTGCTTGCCGTTGACCAGCGACGTCTCACCCGGGCTCTCCTCGCATCCGGCCAGCAAGGAGCCGATCATCACCGAGTCGGCGCCCGCAACCAACGCCTTGGCGATGTCGCCGGAGTACTGCAGCCCGCCGTCCGCGATCACCGGGATACCGGCCGGCCGGCAGGCCAGCGACGCCTCGAACACGGCCGTCACCTGGGGCACCCCGACCCCGGCCACCACCCGGGTGGTGCAGATCGACCCCGGCCCGACCCCGACCTTGACCCCGTCCGCGCCGGCCTCGACCAGGGCCTGCGCGCCGGCCCGGGTGGCGATGTTGCCGGCCAGCACCTGCACGTGGCGGGTGGCGGGGTCGGACTTGATCTGGCGGATCATGTCGAGCATCAGCCGGGCATGCCCGTTCGCCACATCCGGCACCAGGACGTCGACCCCGGCCTCGACCAGCGTGGCGGCCCGCTTCCACGCGTCGCCGAAGTAGCCGACCGCAGCGGCGACCATGAGCCGGCCGTCGGCATCCTTGGTGGCGTGCGGGAACTGCTCGGACTTCACGAAGTCCTTCACCGTGATCAACCCGGCGAGGCGTCCTGCGCCGTCGACGATCGGCAGCCGCTCCAGCTTGTGCCGGCGCAGCAGCAGGATCGCCTCCTCGCGCTCGATTCCCTCGGCGGCGGTGACCAGGGGCATGGGTGTCATGACCTCGCGCACCAAGGTGGTGCCCCACTGCGCGATCGGGGTGAACCGCAGGTCGCGATTGGTGATGATGCCGATCAGGGTGCCGTCGGCGGCCACCACCGGCAGCCCCGAGACCCGGTAGCGGCCACAGGTCTCGTCCAGCTGTTCCAGGGTGGCGTCCTGGCCGATGGTGACCGGGTTGGAGATCATGCCGGTCTGGGTCCGCTTGACCAGGTCCACCTGGTAGGCCTGATCCTCGATGGACAGGTTGCGGTGCAGCACCCCCAGGCCACCCTGCCGGGCCATGGCGATCGCCATCCGGGCCTCGGTGACGGTGTCCATCGCGGCCGAGACGATCGGGATCCGCACGCAGACGCCCCGGGTCACCCGCGAGGTGGTGTCCACCTCGCTCGGGATCACGTCGGTCTCGCCCGGCAGCAACAGCACGTCGTCATAGGTCAGGCCGGTGGTGCCGAACACCACGGCCGGGTCACGGTCCGCCATGTCCTGATGGTAGTTGCGCGGTGGCCCTCGGTTGTCCGCCCGAGCGAGGTCGACCGAGGGCGCGCAGGTCAGTCCGCGGACGGCACCGGGGTGGGCGCCAGCTGACGATCCGGCCGCTCGTCGGGCTTGCCGTCCTTGCCCTTGGGGCGCTTGGGGGCGGCGTTGACGTGTGGCGCGGCGGGCATGACGGATGACACCACCGCCGGCTCCGAGGTGACCGCTGACGCCGAGGACTCGGAGGTGGGCTCCGGGGACGACGCGGACGTGGTCGCCGCCGGGGCGGACGGCCAGGTGGGCGCCTCGGTCTCCGGGTGCAAGACGGGGGGAACGGGCGGCACGGTGGCAGCTGGACCGGCGGCAGCGGCTGCCTCGGGGCCGCCGGTGGCGTGGGAACCGGTCGCCGGGGCGGAGGTCGGCCAGTGCTGATGATCGGAGGAGACCTGGGCACTGTCGGCCACCACGGCGCCCCCCGCGGACGGCACGGCCGGGTCGGGTGATGCGGTCGGGGACACGAGGCTGTCGGGCTCCGCGCCGGCGGCCGACGGATCGGCCAGGCTCGCACTCGGCGAGGCCGGCCCCGCTCCGCCTCCGCCCTGAGGCTGGCCGACCGATGACCCGACGGACTCGGGGGGGCTGTACTCGGCAGTCCCACCGGAGATCTGCCGCACGACCTGCGCCAGCGCGGTGGCGGGGTTCACCGATTCACCGCTGGTCAGCGCCGCCGCGGCACTCATCGACAGCACCAGCGCCGCTCCGGCGGCAGCCAGCGCGGGAACGGTCCTGATCGTGGTGCGCGGATGCCGCCACGCCCGACGCCGGGAGCCGGCCGGGCCCGTCTCGGCCGACTGCCAGACGCGGCCGGCGGCCCGCGACGGCTGCTCGGGTACCCGGACGGGGGGAAAGCCCGCGGTCCGGCGCCCGTCGTGGGCCTGCTCTCGCGCCCGGGCGGCACGTCGCGGGCCCAGGGTGGCGGGCACACCGGACGCCGGGCGGGCCTCGACCTCCTGGGCCAGGATCGACAGCGGCTGGGTCGGCGGCTCCAGCGCAACGGGACCGAGCCGGGCGGGGCCCGGGTGATCCTCGACCCGCAGGCCGTACCCGCGAGCCACGCGCCGGGTGGGCTCGAACGGTGCCGGGTCGAGATCGACATCGCCTGCCAGGACTGCCAGCGAGGCCAGCACGGGGTCGTCCAGGTCCACCCCGCGCGGCGCACGGGCTGCCAGCCGGTCGAGCAGCTCATCGGTCTCGACCAGCAACGCGACGTCCGGCACCGCGCTGAACGGGAGCCTCTCGGGCAGGGGGCTGGTGCTCATATCGGGTGCCGATCCGCCTGCAGGGCGACCAGCGAACGCAGCTTGGCCAGCGCCCGGTGCTGAGCCACCCGGACCGCCCCCGGACTCATGTCCAGTGCACGGCCGGTGGCCTCGGCGGACAATCCGACACCGACCCGGAGCACGAGCAGTTCACGCAGGGTCTCGGGGAGAGTCTCCAGCAGGTCACGGACCTGCTGGGCGTCGGCGTCCCGCAGCACCAACTGCTCGGGGCCGTCGGTGAGGTCGATCACGTCCGGGATGTCCGCCTGGGCGAGGGCGTGCCGGTAGCTGAGCCGCTGGGCGTCGGCAACCTTGTTCGCCGCGATCCGGTAGACATAGGCCTCGAAGGGCTTGCCTTCGTCCACGTAGCGCGACAGAGCGGACAGCACGGCGATGCACACCTCCTGAGCCACATCGTCCGCCGTGACCCCGGCCGCCGGGTAGCGGGCCAGCCGGACACGGCAGTACCGGTGAACCATCGTGTGGACGGCGGCCAGGAGTGCCTCGGTGGCGCGGGGCTCGCGGGCGAGGGCGCCGGACAACATGGCCTGCAGGCCGTCCGTACCGCCATCCGCCCATGTCATCGTATGACCGGGCAACGTCGTTACGTCGCTCACCTGCTGCCGCGTGGTCCTGCTCCCCGAGGTCACCCGATCAGCGCACCAATCCCCACCTGAACCCGACGGCAACCGCCTGGGCGCGGTCGGCGGCGTCCAGCTTGCGGAACAGCCGGCGGGCATGGGTCTTGACCGTGTCCTCGGACAGGAACAGCTCCTTGCCGATCTCGGCATTGCTGCGGCCGCGGCTCATGCCGGTGAGGACCTGCATCTCCCGCTCGGTCAGGGCCGGGGCGGCGGCAGAGGACTCCACCGAGCGCGGTGCCGGGATGGGACGGCGCCACACGGCATCGGACAATGCGTGCACCACGGCAGCCGCCATCTCCTCCCTTGTTGCGTCCTTCACAACATACCCCCGAGCACCACTGGAGACGGCGCGCGCGACTCCCTCGGCATCTTCGGCCACCGTCACCATCAGCACAAGAGCCTCGGGATGACGCGCGAGCAGGCGACGAGTGGCCTCCACCCCGCCGATACCGGGCATCCGGACGTCCATCAGGACCAGCGAGGGCCGTTCGACCGGCCAGCGGGTCAGAGCCTCCTCCCCGGACGAGGCGTCGACCACCCTCGTGATGCCCGGCACGCTCGCCAGCGTCCGGTGCAGGGTCTCGCGGACCAGCGCGGAATCGTCGCAGACCAGCACCGTTGCCACTGGTTCCCACCCTTTCCTCCCCGCTCGGCCGGGTGCCGAGGCGACCTGAGGGTGTTGTCGTCATCTCCGGGCGACAACCTGAGGAAGCAGGCCCTGCCCGGAATCACTCCTCCGGTCGGCACGTTTCATCCCGTGTCGAATGTGGGCACTGTGCGGGTGCTCCGTTCGTTCGACAGCCCGCCGGGGTGAAACGGCGTGCAGGACCAGGACCGCGACGTGTGAGGGTGGACCCGATGGCAGAGATCTCCCGACTTCCCGGGCCGGTGGCCGATCTGTGGGAGTGGCAACTGGACGGCGCTTGCCGGGACGCCGACCCGACCCTGTTCTTCCATCCCGAGGGCGAACGTGGCCCCGCCCGGCGCAAGCGTGATGCGGCCGCCAAGGCCGTCTGCGAGTCGTGCCCGGTGATGGACCTGTGCCGGGAGCACGCTCTGGCCGTCCGTGAGCCCTACGGCGTGTGGGGCGGGATGAGCGAGGACGATCGCGAGGAGATCTACAGCACCGGACGGCGCCGCCGGGTGCCTGCCGCCAGCTGAGCGAGCCTCTCACCGGCCGATCTGGCCACCACTCACCGGACAGCACAGCGGGCCCGGTCCATCTGGACCGGGCCCGCTGTGCTGTCTGTCGACGGAAGGGTTGCCTCCGGGGCGATGGTCAGTGCCCGTGACCGTGCCCGTGACCGCCGGCCGGGGCCGGGGGCTCGGGCTCCTTCTTCTCCACCACCAGGGTGTCGGTGGTGAGCACCATCGAGGCAATCGACTCGGCGTTGCGCAGGGCCGACCGGGTCACCTTGACCGGGTCGATGACCCCGCGGGCGATCAGGTCGGTGTACTCGCCGGTGGCGGCGTCCAGCCCCTGGCCGACAGGCAGGGTGCGCACCTTCTCGACCACGACGTAGCCCTCGAGCCCGGCGTTCTCGGCGATCCAGCGCAGCGGCTCGACCACGCTCTTGCGCACGATGGCCGCACCGGTCGCCTCGTCGCCGGTCAGGCCGAGCGAGTCCACCGCCGCGGCGGCGTGCACCAGCGCGGTGCCACCCCCGGCGACGATGCCCTCCTCGATCGCGGCACGCGTGGCGGACACGGCGTCCTCGATCCGGTGCTTCTTCTCCTTGAGCTCGACCTCGGTGTGCGCGCCGACCTTGATCACGCACACGCCACCGGCCAGCTTGGCCAGACGCTCCTGGAGCTTCTCGCGGTCCCAGTCGGAGTCCGTGCGCTCGATCTCGGCCTTGATCTGCTGCACCCGGGCCTCCACCTCGGATGCCGCCCCGGCGCCCTCGATGACGGTGGTGTTGTCCTTGGTGACCACCACCCGACGCGCGGTGCCCAGCACCTCGAGACCGACCTGGTCCAGCTTGAGGCCCACGTCGGGCGAGACCACCTGGGCACCGGTGAGGGTGGCCAGGTCCTGCAGCATCGCCTTGCGGCGGTCGCCGAACCCGGGGGCCTTGACCGCGACCGCGGTGAAGGTGCCCCGCATCTTGTTGACCACCAGGGTGGACAGCGCCTCGCCGTCGAGGTCCTCGGCCACGATGAAGAGCGGCTTGGAGGCCTGGAGCACCTTCTCGAGCAGGGGCAGCAGCTCGCTGATCGAGGAGATCTTGTTCTGGTGCACGAGGATGAGGGCGTCCTCGAGGACGGCCTCCATCCGCTCGGGGTCGGTGACGAAGTACGGGCTGATGTAGCCCTTGTCGAACTGCATGCCCTCGGTGAACTCGAGCTCGAGCGCGGTGGTCGAGGACTCCTCGACCGTGATCACGCCGTCCTTGCCGACCTTGTCGAAGGCGTCGGCGATCAGGTCACCGATGGCCGGGTCCTGGGCCGAGATGGTCGCCACCTGGGCGATCTCGTCCTTGCCCTCGACCTCACGGGCCAGCTCGAGCAGGCGATCGTTGATGGCGACGACCGCGGAGTCCATGCCCCGCTTGAGCGCGGCGGGCCCGGCGCCGGCCGTGACGTTGCGCAGGCCCTCCTTGACCATGGCCTGGGCGAGCACGGTCGCGGTGGTGGTGCCGTCACCGGCGATGTCGTTGGTCTTGGTGGCGACCTCCTTGGCGAGCTGGGCGCCGAGGTTCTCGTACGGGTCCTCCAGCTCCACCTCCTTGGCGATCGTCACACCGTCGTTGGTGATGGTGGGGGCGCCCCACTTCTTGTCGATGACGACGTTGCGCCCGCGCGGGCCGAGGGTCACCTTGACCGCGTTCGCCAGGGCGTCCACGCCCCGCTCGAGCGCGCGGCGCGCGGAGTCGTCGAACTGCAGGGTCTTGGCCATTGAGTTCGTTGTGTCCTCTCACGACGACCGCCCCGGCCGATCGGCGGGTAGCCGGCCGGTCGGGGCGGTCACTGGTGGAACGGGTTCAGCAGTACTCAGTAATGCGCAGCGATCGTCACTTCTCGATGATCGCGAGCACGTCACGGGCCGACAGGATCAGGTATTCCTGACCGCTGTACTTGACCTCGGTGCCCCCGTACTTGCTGTAGAGCACGGTGTCGCCGACCTTCACGTCGAGCGGGATGCGCTTCTCACCCTCGTCGTCGAACCGGCCCGGACCCACAGCGAGGACCTCGCCCTCCTGGGGCTTCTCCTTCGCGGTGTCCGGGATGACCAGTCCGGACGCGGTGGTCTGCTCGGCCTCGAGAGGCTTCACGACGATGCGGTCCTCGAGAGGCTTGATGGAGACCGACACTTGCGGACCTCCCCTTCGGGAATGTCGATGGGCGGGCGGACTGCGGGTGGGCACCGAACCGTCGTCGCGGGTGCCGGACGGACCCTCCCTGCATTGGCACACTCACACCGAGAGTGCCAATCCAGAATCTAGGACGTGGATTAGCACTCGGTCAAACCGAGTGCCAGAACCGGCCCCCGAGCCGCTGCAACCTCGGCCGGGAGCGCCGCGTCCGGACGGGTGAGACAGCGCCGTTCGCGGCGCCTCGGCGCGATCCGGGAGGGGTCATGGGTGGTCCCCTGAGCGGCACCGACCACCTGCGGCCGGGAGCGGTCCTGGCCGTCCTGATCTGCGCAGCAGTGCTCGGCGTCCCGGCGGGGGTGGCCATGGCGCACCCCCCGCAGGCCCTGGCCCACCGCGGCGGCGCCCCGGCCCCTTCTGGTTCCGCCCCGGCCCCGAACCGTTCCGCCGGGCTGATCGTTCCCGACAGCAGCGTGCCGTCAGCGGCCTCCCCGACTCCCACCGCGGACCGGGCCGCCGACCGGGCCGCCGACCGGGCCGCCACCCCCGGCCCTCCCCCCACTCCCACCCCCGCTGCCACTGCCCACCCCGTGCTCCGCGCCGCCCCCGATGAGCGCTGCCCGCGGGCGGCGTCCGCACCGATGATCACGGCGCCCCTGGTGGGACGCACCGCAACCGAACGCACGGCGACCCCCACTGTCGCCCTGACGTTCGACGACGGGCCGGATGAGGCCACCGCCGCCATCCTGGACACCCTCGCGGCGCAGGGCGTGGCAGCGACCTTCTTCGTGGTCGGACGCAGCGCCGCGGCCCGACCCGATCTGCTGCGGCGCGCTGCGGCCGAGGGACACCTGATCGGCAACCACACCTGGAGCCACACCTACCCGACCCAGGTGCGCGGCGGCTGGACGGCGGCCCACCTCGATCGCGAGCTCGGCCGCACCGCGCGGCTGATCAGCGAACAGACGGGGCACCCGGTGTGCTGGCTGCGCCCGCCCGGCGGCTTCACCCCACCCAGCCTGGCACCGGCCGGGCGGCGGTGGCGGATGACCACCGCGCTCTGGTCGATCGACACGCGGGACTGGCAGGTGCAGTCGGCCTCGGTCACCGGCCAGTCGGCCTGGGTGCCGCCGCTCGAGGGGATCGGCGCGGTCACGCCGGTCACGCCACCCGCGCCGCCCCAGGGCTCGGGCGATGACCTCGGGGACGGCCGTCTCGGGGACGGCCCGCACGCGGCGTCCGGCCAGGCTCACCCGGGTCGGGCACCGCTGAGCCACGCCGAGCAGGTCGACCTGATCGTGGCCCGGGCGACCACTCTCGGGGGCCAGCGCCACCCGATCGTGCTGTTCCACGACGGCGGCGGGGACCGCAGCGCCACCCGCGACGCCCTGCCGGAGGTGATCGCCTGGTACCGGGCGCACGGGTTCACGTTCGTGCGGCTGGACGGCGCCGTCCACCGGTGAGCGCCCGGGTGAGACCGGCCGAACCCGGGCAGGTGGCAGGATCGAGGCATGGACCTGGCGGGAATCTCCGGATTGCTCACCGAGATCGGGTGGGCGCTGCTGGAGTCCCTGCCCCCCTATCGCGAGGACGAGGCGCTGGCTCTCGGTGAGCAGCTGCGCCAGGCCGGTCACGACCCGGCACTGGTGGCCGCCGCCCTGACCCAGTCCCGGTTGCGGGGCGCCGCCCGGGGCAAGTTCGGCCCGTTCGCGGACGGCATGCTGTTCACCGCCACCGGCCTCGAGCAGGCCACCCGGCTGTCCGTGGCCGCCCGCCACGCCCAGCGCTTCGTCTCGGCCGGGATCGACCGCGTCGCCGACCTCGGCTGCGGCATCGGGGCGGACTCGATGGCGCTGGCGACCTTCGACCGCGAGGTGCTCGCGGTCGAGCGGGACGAGGTGACCGCCGCCGTGGCCACGATGAACCTGCGGCACTGGCCCGAGGCGACGGTGCGCTGTGCCGACGCGACCACCACCGACCTGACCGGCTTCGGCGGCGCCTTCGTCGACCCGGCCCGGCGCGGGGAGACCGGCAAGCGGCTGCTCGACCCCCGCCTCGGCTCGCCCCCGCTGTCCTTCGTGCTCGACCTGGCCGCGAGGCTGCCGGCGGTCGGGGTGAAGACCGCCCCGGGCATCCCCCACCACCTGGTCCCCGAGGGGGCCGAGGCGCAATGGATCTCGGTCGCGGGTGAGGTGGTCGAGGCCGGGCTGTGGTTCGGCCTGCTCGCTCGGGACGGCGTCCGGCGCTCGGCGCTGGTGGTCCCCGGGGACGGTGAGGAGGCCTCGCCGGTGGAGCTCAGCGACACCGACCTGCCGACGGTCGGTGCCGGCCCGGTGGCCGACTACCTGTACGAGCCGGACGGCGCAGTGATCCGGGCCGGGTTGGTGGCCCAGGTGGCTGCGATGGTCGGCGGGCACCTGGTGGATCCCACGATCGCCTACGTCACCTCTCCCACCCTGGTGCGATCCCCGCTCGCCCGGGCCTACACGGTCGAGGACGTCTTCGCCTTCCAGCTCAAGACCCTGCGCAGCTGGCTGCGCGACCGGGGCATCGGGCGGCTGACCATCAAGAAGCGTGGCACGGCGGTGCAGCCGGAGCAGTTGCGCCGCCAGCTGAAGGTGTCCGCTGCCTGGGGCGACGCCGAGGCGACCATCGTGCTGACGCGGGTCAGCGGGCGGCAGAGCGTGATCGCCGTCCGCCCGATCACCGGGTGAGCGCGCGCGCCCACCCGCCTCTATCACTCTGGGTCCTATAACGTCACTTCGAGTAGTGATCACGCAGGACCCAGGGGGAGCACGTGCCACACACCCGTCCTCGGGCAGCGCTGGTGCCCCTGACCATCGCCCTGCTCGCGGCCCAGGCACCCACCGGAACCGCTCAGGCCGCCTTCGGCCCGGGCCACGCCACCGTCCGGACCGCGACCACGTCACCTGGGCGCGTCCGGTTGGCCCCGCCGCCCCAGGTCACCTCGCCCCGCCCCGCCCCGGCCGTCGGTTCCCCTGCGCCCGGGTCGGCGGCCGTCAGGGCGCAGGCCGCCGAGACCGGCGTCGACACCTTCAGCCGCTCGGCGGTGACCACCGCCTACAGAGGGGTGTACCTGCCGGCCCTCGACGTCCCGATCGGCTGGACGGGATCGGTCAGCGGGTGTGCGGCCGGCACTCATGCAACCCCGGCCAGGACTGCGACCCTCACGGCGATCAACTACTTCCGGTCGATGGGCGGCCTGACGCCGGCGAGCCTGGACGCCGCAAGGCTGACCACCCAGCAGGCCACCGCCCTGGTGATGAGCGCCAACCACCAGTTGTCGCACTCCATCGACGCCTCCTGGCGGTGCTACACCTCGGCCGCGGCGACCGGCGTGTCCACCTCGAACCTCGCCCTCGGAGCCGCCGGAGCGCAGGCGATCGGCCTCTACATGAACGATGCCGGGATCGCTTCCGTCGGCCACCGACGGTGGGTGATGTCACCCGCGACCACGGTGATGGCCTCGGGCTCGACCAGTGACGCCAACGCGCTGTTCGTCACCGGGCCGCGGGCCAGCACCTTCGCCAACCCCACCTGGGTGCCCTGGCCGACACCGGGGTACTTCCCCGCCGCCCTCGAACCCGGCGGCTACTGGTCACTGACAGCCGACGACCGGTTCCGGTACACCTTCGCCGGGGCTCGGGTGAGCGTGACCGACCCGCTCGGCCGGCGGGTACCGGTCAATGTCCTGCCCGCCCAGCAGGGGTTCGGTAACGACACCCTGGTGTGGACGGTGAGTGAGGTTCCCGCCCCGACCGGTGGCCGGGTGGACACCTACACGGTCGCGGTCACCGGCATCACCGACACCCTCCACGCGACCACGGTCTCCACCAGCTACACCGTCGGGCTCTACGATCCGGCGGCCGCGGTGCCGCGCTGGCCGGGCGACACCACCGGCGACGCGGTCGCCGACGTGTGGACCGTCGACGCCGGCGGCACCATCGCCTTCCGGGAGGGGTCGGTCTTCCGGCCGCTCACCGCTCGCGGCACGGTGGCCACCGGCCGAACCGACATCACCTGGCTCACCCCCGGGCCGGACCTGACCGCGGACGGGCGCCCTGACCTAATCCTCCGGCGCACCGACGGCAGCCTGTGGGCCCAGCCCACCAGCACCAGCGGAGTCCCGGGCACCCCGAGCCGGATCGGCAGCGGGTGGAACGGCATGGACGCCCTGGTCCCGGTGGGCGCGATCGCCGGCGGCGCCACGCAGTACCTGCTGGCTCGGGGGGCCGCTGATGGAACCCTGTGGCGGTATCGGCTGTCCGCCACCGGGATCAGCGGCAGCCCGGTGCGGATCGGCACCGGGTGGCGGGGATTCCGGATCCTCACGGCACCGGGCGATGTCACCGGGGACGGGCGCGCGGACCTGGTGGGCATCCGGTCCGACGGCACTCTGTGGGTCTACCCCGGGACCCCGGCCGGGACCCTGGGCGCGGGGGTCAGGCGCGGCCAGGGGTGGTCGGGCATCACCACCGCCGTGGTCGCCGGTGACCTGTCCGGCGACGGCCGCGGTGACCTGCTCGCCCGGCGCGCGGACGGCAATCTGTACACCTACCCGCAGCGGCCCGGGTCCGGCGGCTCCTGGGGGCCGGCCCGCCTGGTGGCCACCGGGGTGTCCGCAGTCCACCTGGCCTGAGCCGGGGACACCTTCACGGGTCACGCCGGGGGCAGCGTGACCCCGAACCCGTTCAGCCCCAGGCGGATCAGCACCAGCCCCGGCCGGGTGAGCTCGGCGACCCGGGCCGAGGCCAGGGCATCCAGGTCGTGCACCCGTGACCGGTAGGCGGCCTCCCCCTCGACTCTGGCCTGCGACAGACACCGCGCGTTGTGCCACACCTTGCGACGCGACTCCCGCAGGAACCGGGCCGTCATGGCGAGGTTGACCGGGCGCAGCACCCGGTCCCGCAGACTGGCCGGTCCGCTCACCACGGCCAGTTCGCCGTCCTCGGCGCCCACCCGCGAGGCCAGCACGGCATCGATCCGCTCGTGATCGCGCCGGCGCCGGGCGATCAGCGCCGGATCGGCGAACTCGACGGGCGAGATCACCTCGACCAGCGCCTGCGGCAGGTCGTAGTTGATGTGGGCATTCACGCCGAGCAGCAGGTGAACCACCGGGCGCACCGTGCGCGGCTGGCCGAAGGCGATCCGCCAGGGGCGGGGAGCGGTGGCCGGGTCGGCCCGATGGGCGTCCACGGCGTCCAGGTAGAACCCGGCGAAGGTCACGTCGTACCGCTCGATCCACTCCGGGTCCTCGAAGGTGCCGGCCGCGAGCTCGGCCGCCACCGCCTGCGTGGTCCGCAGGTAGGTCGCCAGGAAGTACCGGCCCGGATCGTCCGACCTCATCGGCGCCAGGCGGTCCCGCATCCGGTCCAGGACACCGTCCATCGTCTCGCCCATGGCCACCTCCCGACTCCCAGGATCGGGGTCATCGCGCAGGACGCAGGTGCAGACGGCCTGGCAGCCGCACCGAGGACGGCCAGGCCCGCGCCCGCGGCGAGCACCGCCGACAGGGCGAGCGCCGGACGCAGCGTGACCAGTTCGTGCAGCCACGCTCCCGCCGCGCTGCCGGCGATCCCGGCCGCCAGGCCCAGCCCGGCGAGCAGGCCGTCGATCCGGGCCAGGTGGCCTCGGGGAGCGTGCTGCTGCAGCACCGTCACGCTCACCACCAGGAGCGCCACGGTGGCCATCCCCTGGGCGAACAGCAGGGGGTAGGTCGCTGCCGGGCCGCCGACCGTCGACTGGCCCGCCATGGCGAGGGCACCGAGCACGGCCGCGGCACCGGCCAGGCTCACCGGCCGGCCAGGGCAGGCACGGACCAGCCGGACGGCGAGGACGGCGCCGAGCGCGCCGCCGACACCCAGGCAGGCCTCGAGCAGCCCCAACCCGGCCTCTCCGGTGCCGGCCAGGTCGCGACTGACCAGCGGCAGCAGCACCGCCTGCACCCCGACGCTGAACGCCATCGCCCAGCGGAGCAGGGCGACGCGACGCAGCACCCGGTGGCTCAACACGACCGTCACGCCGGCGGCGGCTCCGCGCAGCACCGAGCCCTCATCCGCAGGCTCCGGGCGCTGCGGGCCCGGCACCCGGGCAGGAGCATCGGGTGTCGGGCGAGCCACCCGTACCCTCGCCAGGACCGCAGCCGAGACCACGAACGTCACCGAGTTGATCGCGAAGCAGAGGCCGTCGTGACCTGCGGCGAGCAGCCCGGCGGCCGTCACCGGACCGGCCACCCCGGCCAGCTGCTCCACGCTGGACAGCGCCGCGTTTGCCTTCGAGAGCCGTTCGGGCGCAACGAGATCCGGAACGGTGGCGGTCAGGGCGGCGAAGAACGGGGTCCCGAGCAGGCTGGCCACCGTCGCCACCACCAGCAGCACCCAGACCGGGGCGCGAGTCC
Source organism: Kineosporiaceae bacterium (assembly GCA_016794595.1). Classification (GTDB taxonomy): domain Bacteria; phylum Actinomycetota; class Actinomycetes; order Actinomycetales; family Kineosporiaceae; genus JADJPO01. The sequence goes on from JAEUJN010000022.1 coordinate 46,055, forward strand.
CGACCGCGATCGCCGCGGCCAGCATGGCGAGCGAGCGACCGGCGTCCGAGGCCATCATCAGCCGGCGGCGATCCACCCGGTCGGCGACCACGGCGGCGAAGGGTGTGATCAGCACGAACGGCAGGATCCGGGCGGCGATCGCCAGCGCCACCCAGCGGGGCGATCCCGTTCGCTGCAGGACGACGACCACCAGGGCGGTGTTGTAGAGGAAGTCCCCGAACCGCGAGATCGCGAACGAGGCGCACAGGCGCGCGAACATGCCACTCATCCAGCGCCCCCTCGCTCCTGATCGGTGGGTGGGATCTCAGGGTGCCCACGGCCTCACCGCAGGACTGTCAGCCAGCTGACAGACGCCCGGTGCCGGCTCGGCCAGTCTCGACCGAGGCCTCCCGCGAGGGGACCGGCGATGACGCGCGAGCAGGGAGGGGGGCCGAGTCCGAGGTGACGACCCATCTGTCCGCGACCTTCCGGGCACTGGCCGCAGCCGGCGGCCTGCGCCGGGTGATCCTCGCCTACGCCTTGTACACCCTGGTGGAGATGGCCGTCTGGCTGGCCGTGGTGCTGTTCGCCTACGACGCCGGGGGCGCCTCCCTCGCCGCCGCCGTGGCCGTCGTCCAGCTGATCCCGGCGGCGGTACTGTCCACTCCCCTCGCCGGGCTGGCCGACCATGCCTCCCGCGGCCGGGCGCTGGCCGCGGCGCACGGCGCGGTCATGCTCAGCGTGCTCGTCACCGGGCTGGCGATGCTGGTCCGGGCACCGACCTGGCTGGTGGTGGGAGCCTCCGCCGCCGCGACGGCAGCGATCGCCGTCGTCCGCCCGGTGCACTTCGCGGCCCTGCCGCACCTGGCGAGCACGCCGGACGACCTGGTCTCGGCCAATGCCCTCTCGTCGGTCGCCGATGGCGTGGCCTGCTTCGCCGGCCCGGCCCTCGCGGGTTTCGCCACGGCCTGGGTCGGGCCGTGGAGCGTGTTCGCCGGGTCGGCGCTCGCTGGAGTGGCCGCCACCTCGGCCTGCCTGGGCCTGGGCCTGGCGGCGCCTCCCGCTGCCGAGCAGGACCGGGACGGCGGCTGGCGGGGCGCCGTCCGCGGGCTGACGACGCTCGGCCGGGACGGCGCCACGCTCGCCCTGCTCGGCCTGCTGACCACGGACTTCATCGTCGCCGGCGCACTGGACGTGCTCGGCATCTCGTACTCGCAAACCGTTCTGGGGCAAGGAGAGTCGGGGGCCGGGCTGCTGATCGGGGCGGTCGGGATCGGCGGCTTGGCCGGGGCGTTGATCGGCGGTTCGCTCTCGCGCCGCCGCTCGCTCGCCCCGGTGGTGCTCGCGGGCGCCATCACCCAGGGCTGCGCGATCGCGGCCCTCGCCCTGCTCGGATCCCTGCTGCCGGCGGTCGCCGTGCTCTCCGCGGCCGGGCTGGGCGGGGCCCTGCTGACCGTGGCCGGGCGCACCCTGCTGCAACGCGCCACCGACGATCGGGTACTCGCGCGCGTGTTCGCCGTCCAGGAGGGTGCCTCGCTGATCGGGCTGGCCGGCGGTGCGGCGGTGGCGCCCGCCCTGATCCAATGGCTCTCTCCGGCAGGGGCTTTCGTGCCGCTCGGGCTGGGGACCGCTGGGCTGTGCCTGCTGGCCGTGGTGCTGGTGCGCCGGCTCGACCGGCGGTCCCTGTTCCTGCCCGTCGAGCTGGGACTGCTCCGCGGCGTGCCGTTCCTGGCGGTGCTGGCGCCCCCCGAACTGGAACGGCTGGCGCACAGCGCCCGCTGGCTGCATGCCGATCGGGGGGCGGTCGTCGTCCGGCAGGGCGAGCCCGGCGAGCTGTTCCACATCGTGGCCGAGGGCCTGCTCGAGGTGGACGTGGACGGCGTCCGCCGACCCGACCCGCTCGCCGCCGGGGACGGGTTCGGCGAGATCGCCCTGGTGCACGCCGTGCCCCGCACGGCCACGGTCACGGCCTCGACACCCGCCCGCCTGCTCACCCTGCGCGCCGAGGACTTCCTGGCCGCGGTCACCGGCAGCGTGGACGGGCACCGGCTCGCCCATGAGGTGAGCGCGGACCATCTGAGCCGCGATGGCGACACCAGCCCGTCACCTGCGATCACCCCGTCACCCCCGATCACCAGGAGGAGCACATGACAGCCGTGGGAATCACCGACCCCCAACCCCCGACCGCCAGCGACGCACGGGTCCGGCGCGCAGCCTCGACGGCTCTGGCGGTGATCGTTGTCCTGGCACCGTTGAGCCAGGTCGCCGCCGTGCTCGCCTCGTGGGGGCCGTGGGACGACCCGGACCCGGTGGCCTCCGTCTACGCCCACCAGCAGGCGTACGTGACCCGGGCCTGGTTCGGCCAGGTCGGCGCCCTGACCCTGGCGCCGGCCACCATCGCGATCGGCCTGCTGGCCAAGCGCGGTTCGTCGGTGCTCGCCCTGGTGGGCCTGGTGCTCACCGTGCCCGGGCTGCTCAACACCGACGGCAATCCCGAGGATCTGCTCTACGGTGCCGCGCGGGCCGGCATCCCGATGGAGTCGGCCCGGGCGGCGTACGAACACCTGAGCGAGCTGCCGGCCCTCGGGCCGTTCGGCTACTACGCCTACTCGCTGGGCTTCGTCGTCGGAGGGGTGATCCTGGGCGTCGCCCTGTTCCGTGGCCGGATCGTGCCGTGGTGGGCCGGCGCGTGCCTGGCGGCGTCCGGCGTGATCGGCCTGCTCGGTCTCCTCACGCCGCTGGGCACGGTGGCCTCGACGCCGGTCGCGCTGATCGCCTGGGTGCTGGTGACCGTCGCGTTCACCGCCTGCCTCCCGCACCTCGTCCGACCCGAGCGGGCCTGACGCGCGAACAACGGTCCGGTCCTCGGACATCCGGCAGTGCGGTCGGCGCCGGAGGATGGATGGATGCCCCGAGCAGGATGTGCACGGAACGTCGGGAGGCAGGGCGATGGGAAGCGCAGCGATCACGCAGTTCGATCCGGTGGCCCTGGGCCGGCACGAGAATGCGGCCTGGGTGGGGTACTACCGGCGCCAGTGGCGGCTGGTGCTGGGCTCGGCGTGGGGCCTGGTGCGCAACGGGTTCGGGCTGAACCGGCTACAGAGCGTGCGCGGCGCCTGGTACGTGCTCCGGGCCAACCAGGCCTGGGCCCCCTACCCGGACAACGACCCCGAGCGGGCCCGGGAGCTGATGCGCCGCTTCTACGCCCTCGCGGCGCGGGTGCACGGTCTGCCGTTCGATCCCGGGCGGGCCGCCGAGCTGGAGGTCGACTGGTGGCGGGCACACCGGGTGCTGCAGCACGAACCCAGCCCGTCGAGACGGCACTCCGGGCATGCCGGGCATTCCGATGACGTCGAGGACGCCGAGCTGGTGGCCTCGCTGACCGCGCTGTACGCCTACGTCTACGACGCCGCGCCGGCGGCGGTCCGTCCCGCGGCGCAACTGCGCTCGCGCGCCATGCAGCTCAGCGACGCGTGGGTCGCCCGGGGCTGCGATCCGCTGGATCCCGCACTGCGGGAACAGCAGAACACTCTGGTCGCCTCCTACCGCTCACTGCGCCGAGCCGTCGAACCCTCGTCCGGTTGAGCGTCCGGCGTCGCACCCACGGTGGCGAGCCAGGTGCGCGCGTACCGGTCGCCGTCCACGGCCAGGGCGACGTCGATCACGGCCGGGGCCAGTCCGTGCGGGTCGTGGGCGTGGTCGAGGCCCGTCTCGCGCTGGTCGACCACGGTCTGGCCGCGGGTCCAGGTTCCGGCCAGTTCGATCCGCACCGGGAGCCGCCGCGTGGTCAGGCCACCCGGGTCGAGGACGGCGCAGACCGCTCCGGCGTCCCCGATCGTCGCGTCGTCCTCGGCGAACCGGCGGCACTGGAAGTCGATCAGCGCGCCCGCCAGGCGCGCCACCGCGGACGGCGCGGCCATGAGATCGGCTGCCCGAGAACGGCTCACACGTGGCGCGTAGAAGACGTCCAGGCCGTACATGGTGACCGGGACGCCCAGGCCCGCCGCGGCGTCCAGCACGATCGCGGCCGACTCGGGATCGTGCCAGACGTTGAACTCGGCGGCTGCGGTGGCGTTGCCGACCAGCGCCGCACCGCCCATGAAGACGATCCGCTCCAGACCGCGGGCCACCTGGGGGTGGGTGCGCAGCAAGAGAGCGATGTTCGTCATGGGGGCCAGGGGCACCAGCGTCACCCGCTCCCCCGCCTCGGCGGCCGCCAGCAGCACGTCCCGCAGCAGGTCGACCGCGTGCCGCGGATCCGCAGACCGGGTCGACGTCACCCAGCCCGCCGGCTCGAGATCACCCATGCCGTCCTCGCCGTGCACGTGGCGGGCGGGTCGGGCCGGCTCCAGCAGCGGCCGGTCGACCCCACGGGCTACCGGGACGTCGCCACGCCCGGCGACGTCGAGCACGGTCAGGGTGTTGGTGACCACCTGATCGACTGCGGCGTTGCCCGCCACACAGGTCACCGCGCGCAGGTCCAGGCCGGGGTGACGTGCGGCGAGCAGGACGGCGCAGGCGTCGTCCACGCCGGTGTCGACGTCCAGCACGATCGGGATGGGTCCCGCCGGCGAACCGGCGCCGCCGAAGGCCGCTTCCGCTGTCATGACCGGCGAGTCTAGGTTTCGGGCATGGCCTCTCGCGTCACCCCGTGCCCGGACTGTGGCACCAAGAACCGGGTCCCGGTCGGCTCGGCCGGTCGCCCGCGCTGCGCCTCCTGTCACGCCGATCTGCCCTGGCTGGTCGATGCCACGGACGCCGAGCTGGCCTCGGCCCTGTCCACCTCGCAGTTGGTGCTGGTCGATCTGTGGGCGCCCTGGTGCGGACCGTGCCGGATGGTCGCCCCGGTACTCGAGCGGCTCGCCGTCCGCTACGCCGGCCAGGTCAAGGTGGTCAAGGTCAACGTGGACGACAACCCGCTGGCGGCCCGGCGGTTCGGGGCCAGCAGCATCCCCACCCTGGCCTTCGTGCGCGACGACGAGACCGTGGGGCGGATCGTCGGCGCCCAGCCGGAACCCGTTCTCGTGCAGCGGATCAACGCGCTGCTGGCAGGCTGATCAGGCAGCTGCCAGGCAGGCGGTGATCGCCTCGTCGATGATGCTCACGGCGAGGTCGATCTCCTCGTGGGTGACGGTGAGCGGCGGCGCCATCCGGAAGCAGTTGGTCTGCGACCCGTCGCCCTTGACGATGTTCATCGACAACCCGCGCCGCAGGCACTCCTCGGTCACCGCCGCCCCGAGCGCGTTGGCCGGGGCCTTGGAGTCGGCGTCGGTGATCAGCTCGAGGCCCACCAGGAGTCCGCGACCGCGGACGTCGCCGATCTGCTCGTGCCGCCTCGCCAGCTCCCACAACGCGTCCGTCAGGTAGACCCCCATGACCTGTGCCCGGGCCGCGAGATCGTCCTGTTCGAGGGCGTCGAGTACGGCCAGTCCGACCGTGGCCAGCATCGGGTCGTTGACGTGAGTGGTGATGTGCAGCATGCCTGCGTCCACACACGCCTGCTCGATCGCGGCCGAGGTGACGGTGGCGCCCACGGGAACACCCCCGCCCAGGGTCTTGGACATGGTCAGGAAGTCCGGCACCACGCCCTCGGCGATCGAGGCGAACAGGGCACCGGTGCGGCCCAGACCGGTCTGGGCCTCGTCGACGATCAGTGCCATGCCGCGCCGCTCGCACTGCTGTTTCGCCTGTGCCAGGTATCCCTCCGGCAACGGGATCACCCCACCGGTGGACAGCACGGGTTCGACGATCATGGCCGCCGGTGAGCCGACGGTCTGGGCATCGACCATCTCGAAACCCAGTCGCAGACAGGCCAGTTCACAGGTGTCGCGCCGCATCGCCAGCGGACAGCGGTAGCAGTACGGCGCCGGGACGGCATACGAGCCGGGCATCAGCGGGCCGTTCCCCTTGTGGCCCATGGAGAACGTGACCGAGTTGGTGCCCGCGAGCAACCCGTGGAAGCTGCGGGTCAGGCCGACGACCTCGAAGCCGCCGGTGAACACCTTGGCCATCCGCAGCGCGAACTCGTTGGTCTCCGAACCGGTGCTGAGCACGATGGTGCGATCGAGCGGGTCGGGCAGCAGCTCGGCCAGGCGGCGCGCCAGCTCGAGCACGTCCTCGTGCAGCATCCAGGAGTTCAGGTGGACGGCGGTGCGCATCGAGCGCTCGATCGCCTCCAGCACCCGCGGGTGGTTGTGCCCGAGCGTGGAACTGATCTGCCCCGAGGTGAAGTCGAGCACCCGGCGTCCGTCGGTGGTGAACACCCACGACCCCTCGGCCCGCTCGACCACGAACGGGGCGAAGGAGCCGGCGTACCGGATCAGGTACTGCTCTCGCGGGTCGCCCGAACTCGTTGCCACACCCATGATCTTCTCCTCGACGACCGCCCGGACCCCGCCGCGCTAGCCTGGCACGCCATGGCAACCCAACGCATCGACACCCCGCCGACCGGGGACGAGATCACGCTGCTGCGCAGTTTCCTGAACTACTACCGCGCGACGGTGCGGATGAAGGCCGAGGGCCTGGACGCCGCCCAACTGGCCACCCGGCTCGGGCCGTCCGATCTCACCCTCGGGGGCCTGCTGAAACACCTCGCCCTGGTCGAGCACAGCTGGTTCCGGTATCGGGTGATCGGCGGGGAGTACGCCGCCCCGTGGAGCCAGGCCGACTGGGAGGCCGACCACGACTGGGAACTGCACTCGGCGGCGCAGGACTCGCCGGAGGAGCTGTTCGCCCTGTTCGACGCGGCGATCGCCGACAGTGAGGCGATCCTGGACGACGTGCTGGCCTCGGCGGACGGCCCGGCCCTGGACCGGCTCATCCAGCGCGACAGCTACCGCGGGGACCGGCCGAGCCTGCGCTGGGTCCTGATCCACCTGATCGAGGAGTACGCCCGGCACGCCGGCCACGCCGACCTGATCCGCGAGTCGATCGACGGCGCGACCGGCGACTGACCCGAGCTACTCGGGCACCTGTACCCCCGACGGCCCACTCGACGTCCCGTTCCGGGCCTCGCGGGGGGCGCCGACCCGGTCCCAGATCCGTGACCGCTCGGCCACCGTCCAGGACTCGGTGGTCAGGCCGAACTCGTCGGCGAGGATGGCGAACCACTCCGACGGCGAGGCCACGGACCGCTCGTGGCGCCCCGCGGAGTCGACGGTGTAGCGAACCCGCCCGAGCAGTCCCTCGACCCGGTCGGCCTCGCGCCGCATGACGTGCAGGGTCCGGGTGAACCCCGAGGTGGGCGACGTGGACAGCTCCACGTGCCGGGGGACGAAGGCGCTCATCGACGCCGGGGTGAGCTCGAAGGTCATGTCGCAGAACGACCTCTGGGCCGGATCGTGCACCAGGCGCCACCGCCCGCCGCCCAGGTCGATCAGCTCGTAGGTGAACGGCCCCTGGCCGAACCTCCCGGGGCGCAGCGGGACCGGTGCGTGCAGCAGGTCACCGAGCCCGCAGTCCGCCAGCCAGGTCAGCCCCTCCAGGCTCACCGTGAGCACGAGGTGGTTGCCGAGCGCGGCCTCGACGTCCTGCTCCGGGGTGCCCCGAACCCCTCCGCGATGCCGGCGGACGTCGAAGCCGAGCGCCGCGAGCAGCGCCGCCAGGGCTCCGTTGTGGTGATAGCAGTAGCCGCCGCCCCCGGTCACGAACCTCCTCGCCGCCTGGACCGGGTCGATCCCCGGGGGTCGCCCGGCGTAGGTGTCCAGGTACTCGTAGGCGATCCGCTCGACCTGGGCAGTGTGGACGGCGCGCAGCAGCTGGGCCGTGGGCGGGCCCGGTGGAACCCCCAGCCTGGCGAGGTAGGCAGTGACCAGGTCCGCAGGCAGCGGCACCACCTGCGCGCCGTCCGGGTCGATTCGAGGGGGCCCTTCCACCCGAGCGACCCTGCCACACCCAGCCGACCCCGATCCCCCTCGCAGAACCCCGTCGTCTCACATGCCGAGAGCCCTCGATCGGGCTATGGACGCACCCCGGGAACGCTGCGTACCCTTGTGGTCACGGTCAAGAGCGCCAGCGACAAGCCCCGGCTCGCTGGCCGGCAACCCTCCTCCGCGGTGGGGTGCTCCGGGTGACGACCAGGTCCGCATCATGACCGGTGCGGGCAAGCGCGGACCCGCTGCGAGCGGGCCCCTGGCTCCTCGGGAGTGCTCCGATGTCCGTCACCACCCTCCCCTCGTCTGCCACGCTGTCCCCCACGTCCTCCCCGGTGGCCACGGTCTGCGACGACCTGCTCGTGCCCACCCTCAACGGGCCGGTCGACTTCGCCAACCTGGACCACGCGGCGTCCACCCCCGCCCTGGCCGCCGTCAAGGATGCGGTGGACCGCACCCTGCGCACCTACTCCTCGGTGCACCGCGGCAACGGCTACGCCAGCAGGGTGACCAGCCGGTGGTACGAGCTCGCCCGAGCCGAGATCGCCGCCTTCGTCGGTGCCCGCCGGGACGACAGCGTGATCTTCACCCGCACCACCACCGACTCCTGGGCCCTGCTCGCCCACGCCCTGCCCGCCCACACCGCGGTGTTCGTCTTCGCCACCGAGCACCACTCGACCCTGCTGCCCTGGGGCGAGCACCGCACCGTCACCCTGCCCATCCCGGGATGCGTCCCCGAGGCCCTGGGCACGCTGGAGGCCGCCCTGGCCGCCGACGCCGCAACGTCCGGCTCGCAGCACCGGCTGGTCGTCCTGTGCGGCGCCTCGAACGTCACCGGCGAGATCTGGCCGATCGAGCGCTTCGTCCGGGTGGCCCGCCGGTACGGCGCCCGGGTGGCCGTGGACGCCGCCCAGCTCGCCCCGCACCGCCGGATCGACCTGGCCGAGGCGGACGTCGACTACGTCGCGTTCTCCGGCCACAAGCTGTACGCCCCCTTCGGCACCGGCGTGCTCGCCGGGCGGGCCGACTGGCTGGACGCCGCAGCCCCCTACCTGGTCGGCGGCGGCGCGACCTCGCAGGTCCGGCCGGGCGCTGGAGCGCCCCGCGCGACCTGGGCGGCCGGCGCCGCCCGGCACGAGGGCGGCAGCCCGAACGTGATCGGCGCCGTGGCTCTGGCCGCCGCCTGTTCCACGCTGCGCCGTCACTGGTCGGCCGTCGAACGGTACGAGGCCACCCTGACCGCCAGGCTCCGTGAGGGACTGGAGGCGATCCCCGGAGTGCGCACGTGGTCGATCTTCGACCGGGACAGCGTCGACCGGGTGGGAGTGGTGGCCTTCACGGTGGCCGGCCTGGACTCCGGTGACGTCTCGGCGACCTTGTCCTTCGAGCACGGGATCGGGGTGCGGGACGGCAAGTTCTGTGCCCACCTGCTCACCGACCACCTGCTCGCCGCCGTCCCGCAGGGCACCGCCGTGCGCGCGAGCGTCGGCCTCGCCACCACGACCGAGCATGTCGAGCGACTGATCGCGGCCGTGGCGGAGCTGGCGGAGCGCGTGCGACGCGACCCCGCCGGCTGGGTCCCGCCGGCCGACCCCGGCGCCGAGCTGGAGGCTCCCCGGCCCTGGTGATCCGTCTGCTGGCGTAGGTCTCGATCATCACAGGCTCAAATCTGGGCTGACGCCGCACCCGGGCTCCCGTCGGACGCCATCGATTCGCTAGGTTCGCGATCATGATTCGTGGTCGGGGGATCGGAATCGCTGTCGCCGTGGTGTCGGTTCTGGCCGTCGGGTTGGTCCCGGCGGTGATCGGCGCCGGCCGGTCATCGTCGCCGACGGTCACCGTCTCCCTGGAGGACGACGCCGCGGCGGTGCAGGTGCGGGCGGACCGCGTGCGCGGCGATCACCGCGGGACCGCTCGGGAGAAGGCCACGAACACCAGGCGAACCACCAGGCGCGAGGCCGGTCCGGCAGCTTCACCCACCCGTACACCCACCACCTCGGCTGGCACGACACCCGCCGTGGCCGCCACCGCACCCGCCGCAGTGGCTGCCACCACAGCCGCCGCACCCACCTCCGAGGCCAGAACCACGGCCACGATGCTCACGCCGTCCTCGATCCCGGCGCGGACCACGCCCCCTCCTCCACCACCCGCAGTGCCGCCCGCCGCACCACCCGCCGCCGCGCCGGCCCCGAACATCCCGGTGGGCGTCCTGCCGCCGGCCGGCGGGCTGACCGGGCTGAGCGCCTCCGGCCCGATCACGGCCACCACCGGGCAGACGATCCGGGGCCGGCGGATCAGCAATCCGTCGGGCACGTGCATCGTCGTCCCGATCGGTGTCACCGATGTCACCATCGAGGGCAATGACATCGGACCCTGCGGCACGACGGTGGAGCACCTCGGCGTCCGGGTGATGTCGGGCGCCACCCGGGTCACCGTGCGGGGCAACGTGATTCACGGGGTCGCCAGTGGCGTGCAGGTCTGGGCGGCGAGGAACCCGATCGTGATCGAGTTCAACCGGATCGTCGACGTCCGGGGCCCGATGCCGCGCGGCCAGGCGATCCAGTTCGACCAGGTGACCGGGCCGGGAGCCACCCGGATCGTCGGCAACGTCAGCGACGCCCAGGCCGCCACCGGTCCGGTCCGTTACGAGGACCACATCAGCATGTACAAGACCTCGGGGACGGCGCAGACCCCGATCCTGATCGCCTGCAACAAGCTGCGCGGCGGGTCCTCGAAGTCCGGCTCGGCGATCATGGTGGGCGACAACGGCGGCGGCTACTTCGACATCCGCGGCAACATCGCGGTGCTCACCCCGAACACCGGAATCGGCGTCGCCGGCGGTCACGACGTCACGGTGCGCGACAACCTGATCTGGAACCGCGGTGCCGGCGCCGCCTCGTTGACCAGTCTGGCCGGGTCGATGTTCACCTACGCCGGCAACGTGCCCAGCACCGTCTCCTGGACCGGCAACCGGGGGGTGGCCAACGCCTGGCAGTACGGCGGCCGGGGCGAGCTGAGCGGCGGGTTCTGGACCGACGGGAGCGGGTCGCACATCACCCAGAGCGGCAACGACTGGCAGGACACCTCGCTCACCGCGGCCATCTGGGACACCACGCCCAGCGGCTGCCGGTAGGGCCCGCCCGGGCGCACCGGTCAGTCGACCAGGAACCCGTCCCGGACGCATTCCCGCACGGTGGCGGCGAGCGAGGCCCGCACCGTGTCCACGGGAGCACCCATCACCGCGGCGATGGCCGTGGCCGCCTGCTCGGCGCTCAACTCCCCGCCCGCCACCCCGGCGTAGGCGGCGTCCACCGTGTCCAGGCGCCGGGTCAGGCCCAGCCCGCCGCCCTGGCGCAGCTGGATCACCGCCGGGTCGTCCTCGCCGGGGCGATAGTGCCGCTCCTGGGTGACATCCCCGGCCAGGCGCCAGTGGCGCGCGAGCAGCTCGCGCTCGTCGTGTTCGGCCAGCCAGGTCCGGGCGGCGAGCCCGGCGTCCACGGCCGGACCCATCACCGGCGCCACCGGGCCCGACGCCTCGATCAGGTCCACGAACGGCGCCCGCGGGGTGGCCGGACGCTGCAGCGTGATCACGCCGAACCCGACCCCGGCGACCCCCCGGGCCTCGAAGTCGTCCAGCCAGGCGGCGTACATGGTCTCGTACATCCCGGCGGACGCCGCACTGTCACCTCGATGCCCGCCGTCACGGGCCCACAGCTCGGCGTACTGGGCGCCGTCCTGGACATCGCGCTGCACCACCCAGGCGTCCAGTCCCGAGGCTCGAACCCAGGACCCCACCCGCTCCCGCCAGTCCCGACCCTGACCCACCTCCCAGTTGGCCAGGAACTGCGCCACCCCACCGGGTTCCAGCACCTCGCCCATCCCGGTGACCAGCTCGGCCACGACGGCATCGCCCACCCGGCCACCGTCCCGGTAGGTGAAGGTGGGCACCTGCGAGATCCGCGGGGTGATCACGAACGGCGGGTTGCTCACCACCAGCTCGAACCGCTGCCCGGCAACGGGTTTCAGGAGCGAACCGGCGAGCAGGCGCCAGCTCTGACCGCTGAGGGCCGCGGTGAACGACGCGAAACCCAGTGCCCGCGAGCTGATGTCGGTGGCAGTCACCTCCCGGGCATGGGTGGCCAGGTGCAGTGACTGGACGCCACACCCGGTGCCCAGATCGAGCGCCGAGGCCACCGGCCGGCGGGGAGTCCAGGCGGCCAGGGTGGCCGAGGCCCCGCCGAGCCCCAGCACGTGGTCGGGGGCGACCGGGTGCCCGGTGGCCAGTTCGGACCGGTCAGAGACCACCCACCAGGTGTGCCGGCCGTCCCCGTACGGGCGCAGGTCCACGGTCGCGACCAGCCCGTCCCGGTCACCCGTCGCTGCCGGGCCCGGTTGGGCGGCAGCGCCGTCGGCTCGCGCCACCAGGCCCAACCGGGCGGCCCCGGCGGCAGTCAGCCGGGGCAGAGCGGCATCCAGCTCCGCCGGATCGACCACGCCACCGAGGGTGAACAGCCGGATCAGCGTCGCCCGGGCTGCCCGCGAGCCCCCCGCGCCCTCGCGCAGCACCGCGGCGCAGGCCCTTCGCGCGGGCAGCGGTTGCTCACGGGCCAGAGCCGAGGCGGCCAACGGCCCGAGCAACTCCACCGCGCCGTCCACCGTGTACCCGGCGGAATCGAGGTCGGCGCGCAGCGCCGCCACGCCCGCGGGCTCCACCCGGGGCACGCCTCCGGCCGCCCCCGGGTCAGGGTGCACGCCGGGTCCCGGGGCGCTCATGGCCCGCTCACGCTCACGAGCGCACGGCGGTCACCGGCATGGCCGAGTCCACCCCCAGGCCGAGCTCGGACGGCGCCCGCCCGGCGGCCACCAGCAGCGAACCCAGCGCGGCCACCATGGCCCCGTTGTCGGTGCACAGGGCCGGCCGGGGCACGCGCAGCCGGATCCCGGAGTCGGCGCACCGCTCGAGCGCCAGGGCCCGCAGGCGAGAGTTGGCGGCCACGCCGCCCCCGATCAGCAGGGTGTCGACACCCTGCTCGCGGCAGGCGAGCACCGCCTTGCGGGTCAGGACGTCGACCACCGCCTCCTGGAACGAGGCGGCCACCGCCGGCACGTCGACCCGCTCACCGGCGTCCTCGCGTCGCTCCACCCAGCGAGCCACCGACGTCTTGAGCCCCGAGAACGACACGTCGTAGCGGTGACGCTCGAGGTCGCGACCGGAGGTGAGCCCGCGCGGGAACGCGATCGCCGAGCGCACCCCCTCGCCGCGCTCGGCGACGGCCTCGGCCGCCGCCCGGTCGATGTGCGGCCCTCCGGGGAAGGGCAGGCCGAGCAGCCGGGCGATCTTGTCGAACGCCTCGCCGGCCGCGTCGTCGATGGTGCGCCCGAGCGGGGTCACCGTGGAGGTGACGTCCTCGACCAGCAGCAGGGACGAGTGCCCGCCCGAGACCAGCAACGCCATGGTCGGCTCGGGCAGCGGCCCGTGGTCGAGGGTGTCCACCGCGACGTGCGCCGCGAGGTGGTTCACCCCGAACAGCGGCACGCCCAGCCCCAGCGCGAGCGCCTTGGCCGCGGCCACACCGACGGTGAGGGCGCCCACCAGACCCGGTCCCGAGGTGACCGCGATCGCATCCAGGTCGGCCAGGCGCACCCCGGCACCGGCGCAGGCCCGTTCGATCGTCGGCACCATCGCCTCCAGGTGGGCGCGGCTGGCCACTTCGGGCACCACGCCCCCGAAGCGGGCGTGTTCGTCCACCGAGCTGGCCACGGCGTCGATCAGCAACCTGCCGTCACGGACCAGTGCGACCCCGGTCTCGTCGCACGAGGTCTCGATCCCCAGCACCAGGCTCATGCCGATCCTCCCGACGTGCTCGGCACCGGGCGCCGCATCACCCAGGCATCGCCCCCGTGCGGGGCGTAGTAGCCGCGGCGCACCGAGATCCGCTCGAAGCCGAACCGGCGGTACAGGGCGATTGCCGGCTCGTTGGCCGAGTCCACCTCGAGCAGCACCGATCGCGCCCGGCGGCGGGCCGCCTCGCCGAGCAGGTCGCCCAGCAGCCTGGCCCCCAGCCCACGACCCCGAGCGGACGGCGCCACCGCCACCGTCTGCACATCCCCCTGGCGGTCGTTGACCATCAGTCCGGCATAGCCGAGCAGCCGCTGGCCGCCGATGCCCTGATCTTCGGTTGCGCTGACGTACCACCGGGTCTCGGGCCGGGCGAGCTCGGACCAGAAGGTCTCCGCGCTCCAGGCCGTGCCCCCGAACAGGTCCCGCTCCAGCTGGGCCGCCGCGTCGATCTGCCACCAGCGCATCCTGCCGATGACGACGCCGCCGGTGTCCTCCGCGGCCCCCAGGGCCTCCATCACGACACTCGCTTGCGGGCCCCGGGCGCCACGGCATCCGGACGACGCAGGTACAGCGGCACGGGTTCCTGGCCCCGAGCGCGCTCGCTGCCTCCGACCCGGGCCACCCGCCGGCCGGCCAGCCGGGCCACCGCACCGGCCCGGACGTCGAGCGGCGCCCCCTCCGGGGGTGCGGTCAGCACCTCCGGGTAGAGCGCGGCACCGCGCCCGAAGAACGGCCCGAACCCCTTCTGCCCCAAGCCGTCCCGCGCTGCCGCCGAGGCCAGGTCGGCCGGACGGTCCACCCCCGGGCCGCGCACCGGCTCCGGCTCGCCGTCCCCCGTGCGGTAGGCAGCCCAGTACACCTCGCGCCGCCGGGCATCCGAGGTGACCACGAACTCCCTCCCCGCAGCGAGATCCCCCGCACCAGCCGCGGACCCGGCGCTCCCCTCGCCCCACTCGGCCACCTGCAGGGCCAGGGCATCCAGCGAACACACCCCGATCACCGGCACGCCCAGCACCAGGCCGAGCACCCGGGCGGTGACCACCCCGACCCGCAGCCCGGTGAACGGGCCGGGCCCCACCCCGACCGCCACCGCGGACACCTCGTCGATCGCACGGCCTGCCTCGACCAGCACGGCGGCGATCATCGGCGCGAGATGCTCGGCATGACGAGCGGCCAGCTCCACCGCCTGCTCGGCCAGCAACGAGTCACCGTCCGCCGCCGCCACCGTGACCAGGGCCCCGGAGGTGTCCACGGCCAGGAGCAGGCTCACCCGACCGAGGTGGGGAAGCTGACGCCGTCCCACCGGGCGCCGTAACCGGAGATGGTCACGTACCGGTTCTCGTCGCCGTCCGTGGGCGCCTCGTCGGCGCCGCCGTCGGCGTCCCCGCGGGGACGGCGGATCAGCACCTCCAGCCGGTCGGGGGCCAGGTCCTCGACCAGCCCCTCACCCCACTCGACCACGGTCACCGACCGGTCCAGCGAGGCGTCCAGGTCCAGGTCGTCCACCTCGGCCAGAGAGGTCAGCCGGTAGGCATCGACGTGGACCAGATCGGGTCCCTCGCCCAGCGAGGGGTGCACCCTGGCGATCACGAAGGTGGGGCTGCTGATCAGCTCGCGCACCCCGAGTCCGGTGCCGATGCCCTGGGTGAGCGTGGTCTTGCCCGCCCCCAGGTCACCGGTCAGCACCGCCAGGTCGCCGGACCGCAGCAGCAGCGCCAGCCGCGCGCCCAGGATGCGCATGGCCTCCGCTGTCGGCACCACCAGATTGGCTCGTGCGGTGGGCGCGGCCTTCTCCTCGGCCTGCTTCGCACGATGCGCTCCGGACACGCCACCTCCTGGGGGAACCCCGCACACGGCTCTCGCCTCACACCTCTGCTCGTGCCGCATCTCACGCCGTCAGCCCGCGACCCCGGCGCCGACGACCACGCAGCGAGGCCACCGTACGCCGAACCGCCGACGGCGGACGAACCCGGCGCGCGCCCTCGCGGCCGGCATCCGGGTGCGTGGCCCGTCCGATCAGGTCGAGCAGGTAGCTGTTGACCACCTCGGGGTGTTCGAGCATCAACAGGTGGCCCGCGTCCTGGACCACGACGTGCTCGGCGGCGGGCAGCAGGCGGGCGATCTCGAGACTGTGGTCGGCCGGGGTGAGCAGGTCGCAGTCCCCGACGATGACCAGCGTCTGCACGTGGCTGAGTGCCGCCAACGCCTCCCGCTTGTCGTGCCCGGACAGGGCCGGCATGAAGTCGGCGACCACCTCCAACCGGGTCGAGGTGATCATCTCGGCGGTGAACCGGACCAGGGCGTGCGAGACCGGTGACGCGTAGGAGTACCGGCGGATCATGACGGCCTCGAGGTCGCTGACGATCCGCCGCCCGCGTTCGACCAGCCTCGGTGTCCGGCTGAGCGCCCGGACCGTCGTCGCGCCCAACCGCGGGATCAGCCGGCCCAGCCCCGTGATCCCGAAGTCGACGTCGTCCATCCCGCCCGAACTGGTCGAGATCAGGGCCACCGCGCGCACCCGTTCGACGAACAGCTCCGGACGCCGGTGGGCCAGCGACATCACCGTCATGCCGCCCATCGAGTGCCCGATCAGGATCAGCGGCCCGGACGGCGCCACCGCGTCGATCACCTCGGAGAGGTCCGAGCCGATCTGCTCGATGGTGGCCGACTCGGCGGGGCCGGTCGCCGAGCGGCCGTGGCCGCGCTGGTCCCAGAACACCATCCGGAAGTCACGGCCCGTCTGCTCACGCAGGCGTTTTCGCTGGAAGTGCCAGGAGTCCATGGTCAGCGTGTACCCGTGGCTGAACACGATGGTCGGGTCGTCCGGGCCGGGGTCGCCGATCGCCTCGACCTCGACGTGCAACCGGACCGCGTCGTCGGCGAGCACGACCTGGCCGAGGGTGTGCAGCTCGCCGTAGTCCTCGCCGTCCCCCTGCGGCGGGCCGAAGGGGGGTAACAGCGGGCGGCCCACCGCCACCCGCTCGGCGGCCACGCCGAGCGCGGCGCCGACCCCGGCCGCGGCCAGGCCGACCCCCAGCGACACCAGGCCGACCTTGGCCCTCGCCGGGGCTGCGTCGGCTCGTTCGGTCACCTGATGATTCTGGCAGGTGAGGCTTCGGCGCGTCCGGCGAGGTCGAGCAGACCCCGGACGGCGCGCGGCAGGGCGGCCGCGACGTCCCCGGCCGTGATCGGCCCCCCGCCCGAACCGTCCGGATGGCAACCGGCGGCCAGCCGGGCGGCCCGGCCGTGCACCAGGACGGCGGTGCACGCGGCCTCGAACGGATCCCGGCCGGAGGCCAGCAGGGCTCCGATCACCCCGGCCAGCACGTCCCCGGCGCCCGCGGTGGCCAGCCAGGGGGTGGCATCGGCCTGGGCCGCCAGGCGCTCGGCCCGCTCGCTCGCACCGTCGGCGGACTGCACGATCAGGGTGGTCGCCCCCTTGAGCACCACGACCGCCCCGGTCAGCTCGGCCACCCGGCGGGCGTGGTGCACCGGAGCCGCCTCGACCGCCTCCCGGGACGCCGGTTCGCCGAGCCGGGCGAGCAGCCGGGCGGCCTCCCCCGCGTGCGGGGTGAGGACAGCCCGGCGAGGCAGCAGGGGGCGTTCCGCCAGGACGAGCCCGCCGGCGTCCAGGACAGCGGGGACGCCGTGCAACTCGTCCCGGGCGGCGAACTCCTCCAGCACCATCGCCGGCGCCAGGCCGCTGCCGATCACCCACGCATCGACCCGATCACCGGCCCCCACCCCGATCACCGTCTCGGGGTGGGCGGCCAGCACCCCGTCGGCGACCTCGCGCGACCCGAGGTAACGCACCAGCCCCGCACCGGCACGCTGGGCCCCGGCGACCCCGAGGACGGCGGCCCCCGGGTAGTGGGGGGAGCCGATCATCATGCCGAGCACGCCCCGGGTGAACTTGTGGTCTGCCGTGCCCGGCACCGGCCAGCAGCGCGCCGCGTCCGGCGACTCGAAGCGCTGCACGGCCGGCGCGAGCGGGAGCAGCGGGCCGAGGCCGATGTCGACCAGCTCCACCCGGCCGCACACCGAGGCCGCCGGGGGCAGCAGCAGGCAGGGCTTGTGGGCGCCGAAGGTCACCGTGACCTCGGCGGTGACGTGTCGCGAACGGCCCTGCTCGTCCGGTGGCGGTAGCTCTCCGGTGTCGGGGTCCACGCCACTGGGCAGATCGACGGCGACCACCACCGCGCAGGGCCCGATCGCGGACACCGCGCGCGTGGCGTCCTCCCGCAGGCCCGGGCTGCCACCGAGGCCGACGATGCCGTCGATCACCAGCTGGGCCGGTGTCAGCACCGCCGACACGGCGGCGGCGTCCTCACCGAACACGACCCGCCCACCGGCGGCCCGCAGCGCGGCGGCCCCCTCCTGGTGCACCCGCCCCACGGCTGCCAGCAGCACGGCGTCCACCCGGGCCCCGCGCCGCGCCAACCGCTCACCCGCGTACAGCGCGTCACCGCCGTTGTTTCCCGCCCCGACCAGCAGGACGACGCGCCGTCCACTCACCCCGCCGGTGCGCGAGCGCAGTTCACGAGCGCAGACCGCGGCCAGTCCGGCCGCGGCCCGCTGCATCAGGGCGCCCTCGGCAACCTCCGCCAGGCGGATCTCCTCCGCCCCGCGGATGTCGCTCACCCGCCACGCGGTCAGCATGCGCCCTCGGCTACCACCATAGCGCTGGCGATGCCCCCGTCGTGCGACATCGACAGGTGAAGCCGGACGACGCCCAGCTCCGCCGCCCGCTCGGCCACCGTTCCGGAGATGGCGAACTCGGGACGTGTCGCGTGCGGGCGCAGGATGGTCACGTCGTGCCAGCTCATGCCGACCGGAGCCCCGAGCGCCTTGGCCAGGGCCTCCTTGGCGGCGAAACGCGCAGCCAGGCTGAGCACGCCGAGTTCGCGCTCGGGAGCGGTGAACAGCCGTTCGCGCAGGGCCGGCGTGCGTTCCAGGGTGCGCTCGAAGCGGGCGATGTCGACCACGTCGATCCCGACACCGATGATCATCGCTGGCGCAGCCCGTCCACTCGGTGCCGCCCGGCTCACTCGACCGTGACCGACTTGGCCAGGTTGCGCGGCTGGTCGACGTCCAGTCCCTTCGCCGAGGCCAGCTCGCAGGCGAACACCTGCAGGGGCACCACGGCCAGCAGCGGCGAGAGCAGCACCGGGGAGGCCGGGATCCGGATCACCTCGCTGGCGTACGGCACGACGTCGTCGTCACCCTCCTCGGCGATCACGATCGTGCGGGCGCCGCGGGCGTTGATCTCCTGGATGTTGGAGACCACCTTGCCGTGCAGTGAGTGCGGCTCGTCCGGTGGCGGCACGATCACGAACACCGGCTGCCCGGGCTCGATCAGTGCGATCGGGCCGTGCTTCAGCTCGCCGGCGGCGAAGCCCTCGGCGTGGATGTAGGCCAGCTCCTTGAGCTTGAGCGCACCCTCCATCGCCACCGGGTAGCCGACGTGGCGGCCGAGGAAGAGCACCGAGCGGGTGTCGGCCATCCAGCGGGCCATCCGGCGGACCTGGTCCAGGCCCTGCAGCACCTTGGCGATCTTGTCGGGCATGGCCTGGAGCTGGGCCATCACCTCGCCGACCTGCTCACGCGACTTGGTGCCCCGCAGCTCGGCCAGGTACAGCCCGAGCACGTAGCAGGCGGTGATCTGGGCCAGGAACGCCTTGGTCGAGGCGACCGCGACCTCGGGCCCGGCGTGGGTGTAGAGCGCGGCGTCCGACTCGCGCGGGATGGTCGAGCCGTGGGTGTTGCAGACCGCGATCACCCGGGCTCCCAGTTCGCGGGCGTGGCGTACCGCCATGATCGTGTCCATGGTCTCCCCCGACTGGGAGATGGCGACCACCAGGGTGCGCTGGTCGACCACCGGGTCGCGGTAGCGGAACTCATGGGCGAGTTCGACCTCCACCGGGATCCGGCACCAGTGCTCGATGGCGTACTTGGCCACCTGACCGGCATAGGCGGCGGTGCCGCAGGCGATCACGACGATCTTGTCGATCTCGCGCAGCACCTGCTCGTCCATGTGCAGCTCGTCCAGGGTGAGCCGGCCGGCGACGTCGGTGCGGCCGAGCAGGGTGTCGGCCACGGCGTGCGGCTGCTCGTTGATCTCCTTGGCCATGAAGGTCGGGTATCCGCCCTTCTCGGCCGCCGAGGCGTCCCAGTCCACGTGGAACGGCTTGCCCTGCACGGGCGCGCCGAGGAAGTCGGTGATCGAGACCGAGTGCGGGGTGATGGTCACCACCTGGTCCTGACCCAGCTCGATCGCATCCCGGGTGTGGGCGATGAACGCGGCGACATCCGAGCCGAGGAAGTTCGCGCCTTCCCCCAGGCCCACCACCAGCGGGGAGTTGCGCCGAGCGGCGACCAGGGTGTGCGGGACGTCGCCGTGCACGGCGAGCAGGGTGAAGGCCCCCTCCAGCCGGCGGGCCACCGCGCACATGGCGGAGGACAGGTCACCGGTGGTCGCGTACTCGCGGGCGAGCAGGTGCGCGGCGACCTCGGTGTCCGTCTGGCTGGCGAAGTCCACTCCGTCGGCCTGCAACTCGGCCTTGAGGGTGGCGAAGTTCTCGATGATCCCGTTGTGGACGACGGCCACGGCCCCCCCGGTGCCGACGTGCGGGTGGGCGTTGTCGTCGGTCGGGCCGCCATGGGTGGCCCACCGGGTGTGCCCGATCCCGGTGACCGCAGCCGGCAGCGGCTCGGCCTCGAGCGCCTCGGTCAGCCGTGCCAGCTTGCCGGAGCGCTTGAGCATGACGATGCCATCCGGGGTCTGCAGGGCCACCCCGGCCGAGTCGTAGCCGCGGTACTCCAGTCGCCGCAGCCCGCCGAGGACCACGTCCAGCGCCGACAGGCCCGGGTCGGTCCCGGTGTATCCCACGATTCCGCACATGGCCGCCACCCTATTCCCCCGCCGAGATGGCTCCCCCGCCTGTGTGATGGGCCACGCTGCTCGGCCGACCTCGGCCGGGGGGGCCGGGCAGAATGCTCCGGTGCAGCCCTACGTGGAGTTCGATCGAGCCGCCTGGCGGGCGCTGCGCGACGCCACTCCGTTGCTGCTGTCCCAGGGCGATCTCGACCGCCTTGCCGGCCTGGGCGACCGGATCGACCTGGCCGAGGTGGAGGACATCTACCTTCCCCTGTCGCGGCTGATCGATCTCTACGTGGGCGCCGTGCGCGGGTTGCACTCCTCGACCTCGGCGTTCCTGCGCGACGGGACCCGTCAGACCCCGTTCGTGATCGGCATCGGCGGGTCGGTGGCCGTGGGCAAGTCGACCACGTCGCGGCTGCTGCGCCAGCTGATCTCGAGCTGGCCGCGGACGCCGTCGGTCGACCTGATCACGACGGACGGCTTCCTGTTGCCCAACGCCGAGCTGGAGCGCCGGGGACTGTTGCACCGCAAGGGTTTTCCCGACTCCTACGACCGCAGCGCGTTGTTCAACTTCGTCCGCCGGGTGAAGTCGGGCGCGGAGGAGGTCGCCGCTCCGGTCTACTCCCACCTGACCTACGACATCGTGCCGGGCGAGCACATCCGGGTGCGCCGACCGGACGTGCTGATCATCGAGGGCCTGAACGTGCTGCAGCCCTCCCCCTACCTGCGTGGGACGGCGCGGCGCCCGGGCAGCGTGATGGCCCTGTCCGACCTGTTCGACTTCTCGATCTACGTCCACGCGAGGGCCTCGCACATCCGGCGGTGGTACATCGAGCGCTTCCTGCGGCTGCGCGAGACGGCCTTCGCCGATCCGGGCTCCTACTTCCACCGCTATGCGTTGCTCGAGGACGCCGAGGCCCGGGCCACGGCGGAGCGGCTCTGGTCCCAGATCAACGAGCCCAACCTGGTGGAGAACATCCGGCCCACCCGCGACCGGGCGCGCGTCGTCCTGATCAAGGGCCCCGACCACGCGGTCTCGCAGGTGCGGCTGCGCCGGATCTGAGGGAATCCCCCGTCACACCAAGGGATTTCGAGTCCTCAGCGCCGGGAAGTAGGAGAAGTCACCATCGGCGGTCAGCAGTTCTCGGACCCCGTGCCCCAGGCAGATCGCGGCGATCCGCGCATCGTGCACCTTCGGCCCGGCGATGCCGGACCGGGTGATCAGGTCGGCCAACAGCGCCAGGTGATCGTCGACTTCCCCGAGAAAGCGCACACCGTCGAGCTGAGCCAGGTCGTCGAGGGCGCGCACCGCGTCGGCGGGCGAGGATGGCGGGTCGTGGACCCGTGGGTGGGTCACGATCGCGGAGAACTCGTGCACAGGGCCACGGCACCCCCAGGCCCCTCGCGACCGCGTCAGGTCCTCGAGGTCGAGGGGCTACAGCGCGAGCCGGTCCTTGACCACCACGGCCAGGTCATCGGCGATCCGGCGGGCCTGGTCGGCCGCGCCGGCCTCGACCATGACGCGCACCAGCGGTTCGGTGCCCGAGGCCCGCAGCAGGACGCGCCCGGTGCCGTCCAGCTCCGCTTCGGCCCGAGCCACCGCCGCCGCCAACTCAACGTCCATGGCCTCACCGCCGGCGCGGGCCTTGTCGACGCCCTTGACGTTGACGAGCACCTGCGGCAGTCGCTGCATCACGGAGGCCAGGTCGGCCAGCGAGCGGCCGGTCTGAGCCATCCGGGCGAGCAGGTGCAGCCCGGTCAGGGTGCCGTCGCCGGTGGTGGCGTGGTCCAGCATCACCACGTGGCCGGACTGCTCACCCCCCAGGGAGTAGCCGCCACGGCGCATCTCCTCCAGCACGTAACGGTCACCGACCCCGGCCTGGATCACCGTCACACCCTCGCGCTGCATGGCGAGCAACAGGCCGAGGTTGCTCATCACGGTGGCGACCAGGGTGTCCTCGCGCAGTGCCCCGCGGTCACGGAAGGCCAGCGCCAGCACGGCCATGATCTGGTCACCGTCGACGTCACGGCCCAGGTGATCGATGGCCAGGCAGCGGTCGGCGTCCCCGTCGTGAGCGATCCCGGCATCGGCGCCGTTGCTCACCACGGCATCGCGCAGGTGGTCCAGGTGGGTGGAGCCGTAGCCGTCGTTGATGTTGCGCCCGTTCGGGTCGGCACCGATCACGATCACCTCGGCACCTGCCGCGCGCAGGGCGGCCGGGGAGGCGACGCTCGCGGCCCCGTGGGCGCAGTCCACGACCACCCTGAGCCCGTCCAGCCGGTTGGGCAGCGTGGCGACCAGCCGGTCGACGTAGTTGCGCACCGCCCCGTTCATGTGACTGACACGCCCGACGTCGGCGCCGGTCGGCCGGTCCCAGCGCTCACCCATGCGGTGCTCGATCTGGTCCTCGACCTCGTCGGGCAGTTTGTGCCCGCCCTTGGCGAAGAACTTGATCCCGTTGTCCGGCATGGGGTTGTGGGAGGCCGAGAGCATGACCCCGAGGTCGGCTCCGGTGTCCGCCACCAGGGCAGCCACTGCCGGGGTGGGTACGACGCCGGCGTCGTGCACGTCCACGCCGGCGCTGGCCAGCCCGGCCACCACAGCCGCGGACAGGAACTCACCCGAGGCACGGGGATCGCGCCCCACGATCGCGGTCGCCCGGTGCCCGGTGAAGGCACCGACCTCGCCCAGGACGTGGGCAGCAGCCACCGCCAGATCGAGCGCCAGCTCGGCCGTGAGATCGCGGTTGGCCAGTCCCCGGACTCCGTCGGTCCCGAAGAGCCGTCCCACGAGCGCTGTCAGCGCTTGCTGTACTGCGGCGCCTTGCGCGCCTTCTTCAGACCGGCCTTCTTGCGCTCCTTGATCCTCGCGTCGCGGGTCAGGAAGCCCGCCTTCTTGAGGGTGGGGCGGTTGGCGTCGTGGTCGATCGCGTTCAGCGCCCGGGCCACCCCGAGGCGCAGTGCGCCGGCCTGGCCCGAGGAACCCCCGCCGTGGATGCGAGCGATGACGTCGAAGCGCCCCTCGAGCTCGGTCACCTTGAAGGGGTCGTTGACCAGCTGCTGGTGGACCTTGTTGGGGAAGTAGTCCTCGAGCGTGCGCCCGTTGATCTTCCAGGTACCGGAGCCGGGGACCAGCCGCACCCGCGCGATGGCCTCCTTGCGGCGACCGGTGGCGGCCCCGGGGGCCGTGATGCTGGAACCGCCGCCGCGCAGCTGGGGGGTCGAGGTGCTGTAGCTGCTCGGTGCGTTCTCGCCGTCGAGGACGTCGCCGTCCGGCGTGACGATCTCGGGGGTGGTCTCGGCCACGGTTCTCCTGGTCCTAACTGCCGACGCGATTACTGGGCGACTTGGGTGATCTGGAAGGGCTGCGGCTGCTGCGCCTGGTGCGGGTGCTCCGGCCCGGCGTACACCTTCAGCTTGCTCAGCTGGGCCCGCCCGAGGGAGTTCTTCGGCAGCATGCCGCGCACCGCCTTCTCCACGGCCCGCTCGGGCCTGGTGGCCAGCAGGTCGGTGTACCGGACGGCGGTGAGCCCGCCGGGGTAACCGGAGTGACGGTAGGCGTGCTTCTGATCCCGCTTGTTGCCGGTCAGGGCCACCTTGTCGGCGTTGATGATGATGACGAAGTCACCGGTGTCGACGTGCGGTGCGAACACCGCCTTGTGCTTGCCGCGCAGCAGGGTGGCCGCCTGGACGGCGAGCCGGCCGAGGACGACGTCGGTCGCGTCGATGACGTGCCAGCGACGATCGACGTCGCCCGGCTTGGGGGTGTACGTGCGCACAGTCGTACCTTCGTCCTCGTTACGGATGTCTGCGTCTCGATAGCGCCCCGGCTCACACAGAGGGAAACGAGTCCCCAGACCGGTACCGGCGGGCGGTTACCACAACGACCTGCAAGGTTACCGGCGCGCCGTCAGGGGGTCAAAACGCGGGCCCGTAGCATGCACGTCATGGCTGCGGACTACACAGAGCGACGACGTGACTACGACTTGTTGGTGATCGGCTCCGGTCCCGGCGGCCAGAAGGCAGCGATCGCCGCCGCCAAGCTGGGACGGCGGGTGGGCATCGTCGAGCGCAAGGCCATGGTCGGCGGGGTGTGCATCAACACCGGCACCATCCCGTCCAAGACCCTGCGGGAGGCGGTGCTCTACCTGACCGGCATGAACATGCGGGATCTGTACGGCCAGAACTACCGCGTCAAGCACGACATCACAGTGGGCGACCTGCTTGCCCGAACCCAGCACGTGATCGGCCGCGAGATCGAGGTCATCCGCAGCCAGCTCCACCGCAACGGGGTCGACCTGGTGCAGGGCACCGCGTCCTTCCAGGACGAGCACACCGTGGTGGTGCGCGGCGAGGGCGAGCGCACGGTGATCGCGGACAAGTTCGTGATCGCCACCGGGACCCACCCGGCCCGGCCGGAGACGGTGGCCTTCGACGACCTGCGGATCCTGGACTCGGACGGCATCCTGAACCTCTCCTCGATCCCCCGCTCCCTGGTGGTGGTCGGGGCAGGCGTCATCGGCATCGAGTACGCCTCGATGTTCGCCGCCCTGGGATCGCGGGTCACCGTGGTGGAGTCACGCGATCGCATGCTCGACTTCTGCGATGCCGAGGTGGTCGAGGCACTCAAATTCCACCTGCGCGACCTGTCCGTGACCTTCCGGTTCGGGGAGACCGTCTCCTCGGTGGAGGCGAACGAGTCCGGCACCGTGACCACCTTGGCGAGCGGAAAGCGGATCCCCGCGGACACCGTCGTCTACTCCGCCGGACGGCAGGGGGCCACCGACGACCTCGACCTCGAGAAGGCCGGGCTGCACGCGGACCCCCGGGGCCGGATCACCGTCGGTCCCAACTACCAGACCGCGGTCGAGCACATCTACGCCGTCGGGGACGTGATCGGGTTCCCCGCACTGGCTGCCACGTCCATGGAGCAGGGACGCCTGGCGGCCTATCACGCCTGCGACGAGCCGGCGAACTCCCTGGTCTCGTTGCAGCCGATCGGCATCTACACGATTCCCGAGATCAGCTACTGCGGGCAGACCGAGGACGAGTTGACCGAGTCCTCCATCCCCTACGAGGTGGGGATCTCGCGCTACCGCGAACTGGCTCGGGGGCAGATCATCGGCGACTCCTACGGCATGCTCAAGCTGCTGGTCTCGACCCGCACCCGACGCCTGCTCGGCGTCCACGTCTTCGGCTCGCAGGCCACCGAGCTGGTCCATCTCGGCCAGGCGATCATGACCTGTGACGGCACCGTGGACCATCTGGTCGACACGGTGTTCAACTACCCCACGCTGTCCGAGGCCTACAAGGTCGCCGCCCTGGACGCGGTCAACAAGATGCGCGCCGTGGAGCGCTTCGTGGTCTGAGCCCGCAGCCTCGGTCGAGGGCTTGCCTCATGATCCGACGAAGATCCCCAAGGCGATGACGATGAATCCGCCGACGATTCCGGCCACCCCGAACTCCGTGGTTCCCGAGATCGCGGCAATGGCCAGGCCGAGCACCATGAAGAGGCAGCCCCCGCCGACACAGCCGTTGGCCATCTTGGCGTCCGAGCGCTCGTTCGCCCGGATCGGCGCGTAGCACGTGGCGCACAGTGGGGGTTGCATCCCGCGCAACTCGGCGTGCTTGCCGCAGGCGAGCAGCCCGCACTGATCACAGCTGTGCACCCCCACGTTGGTGCACCCGGGTTCTATCTGACACTGCATGTCACGTCCCACCCGCCTCAGCTCGTCGCCTGCCGTTCGGATCGCGGGTGGACGCGCGACCGGATCGTCCCACACGCTCTCCCGAGCGGCGCAGGTCCCGACGTCCCGGCCACGGTCCATCAGCGAACCGCGGTCACGAACCGCGATCACCGAACCCGATCACCGAGACCAGCCGGGCCCGCCCGGCGCAACCTCGGCTACCCTCACCCGGATGCCAGCGCCGACCGACGCCGTCCGGCGCCACCGTGAGGGCCTGGCCTGGGCGTTCCTCGGCGTCGTCCTGTTCTCGTTCTCGCTGCCGATGACCAAGGTCGCGGTGACCGGCTTCAGCCCCTACCTGACCGCCACCGGACGCGCCGCGATCGCCGGGGTGCTGGCGGCGATCCTGTTGCAGGTGCGGCGAGTGCCCTTCCCCGAACGCCGCCACCTGCCCGGCCTGCTGATCACGCTCTTCGGGGCGGTGTTCGGGTGGCCGATCCTGCTGGCGTTGGCCCTGGAGCGCACCACGTCGGCTCACGCCGCGGTGGTGGCCGCATTCATGCCGCTCACCACGGCCCTGATCGCGGTCGTGCGCACGCACGAACGGGTCACCCCGCAGTTCTGGGCGGCGGCGAGCCTCGGGACGGCGGCCCTGGTCGCCTTCGCGCTCTCCCGGGGTGGGGCCGCGGACGCCGACCTGGTCGCCGATCTGCTGGTCGCCCTGGCGGTCATCGCCTCCTCCTGGTGCTATGTCGAGGGAGCTGCGGTCGCCGCGGCCATGCCCGGCTGGCAGGTGATCTCCTGGGTGTGCGTCCTGGCCCTGCCGATCACCGTGCCGGCCTCGGCGCTGATCTGGCTCGCGACCCGGGCCGACCACTCCCCCGGCCTGCCGGCCTGGGCATCACTGACGGGGCTGGGGCTGTCCTCGATGTACCTGGCGTTCTTCGCCTGGTACCGAGGACTGGCGATGGCCGGCTCGGCCCATGGCGGGCAGGTGCAACAGCTGCAGGCCCTGCTCACCCTCGGCCTGTCGGCCTGGCTGCTGGGTGAGCGCGTGACCTGGTCCATGGTGGCCGCCGCGACCACCGTGATCGTCGCCGTGATCTGGGCTCAGCGCTCGCGGGTCACCCGGGCCTCGTCCCAGATCGGTTCGCTCGACTCGTAGACCGTTCCATCCGAGCCGAACACCAGGAAGCGGTCGAACGCGCGGGCGAACCACCGGTCGTGGGTCACCGCGAGCACCGTCCCCTCGAAGGACTCCAACGCCGCTTCCAGCGCCTCCGCCGAGTGCAGGTCCAGATTGTCGGTGGGCTCGTCGAGCAGCAGCAGTGTGGCCCCGGACAGCTCGAGCAGCAGGATCTGCAAGCGCGCCTGCTGGCCGCCTGACAGCGACTCGAAGGTCTGCTCGGAGGCCCGGGCGAGCTCGTAGCGGTCCAGGGCCCGGGCAGCCTGCTCGCGCGGCATGCCCGGCCGGTGATCCGTTCCCCGGTGCAGGATCTCCAGCAAGGTCCGCCCCCGCAGCTCCGGGTGATCGTGGGTCTGGGCGAACCAGCCCGGGCGGACGCGGGCGCCCAGTCGTGCCCGACCGGTGTGACCCACCGGCGCGATGGTGACCTCGTCGACCGGGCGGTGTTCGACGTCCGGATCGCTGCCCCCGGCGGCCAACAGCCTCAGGAAGTGGGACTTGCCCGAACCGTTCGACCCCAGGACGGCGACCCGTTCGCCGAACCAGATCTCGGTGTCGAAGGGATGCATGAGACCGGTGAGCTCGAGCCGCTCGCAGATCACGGCCCGTTTGCCGGTACGCCCTCCGCGCAGCCGCATGGTGACCTTCTGCTCGGTCGGAACCTCCTGCGGCGGACCGGCCTCCTCGAACTTGCGCAACCGGGTCAGGGCAGCCTGATAGCGCGAGGACATGCCGTCGTTGTACTCGGCCTTGATCCGCAACGTGGTCACCAGGGTCCTCAGCTTGAGGTGCTCCTCGTCCCAGCGGCGGCGCAGTTCCTCCAGCCGGGAGTTGCGCTCGGCGCGAGCCGCCGGGTAGGTGGCGAAGGACCCGCCGTGCACCCATGCGCCCGCCCCGACCGCTGTCGGCTCCAGGGTGACGACATGGGTCGCCGCCTGCGACAGCAACTCTCGGTCGTGCGAGACCAGCAGAACGGTCTTGGGGGTCTCACGCAGCCGCTGCTCCAGCCAGCGCTTGGCCGGCACGTCGAGGAAGTTGTCCGGCTCGTCGAGCAACAGCACCTCGTCCGGCCCGCGCAGCAGCGCCTCCAGGGCCAGCCGCTTCTGCTCCCCGCCGGACAGGGTGTCCAGAGCTCGGTACTGGCAGCGGGCGAACTCCACCCCGAGTGCCGCAGTGGTGCACACGTCCCACAAGGTCTCGGCCTCGTACCCGCCGACGTCGGCCCAGTCGGCCAGGGCCTGGGCGTAGCGCAGCTGGGTGGGCTCGTCGTCCGTGGTCATCATGTCCAGCTCGGAGGCGTCCAGCGCTCGGGCGGCGTCCCGGATCCGTTGCGGCGCCAGCGAGATCAGCAAACCGCGGACGTCGTCGATTGCGCCGTCCGCGGCGGCGGCGCCCACCGCGCCGCCCTCGTCGCCGTGGGGTTCGCCACGCCCGGCTCCGCGCAGTTGCCCGATGAACTGCCGCATCACGCCGAGTCCACCGCTGCGGGTGACCGCCCCGGACTGGGCCTCGAGGTCCCCCGCGATGATCCTCAGCAGCGTGGTCTTGCCGGTCCCGTTCGGACCGACCAGGGCCACCGTGGCGCCGTCGCCGACCCGAAAGCTCACCTCGTCGAGCAGCGGGCGCCCGTCCGGCAGGGCGAACGAGACGGCGTTGACCTCGACGTGACCCATGCCGCTCAGTCTGCAGGCCTACGGCGAGTTCTCACCAACGAGTTCACCGCCATCGCGTGTGATCACCTGGTCCGGCCCGATGACCAAGTTGACCATGTCGACCACCGGCTGGTACCCGATCAGGTGGTAGATCGCGTTCGAGGTGGGGTTCGCCTGGTCGGTGAACAGGCAGACCCGCACGCCGCCGTCGGCGAACTCCCGGGACAGCGCCCCCACCATCGCCGAGGCGTACCCCTGGCCACGGTGCTCCGCGGGCGTGTACACCGGACCGATCCGCACCACGCCGAAGCTCGGAGGGGTGTGCGCACTCAGGTGCACCACGGCGCCGGACTCGTCCTGCCACAACCACACGGTTCCCGCCTGGAGTCGCCGGCGCAGTTGGCCCTCGGTCTCGTGGGGTTCGTGACCACTGCCCGGCGGACGCCCCGCCTGCTCGTCGGCGGCCGTCGAGAAGTCGGCGAACCATGCACTCACCAGGGGCAGGTCCTCGATCGTGGCCAGGCGCCGCCCACCGGCGGCGGCTTGCTGCGACGGCTGCGACGGCCCGGGGCGGAACTCGAACAGCCGGGTGTGCATCCCCTCGCGGACCCGGCCGCCGATCAGCCGGGCGATCCGCGCCGCACACTGCCGCGCAGCGGGCAGCGCACCGTTCACCCCGTACCTGCCCCCCGCCCGGACCTCACCACGCGCCGCCAGTGTCTCGGCCACCTGCACCGCAGCCTCCTCCGGCATCGGCAGCAGGAACACCGGGTACGGCTCGAACGGTGCCGTACGCATCCCGACGCCGACCACCTCACCGTCCTGCCGGGCCACCACCCACCACGGCGCGAACGGCAGCCTCTGCCCATCGTCAGCCGTCGCGCCGCCGGCTCCCGCTTCCTCGGCCTCCACCCGCCTCCGCTCGGTCACCGTGGCCACCACCGTGCCGAGCACCGGATCCGCCCCCAGGTCGCGGTCGGCCTCGGCGAGGAACGGCCCCGGTGCGTCGAAGAACTCGAGTGCGATCACCGCCCCAGCCTCGCTGCCCGAGCACCAGGTCGCCACCTCCTTTTCCAGGCCGCCCGCTCAGGCCGCTCGCCCCTCACGACGCGCCCGACGGGTCAGGTCGCACGATCCCAGCTGGGACGTTCCCGGGGGCGACCGCCTGCCCCGGGATCGGGCACAGTGAACCCATGGAGCAACCCGACCGGGCAACCGACCAGGACCTGGATCACAGAAGCGGCACCTCCCCGATCAGGACGACCTACCTGCGGGCGGCCGAACACGTCGTCCAGGTGATCTCGCGCCCCGAGATCGGCGAACGCTGGCAGCACCCCAGCGCTCTCGAGCAGATGAGCATCGGCGACCTCACCGCACACCTGTGCCGCTCCATCCAGCTGGTCGCAGCGTTCCTGGACAACGAGGAGCCGCCCGCCGACGACGTGATCACCCCACAGGCCTACTTCGCCGACATCGCCGGGCTCGACGACCGGGACTCGGCGGTGAGCCATGGCGTCCGCGAGCGCAGCCGGCAGGACGGCGGCGCGGGCCACGCGGCGACCCTGGACTCGGCTCGCCGCACCCTGGGCCTGCTCGCCACTCGCCTGCAGCACGAGCCGGCCGGACGGCGGGTGAGCGCCTTCGGCGGGCGGGCGATCCTGCTCGACGACTTCCTGCGCACCCGACTGGTCGAGTTCGCGGTGCACCTCGACGACCTGACCGTCAGCCTCGGGGACGACGCGGCCGCCGAACCCGAGGCCAGCGCGCTCACGGACGCCCTGTCGGAGGTCATCGACCTGCTCGTCGGCGTGGCCCGGCGCCGACACGGCGACCTCGCCGTGCTCCGGGCGCTCACCCGACGGGAACGTGACCTCGGCGGCGCGCTGCACGTCTTCTGATCGCCTTCTCCGCCTCGACGGCCAGGAACACCACGCTGGAGGCGGCCAGGCACACCAGCAGCTCGCCACCGCTCAACGGCTGGGTCGAGAAGACGTCGTTCAACCACGGCAGGTAGAGGATCGCCAGTTGCACCACCGTGGTCGCGAGCACCGTCAGCAGCAGCCACCGGTTGGTCCACCAGGCCCGCGAGAGGACCGAGGCCGACTCGGAGCGGATCGCGAGCACGTGCCCGAGCTGGGACAGGGTGAGCACGGTGAACACCATGCTCTGCCAGTGAGCCCCGGACTCGATCGCCGCCGCCTGCACGGCGAGGCACACCCCGCCCATGAGCAACCCGACCCACAGCATGTGCTGCCACATTCCCCGGGCGAACACGCTCTCGGACGGCGGACGCGGCGGCCGCTGCATCACCCCGGGTTCGGCCGGCTGGCGGGCCAGCATGATGCCGGGCAGGCCGTCGGTCACCAGATTGACCCAGAGGATGTGGATCGGCAGCAGGGGCAGCGGCAGGCCGAGGAAGGGCGCCAGGAAGATCAGCCAGATCTCGGCCGAGTTACCGGTCATGGCGTACTTCACGAACTTGCGGATGTTGTCGTAGATCCGCCGGCCCTCACGGACGGCGCGGGTGATGGTGGCGAAGTTGTCGTCCAGCAAGACCATGGACGCCGCCTCGCGGGCCACATCGGTGCCGCCACGGCCCATCGCCACCCCGATGTCCGCGCGCTTGAGGGCCGGCGCGTCGTTGACCCCGTCGCCGGTCATGGCGACCAGCTCGCCGCCGGACTGCAATGCCTGCACGATGCGGATCTTCTGGGCCGGGTCGACCCGGGCGTACACCCGGACCCTTCGCACTCGCTCCGCGAGTGCCTCCTCGTCCAACCGGGCCAGGTCCACCCCGGTCAGGACCTCCCGGTCGCCGGCGGCGCAGATCCCGAGCCGGGTCGCCACGGCCACCGCGGTCGCCGGATGGTCACCGGTGATCATCACCGGGGTGATCCCGGCCGAGCGGCACTCGGCGACCGCGGCCAGTGCCTCCGGCCGGGGTGGGTCGAACAGGGCCACCAGGCCCAGCAGGCTCAGCTCGGACTCGAGCTGATCTGCCTCTCCGGGGTCATCCGGAGTGCTTGGGGCACAACGCTTCTCGGCCATCGCCAGCACGCGCATCCCGCCGGCCGCGAGGTCCCTGACCCGGGCTTCGACCCGCTGCCGGGCGTCGGGGGTCATCGGCACCTCGCCGCCGGCCTCGTGTAGCCGGCCGCAGCGGGCGAGGACCGCCTCCGGCGCGCCCTTGACACACACCCGCACCCCGACATCGCCCGAGACGTCACCCTCGCCGTCGGGGTGGACGGTCGACATCAGCTTGCGATCGGAGTCGAAGGGCACCTCGCCGTGACGCGGGTGGGCCCGCCGCACCGCCACCACGTCGGTCCCGGCCGCCAGCGCCCCCTCGAGCAGGGCGACCTCAGTGGGCTCACCGACGACCGCGATCGTGCCGTCGCCGCTGGTCCCCTCGCCCGCGAGGCCCTCTCCCCCGATGAGTTCGGCATCGTTGCACAGGACGGCCACCTCGACCAGGGCGCGCCGCGCCACGTCGTCCGGGGCTTCGATCGCCTCCACCCGCATCCGGTTCTCGGTCAGTGTCCCGGTCTTGTCCGAGCAGATGGTGGTGA
The DNA here is from genome assembly GCA_016794595.1 of Kineosporiaceae bacterium. Classification (GTDB taxonomy): domain Bacteria; phylum Actinomycetota; class Actinomycetes; order Actinomycetales; family Kineosporiaceae; genus JADJPO01. The sequence continues at coordinate 78,721 of JAEUJN010000022.1, forward strand.
TCGACCCCAGGGTCTCCACTGCCGGAAGCCGCCGGATCAACGCCTGCTGACCCACGAGCCGGTAGGCCCCCAGGGCGAGGGTGATGGCCACCATCGCGGGCAACGCCTCCGGAATCGCGGCCACCGCCAGGCTGACCGCGGTGAGGAACATCAACGCCGGGTCCTCACCCCGCAACAAGCCGGCGACGAAGACCACGACACACACCGCCAGCACCAGCAGTGCCAGCCAGGTGCCCAGCCTGGACAGCCTGCGCTGCAACGGGGTTCGCTGGGTTGCCGTGGCACCCAGCAGCTGCGCGATGCCCCCGAGTTCGGTCTGCAGGCCGGTCGCCACCACCAGGCCGACCCCGCGACCGGCGGCCACCGTGGTGCCCTTGAACGCCATGTTGGTCCGGTCGGCCACCGCGAGATCCACCCGGTCCAGGGTGTGGCTGCCCTTCTCGACCGCCACCGACTCCCCGGTCAGCGCCGACTCCTGGGTGGCCAGCCGCGCGGCGTCCACCAGGCGGACGTCGGCCGGCACCACACCGCCGGCCTCCAGCAGCACCAGGTCGCCGGGAACCACCTCGTGGGCCGGCACCTGCAGCGCCTGCCCGGCTCGCCGCACCCGGGCGGACGGCGCGGCCAGCGTGCGCAGGGCGACCATGGCCCGTTCGGCGCGGTACTCCTGCACCACCCCCAGGACGGCGTTCAGCACCACGATCACGACGATGGCCACGGTGTCCGCCACCTCGCCGACCAGCCCCGAGACGACTGCAGCGGCGACCAATACGATGATCATGAAATCGGCCAGCTGATCGAGCACCATCCGGGCCAGGCCGCGAGCTGGGATCTCCGGCAGGGCGTTGGGGCCGTGCCGCTCCAGAGCGGCCGAGGCGGCCCGGGGCTCGAGCCCCGAGGCGAGATCGGTGCTCAGGTGGCGCGCCAGTTCCTCCACGGGCCAGCCGTGCCAGTGCTCCGGGCTCGCGGGCGGCCCGGCGAGTGGGGTGATGACGGACTTCGGCATGGCGGGTGTCCCGATGGACGAACTCAGGTCATGTACTGCCCGATCAGCGCCAGGTCCGCCTCGCTCAGACGCTCGGACGCCGAGGCGAGCTGGTGCCAGTACGGGTAGGCGAGGTGGGGCCGGCTGACCCGTTCGAGCCGGTCGAGTTCCTCGGCGGACAGCTCCAGCGACGCAGCCGCCAGGTTGTCGGCCAACTGTTCGGGGGTGCGCACTCCCATGATCACCGAGGAGATCGCCGGCCGGGTCAGGACCCACGCCAGGGCCACCTGCGCGGCCGAGACCCCGCGCGCCGCACCGGTCTCGGCCAGCGCGTCCACGATGTCGTAGAGCTGCTCGGTGTCCGGCACCGGGGGCTCGTTCCAGTCGGTCAGGTGCCGCCCACCCTCGGGCTGCACCCCGCGCCGGTACTTGCCGCTCAACAGGCCACCCGCCAGGGGAGACCAGACCAGGACGCCCAGGCCTTGGTCGACGGCCATCGGCAGCAACTCACGTTCGACGTCTCGGGTCTGCAGCGAGTAGTGAATCTGCTGGGAGACATACGGCACCAGGTGCTCTCGGGCCGAGACCGCCAGCGACTTCATCACGTGCCAGGCCGAGAAGTTGGAGCACCCGACATAGCGCACCTTGCCCGCGCGCACCAGGTCGTCCAGCGCCGACAGGGTCTCCTCGACCGGCGTCCGGCCGTCCCACTCGTGCACCTGGTAGAGGTCGATGTGGTCGGTTCGCAGCCGCCGCAGGCTGGCCTCGCAGGCACGCACCAGGTGGTGCCGCGACAATCCGGCGTCGTTGGGGCCCGGACCCATGGTGAACCGGGCCTTGCTGGCGATCAACAGGCCGTCCCGCCGGGCCGGGGACAGTCCGTCCAGGATCTGCCCGACAATCTCCTCCGAGGCGCCCTCGCTGTAGACGTCGGCGGTGTCGATCAGGTTCACCCCGGCGTCCAGGCAGGCCTCGACCATGACGCGCGCCTCGTCCACACCGACCTCGCCGGTGAGGGCGAACTTCCCCCGGCCGCCGAAGGTCATGGTCCCCAGGCTCAGGGCAGACACGCGCAGTCCGGACCGTCCCAGGTAGCGATACTCCATGACCGCCAACCTAGCGCGCTCAGAGCGAGCGCACTGCCCGTGCCTGCTGCGCTCTCTCGGCGAGCTGTCCCGGCTCCGGGTAGCCGACCTCTTCCAGCACGAGGCCGTGGGGTGGTACCACCGCCACCGCGCCGTCGCGCACCCGGGCGGCGAGCACCCCCGCCAGCCAGGCCGGTTCGCGCCGCCCGGCTCCCACCGCCAGTGCTCCGCCGACCAGCGCCCGGACCATGGAGTGGCAGAAGGCATCAGCCAGCACCCGGGCGACGATCAGCTCCCCGTCGTCCGAGGGCTCTCGGGACCAGCTGAACTCCAGCAGGGTGCGGATCGTGCTGGCCCCCTCCCGCTTCTTGCAGAAGGCCGCGAAGTCGTTCAGTCCCAGCAGGTTCGCGCACGCGAGGTTCATCGCGGCCACGTCCAACCCGCGCCCGGGCGCCCGCACCGCCAGGACGTCACCGCGGCGCAACGGGGGCGCCCCGACCGGTGAGTCGGTGATCCGGTAGGCATACCGCCGCCAGCTCGCCGAGAACCGGGCGTCGAACCCGGGCGGCGCCACGCCGACCCGGTGCACCCGGACGTCGGGTGGCAGGACCCCGCGCAGCGACCGGGCGAGAGCCTCCGGTGGGCTCAGCGACGAGCGACCGGGGACGGCGCCCCAGACCGGCTCGGCGACGTCCAGGTGCGCCACCTGGCCGCGAGCGTGCACCCCGGCGTCCGTCCGGCCCGCCACGACCAGCGCCGGCGGCTCGGGCAGGCGCAACACCCGGGCCAAAGCGGCGCCGAGCACGTCCTGCACCGTGCGTCGCCCGGGTTGGGCGGCCCAGCCGGAGAAGCCGGAACCGTCATACCCCAGGTCGAGCCGGATGCGCAGGAGCGTGCTCGGCGTGAACTCGGTGCTCGCCGCGGGCGCGCTGACCGGGATCGTCAGTCGTCCTTGGCCTTGCCGGCCTCGGTGAAGCCGGCTTCCTCGGCCGCGGACGCCGTGCGGAAGTACACCTCGGCCACGGTCTTGTCGTACCAGGGAGAGGCCGGGGTGTGGAACTTCATCGAGTCGCGGTTGCCCTTGACCAGGAAGCCCTCCGGTGCCTCACCACCATCCAGCGGCAGGCGCGACTCCGGTCCGTACGGGCCGGACTCGGCGTCCTCGGACACCGTGTCGGCACCCGGCTCGATGTCGGTCGGGTCGAGCTCGACCTGGTCGGCAGCCGGCTCGGCCGCAACCGGCGCCGCCTCGGCAGCCGCCTTGGGCTTGGCGGGGGTGGCCTTCTTCGCAGCCCGCTTGGTGGCTGCCTCGGCCTCCCTCACGGTGGCCTGCTTGGCGGTCAGCGGCTCGAGCACCAGCTCGATCACCGCCATCGGGGCGTTGTCGCCCTTACGGTTGCCGATCTTGGTGATCCGGGTGTAGCCACCCTGGCGCTCGGCCATCACCGGGGCGATCTCGGTGAACAGCTCGTGCACCACCGACTTGTCACGCACCACGGTGAGCACCCGGCGTCGCGCGGCGAGATCGCCACGCTTGGCGAAGGTGATCAGGCGCTCGGCGAGCGGGCGGACCCGCTTCGCCTTGGCCTCGGTGGTGGTGATGCTGCGGTGCTCGAACAGCTGCGTGGCGAGGTTGGCCAGGAGCAGCCGCTCGTGAGCCGGTCCACCACCCAGACGCGGACCCTTGGTGGGCGTGGGCATGTCGGTCGTTCTCCTTGCTCAGGCGATCACGAGGATCAGCGGTCGGGGGGTGGCTCAGAGCTGCTCGTCCTCGGCGAAGGACATGTCGTCGTCCGCGCCGAAGCTGTCGACCACGAGCGCCGGGTCGAACCCGGGCGGGGAGTCCTTGAGCGCCAGACCCATGCCGTGCAGCTTCGCCTTGACCTCGTCGATCGACTTGGCGCCGAAGTTGCGGATGTCCAGCAGGTCGGCCTCGCTGCGGGCCACCAGCTCGCCCACGGTGTGGATGCCCTCACGCTTGAGGCAGTTGTAGGAACGGACGGTGAGGTCCAGCTCCTCGATCGGCAACGCCAGGTCGGCGGCCAGTGCAGCGTCGGACGGCGAGGGGCCCATGTCGATGCCCTCGGCCTCGACGTTGAGCTCGCGGGCCAGCCCGAACAGCTCGACGAGGGTCTTGCCCGCCGAGGCCATGGCATCGCGCGGCTGGGTCGAGGGCTTGGTCTCGACGTCCACGATCAGCCGGTCGAAGTCGGTCCGCTGCTCGACCCGGGTGGCCTCGACCTTGTAGGTCACGCGGAGCACCGGCGAGTAGATCGAGTCGACCGGGATCCGGCCGATCTCGGCGTCCCCGGACTTGTTCTGGTTCGCCGAGACGTAGCCGCGGCCACGCTCGACGGTCAGCTCCATCTCCAGCTTGCCCTTGCCGTTCAGGCTGGCGATGTGCAGATCGGGGTTGTGTACCTCGACGCCGGCCGGCGGGGCGATGTCCGCTGCGGTGACGGTGCCGGGCCCCTGCTTGCGCAGGTACATGACGACCGGCTCGTCGTGCTCACTGGAGACCACCAGCTGCTTGATGTTCAGGATCAGCTCGGTGACGTCCTCCTTCACCCCCGGGACGGTGGTGAACTCGTGCAGGACGCCGTCGATGCGGATCGAGGTGACCGAGGCACCGGGGATGGACGACAGCAGCGTGCGGCGCAGGCTGTTGCCGAGGGTGTACCCGAACCCGGGCTCGAGCGGCTCGATGACGAACCGGGAGCGGTGGTCGCTGACCACCTCTTCGGTGAGGCTGGGCCTCTGGGCGATGAGCATTGTCGTGACTCCTTCTGGCGACCGCTATATGACGCCTGACAGACACGGGCGAAGCCCTTGTCTGAAGTGCCTTCTGTCTTCTGATCTTGCTCTTGTCTTTCGGGGGGCTCACGGGGGGCGAAGCCCCCTGTGTGATTACTTGCTGTAGAGCTCGACGATCAGCTGCTCCTGCACCTGGGTGTCGATCACCTGGCGAGCGGGCAGGCCGTGCACCAGGATGCGCATCTTGGTGGGGATCACCTCGAGCCAGGCGGGCACGGTGCGCTCGCCGGCCTCGGCGCGTGCCACCACGAACGGGGTCATCTCGACCGACCCGGCCCGCACGGCCACGATGTCGCTCTCGCTGACCCGGTAGCTCGGGATGTCCACCTTGGCGCCGTTGACCGTGAAGTGGCCGTGGCGCACCAGCTGGCGCGCCATGTCCCGGGACTTGGCGAAGCCGGCCCGGTACACGACGTTGTCCAGGCGGGACTCGAGGATGCGCAGCAGGTTCTCGCCGGTCTTGCCCTGCTTGCGGTTGGCCTCTTCGTAGTAGCCCCGGAACTGCTTCTCCAGGACGCCGTAGATGCGGGCAGCCTTCTGCTTCTCCCGCATCTGGAGCAGGTACTCGCTCTCCTTGGTGCGCGCCCGGCCGTGCTCACCCGGAGGGTAGGGACGGATCTCGATCGGGCACTTCGGGGAGTCGCACTTGGCTCCCTTGAGGAAGAGCTTGGTCTTCTCGCGGCGGCAGCGCTTGCAGTCCGCCCCGGTGTAACGAGCCATGGAATTACTCTCCTGAAAGCTTCGGCTGGTCTGGGTGGGCGGGCGTCAAACCCGGCGGCGCTTCGGGGGACGGCACCCGTTGTGCGGGGTGGGTGTCACGTCCTGGATCGAGCCGACCTCCAGGCCGGTGGCCTGGAGCGAGCGGATCGCGGTCTCACGGCCCGAACCCGGGCCCTTGACGAAGACATCGACCTTGCGCATGCCGTGCTCCTGCGCCCGGCGGGCGGCCGCCTCGGCGGCCATCTGCGCGGCGAACGGGGTCGACTTGCGCGAGCCCTTGAAGCCGACCTGGCCGGCGGAGGCCCAGGAGATCACCGCACCGGTGGGGTCGGTGATCGACACGATCGTGTTGTTGAACGTGCTCTTGATGTGCGCGTGGCCGTGGGAGACGTTCTTCTTCTCCTTGCGGCGGGGCTTGCGGGCACCGCCAGCGGCGCGCTTCTGGGGAGGCATTACTTCTTACCTGCCTTCTTCTTGCCGGCGACGGTGCGCTTCGGGCCCTTGCGGGTGCGGGCATTGGTCTTGGTGCGCTGACCGCGCACCGGCAGGCCGCGACGGTGCCGCAGGCCCTCGTAGCAACCGATCTCCACCTTGCGGCGGATGTCGGCGGCGACCTCACGGCGCAGGTCGCCCTCGACCTTGAAGTTGCCCTCGATGTAGTCGCGGAGTCTGACCAGGGTTTCGTCGTCCATGTCCTTGACCCGCAGGTCCGGGCTGACGCCGGTGGCCTTCAGGGTCTCGAGCGCACGGGTTCGGCCAACGCCGAAGATGTAGGTGAGCGCCACCTCGAGCCGCTTGTCGCGGGGGAGGTCGACGCCGACGAGGCGTGCCATCTGCTGGGTGTCTGTCTCTCTCTACGCAGAGGTCTGGTGCAACACCGTTCCCGGGGCACGATGCCCGCGAGTCCCCGGCCTCTGTTCCGGGGGTGGCGTCCCGGGGCGAGCCCCGGGGGTCGGGTGTTGCGTGGGGTGGTGCGAACGGCGAGGGGTGCTGCTCAGCCCTGGCGCTGCTTGTGGCGGGCGTTGTCGCAGATCACCATGACCCGACCGTGGCGGCGGATCACCTTGCACTTGTCGCAGATCTTCTTGACGCTCGGCTTGACCTTCATGGCTCCGTTTTTCCGGTTACTTGTAGCGGTAGACGATGCGACCACGGGAGAGGTCGTAGGGGCTGAGCTCCACCACCACCCGGTCCTCGGGGAGGATGCGGATGTAGTGCTGGCGCATCTTGCCGGAGATATGGGCCAGGACCTTGTGTCCGTTGCTCAGCTCCACGCGAAACATCGCGTTCGGCAGCGCTTCGACCACGGTGCCCTCGATCTCGATGACCCCGTCCTTCTTTGCCATGTCCTCCGCACTTCTTCGAGCCGCAACTGGGGATGTGTCTCACGGTGTGACGACAGTCCCGAGTCGCCAGACCAGCCGCGGGGCGACACCGGACTCCAGATGCACGTGAGCCGACAGGTGAGTGTACGCCAGCAGGCGCGCCGCAGAGAAATCGATGATCGCCTCCCGCCCCTCCACTTCCACCCGCCGAGAGTGTTGCCCTGGTCGGCCCTTGGTAGGGGGTGAGAGGGTCGACTCCTGGATGATCACGGTGCGGCGGACTCGGGGGGGTCGCTGGCAGTGGGGGATGCGGTCATGGATCATGATCAGGTCACGGGGTTCCTCGTCCTGACGCTCGTCATCGTCGGTGCGCTGCTGATGCGGCCCAAATACCCCATGCAGGTGTGCCCGACCTGCAACGGCGACGGGCGCGAGTTCGAGCGCGGGACGAAGAACTTCCGGGTGTGCGTTCAGTGCGGAGGCAACAAGTCCGTTCCCCGGTGAGCCGGGCGAAGTCCGGTCACGCGACGGGGGCGAAGCGATCAGCGGCACCGATCGCGGCCAGCCCGGCCTCGCCGCCGTCCCTGGCGGTGAGCACCCACAAACCCTTCTCGTGCAGGGCGACCGAGTGCTCCCAGTGCGCGGCGCGGCCTCCGTCCACGGTGACCACGGTCCACTCGTCGGCCAGGACCCTGGTCGTCGGTGTGCCGGCGGTGAGCATCGGTTCGATGGCCAGGCAGATGCCGGCCTTGAGCTTGGGGCCGCGGTCGCGGGTGCGGTAGTTCAGCACGTGCGGATCCTGGTGCATCGCGGTGCCGATGCCGTGCCCGCCGTACTCCTCGACCAGGCCGAAGCGGTCGTCGACGAAGTCCTCGATGGCCCCGCCGATGGCGTTGAGCCGCTCCCCCACCGCCATCGCCGCGATCCCGTGCCACATGGACTGTTCGGTCACGGCCACCAACTCGACGTCGCGGGGGTCCGGCTCGGCACCGGGCACCAGCGCACTGAACGCCGCATCGCCGTGCCAGCCGGCCACGATGGCCCCGCAGTCGACCGAGACCAGGTCGCCGGCCGCCAGCTGCAGCGGCCCCGGGATGCCGTGCACCACCTGATCGTTGACCGAGATGCACAGCGTGGCCGGGTAACCGTGGTACCCCACGAAGGACGGGGTCGCCCCGGCCGAGCGGATCACCCCCTCCGCCACGGCGTCCAACTCGGCCGTGGTGACCCCCGGACGCAACTCCCGACGCACGGCATCGAGGGCATCAGCGACGAGCAGACCAGCCCGGCGCATCAGCCGGATCTGGTCTGCCGTCTTGTACTGGATGCGGTCGCGACCCATGATCACCGGGGTCTCATGTGCGGATCACCAGCCGGGTCAACGCCCGTCGAGGGCCGCGAACAGCCGGTCGGTGACCTCGGTGATCTCACCCATGCCGTCGACCCGCAGCAGCATGCCGCGGCCGTCGTAGATGTCGATCAGAGGCGCGGTCTCGGCGGCGTAGACCTCCTGCCGATGCCGGATGACGTCCTCGGTGTCGTCCTCGCGGCCCTCGATCTCGGCCCGCTTGAGCAGCCGGGCCACCAGGGCATCGGTGTCGGCCGTGATCAGGACAACGGCGTCCAGCGGGGTCCCTGCCGCGGCCAGCATCGCGTCCAGAGCGTCCACCTGGGCGGCGTTGCGCGGGTACCCGTCGAGCAGGAAGCCCGGGGCGACGTCGTCGTGGGTGAGCCGGTCGCGCACCATGTCGTTGGTGACCTCGTCGGGGACCAGGCGACCGGTCGAGGTGTAGCTCTGGGCGAGCTTGCCCAGTTCGGTGCCGCCCTTGATGTTGCTGCGGAAGATGTCACCGGTCGAGATGGCCGGGACGCCGAGGCGGGCGGCCAGACCAACGGCCTGGGTGCCCTTGCCGGCACCGGGAGGACCGAGCAGGACGAGTCTCATCGCGGGCATCTCCTCGACGTGGGACAACGGGAACGTCAGGCTATCCGCCGGATCATGGCCGTGACGATCGTCGCGGCGACGTACGGGCGAGCCCGTGCGACCGGCGGAAGGCGCCGACCTGCTGCGGGACGGCGGGCGGTGGCGCCGCCGTCAGCGCAGGAACCCCTCGTAATGGCGCTGCTGGAGCTGGGACTCGATCTGTTTCACCGTCTCCAGACCGACCCCGACCACGATCAGGATCGAGGTTCCCCCGAACGGGAAGGACGCCTGATTGGCCTGGATCAGGGCGAAGGCCACCAGCGGGATCAGGGAGATGATCGCCAGGTACACCGATCCCGGCAGGGTGATCCGGGACAGGACGTACTCGAGGTACTCGGCCGTCGGCCGCCCGGCCCGGATTCCCGGGATGAAGCCGCCGTACTTCTTCATGTTCTCGGCGACCTCGTCCGGGTTGAACGTGATCGAGACGTAGAAGTAGGTGAAGAAGATGATCAGCGCGGTGTACAGCAGCATGTAGATCCAGTGATCACCGTTCTGCAGGTACCGGCGGATGAAGGTCACCCACCCGGCCGTGCTGTTCTGCTGGAAACCGGAGATCAGGCTGGGCAGGTAGAGCAGCGACGAGGCGAAGATGACCGGGATGACGCCGGCCATGTTCACCTTGATCGGGATGTAGGTGCTGGTCCCGCCGTACATCCGCCGGCCGATCATGCGCTTGGCGTACTGCACCGGGATCCGGCGCTGGGACTGCTCGACGAAGATGACCAGCGCCATCACCACGACGCCGATCAGGATGACCAGGGCCAGGATGTCCCATCCCCGTCCGGCGGCGTCGTTCTGCTGCTTGATCCCCCACAGGGCGCCCGGGAAGGTGGCGGCGATCGAGGTGAAGATCAGCAGCGACATGCCGTTGCCCACACCGCGCTCGGTCACGAGCTCGCCCAGCCACATGATCAGGCCGGTGCCCGCGGTGAGGGTGATGACCATCAGCACGATGGTCCACAGGTCCTTGCGCGGGACGATGTCGGCCGAGCAGTTCGGGAAGACGTTGTTGGCGCGGGCCATGGCCACCAGGGTCGTGGACTGCAGGATCGCCAGGCCGATCGTCAGGTAGCGGGTGTACTGGGTGAGCTTCGTCGTCCCGGTCTGCCCCTCCTGTTTGAGGGTCTCGAACCGCGGGATCACCACGGTCAGCAGCTGGATGATGATGCTCGCCGTGATGTACGGCATGATCCCGAGGGCGAAGATGCTCAGCTGGAGCAGCGCACCACCGCTGAACAGGTTGGCCAGCGCGAACGCCCCGGCCGCCCCGCTGGAGGCATCGATCTGCCCCACACAGGTACGCACCGCGGTGTAGCTGATCCCGGGCGTGGGGATGAACGACCCCAGGCGGAAGATGGCCATGATCGCCATCGTGAAGAGCAGCTTGCGGCGAAGGTCTGGGGTACGGAACGCCCGGGCGAACGCGGTGAGCACGATGCCTCCTGATCAGTCCTCGGGACGGAACGGACACGGGCCGGGTCTGGACGACGGAGCACCGCCGCTCAGACCCGGCCCGCCGTCCTCAGTCGGTGGAGGCAGTCCCGCCGGCAGCGGTGATCTTCTCCCGAGCGCTGGCCGAGAAGGCGTCGGCGCTGACCTGCAACGCCGCACTCACCTCACCGGTGCCCAGCACCTTGACCGGGTGACCGGCGCGCACGGCGCCCTTGGCCACCAGGTCGTCCACGGTCACCGCACCGCCCTCGGGGAACAGGGCCGAGAGCCGGTCCAGGTTCACCACCTGGTAGGTGACGCGGAACGGGTTCTTGAACCCCCGCAGCTTGGGCAGGCGCATGTGCATCGGCATCTGGCCGCCCTCGAAGGCGGCAGAGACCTGGTAGCGCGCCTTGGTGCCCTTGGTTCCCCGGCCGGCCGTCTTGCCCTTGCTGGCCTCGCCGCGACCCAGCCGGGTCTTGGGAGTGCGCGAGCCGGGTGCCGGCCGCAGGTGGTGAACCCGCAGTGGCTTCTCGCCGTTCGCAGCGGCGCCCTGTTCGGCAGCCATGGTCAGTCAACCTCCTCGACGGTGACCAGGTGGCGCACCGCCTTGACCATCCCGCGGATCTCGGGACGGTCCTCCTTCACCACGACGTGGCCGATCCGCTTCAGTCCCAGCGAGCGCAGCGTCTCGCGGTGAGCGGAGATCCCGCCGATCGTGGACCTGATCTGGGTCACCTTCAGCTTGGGCATCACGCACCAGCCCCCGCGCGGGCGCGCAGCAGGGCCGCCGGGGCGACATCCTCGATCGGCAGCCCACGCCGAGCGGCAACCGACTCCGGACGCTCGAGGCCCTTCAGCGCCGCGACGGTGGCGTGCACGATGTTGATCGCGTTGGAGGACCCGAGCGACTTGCTCAGCACGTCGTGGATCCCGGCGCAGTCCAGGACGGCGCGCACCGGGCCGCCGGCGATGACGCCGGTACCGGGCGAGGCCGGCTTGAGCATCACGACGCCTGCGGCCGCCTCACCCTGGATCGGGTGCGGGATCGTGCCCTGGATCCGCGGGACCTTGAAGAAGTGCTTCTTGGCCTCCTCGACGCCCTTGGCGATGGCCGCGGGCACCTCCTTGGCCTTGCCGTAGCCGACGCCGACGGTGCCGTCACCGTCACCGACCACGACCAGGGCGGTGAAGCTGAACCGACGACCACCCTTGACCACCTTGGCCACCCGGTTGATCGTCACGACCCGCTCGACGAACGCGGTCTTCTCCGCGCCACCGTCACGGTCGCGGCGGTTGTCCCGGTCGCGCCGGTCGCGCCGTCCGGAGTTCTCGCCGCCACCGGCACCGGCGCCGGTGCCACGGCGCTGGGGTCCCGCCATCAGAGGTTCCTTCCCGCGTGCATGAGTTCGATGGTCACAGGGGTCACAGGGACAGCCCGCCTTCCCGCGCGCCGTCCGCCACGGCAGCGACCCGGCCGTGGTAGCGGTTGCCGCCGCGGTCGAACACGACGGCGGCGACGCCGGCGGCCTTGGCACGCTCGGCGACCAGCTCGCCCACGCGCTTGGCCTTGGCCGTCTTGTCGCCCTCGTGCGCCCGCAAGTCGGTCTCGAGCGTCGAGGCCGAGGCGAGGGTGCGCCCGACCGAGTCGTCGACCACCTGGACGACGATGTGCCGGCTGGACCGGGTGACCACCAGGCGCGGGCGCTCGGACGTGCCGACGATGCGCTTGCGCACCCGCAGATGGCGCCGCTTGCGCGCCGCGTCGGAGCCCTTGCCGGCCCCGCCCCCGCTGCGCTTGATGCCGATCGCCATCACTTCTTCCCTGCCTTCCCGACCTTGCGCCGGATCTGCTCGCCGGCGTACCGCACGCCCTTGCCCTTGTAGGGGTCCGGCTTGCGGAGCTTGCGGAGGTTGGCGGCCACCTCGCCGACCTTCTGCTTGTCGATGCCGGACACCGAGAACCGGGTCGGGGCCTCGACGGCGAAGGTGACGCCGTCCGGCGGTTCGACGGTGATCGGGTGGCTGTAGCCGAGGGCGAACTCGAGGTTGGCGCCCTTGGCCTGCACCCGGTAGCCGGTACCGACGATCTCGAGCTTCTTCTCGTATCCCTGGGTCACGCCGGTCACCATGTTCGCGATCAGCGTGCGGGTGAGGCCGTGCAGCGCGCGCGAGGTCCGCTCGTCGTTCGGTCGGACGACGCGCAGCGTCGCCTCCTCACGCTCGACGGTGATCGGGGCGGCCACGTTGTGGGACAGGGTCCCCTTGGGGCCCTTCACCGTGACGTCACGGCCGTCGATCGTCACCTCCACGCCACCGGGCACGGTGATGGGTAGCTTGCCGATGCGGGACATCTCAGCTCTCCCTCACCAGACGTAGGCGAGGACTTCCCCACCCACGCCCTTCTTGTTCGCCTGCTTGTCGGTCAGCAGCCCCGAGGACGTCGACAGGATCGCGATCCCCAGGCCACCGAGCACGCGCGGCAGGTTGGTGGACTTGGCGTAGACCCGCAGCCCGGGCTTGCTGATCCGCCGGATGCCGGCGATCGAGCGCTCACGGTTGGGGCCGAACTTCAAGGTGATCGACAGCGACTTGCCCACCTCGGCGTCGCCCACGTTCCACGCGGCGATGTACCCCTCCTGCTGGAGGATCTCGGCGATGTGCGCCTTCAGCTTGCTGTACGGCATCTCGACGGAGTCGTGATAGGCCGAGTTGGCGTTGCGCAGACGCGTCAGCATGTCTGCGATCGGGTCGGTCATGGTCATCGGGCTTGCCCGCCCTTCCTCACCGCGGTTTCGCCGGACGAGTCCGTCTCGGCGACCTTCGGCGTAGTGGTTGCCTTGCTGCTGACAACCTCGCGCAGTGCCTCGTCGAGGTCCTCCGGGTTGATGGTGCTCATCGGGGCGTCGATCAGCGGCATCGGGTGCCGCACCGTCATCCGCCCGGTGTTCGGGTACTTGCTGCGCAGCCGCACCATCTCCAGGGTGGCCATGCCGCTCACCAGCTGCTCTTGGTCAGGCCGGGCAGCTCGCCCCGGTGCGCCATCTCGCGCAGGCAGACCCGGCAGAGCCCGAACTTGCGATAGACCGAGTGCGGCCGACCGCACCGCTGGCAGCGGGTGTAGGCCCGGACCTTGAACTTCGGCTTGGCGTTGGCCTTGTTGATCAACGCGGTCTTGGCCACGTCAGCTCTCCTTGAACGGGAAACCGAGGTGGCGCAGGAGCGCACGGCCCTCGTCGTCGGTGGTGGCGGTGGTGACCACGGTGATGTCCATACCGCGGACACGGTCGATCCTGTCCTGGTCGATCTCGTGGAACATCGACTGCTCGTTCAGGCCGAAGGTGTAGTTGCCGCGCCCGTCGAACTGGTTGGGCGCCAGGCCGCGGAAGTCACGGATCCGGGGCAGCGCGACCGAGAGCAGACGGTCCAGGAACTCCCACATCCGGTCGCCCCGCAGCGTCACGTGAGCGCCGATCGGCATACCCTCGCGCAACTTGAACTGGGCGATCGACTTGCGAGCCTTGGTGACCTGCGGCTTCTGACCGGTGATCGCGGCCAGGTCCTTGATGGCGCCCTCGATCAGCTTGGAGTCGCGGGCGGCCTCGCCGACGCCCATGTTGACCACGATCTTGACCAGACCGGGAGTCTGCATGACGTTCGCGTACCCGAACTCGGTGCGCAGGGCGGGGGCGATGTCGCTGCGGTAGCGCTGCTTGAGCCGCGGTCCGCTGGTGAGTGTTGCTGTGCTCATCCTCAGATGTCCTTACCCGAACGCTTCGCGACCCGGATCCGCACGGTCTTGGTCCGGCCGTCACGCTCGACGGTCTCGGTCCGGATGCCGACGCGGGTGGGCTTCTTGGTCTGGGGGTCGACCAGCATGACGTTGCTGATGTGGATCGCCGCCTCCTGGGTGACGATGCCGCCGGTGCGCGAGCCACGCTGGCTGGTGCCGACCTTGGTGTGCTTCTTGATCCGCTTGATGCCCTCGACCAGGACCCGCTGGGTGTCGGGGTACACCGCGATCACCTTGCCGGTCTTGCCCTTGTCCTCCGCGGCGCCGGCGATCACCTGAACGGTGTCGCCCTTCTTGATCCGCACCTTGGCCATGTCAGAGCACCTCCGGTGCCAGCGAGATGATCTTCATGAACTTCTTGTCCCGCAGTTCGCGGCCCACAGGGCCGAAGATGCGCGTCCCTCGCGGGTCGCCGTCGTTGCGCAGGATGACGGCCGCGTTCTCGTCGAACCGGATGTAGGAACCGTCCGGACGACGGCGCTCCTTGGTGGTGCGCACGACGACAGCCTTGACCACGTCGCCCTTCTTGACGTTGCCGCCCGGGATCGCGTCCTTGACCGTCGCCACGATCACGTCGCCGATACCGGCGTAGCGGCGACCGGACCCACCGAGAACGCGGATGCACAAGATCTCCTTGGCACCCGTGTTGTCGGCGACACGCAGTCGCGACTCCTGCTGGATCACTGAACTACTCCTTTGTCACGCTGGTTCTCGCGGGGAGCCTTGCGGAACGACCCGAGAGGCGCAGCCTCTCGGGTCTGCCTGTCTAGCCTTTGACCTTGCTGTCTTCCGGGGGGTCCACGGGGGGCGGAGCCCCCTGTGTGATGTGGTTACTTGGCCCTCTCGACGATCTTCTCCAGCCGCCAGCGCTTGGTCGCCGACAGCGGCCGGGTCTCCACGATCTGCACGAGGTCACCCACGCCCGCCGCGTTCGTCTCGTCGTGCGCCTTGACCTTGTTGGTGCGGCGCAGGACCTTGCCGTACAGCGGGTGCTTGACGCGGTCCTCGACCGCCACCACCACGGTCTTGTCCATCTTGTCGCTCACCACGTACCCGCGGCGCACCTTGCGGTACCCACGCGCCTGCGTGGCAGCGCTGTCGTTACCAGTCTCGCTCACAGAGGTCTTCGCTTTCGAGTCGTCGGCCATCACTGCGGCCCGGAGGTGATGCCGAGCTCACGCTCGCGCATGATCGTGTAGATCCGGGCGATGTCCCTGCGGACGGCGCGCAGCCGGCCGTGGCTCTCCAGCTGGCCGGTGGCCGACTGGAACCGGAGGTTGAACAACTCCTCCTTCGCCTTGCGCAGCTCCTCGAGCAGCCGCTCGTCGTCCAGGCCGCGCAAGCTCGCCACGGCGAGGTCCTTGGAACCGACCGCCATCACCCTTCACCACCCTCGCGCCGGACGATCCGGCACTTCATCGGCAGCTTGTGCATGGCGCGGGTCAGCGCCTCACGAGCAACCTTCTCGTTGGGGAACGACAGCTCGAACATCACCCGACCGGGCTTGATGTTCGCGATCCACCACTCCGGCGAGCCCTTGCCGGACCCCATCCGGGTCTCGGCGGGCTTCTTGGTCAGCGGACGGTCCGGGTAGATGTTGATCCACACCTTGCCACCGCGCTTGATGTGGCGCGTCATGGCGATACGGGCGGCCTCGATCTGCCGGTTGGTCACGTAGGCGGGTTCGATCGCCTGCAGCCCCCACTCGCCGAACGTCACGGCGGTACCGCCCTTGGCGGCACCCGAACGGGACGGGTGGTGCTGCTTGCGGTGCTTGACCCGACGGGGGATGAGCACGGCTCAGGCCTCCGTTTCGGTGCTGGTCTCGGCAGCCGGTGCGGCCGCCTCGGCGACCACGGCCACCGGCTCCTCGACGGCGGCCGCTGCGGGGGCCGCGGCGGCGTCACGGCGACGCGGAGCGCGACCGCGGCCCTCACCACGACCACCCTCGCCGCGGCCACCACGGTCGTCACGGCGAGGCGCACGCGGGGCAGAGACCTGCTCGCGAGCGAGCTCGCGCTGGGTCAGGTCGCCCTTGTAGATCCACACCTTGACGCCGATCCGCCCGAAGGTGGTCTTGGCCTCGTAGAAGCCGTAGTCGATGTTCGCCCGCAGGGTGTGCAACGGCACCCGCCCCTCGCGGTAGAACTCCGACCGGCTCATCTCGGCACCACCCAGGCGGCCCGAGCACTGCACCCGGATGCCCTTGGCGCCGGCGCGGGTCGAGGACTGCATCCCCTTGCGCATGGCGCGCCGGAAGGACACCCGGCTGGCGAGCTGCTCGGCGATCCCCTGGGCCACCAGCTGAGCGTCCACCTCGGGGTTCTTGACCTCGAGGATGTTCAGCTGCACCTGCTTGCCGGTGAGCTTCTCGAGCTCGCCCCGGATCCGGTCGGCCTCGGCGCCACGGCGTCCGATCACGATGCCCGGGCGCGCGGTGTGGATGTCGACCCGCACCCGGTCGCGGGTGCGCTCGATCTCCACCCGGCTGATCCCGGCCCGCTCCATGCCCTTGGACATGAGCCTGCGGATCGCGACGTCTTCCTTCACGTAGTCGCGGTAGCGCTGACCGGCGCGGGTGCTGTCGGCGAACCACCGGCTCTTGTGCTCGGTGGTGATGCCGAGACGGAACCCGTGCGGGTTGACCTTCTGGCCCACTAGCGGGTCCTCCCCTTCGGCTGCCCCACCACGACAGTGATGTGGCTGGTTCGCTTGTTGATCCGGTACGCGCGGCCCTGCGCCCGCGGCCGGAACCGCTTCATGGTCGGGCCCTCGTCCACGTAGGCGGACTGCACCACGAGCTCGCGCTCGTCGAACGGCTCCGAGGCGCGGTCGGCCTTGGTGCGAGCGTTGGCGATCGCGCTCTGCACGACCTTGCGCACCGTCTCGCTGGCCGCCTGCGGGGCGAACTCCAGCACCGCCACGGCCTCGCTCGCCTGCTTGCCCCGGATGAGGTCCACGACGCGTCGGGCCTTCATGGGCGTGACACGGACGTACCGCGCCGTCGCCTTGGCTTCCATTCGTGCGTCCCTTCGATGCTCTTGTTGCGCCGTCAGCGACGGCGACCCTTGCGGTCGTCCTTCTCGTGACCGCGGAAGGTCCGGGTCGGAGCGAACTCCCCGAGCTTGTGACCGATCATCGACTCGGTCACGAACACGGGAATGTGCTTGTTGCCGTTGTGCACGGCCAGCGTGTGCCCCAGCATGTCGGGCACGATCATCGATCGACGTGACCAGGTCTTGATGACGTTCTTGGTGCCCTTCTCGTTCTGAACGTCCACCTTCTTCATCAGGTGGCCGTCGACGAAGGGGCCCTTCTTCAAGCTGCGCGGCATGTCTCTTCTCGCCTCTCCTGTCAGCGCTTCTTGCCGGTGCGCCGGCGGCGGACGATCAACTTGTCGCTCGGCTTGTTCGGGTGACGGGTGCGGCCCTCGGCCTGACCCCACGGGCTGACCGGGTGACGGCCACCGGAGGTCTTGCCCTCACCACCACCGTGCGGGTGATCGATCGGGTTCATGGCCACGCCACGCACGGTCGGGCGCTTGCCCTTCCACCGCATGCGACCGGCCTTGCCCCAGTTGATGTTCGACTGCTCGGCGTTACCCACCTCACCGACCGTCGCGCGGCAGCGGACGTCGACGTTGCGGATCTCACCGGACGGCATGCGCAACTGCGCGTACGGGCCGTCCTTGGCCACCAGCTGCACCGAGGCACCGGCCGAGCGGGCGATCTTCGCCCCGCCGCCCGGGCGCAACTCGATGGCGTGCACCACGGTGCCCACCGGGATGTTGCGCAAGGGAAGGCTGTTGCCCGGCTTGATGTCCGCCGAGGGGCCGTTCTCGATCCGGTCGCCCTGGTTGAGCTTGTTCGGCGCCAGGATGTAGCGCTTCTCGCCGTCCGCGTAGTGCAGGAGGGCGATCCGCGCGGTGCGGTTGGGGTCGTACTCGATGTGGGCCACGGTGGCCGGCACGCCGTCCTTGTCGTGACGGCGGAAGTCGATCAGTCGGTAGGAGCGCTTGTGCCCCCCGCCCTGATGACGCGTCGTCACGCGGCCGGCGTTGTTGCGCCCTCCGGACTTGCTCAGCGGGCGAACGAGCGACTTCTCCGGCTCGGACCGGGTGATCTCGACGAAGTCGGCGACGGACGAGCCACGCCGGCCCGGCGTCGTCGGCTTGTACTTACGGATTCCCATGTTCTTGTCAGTCCTCGAGTGTCGGGCGAACCTGGTGCGACCGCCCTCAGGCGGCCGGTCCGCCGAAGATGTCGATCGTGCCGTCGGACAGGGTGACGATGGCGCGCTTGGTGTCCTTGCGACGTCCGATCCCGTTGCGGGTGCGGCGAGCCTTGCCCTTGCGGTTGGCCGTGTTCACCGACGAGACCTTGACCCCGAAGACCTGCTCGACGGCCTGCTTGATCTGGGTCTTGTTGGCCCGCGGGTCCACCAGGAACGTGTACTTGCCCTCGTCCAGCAGCCCGTAGCTCTTCTCGGACACCACCGGCGCGAGCAGGATGTCGCGCGGGTTGGCGTTGACGTTTCCGGCGACGCTCACTTCGATGCCTCCTCGTCGGTGCCGGCCGCCGCGCTCGTCCCGGTGGCCTTGGCACCCTTGCCGCGTGCCGGGCCGGCCAGGAAGGCGTCGAGCGCCCCTGAGGTGAAGACCACCGAGTCCGCGCACAACACGTCGTAGGTGTTGAGCTGGTCTGCCCAGAGCAGGTGCGCACGATCCACGTTGCGCAGGCTCTTCCAGGTGAGCTCCTCGGAGCGGTCCAGCACGACCAGGAGGCGTGCCGCATCGCTCACCGCGGCCAGGGCCGCGGACGCCGACTTGGTGGACGGCGCCTCGCCGGTCAGCAGGGAGGAGACCACGAGCACCTTGCCATGACGTGCCCGGTCGGACAGCGCACCGCGCAGGGCGGCGGCCTTCATCTTCTTGGGGGTGCGCTGGCTGTAGTCCCGCGGGGTCGGACCGTGAACCGCTCCACCACCGGTGAACTGCGGCGCCCGGGTCGACCCCTGACGGGCACGGCCGGTGCCCTTCTGCTTGTAGGGCTTGCGGCCACCACCGCTGACCTCACCCCGGGTCTTGGTGTCGTGCGTGCCCTGACGGGCGGCGGCGAGCTGGGCCACCACGACCTGGTGGATCAGCGGCACGTTGGTCTGGGCCTCGAAGATCTCCGCGGGCAGCTCCACGCTGCCTGCCTTCGTACCGGAGGCGTCCATGACGTCGACGGTCGCCATGAGCTCAGGCTCCCTTCGCGGCGGTCTTGACCAACACCACGGAACCCCGGGGACCGGGCACCGCACCCTTGATCAGCAGCAGGCCGCGCTCGGCGTCCACCGCGTGCACGGTGAGGTTCTGGGTGGTCTGACGGACATTGCCCATCCGGCCGGCCATCCGCACGCCCTTGAACACCCGCGAAGGGGTGGCGCAGGCGCCGATGGAGCCAGGGGAACGGTGCTTGCGCTGGGTGCCGTGCGCGGCTCCCAGACCGGCGAAGCCGTGGCGCTTCATGACGCCCGCGGTGCCCTTGCCCTTGGTCCGGCCGATGACGTCGACCTGCTGACCGGCCTCGAACACCTCGGCAGTCAGCTCCTGGCCCAGGGCGTGTTCGCCGGCGTCGGCGGTCCGCAGCTCGACCAGGAACCGCCGCGGCGTGACGCCTGCCTTGGCGAAGTGCCCGGAGACCGGCTGGTTCACCTTGCGCGGGTCGATCGATCCGTAGGCGATCTGGACGGCGTCGTAGCCGTCGGTGGCCGCCGAACGCACCTGGCTGACCACACACGGACCCGCCTGCACGACGGTGACCGGGATCAGCTTGCCCGCGTCGTCCCAGACCTGGGTCATGCCCAGCTTCTCGCCGAGCAGCCCCTTGACGGTGGATTTCTGACTCATCGCCTCGGCCTCAGAGCTTGATCTCGATGTCGACCCCGGCCGGCAGGTCGAGCCGCATCAGCGAGTCGACGGTCTTCGGCGTGGGGTTGATGATGTCGATCAGCCGCTTGTGCGTGCGCATCTCGAAGTGCTCGCGGCTGTCCTTGTACTTGTGCGGAGAACGGATCACGCAGTAGACGTTCTTCTCCGTCGGCAGCGGCACCGGTCCGGCCACCGTCGCACCAGTACGGACCACCGTGTCGACGATCTTGCGCGCCGAGCTGTCGATGACCTCGTGGTCGTAGGCCTTGAGCCGGATGCGGATCTTCTGTCCCGCCATGGCTTCGCTGTGCTCTCTCTCTTCCGTGGTGCTGCGTGCGGGGACCGTTCGTACTTCGGATTCACCGGCCCCCGAGGTCGGGCGTGTCGCGGACTCGGATCATCCGCGCCCACGAAACCGTGGAGTGGGATGTCGTCACGAGCGGCGGACGCCGGCCCGGGATCCGCGAGGATCCGGGGGTGTCGCGCACCGCGACGGAGCACGGAACAACCGCTCCAGTCTGCCAGAGCGCCCTGGTGCTTGACCAATCGGGCGATCTTGGTCCGGATCTGGGTCGTCCCGGGCCCCGCCGCGGCGTGCGGTGGTGCTCAGTCGTGGTGCTGGTGCTGCTCAGGTGGTGCGCTGAGTGCAGGAGGTCACTTGAGGATCTTGGTGACCCGGCCGGAGCCCACGGTGCGGCCACCCTCACGGATGGCGAACAGCAGGCCCTCCTCCATGGCGATGGGCTGGATCATCTCCACGCGCATGTCGGTGTTGTCGCCGGGCATGACCATCTCGGTGCCCTCGGGCAGGTGCACGACACCGGTGACGTCCGTCGTCCGGAAGTAGAACTGCGGACGGTAGTTGTCGTAGAACGGCGTGTGCCGGCCACCCTCGTCCTTGGACAGGATGTAGACCTGCGCCTCGAACTCGGTGTGCGGGGTGATCGAGCCGGGCTTGGCCACGACCTGGCCGCGCTCGACCTCCTCACGCTTGATGCCGCGCAGCAGCAGACCGACGTTCTCGCCGGCCTCGGCGGTGTCGAGCAGCTTGCGGAACATCTCGATGCCGGTGACCGTGGTGGTCTGCTTGTCGGTGCGGATGCCGAGGATCTCGACGGTCTCGTTCACCTTGAGCACACCGCGGTCGACCTTGCCGGTCACGACGGTGCCGCGGCCGGTGATGGTGAAGACGTCCTCGATCGGCATCAGGAACGGCTTGTCGACGTCACGCACCGGCTCGGGGATCGAGGCGTCCACGGCGTCCATCAGGCCGAGCAGCTTCTCGCTCCACTCCGCGTCGCCCTCGAGCGCCTTGAGCGCGGAGACGCGAACCACGGGCAGGTCGTCGCCGGGGAACTCGTAGCCGCTGAGCAGCTCGCGAACCTCCATCTCGACCAGCTCGAGGATCTCCTCGTCGTCGACCATGTCGGCCTTGTTCAGGGCCACCACGATGTAGGGGACGCCGACCTGGCGGGCCAGCAGCACGTGCTCGCGCGTCTGCGGCATCGGGCCGTCGGTGGCGGCGACCACGAGGATCGCGCCGTCCATCTGCGCGGCACCCGTGATCATGTTCTTGATGTAGTCCGCGTGACCAGGGCAGTCGACGTGCGCGTAGTGACGCGCCTCGGTCTGGTACTCGACGTGCGCGATGGAGATGGTGATACCGCGCTGACGCTCCTCGGGAGCCTTGTCGATCTGGTCGAACGGGGTGAACGGGTTCAGGGTCGGGTACTTGTCGTGCAGCACCTTGGTGATCGCCGCGGTCAGCGTCGTCTTGCCGTGGTCGATGTGACCGATGGTGCCGATGTTGACGTGCGGCTTGGTCCGCTCGAACTTCGCCTTCGCCACGGTGGGTCCTCCTCAGGACTGTCGATGTCGCCGTCCGGTCGGGACCGGGGTGCGGCCGTTCTGTTACGTCCCGCCGTCCGGTTGACGGTCGGGGTGATGCGGTGGATCAGGTGCTGCAATGGTGCACGGCCGGGGAGGTTACTCGCCGCGGACCTTCTTGACGATCTCGTCCGCCACGTTGCGGGGAACCTCGGCGTAGGAATCGAACTGCATGCTGTAGACGGCCCGGCCCTGGGTCTTGCTGCGCAGGTCGCCGACGTAGCCGAACATCTCCGACAGCGGGACCAACGCGCGGACGACCTTGGCGCCGGTGACGTCCTCCATGGCCTGGATGTGGCCGCGGCGGGAGTTCAGGTCGCCGATCACCTCACCCATGTAGTCCTCGGGGGTACGCACCTCGACCGCCATCAGCGGCTCCAGCAGCACCGGGTCGGCGCGGCGCGCGGCCTCCTTGAACCCCATCGACCCAGCGATCTTGAATGCCAGCTCCGAGGAGTCGACGTCGTGCGAGGCCCCGTCGGTCAGGATGCCCTTGACCCCCACCATCGGATAGCCGGCCAGCACGCCGTACTGCATGGCGTCCTGGAACCCGGCGTCCACGCTGGGGATGTACTCACGGGGCACCCGGCCACCGGTGACCTTGTTCTCGAACTCGTACAGCTTGCCGTCCGAGGTCTCCATCGGCTCGATGGTGAACTGGATCTTGGCGTACTGGCCCGAGCCACCGGTCTGCTTCTTGTGGGTGTAGGAGTATTTCTCGACCGCCTTGCGGATGGTCTCGCGGTAGGCAACCTGGGGCTTGCCCACGTTGGCCTCGACCTTGAACTCGCGACGCATCCGGTCGACCAGGATGTCGAGGTGGAGCTCGCCCATCCCCTTGATGATGGTCTGGCCGGTCTCCTCGTCCTGCTGCACCTGGAAGGTCGGGTCCTCCTCGGCGAGCTTCTGGATCGCCGTGCCCAGCTTCTCCTGGTCGCCCTTGGTCTTGGGCTCGATGGCCACCGAGATGACCGGCTCGGGGAAGGTCATCGACTCCAGCACGACCGGCTTGGCCGGGTCACACAGGGTGTCACCGGTGGTGGTGTCCTTCAGCCCGATGAACGCGTAGATGTGACCGGCGCTCGCCTCGTCGACCGGGTTCTCCTTGTTGGCGTGCATCTGGAAGAGCTTGCCGATGCGCTCTTTCTTGCCCTTGGTGGAGTTGATCACCTGGGCACCGGTGGTCACCTTGCCGGAGTAGACGCGCACGTAGGTCAGCCGGCCGAAGAACGGGTGGGTCATGACCTTGAACGCCAGCGCCGAGAACGGCTCGGTGATCTCCGGCCTGCGGGTGATGACCTCGGTCTCGTCGTTGACCGAGTGGCCCTCGACCGGCGGCACCTCCAGCGGCGAGGGCAGGAAGTCGAGAACGGCGTCGAGCATGGGCTGCACGCCCTTGTTCTTGAACGCCGAGCCACACAACACCGGGTAGATCTCGCCCTTGACCACCATGGAGCGGATCGCGCCCTTGATCTCCTCGCCGGTCAGCTCCTCACCACCGAGATACTTCTCGAGCAGGTGCTCGTCGGTCTCGGCGACGCGCTCGACCAGGTGGTGACGGTACTCGGCGGCCTTCTCGGCCAGATCGGCCGGGATCTCCTCGATCTCGTAGGACTCGCCCTTGCTGGTGTCGCCGCGCCAGGTGAGCGCCTTCATGGCGATCAGGTCGATCACGCCGACGAAGTCGGACTCGGCACCGATCGGCAGTTGCACCGGCAACGGCTCGGCACCCAAGCGCTCCTTGATGGTGCGCACGGTGAAGTAGAAGTCGGCCCCGAGCTTGTCCATCTTGTTGACGAAGCAGATCCGGGGGACGTTGTACTTGTCGGCCTGACGCCAGACGGTCTCCGACTGGGGCTCGACGCCCTCCTTGCCATCGAAGACCGCGACGGCACCGTCGAGCACCCGCAGCGAGCGCTCGACCTCGACGGTGAAGTCGACGTGGCCGGGAGTGTCGATGATGTTGATCTGGGTGCCCTGCCAGAAGCACGTGGTCGCGGCCGAGGTGATGGTGATACCGCGCTCCTGCTCCTGCTCCATCCAGTCCATGGTGGCCGCGCCGTCGTGGACCTCACCGATCTTGTAGTTGATCCCGGTGTAGAACAGGATCCGCTCGGTCGTGGTGGTCTTGCCGGCGTCGATGTGCGCCATGATCCCGATGTTGCGGACCTTCTTCAGGTCGGTAAGCACCTCGAGTGCCACTGCAGTCAGCCTCTGCTCGTCGTGTCGTGGGCCTTGCGTCGCCGGCTCGTGAGCGCGGCAGCGTGGGCAGGACCGGTGCGCGGGACGGCGCGACGCGCCGTCCGCACCTCACCAGCGGTAGTGGGCGAAGGCCTTGTTCGACTCGGCCATCTTGTGCGTGTCCTCGCGACGCTTGACCGCGGCACCCAGGCCGTTGCTCGCGTCGAGGATCTCGTTCATCAGCCGGTCGGTCATCGTCTTCTCGCGGCGGGCACGGGAGTACGTGATCAGCCAGCGCAGCGCCAGGGTGGTCGCCCGGCCGGCCTTCACCTCGACCGGGACCTGGTAGGTGGCGCCACCCACGCGGCGGGACTTGACCTCGAGCGTCGGCTTGACGTTGTCCAGCGCACGCTTGAGCGTGATCACCGGGTCGGTGCCGCTCTTCTCGCGGCACCCCTCGAGGGCGGAGTAGACGATCCGCTCGGCGGTGGACTTCTTGCCGTCCAGCAACACCTTGTTGACCAGCTGGCTCACCAGCGGGGACCCGTAGACCGGGTCGACGATCAGCGGCCGCTTCGGGGCGGGACCCTTGCGAGGCATTACTTCTTCTCCATCTTCGCGCCGTACCGGCTACGAGCCTGCTTGCGGTTCTTGACACCCTGGGTGTCGAGCGAACCACGAATGATCTTGTACCGGACGCCGGGAAGGTCCTTCACCCGGCCGCCACGGACGAGCACGATCGAGTGCTCCTGGAGGTTGTGGCCCACCCCGGGGATGTACGCGGTGACCTCGATCTGGCTGGTCAGCTTGACGCGCGCGACCTTGCGCAGAGCCGAGTTCGGCTTCTTCGGCGTGGTGGTGTAAACGCGCGTGCACACGCCGCGGCGCTGCGGGCTCCCCTTGAGAGCAGGGGTCTTGGTCTTGCCGACCTTGTCCTCGCGGCCCTTGCGGACCAGCTGCTGGATCGTGGGCACTCAACGTCTCCGAACTGTGCGGGTGGTTCTGGTCTGTGGGTGGTTCTGGTCAATGGCACGTGGTGCGGGTGCTGCCGTTCGATGGTCCGTCTCGGGTGGTGCCGCCTACCGTGGTGCATGCTCTGTGCGAGCGGCCCCCGCGCTCGGGTGTGTCGCGCTCCCCGGACGTTCCGAGCCTCCGTGTCGGAGCCTTCGGAGATGGCGTTCGCTGTGCGTCCCGGAGGGCGTCGCAGCAGGGCCCGGGGAGCCCAGGCACGCCTGCCGAGGTTACCCGTCGGCCGACTCGAGCGTCAAAACGGTTCGCGTCGGCCGACGGGCAGGGCATTTCAGCGGTCGTAGCGACCGAGGTCGAACTCCTCCAGCGGCACCGCGGCGCCGCTGCCGACCCCGAAGTGGCCGTAGTCGACCTCCTCGTAGCCGGGCATCGCGTACATCGCCGAACGAGCCTCCTCGGTGGGCTCCACCCGGATGTTGCGGTAGCGGGGCAGGCCCGTACCGGCCGGGATCAGCTTGCCGATGATCACGTTCTCCTTCAGGCCGAGCAACGGGTCGCTCTTGCCGTTGATCGCGGCGTCGGTGAGCACCCGGGTGGTCTCCTGGAAGGAGGCCGCCGAGAGCCACGACTCCGTGGCCAGCGAGGCCTTGGTGATGCCCAGCAGGTCGGGCCGGCCGGATGCCGGGGTGCCGCCCTCGGCGACCACCCGGCGGTTCTCCGCCTCGAACCGCGACCGCTCGACCATCTCGCCCGGCAACAACTCGGCGTCCCCGGACTCGATGATGGTCACCCGCTTGAGCATCTGGCGGACGATGACCTCGATGTGCTTGTCGTGAATCGAGACGCCCTGACTGCGGTAGACCTCCTGGACGGCGTCCACCAGGTGGATCTGCACCTGGCGCGGCCCGAGGATGCGCAGCACCTGCTTGGGGTCGACCGCCCCGTGCACGAGCTGCTGTCCGACCTCGACGTGCTGGCCGTCCTCGATGATCAAGCGAGCCCGCTTGCTGACCGGGTAGGCGACCTCCTCGGACCCGTCGTCCGGGGTGATCACGAGCTTGCGGGAGCGATCGGTGTCCTCGATCGCCACCCGGCCGGCAGCTTCCGAGATCGGCGCCATGCCCTTGGGCGTGCGCGCCTCGAACAGCTCCTGAACCCGCGGCAGACCCATGGTGATGTCCTCACCGGCCACACCGCCGGTGTGGAAGGTCCGCATGGTCAGCTGCGTTCCGGGCTCGCCGATCGACTGGGCGGCGATGATGCCCACCGCCTCGCCGATGTCCACCAGCTTGCCCGCGGCCAGCGAGCGCCCGTAGCACATGGCGCAGGTGCCGACCTTGGACTCGCAGGTGAGCACCGAGCGCACCTTGATCGAGGAGACGCCCCGGGAGACCAGGTCGTTGATGATCACGTCACCCAGGTCGGTTCCGGCCGGGACGACGACCGTGCCGTCGACCGCGACGTCCTCGGCGGACGAGCGAGCGTAGACACTGGTCTCGACGTCATCGTGACGACGCAGGGCCGGCTTGCCGTCCTCACCGGTGATCTCGACCGCGATCGGCATGACCAGGCCACGCTCGGTCCCGCAGTCCTCCTCGCGGATGATCACATCCTGCGCGACGTCCACCAGGCGCCGGGTGAGGTACCCGGAGTCGGCGGTGCGCAGTGCGGTGTCGGCCAGGCCCTTGCGGGCACCGTGCGTGGAGATGAAGAACTCCAGCACGCTCAGGCCCTCGCGGAAGTTGGCCTTGATCGGGCGGGGGATGATCTCACCCTTGGGGTTGGCCACCAGGCCGCGCATGCCGGCGATCTGGCGCATCTGCATCCAGTTACCACGGGCACCCGAGGACACCATCCGGTAGATGGAGTTGTCCTTGGGCAGGTTGGCCTCCATCTCCTTGGCGACCTCGTTGGTGGCCTGGGTCCAGATCTCGATCAGCTCCTGACGACGCTCGTCGTCGGTGATCAGACCGCGGTCGTACTGACCCTGGACCTTGGCAGCGCGCGCCTCGTAGCGCTCGAGGATGGCCTGCTTGCCCGGCGGGGTGACCACGTCGGAGATCGACACCGTGGTGCCGGAGCGGGTCGCCCAGTGGAACCCGGTCTCCTTCAACGCATCCAGCGTCGCGGCGACCTGCACCTTGGGGTAGCGCTCGGCCAGGTCGTTGACGATCGCCGAGAGCACCTTCTTGTCGACCTCGGTGTCCACGTAGGCGTAGTCGACCGGCAGGGTCTGGTTGAACAGCGCCCGGCCCAGCGTCGTCCGCAGGGTCACCGGGTCGCCGCTCTGCCAGCCCTCCGGCGCCTCGAAGCCCTCCGGCGGGACGATGCCCGGGAACCGGATGCTGATCGTGGCGCGGATGTCGAGCTCGCGCGCGTCCAGGGCCATGATCGCCTCGGCCACCGAGCTGAACGCCCTGCCCTCGCCGGGCACGCCATCCTTGGCCATGGTCAGGTAGTACAGACCGATGATCATGTCCTGGGTGGGCATGGTCACCGGGCGACCGTCGGCCGGCTTGAGGATGTTGTTGCTGGACAGCATCAGGATCCGGGCCTCGGCCTGGGCCTCGGCCGACAACGGCAGGTGCACCGCCATCTGGTCGCCGTCGAAGTCGGCGTTGAACGCCGTGCAGACCAGCGGGTGGATCTGGATCGCCTTGCCCTCGACCAACTGGGGCTCGAAGGCCTGGATGCCGAGCCGGTGCAGCGTCGGTGCGCGGTTGAGCAGCACCGGGTGCTCGGAGATGACCTCCTCCAGCACGTCCCACACCACCGGGCGAGCGCGCTCGACCATCCGCTTGGCGCTCTTGATGTTCTGCGCGTGGTTGAGGTCGACCAGGCGCTTCATCACGAACGGCTTGAACAGCTCGAGCGCCATCTGCTTGGGCAGGCCACACTGGTGCAGCTTGAGCTGCGGGCCGACCACGATGACCGACCGGCCGGAGTAGTCGACACGCTTGCCGAGCAGGTTCTGGCGGAAGCGGCCCTGCTTGCCCTTGAGCATGTCCGACAGCGACTTCAGCGGGCGGTTGCCCGGGCCGGTGACCGGCCGGCCGCGGCGGCCGTTGTCGAACAGCGCGTCGACGGCCTCCTGCAGCATCCGCTTCTCGTTGTTGACGATGATCTCGGGTGCGCCGAGGTCGAGCAGGCGCTTGAGCCGGTTGTTCCGGTTGATCACCCGCCGGTACAGGTCGTTCAGGTCGGACGTCGCGAACCGGCCGCCGTCCAGCTGCACCATGGGGCGCAGGTCGGGCGGGATCACCGGCACGCAGTCCAGCACCATGCCGTTGGGCGAGTTGCGGGTGGTCAGGAACGCCGAGACGACCTTCAGCCGCTTCAGGGCACGCGTCTTGCGCTGGCCCTTGCCGACCCGGATGGTCTCGCGCAGGTTGGCCGCCTCGGCCTCGAGGTCGAAGGACTCCAGCCGCTTCTGGATCGCGGCGGCGCCCATCCCACCCTGGAAGTACAGGCCGAACCGCTCGCGCATCTCGCGGTAGAGCAGCTCGTCGCCCTCGAGGTCCTGCACCTTCAGGTTCTTGAACCGGTCCCAGACCTGCTGGAGCCGGTCGATCTCGGCGTCCGCGCGCTTGCGCAGGTTCGCCATCTCGCGCTCGGCGCCTTCCTTGACCTTGCGGCGCACGTCACCCTTGGCACCCTCGGCCTCGAGCTCGGCCAGGTCACCCTCGAGCCGCTTGGCGCGGGCCTCGACGTCGGCGTCCCGGCGGTTCTCGATCTCCTTCTTCTCCACCTCGATCTGCGCCTCGAGCGAGGGCAGGTCGCGGTGGCGCGCCTCGTCGTCCACCGTGGTGATCATGTAGGCAGCGAAGTAGATGACCTTCTCCAGGTCCTTCGGCGCCAGGTCGAGCAGGTAACCGAGCCGGCTCGGAACACCCTTGAAGTACCAGATGTGCGTCACCGGGGCGGCCAGCTCGATGTGGCCCATGCGCTCACGGCGGACCTTGGCCCGGGTCACCTCGACGCCACAGCGCTCGCAGATGATGCCCTTGAAGCGGACCCGCTTGTACTTGCCGCAGTAGCACTCCCAGTCCCGGGTGGGGCCGAAGATCTTCTCGCAGAAGAGCCCGTCCTTCTCCGGCTTGAGGGTGCGGTAGTTGATCGTCTCGGGCTTCTTCACCTCGCCGTGCGACCACTGACGGATGTCGTCAGCGGTGGCGAGACCGATCCTCAACTCGTCAAAGAAATTGACGTCCAGCAAGGCGCTGCCTGCTTTCTCTTGAGTGGTGCGGGATGCTGAAAGCGATGTGGGGGAAGGGATCAGACTTCTTCCACTGAGCTCGGCTCGCGGCGGGACAGGTCGATGCCCAGTTCCTCCGCGGCCCGGAAGACGTCCTCGTCGGTCTCGCGCATCTCGATGGACATGCCGTCACTGGAGAGCACCTCGACGTTCAGGCACAGCGACTGCATTTCCTTGATCAGCACCTTGAAGGACTCGGGGATGCCCGGTTCGGGGATGTTCTCGCCCTTGACGATGGCCTCGTAGACCTTGACCCGGCCGAGCACGTCGTCCGACTTGATGGTGAGCAGCTCCTGCAGTGCATAGGAGGCGCCGTAGGCCTCGAGGGCCCACACCTCCATCTCACCGAAGCGCTGGCCGCCGAACTGTGCCTTACCACCGAGCGGCTGCTGGGTGATCATCGAGTAGGGGCCGGTCGAGCGGGCGTGGATCTTGTCGTCGACGAGGTGGTGGAGCTTCAGGATGTACATGTAGCCCACCGACACCGGCTCCGGGAACGGCTCCCCGGTCCGGCCGTCGAACAGCCGCGCCTTGCCCGAACCGTCCACCAGCCGGACGCCGTCCCGGGTCTTGCGGCTGGAGTCGAGCAGGCCGACGATCTCCTCCTCGCGCACACCGTCGAACACCGGCGAGGCCACCCGCGTACCGGGGGGCGCCTCGAGCATCTCGGGGGGCATGCCCTCCGACCAGGACGGGGCCCCCTCGACCTGCCAGCCACGACTGGCCACCCAGCCGAGGTGGGTCTCGAGCACCTGACCCACGTTCATCCGGCTGGGCACCCCCAGCGGGTTCAGGACGACGTCCACCGCGGTGCCGTCCTCGAGGAACGGCATGTCCTCGACCGGGAGGATCTTGGAGATGACGCCCTTGTTGCCGTGCCGGCCGGCGAGCTTGTCACCGTCGGTGATCTTGCGCTTCTGGGCGACATAGACCCGCACCAGCTGGTTCACGCCCGGGGGCAGCTCGTCACCCTCGTCGCGGTCGAACACCTTGACCCCGATGACCGTGCCGGACTCACCGTGCGGAACCTTCAGCGAGGTGTCCCGCACCTCACGGGCCTTCTCACCGAAGATCGCGCGCAGCAGCCGCTCCTCCGGGGTCAGCTCGGTCTCACCCTTCGGGGTCACCTTGCCGACCAGGATGTCGCCGGTGACGACCTCGGCACCGATGCGGATGATGCCCCGCTCGTCCAGGTCGGCCAGCACCTCCTCGGCCACGTTCGGGATGTCGCGGGTGATCTCCTCCGGGCCCAGCTTCGTGTCGCGGGCATCGACCTCGTGCTCCTCGATGTGGATCGAGGAGAGGACGTCGTCCTGCACCAGGCGCTGGGAGAGGATGATCGCGTCCTCGTAGTTGTGGCCCTCCCACGACATGAACGCGACCAGGAGGTTCTTGCCCAGGGCCATCTCGCCCTTGTCGGTCGAGGGACCGTCGGCGATCGGGGTGCCCACCTCCAGCCGGTCACCCTCGTCCACCAGCACGCGCTGGTTGTAGGAGGTGCCCTGGTTGGAGCGCCGGAACTTGGCGATCCGGTAGGTGCTGTGGGTGCCGTCGTCGTTCATCACGCTGACGGCGTCCGCGGACACCTCGCTGACCACCCCACCCTGCGTGGCCACGACCACGTCACCGGCGTCGACGGCCGCCCGGAACTCCATGCCGGTGCCGACCAGCGGGGCCTCGGCCATCACCAGCGGGACCGCCTGGCGCTGCATGTTCGAGCCCATCAGGGCCCGGTTGGCGTCGTCGTGTTCCAGGAAGGGGATCATCGCGGTGGCCACGGAGACCATCTGGCGGGCCGAGACGTCCATGTAGTCGACCTCGGCACCGGGCACGAGCTCGACCTCACCGCCCCGGGCGCGCACCGTCACGTAGTCCTCGGCGAAGGTGCCGTCGGCATTCAGTGGCGTGTTCGCCTGAGCGATGACGTGCTCGTCCTCCTCGTCCGCGGTCAGGTAGGCGACCGAGTCGCTCACCTGGACGCCGTTGACCTTGCGGTAAGGCGTCTCGACGAAACCGAACGGGTTGATCCGCGCGTAGCTGGCGAGCGAGCCGATCAGACCGATGTTCGGGCCTTCGGGGGTCTCGATCGGGCACATCCGGCCGTAGTGCGAGGTGTGCACGTCGCGCACCTCGAAGCCCGCACGCTCTCGGGACAGGCCACCCGGGCCGAGCGCCGACAGCCGGCGCTTGTGGGTCAGACCGGCCAGCGGGTTGGTCTGGTCCATGAACTGGGACAGCTGGCTGGTACCGAAGAACTCCTTGATCGAGGCCACCACCGGGCGGATGTTGATCAGGGTCTGCGGGGTGATCGCCTCGACGTCCTGAGTGGTCATGCGCTCGCGGACGACGCGCTCCATGCGCGACAGGCCGGTACGGACCTGGTTCTGGATCAGCTCGCCGACCGTCCGCAGGCGCCGGTTGCCGAAGTGGTCGATGTCGTCCACCTCGACCCGGACGTCGACGCTCTCGCCGCCGCGGGTGCCCGGCATGGTGCTGCCACCGGCGTGCAGGGTGACCAGGAAGCGGATCGTCTTGACGACGTCCTCGATCGTCAGGTTGCCCGAGGAGAGCGGCTGCTCCAGCCCGAGCTTCTTGTTGATCTTGTAGCGGCCGACCTTGGCCAGGTCGTACCGCTTGGGGTTGAAGTAGAGGTTGTCGAGCAGGTTCTGCGCGGCCTCACGGGTCGGCGGCTCACCCGGACGCAGCTTGCGGTAGATGTCCAGCAGCGCCTCGTCGGTGCTGGCGGTGTGGTCCTTCTCGAGCGTGGCGCGCATCGACTCGACGTCGCCGAACTCCTCGAGGATCTGGGCCTCGGTCCAGCCCAGGGCCTTCAGCAGCACCGTCACCGACTGCTTGCGCTTGCGGTCGATCCGGACGCCGACCATGTCGCGCTTGTCGATCTCGAACTCGAGCCAGGCACCACGAGAAGGAATGATCTTGGAGGTGTAGACGTCCTTGTCGCTGGTCTTGTCCGCCGTCCGCTCGAAGTAGACCCCCGGCGAGCGCACGAGCTGGGAGACGACCACCCGCTCGGTGCCGTTGATCACGAAGGTGCCCCGGTCGGTCATCAGGGGGAAGTCGCCCATGAAGACCGTCTGGCTCTTGATCTCACCGGTGGTGGCGTTCATGAACTCGGCCGTCACGAAGAGCGGGGCCGAGTAGGTCATGTCCCGCTCCTTGCACTCGTCGATCGAGTACTTGGGCGGCTCGAACCGGTGGTCGCGGAACGAGAGTGACATCGACCCGGAGTAGTCCTCGATCGGGGAGATCTCCTCGAAGATCTCCTCCAGTCCCGAGGTGCCGGGCACGTCCTGACGTCCTGCCTCGAGGGCGGCCGCGACGCGCGCCCGCCACTTGTCGTTACCGAGCAGCCAGTCGAAGCTCTCGGTCTGCAAGGCGAGGAGGTTGGGCACCTCCAGCGGCTCGCGGATCTTTGCGAAGGAGATACGGCCAGAGGCCGTGCGGACGGAAGAGAGCGACGCTGTGCGCGAGGCGGCCAAGAGGGGTCCTTCCACGGGCCGGCGAACGGTACCGGCGCACGCCTGACGCCCCGAGGCAAATCCGTCGGGTAGTCAAAGGTGAGCGCAAAAAGGCAGGGTAGCCCGCCCAAGCATGGATGTCCAAACGGCGCTAGCAGATGACCCCCAGCCCCGCATCTCGCCGCGCCGGGCCCGGTACATCGGATCGCCGTTGGTCACGCTCGCACTACCTGCGCGCTCATCAGACCCTTCGAGGATGGCTCCGGCCATGGTCGACGTCAAGACGTTCAGCCCATCCAGATGCACGTGACCTGCACCAACAGCACAAAAACCCGGACGACAAGGGCACTGCGACCGATCCTGGTCGCCTCGCGAGCGCTCGTGATCACGCGAAAGGGGCGGTCCCGCCCCCGTGAGAGGTGAGACCGCCCCTTCGTCGCGACCCGCCGGGTTCACCGGCCGAGCGGCATCGCCGTCCAGCAGTGCGGACGGCGTGGGGTCACTTGACGGTGACCTTGGCGCCGGCGCCCTCGAGGGCGGCCTTGGCCTTCTCCGCGGCGTCCTTGGCAACCTTCTCCAGGATGGCCTTGGGAGCGCTGTCGACCAGGTCCTTGGCCTCCTTCAGACCGAGGGAGGGAACCAGGGCGCGCACCTCCTTGATCACCTGGATCTTCTTGTCGCCGGCGGCCTCGAGGACGACGTCGAACTCGTCCTTCTCCTCGGCGGCCTCGGCGGCGCCGCCGCCACCGGCAGGCGCGGCAGCGGCCACGGCCACGGGAGCCGCGGCGGTGACCTCGAAGGTGTCCTCGAACTTCTTCACGAACTCGCTCAGCTCGATCAGCGTCATCTCCTTGAACGCGTCGAGCAGGTCGTCGGTGCTGAGCTTCGCCATGGTTGGCGTGTCCCTTCCGTAATCGATCACGCGGCTGGGGCGATCCCGCCCGCGTTGGGGGTGGGCGGGGCGATCAGCCCTCGGTGGTCTCCGCTGCAGCCTCGGCGGGCTCGGCCTGCTCGGCCGGCACGTCGTCCGCGGCAGCGGCTGGTTCGCTCTCGGCCCGCTTCTGGCGCAGGGCGTCCAGCACGCGGGCGGCCTGCGACAGGGGGGCGTTGAACAGGTAGACGGCCTGGGACAGCGAGGCCTTCATCGCGCCGGCCAGCTTGGCCAGCAGCACCTCACGGGACTCCAGGTCGGCCAGCTTGCGCACCTCGTCGGCCGACAGCGCGCGGCCTTCGAGGAGCCCACCCTTGATCACCAGGGCGGGGTTGGTCTTGGCGAAGTCACGCAGTCCCTTGGCCGCCTCGACCGGGTCACCGGTGATGAAGGCGACGGCGGTCGGGCCGGCGAGCTGCCCGTCGAAGGCGGAGACTCCCGCCTCCTTCGCAGCGATCGAGGTCAGCGTGTTCTTCACCACGGTGTACGTGGCGTGGCCGCCGATGCTCTTGCGGAGCTGGCTGAGCTGCGCCACGGACAGCCCGCGGTACTCGGTCAGCACGGCGGCGTTCGAGGCACGGAACCTCTCCGTGATCTCGGCCACCGTTGCGGCCTTGTCGGGCCTGGCCATGGCACTCCTTCCAGGATGTGCCGGTCGTCCCGGTGCCCGCCGAGAAAGCAGGACGCCCCGGCGCAGGGGCGCACGGGGCGGGCAGCCACGCGCCGTCCGAACGGACGACATGCAGCCTCACGGCTCGTTCACACCTGCGCAGGTCGCCCGCCTCGGCGGGACCTTCGATCACCCCGGGCTGGGGTGATGACCGGCGGTCTTCGGCGTCCCCAGACTAGGTGCCGCTTCGCTCCCCCACCAAATCCGAACCCGCTCACGATCCCCGGACGGCGGGTCGCCGGCGCGCAGCCCGCCGTCCAGATCGTGCCGTTGCCCCCCCAAAGCGCCTCGTGCTCCGCGGGTGTCGCGGCGTCGGGCCTCGACGGCCCTGAATCGCGACACCCACGGAGCACGAGCGGTCACCCGTGGAGCATGAGCAGGTTGGGGGGGTGGGGGTCAGTCCTCGGCCGTGGGGTCGTCGGACTCGAGGTTGCGGGTCTTGTTGACGTCGACCGGGACGCCGGGACCCATCGTGGTGGCGATGGTGCCCTTCTGCAGGTAGCGGCCCTTGGCGGCGGACGGCTTGAGCCGCAGCACCTCGTCCAGGGCGGCCGCGTAGTTCTGCACCAGCGCGCTGTCGCTGAAGGACGCCTTGCCGATGATGAAGTGCAGGTTGGCGTGCTTGTCCACCCGGAACTCGATCTTGCCGCCCTTGATCTCCTCGACCGCCTTGGCGACGTCCATGGTGACCGTGCCGGTCTTCGGGTTCGGCATCAGGCCGCGGGGGCCGAGCACCTTGCCGAGCCGGCCGACCTTGCCCATCAGATCGGGGGTGGCCACGACCGAGTCGAAGTCGAGCCATCCGCCCTGGATCTTCTCCAGCAGGTCGTCCGAACCCACATAGTCGGCGCCGGCGGCTTCGGCCTGAGCGGCACGCTCACCGGTGGCGAAGACCAGGACCCGGGCGGTCTTGCCGGTGCCGTTGGGCAGGTTGACCGTGCCGCGAACCATCTGGTCGGCCTTGCGGGGGTCGACCCCGAGCCGGAAGGCGACCTCGACGGTGGCGTCGTACTTGGTGGTGGACGTGGCCTTGGCGAGGCGGATCGCCTCGAGCGGGGCGTAGGCGCGATCGCGGTCGATCTTCTCGGCCGCGGCGCGGTAGGCCTTGCTGCGCTTCATGGTGCGTTCTCCCTCAACGGAGTCGTGGTCAGCGGACGGCGCGGCGTCCTGCCACTGCGGAACATCGGATGGTGCCGGTGGGCGCCGGCAGTGGTACTCAGCCCTCGACGACGATGCCCATCGAGCGGGCAGTGCCGGCGATGATCTTGGCGGCCTGATCCACGTCGTGCGCGTTCAGGTCCTCCAGCTTGGTCTGGGCGATCTCCCGGACCTGAGCCTGGGTCAGCTTGCCGACCTTGGTCTTGTGCGGCTCCCCCGACCCCTTGGGCACCCCAGCCGCCTTCTTGATCAGCTCGGCGGCCGGCGGGGTCTTGGTGATGAAGGTGAAGGAACGGTCCTCGTAGACCGTGATCTCCACCGGGATCACCTGACCGCGCTGCGACTCGGTCTGGGCGTTGTACTGCTTGCAGAACTCCATGATGTTGACGCCGTGCTGACCGAGCGCAGGGCCGATCGGCGGCGCGGGGGTCGCTGCGCCGGCGTTGATCTGCAGCTTGATGTAGCCGGCGATCTTCTTCTTGGGGGGCATGGTTCTCCGGGTCCTCACATGAAACGGGACGATCTGGGCAGGGTGCTCAGATCTTGGCCACCTGATTGAACGAGAGCTCGACCGGGGTCTCCCGGCCGAAGATCGAGACCAACACCTTGAGCTTCTGGGCGTCCGGGTTGATCTCGGAGATGGTGGCCGGGAGGGTCTCGAACGGGCCCTCCATGACGGTGACGGACTCACCGACCTCGAAGTCGACGACCTTGATCTCGGCCTTGGCCGGCTTGGTCGTACCGTCCAGCTTCTGCAGCGTCGGGGCGAGCATCGAGAACACCTCGTCGAGACTCAGCGGCACCGGCTGGTGGGTGTGGCCGACGAAGCCGGTCACCCCGGGCGTGTGCCGGACGGCACCCCAGGACTCGTCGGTCAGGTCCAGGCGCACCAGCACGTACCCGGGAATGCGTACCCGACGGACCAGCTTGCGCTGGCCGTTCTTGATCTCGGTCACCTCTTCCATGGGTACCTCGACCTGGAAGATGTAGTCCTCCATGTTGAGGCTGGTGATCCGGTTCTCCAGGTTGGCCTTCACCCGGTTCTCGTACCCCGCGTAGGAGTGGATCACATACCAGTCACCGGGCAGGCTGCGCAGCTCGCTCCTGAAGGCGACCGCGGGGTCGACCTCCTCCTCCGGGGCGACCTCCTCCACGACGGCGTCGACCGGCAGGTCGTCGACCGCGTCGGTCTCGCCCTCCAGATATTGCGATCTCTGCTCTGACACGCTCTTCCCTACTCCTCGAGATGGTGCTTCCACCGGCGGACGGCCGGTGAACCCCCGTTCAGCGCGGCGGCGACGGGACTACTCGCTGAACACCCACAACACGAGCTTGCCGAGCCCGAAGTCGATCACGGAGATGAAGCTCATCACCGCGACGACGAAGACCAGGACCACCCAGGTGTAGGTCAACAACTCGCTGCGGGTGGGCCGCACGACCTTCTTCAGCTCGGCCACGACCTGACGCAGGAACAGCCGTAGCCCGCCCTTGCGCCGAGGCGCGGGGGCCGATTCGGTACTGGCTCTGGTGCTGGTCGTCACGATCTCACCCGGTCTGGAGAGGTTGCTGTCGGCCCGGCACACGTGCTCGGACACCCACCGTCCCTTCGCGGCCAGGCCACGAAGCTGGATCGCAGGGCAGGAGGGACTCGAACCCCCAACCGCCGGTTTTGGAGACCGGAGCGCTGCCAGTTGCGCCACTGCCCTGTGCGGTCGATCCCCGCCCTACCGAGCCGCTGATCCGCCGGGGAACCCGGTGCCGGATCAGGCAGGCGTCAGTATGGCGGTTCGCAACCACCGCGATGGAGTGTACGCGTGCTGTGAGGGTGGGTCGAACCCGTAGCCGGCGCCGCCCGCTGTGCCAGCATCGCCCGATGAGGTTCCACGACCTTCCGGACAGCGTGCGCCCCGCCCGCCCGCGGGACTACGACGCCATCGCCGCCGTGGTGGACAGCTGGTGGGGCCGACCGATCCTGGACTCCCTGCCCCGGCTGTTCCTGGACCACTTCCACGACACCAGCCTGGTCGTCGAGCGCCGCGCAGCGGGCACCACCGATCTGCGAGGTTTCCTGATCGGGTTCGCCTCGCCAACCCAACCGCTCGAGGCCTACATCCACTTCATCGGCATCGCGCCGTCCGAGCGGGGCAGTGGGCTGGGCCGGCGCCTCTACGAACTCTTCTTCGCCGCCGCACGGACGGCGGGACGCACCGCCGTCAGTGCGGTCACCGCGCCGGTGAACCACGCGTCGATCGCCTTCCACGCCGCGATGGGGTTCTCCGTCAGTGAGCCGGTGACCGGCTACAACGGGCCGGGTCACGACCTGGTCACCTTCCGCCGCAGCATCTGAGCCCGCAGCCGAGCCACGCCCGGCGCAGCGCCGTCCACCGATCGGTGGACGGCGTGGCGGTGGCCCGGTGGATGTGCGGCCGCCCGGTGCGCACGACGCTGGAGGCATGAGTACAGCGATTCGCGTCCGGGGGCTGGTGAAGACCTACCTGACCGTCCGCGCCGTCGACGGGATCGACCTCGACGTGGACGAGGGAGAGGTCTTCGCCCTCCTGGGACCCAACGGGGCGGGCAAGACGACCAGCGTCGAGATCCTCGAGGGCTACCGGCGCCGGGACGCCGGGGAGGTGCAGGTCCTCGGGCAGGACCCGCAGTCCGCCGGCCGGCACTGGCGCAGCCGGATCGGCATCGTGCTGCAGACCAGTAACGAGAACCACCAGCTGACGGTCGCCGAGCTGGTCCACCACGTGGCGGGCTACTACCCCGCACCCCGCGACCCGGACGCCGTGATCGAGTCGGTTGGCCTGACCGCCAAGCGCACGGCCCGGATGAGCACCCTGTCCGGCGGGCAGCGGCGCCGGTTGGACGTCGCGCTGGGCATCGTCGGCGGCCCCCGGCTGCTCTTCCTCGACGAGCCGACCACCGGCTTCGATCCCCAGGCCCGGCGCTCGTTCTGGGACCTGATCGAGACCCTTCGGGCCGACGGGACGACGATCCTGCTCACGACGCACTACCTCGACGAGGCCGAGCACCTGGCCGACCGGGTGGCGGTGGTCAGCGCCGGCCGGTTGCTCGCCGTGGACACTCCGGAGCGACTCGGGGGCCCGCAGGCCCAGGTGCCACGGGTGCGCTGGCTCGAGCCCGACGGGACGACCCGCGAGGAGCACACCCCGACCCCGACCGCCGTGGTCGCCAGACTCGGCGAGCGGTTCGCCGGTGAGATCCCGGGGCTGGAGGTCCTGCGGCCCAGCCTGGAGGAGGTCTACCTGTCGATGATCGCGACTGCGGACGGCGACCGGGCGACGTCCGGCCGGCAGCACCAGCCGCATGCCACTGTGGAGGTGGCCCGATGATCACCCCGTCCGCATCGGCGTCCGCGTCAGGTTCGGCGTCCACTGCCTCCGCGGCCGACGTCCCCGCGGGCGCCGCCCCGGGCGCCCTGCCCTCGACCCTGGGGCTCGGCATGTCCCGCAGCATGCTCGAACTGAGGGCGTTCTTCCGCGAGCGCGACAGCATGGTGTTCACCTTCGCCTTCCCGGTGATCATGCTGTTCATCTTCGGGTCGGCCTTCGGCTCCGGTGAGATCGCCCCGGGGGTCACCTTCACGCAGTACTTCGCGGCCGGCATGATCGCCTCCGGGGTGGTGCTGTCGAGCTTCCAGTCGCTGGCGATCGGGATCGCGATCGAGCGGGACGACGGCACGCTCAAGCGCCTGCGGGGCACCCCGATGCCGGCGGCGGCCTACTTCCTCGGCAAGATCGGATTGGTGCTCATCTCCAGCGTGGTGCAGACCGTCATCCTGCTCGTGGTGGGTACCGCCCTGTTCGGGCTGGACCTGCCGGACACCGTGGACCTGTGGACCCGGTTCGCCTGGATCTTCCTGCTCGGGTCGACGGCCGGCACGGTGCTCGGGATCGCCTACTCCAGCGTCCCGCGCTCGGCGCGCAGCGCCGGTGCGGTGGTCTCCCCCGTGGTGATCGTGCTGCAGTTCATCTCGGGCATCTTCTTCGTGCTCGACCAGTTGCCCGGCTGGATGGTCAACCTGGGCTCGGTGTTCCCGTTGCGCTGGCTGGCCCAGGGCATGCGCTCGGTGTTCCTGCCGGCCGAGTTCGAACAGGCCGAGGTCGGTGGCTCGTGGATGCTGGGCCAGACCGCGGCGGTGCTGGCGGGGTGGAGCGTGATAGGCCTGCTCCTGTGCCTGTGGACCTTCCGATGGGCTCGGCGCGGTGACCGCTGATCCCACCAGCGCCGGAACGCTGGCCCGTGCCGAGGGGATGTGGGCCAGCACGATCACCGGATGGCACTACGCCATGTGGGGGGTCACCGCGCTGGGCATCCTCAGTGCGCTCACCCTGAACGAGATCACGATGACCGAGCGCCTCACGGCGGGCGCCGTCTTCGCCGGCCTGTTCGGCCTGTACCTGATCGGGATCCAGCATGGCCCCTGGCCCGGCCGGCACCCTCGGGTCTACCTGGCCGCGGCGGTGGTGGGTGTGGGGCTGGCCTGTGGCATCCATCCCACCTTCTCGCTGCTGCTGTTCATCGTGTACCCGCAGGCCTGGCTGTTCACCCACGACCTGCGCCACGGCGCGACGGTGACCGCGCTGCTGACCGGCGCCGCCATGCTGGGCATCCTGAACTCGGTCGGCTTCACGTGGGCCAATACCCGCACCCTGGCCCCCCAGCTGTTGGTCTCGATGGGCTTCAGCTTGATGCTGGGGTGGTGGATCTCGCGGATCATCGCCCAGTCCGTCGAGCGCGCCGAGCTGATCGAGGAGCTGGACCGGACCCGGGCGGCACTGGCCGTGGCCAACCAGCAGGACGGCATTGCCCAGGAGCGGGCACGGATGGCCCGGGAGATCCACGACACGCTCGCGCAGGGGTTCACCAGTGTGGTGATGCTGGCCCAGGCCGCGGCGGCGCGGGCCGACGTCCCGGAGGCCGTGCGCGACCAGCTGGCCACGATCGAGGACGTGGCCCGGGACAATCTCGCCGAGGCCCGTGCGCTGGTCACCGCCTTCTCCCCCGCCGACCTCGACGGCGCCCCGCTCCCGGACGCCGTGCGCCGGCTGGGTGAGCGATTCGCCCGGGAGTGCGGGGTCACCGTGCGCACCCGGGTCACCGACGACCTGCACGACCTGGCCCCGGCCACCCAGGTGGTGGCGTTGCGCGCCGTCCAGGAGAGCCTGTCCAACATCCGGCGGCACGCCGGCGCCACCAGCGTGCAGGTGGGGGTCGAGCGCAGCGAGAACCGGGTGAGGCTGATCGTGGCCGACGACGGGGCCGGCTTCGACCCGGACGGCGACCGTGCGGGATTCGGGTTGGCGCTGATGCGCCGTCGAGTCGACGAGGTGGGCGGCAGCGTTCACATCGAGAGCCGACTCGGCCGGGGAACCGTTGTGCGCGTTGAGGTTCCGGCCACCTCCCGAGCCGGGGAGTGATCATGATCACTGTTCTCGTGGTCGATGACCACCCGGTGGTCCGCTCGGGCCTGATCGGGATGCTCGACGTCGAGGACGATCTGCGGGTGGTCGGCGAGGCCCGCGACGGTGAGGAGGCCGTGATCCGGGTGGCCGAACTCGACCCCGACGTGGTGCTGATGGACCTGCGCATGCCCCGGCTGGACGGCGCGGGCGCCACCGCCCGGATCGTCGCCGGCCATCCGCGCAGCAAGGTGCTGGTGCTGACCACCTACGACACCGACGCCGACATCGTGCGGGCGGTCGAGGCCGGGGCCACGGGCTACCTGCTCAAGGACACCCCTCGCCGCGAACTGGTCGACGCCGTGCGTGCGGCGGCTCGGGGGGAGACCGTGCTGGCACCCCCGGTGGCGGCCCGGCTGGTCTCCCGGATGCGTTCGGGGGCAGCGGGTCTGCTCACCGAGCGCGAGGTCCAGGTGCTGGCCGCGGTGGCGGACGGGCTGTCGAACGCCGAGATCGGCCGCCGACTGCACATCGGCGAGGCGACCGTGATGACTCACCTGCTCAGAGTGTTCACCAAGCTGGACGTCGACGACCGCACGCGCGCGGTGACCGTGGCGATGGAGCGCGGCATCCTGGCTCCACCGAGCTCCCTGTGAGCAGGCAGCGCAGAGCTGCGACTCAGTCCGAGCCGGCCCAGGGCGTCGTCCAGATCGGTTGCCGCTGAGGTGGTTCGGGACAGCATTCGATTCCAGACGACCGCATCCTGGCGCCAGGCACGCACGTAGGCGGGCAGGTCGAGCTCCCAGTCCCGGCGATGCTGGGCGAGCGTGTGGCGGGCGACGCTGACACCTTCCAGGGCGCGGTGCAGCCTCGACAGGTCCGCCAGCCTGGGCTCCCCCGACCCCGGGACGCGTGCCCGGGGAAACCGAGCGGGAGGTACGGCCCGGGAGTCCAGCAGGCGCTGCTCGACGTCGGCGAGGAAGCTCGACCGCACGTTGAGGTAGTCCGCCCAGTACCCCGAGCTGGTCGCCGCGCTCAGGGGCGTCCGACGGTGCAGGAGGGCGAACAGTCCCTCCCCGAGCACGTCGCCGAACTCCTGCCGGCGGGCGTGCGCCGGGTCGGCGAAGGGGTCGAACGCCTTCTGCCGCAAGGTGCCACCGAACGCCAGCCCACGGTGCCGGCGCACCATCAGGTCGGCGAAGAACAGCCAGTCCTCGTTGTAGACCCCCGGGAAGTGCGGGAGCCGCTGGTCCACCCGCAGCAGCAGCCCGCCGGCACCGACGAAGGTGCCCTGTCGGCCACCCGCGAGCCGGTGAGCGTGACAGACCAGCGAGTTGTCGGGGAACTCCTCGAAGGCCCACCCGACTGCCCCCGGCCCTCCCCTGGCACCCAGCCGGGCGGACGCGGCCCGGATCACGTGGGCGCGGGGGGCGGTCACGTCGTCGTCCAGGAACAGCACCTGACGCCAGCCCATCGACAGGGCCAGCCGGATCGCCAGATTGCGCTTGGCACCGGTGTCGCGGGTCGACGGCTCACCGGTGTCGATGCGCTCGGTGCGCAACCACCGCCGCCCGGCCACCTGGCCCTGCGGGACGTCGACCGCCGCCACCCGCTCGCCGGGGAGGTGGCGCCCGGCCACCGCCCGCACCTGATCGGACCGGCTCTGCTTGCTGCACAA
Source organism: Kineosporiaceae bacterium (assembly GCA_016794595.1). Taxonomy (GTDB): domain Bacteria; phylum Actinomycetota; class Actinomycetes; order Actinomycetales; family Kineosporiaceae; genus JADJPO01. The sequence goes on from JAEUJN010000022.1 coordinate 121,412, forward strand.
CACCACCAGCACAGCCCCGGCGTCCCGGGCGACGGTCGCGGACTCGTGGATCGAGGCCGCGCAGCGTGCCGAGGGCACGATCACGGCGTCCAGCGCAGGGGGGGCACCGCCGGCACCGGTTACCGGAGCAGGCAGCAGCGCCCTGTGATCGGGGATGTGCCGAGCAGTGGTCATGGGCGGTGGACTTCCGGGAGGTCGGCAGACCCCTCAGCGATGCTGAGGGCTGTGTTGCAGGACGTGCATGGGCCGGGTCAGATCGGGGGTCAGGGTCTCGAGTCCCTCACGGCCCTGGAACACCGGCACATAGCTGAGCAGCCAGAAGCGGTCGAGGTCGACCAGCCCGGCCAGGTGTTCCTCGTTGCGGATCCGCAGCAGCGGATCGGTGAAGGCGCGAACCGCGCCGTAGGTTCCCCGGCTGAAGATCCCGGAGTAGATGGTCACCGTGGTGGTCAGGTTCATCTCGTTGGGCTGGCGGGCGATCAGGGCGACGTCGTACTCCAGGATCGGACGCCCGTCGGCACCGAGTCGGCGGTCACCGGTGAGGCTGTCGACCAGGAAGCGCGGGGGGTGGGCATGCCGTCGGGTGCCGTGGTAGTCGAACTCACCGCGCTCGTTCAGCGTGACCACGTACTGCCGGTCGTACTCGGGGTCGCCGTCCGGAATGGCCTCGACGAACAGGGGGAGGTCCAACCGGCGGCGGTAGTAGGCCAGGGCCTCCGAGTACGGCCGATCGACCGAGCGCTCACCGGTGTACGCACCGTCCCCACCACCCAGGATCACCACGTGCGAGGCGAAGGTCTCGGCGGTGACGTCGTCGCCGCGGACGAAGGCGACGTCACTGGTCGGGTTCTCCGCCCTGATCTGCCCATAGGCCTCGACCAGCGCATCCATGTCGGCAAACCGCAGGGAGGCGATGTGATTGGGGTGCCAGGGGCTGGTGTACTGCGACCTGATCTCGTCCGAGGGCAGGACCGAACTGATGATCCGGATGGGCTGGCCGTCCGGGAAGTGCCAGAAGGATCGCGAGCGCTCGGCTCGTTGCTGGGCGCTCATCGCCCGCGAGCGCAGATCCACCAGTTCCCGGAGCAGGGCGCCCCGGGCACGCTCCTCCTCGGCAGTCAGCTCCCCGAGGGGAACCAGGTGGGCAGTGGTGCCCTCGATCGAGCGGACGGTGGCGAAGAACTGGGCGTACGCGTGCAGTCGCTCCTCGGGTGGGACGGCGTCGCCGGTGGGGCTCTCCCACGAGGAGACGAGCGGGGCGCTCGCGCCCATCGCCTCGGCGACCTGGCGCTGGGTGACCGGGGCACCCGGCCAGGTGGTGGTCCGCAGCAACCGGAGGCGCTCGGCCAGGCGGCCGCGCGCCGTCATGGCCAGCCGGGTCCTGGCGGAGACAGACTCGATCATGGGGTGATCATCGTCCCTGGAGTTCACTGGAATTCGGCTGATGTGCACTGAAGCAGCTGATGTCCCTGACCATACCCTGATCGCACTGCCGGCCGCACCGCTGTCGCGAGACGGGACCGATGGGCCAGCTGGAGTGGACGTCCGGGAACGGACGCCGCACCGTGGGAGAGCCTCGGGAACCTGCCGGATCCCAGGCGATCTCTGGCACCAACCCTCTTGCGTCAGCAGATCGCTCAGGGTTTACTGAAGTTCAGCCAATTGGGCTGACTTGTACCGAAGTTCATTCACCGCCCCAGCGGTCCTGGTCATCGGACGACTCGCGCAGATCCTCGGGTCGGCCGGCGATCCCATCACACCGTTCGGCGGCTCACATCCAGCGAGTCGCCACAGCAGGGGAGGTACCGCCGTGACCGTCAGTTCCCAACTTCACTCGCCACACCTGGCACGCACCGCCCTGACCGACGCCGTGCCGCAGGTCGCGGGCGCGATCATCCTGATCTTCCTGGTGATCGCCATCGGGTTCATGTTCGCCGCCTACGCCGAGGCCGCGGCGCGTCGGATCAGGCCCCGGATCGTGCTCACCCAGCACCGCCCCGACCACGACCAGCTGAGCTCGGTGGTACTGCCGTTCGTCCTGCTGGCCGCCTTGGTGGCAGTGGCGATGTTCATGGACCGTGTCTGAGATGGCCCCCGCGAGGGCCCCGCGAGCGGAGCGCCGGGCAGTGTCGTCTGGGGAACGGCTGCCCGGCGCTCCTTCCATCCCGGCCAGGCTCCGGTGACGGCGGGAGCCGATCATCGAGCTGCAGCCGCCGCGCCGTGGGCCTTGGGTCGAAACGTTCTCTGGGGCTACTCTGCGCGATCAGAGCTGCCCGTTCGGGTACCCCATGCCGTCCGACCGGAGACCTGACCATGTCGAACTCGCCGGGGTCGAGGATCACCCTCGACCGCGATGCCCTCTCGGTGCCCACGCTGGACGAAGCCTGGCGGACGCCATCCCTGTGCACCATGGGCAACTGCGTGCAGGTTCGTCGCGTGGGTGATGCGGTGTTCGTGGGCGACACCAAGAACCCGCACGGGCCACGGCTCGAGTACTCCCTGGCGGAGTGGTCTGATTTCGTGCGCGCGGTGAAGGCCGCCGAGTTCGACATCTGAGAACGCACCCCTTGAACCCAAGCGGTCTCAGCCGGCCTCATTCGGTCGGGGTCGCCTCGCTCCACGCCCGGATGATCGCGGTCAGCCGCGCCCGGGAACGGGTCGGCGTCAGCGCGCACTCGACCAGCCGCTGGAAGGCCCCGCGGTAGCGGGCCACCTGCGCATTCTGCTCGAGCAGCAACTCGCCCCAGAGTCCCTCGACGAACACCACGTCGTGCTGGCTCTCGCGTTCGAAGACCTGGATGACGAAGGATCCCCACAGTCCGGGGTGCGGGCCGGCCTCGAACGGGAGCACCTGAACGGTGATGTTCGGTGCCCGGGACGCCGCCAGGACGGCTCGACACTGGTCCGCCATCACAGACCTCGACCCCACGGTCCGGTGCAGCACCCCTTGGTCGATCACGAAGTGGAAGTGCTTGTCGCGGCGGGGCAGAAGGATCGCCGATCGCTGCATGCGGGCCGCCACGCGTTCACGCAGCACCGGTTCGGGCAGCACCTGCTCGGGCTGGCCACCACTCATGACTGCCGTGGCGTAGCTCTCGGTCTGCAGCAATCCCGGGACGGCGAGCGCGTCGTACTCCTCGATCCGGCCGGCCGCCATCTCGAGTCCGAAGAACAGCGGCGCACTCTCCGGCAGGCCGGTGAACTCGGTCCACCAGCCAGGCTCACGGCTGGCCCGGGTGGCCGCGACCAGTTCTCGGGTCTGCTCCTCCGAGAGCGCGTACAGGTCGCACAAGGCCCGAACGTCTCCGATCTGCAGACCGCGCAATCCGCGCTCCAGGCGGGACAGTTTGGCCGCAGAGATCCCGACCCGGACGGCCACCTCGGCCGCCGTGAGGCCCTGACGCTCCCGGTGGGCTCGCAGGAGGCCCCCGACCTCCCGCCGACGCGCCGTGGGACTGGTCTCGCTCACCTCCCACCCCCTTCCACCGCACCGGAAGACGCCCTCACGTCGCCGTCCAGAGTGGCGAAGTGACTGGCAATTGCCAAGTCAATGCACTTGTCAATGATCACTTGCCTGCGGGACCATGTCACTGCAGGGCGACAATTCGGCGGGAGACACCAGCCAGGACAACGTTGGCAGGTCCGGCACTCGGCTCGGGTGCACTCCCGCGGGGGGAGGGAGGGGGCCCGGCGACCACGTCCACGTGCTCAGTCCACGTGCTCAGTTCACGTGCTCAGTCCACGTGCACACAGCGGAGCACATCCTCGGCACAGATCCTCAGTGCACGTCCATCGGTGCACGATCACTCGTGGAGGTCGGCGCCGCCGACCAGACCCACATCGATCCGGCCACCCGGATCCCGCACCACCACCGACTCACGCTGACGCGCTCAGTGGTTGCGGCCGTGTTCGACGAGCCGCAAACGCCACTGAGCGGGCGCTGCAACGCCCGCTCAGCTGTGAGTCGATCGCCGGAGAGACGAGGGAATCACAGTGCGTGATGTTACTCCTGTGACTGCTGCGGATCCATCGATCGGCAGCGGTTTCCCAGGGAACCGGACCAGGCCCGCTGACCACGGGCACCCGCCTCACCGCGTCCTCGCCACCGATCACGCGGTCGGTGCTCCCGGGCCGCGGCCCGTGCGCGCCGAGGCGCTGGTGGCGATGGCGATCATCCCGCTGCGCGACTCGACGATGATCACCGACACCGCAGTGGCCCTGACCATGACCGCCTTCGCCCTGCTGCTGCTGGTCGGCACGGGAGTGGCCTTCCGCACCGTCAGCGAGATCCTCTACCGCAGGCACCGTCCGCTGGTGTTCGTCCTGGCCTCGCAGGACGACGCGCCACCGAGCCGGCGGATCGGCGATTTCCCCCTGATCCAGGCGGTCCTGGTTCTGGTCGGCATCGCTGCCGCCGCAGCGGTCATCGGGGTGTTCCACCCGCACTGATCGCGGCCGGCACGCGTCCGCCGGGCCCTCACCCGGCCCGGCGGACACGGCCGCGACCCCGCCCGATCCCGGCCCTGGCAGACTCACCTCATGGAGGGGGCTTCCCGCACTGTCGCGACCTTGCCCAAGGCGCACCTGCACCTGCACTTCACCGGCAGCATGCGTGCCCGGACCCTGCGCGACCTGGCCGACAAGCACGGCATCCGGCTGCCCGAGACCCTGCGCGAGCACCACCTGGTGCGACTCACCCCTGACGAGCGCGGCTGGTTCCGCTTCCAGCGCCTCTACGACGCCGCCCGCGCCTGCGTGCGTGATGAGCAGGACATGCGCCGGATCGTGCTCGAAGCCGCCGAGGACGACGCGGCCGAGGGCTCGGGCCGGTTGGAGTTGCAGGTCGACCCCACGTCCTACGCGCCCTTCGTCGGCGGCCTGACGCCGGCGCTCGAGATCGTGCTGGACGCCGCCCGCGAGGCGAGCCGGACGACGTCCTGCCAGGTCGCGATCGTGGTGGCCGCCAGCCGGATCCGCCATCCGCTCGACGCCCGCACCCTGGCCCGGTTGGCGGCCCGGTACGCCGGGGACGGCCCCGGGCAGGTGATCGGCTTCGGGCTCAGCAACGACGAGCGGCGCGGTCAGACCGACGAGTTCGCGGCGGCGTTCCGGATCGCTGCCCGTGCCGGCCTGCTCAGCGTGCCGCACAGCGGGGAGCTCCTGGGTGCCGACCACGTCCGGACCACGCTGGACACCCTGGGTCCGGCGAGGCTCGGCCACGGCGTCCGGTCCGGCGAGGACCCCGCGGTGCTCGACCGCGTCGTCCGCCACGGGATCACCTTGGAGGTGTGCCCGGCCAGCAACGTCGCCCTGGGCGTCTACCCCACCGAGCACGCCGTCCCGCTGCGTGCCCTGCTGGAGGCCGGGGCCCGGGTCTCCCTGGGCGCCGATGACCCGCTGTTGTTCGGCTCACGCCTGGCGGCGCAGTACGAGTCGGCGCGCCGGGTGCACGGGCTGGACGACGCCCAGCTGGCTCAGCTGGCCCGGTACTCGATCGAGGGCTCGGCGGCCCCACCGGAGGTCGCCGACCGCCTGCTGGCCGGCGTCGACGACTGGCTCGCCACTCCCCCGGAGCGACCGTCGGCTCCCGCAGCCACCCTGCCCGATCAGAGAGCGCAGCCCACCAGCACCGGCTCGGGCACCAGGGTCACGCCGTAGACCTCCCGGACGCCGTCGCGCACCCGGCGCGCGAGGTCCAGGACATCCTGTGCCGTGGCCGGGCCACGATTGGTCAGTGCCAGGGTGTGCTTGGTGGACAGCGAGGCCGCGCCGGGAAGCCCGTACCCCTTGCCGAACCCCGCGTGCTCGATCAGCCAGGCCGCGCTGACCTTGACCCCGTCGGGGCCGGCCGGCCACCTCGGTGCCTCGTCCGGCAGGACGGCGGCTGCCTGCTCGTCCAGGATCGGGTTGGTGAAGAAGCTGCCGGCGCTCCAGGTGTCGTGGTCACCCGGGTCGAGCACCATGCCCTTGCCCCGGCGCAGGGCCAGGACCGCCTCACGGACCCGGCCGAGTTCGGACCGCTGCCCGACCTCGACGCCGAGCGCGCGGGCCAGTTCGGCGTAGCGAACCGGCGCCGACAACTCGCTGAGCCGGAACTGGAAGGTCACCTCGAGCACGACGAATCTCGGGCCGCCGCGGAAGCGTTCCGCCTTGAACCGGGAATGGCGATACCCGAATTCGCACTCGGCGGCTGCCAGCGTCGTGACCCGATTGCGCAGCCGGTCCCAGGTACGCACCGAGGCAATGGTCTCGGCGACCTCTTGGCCGTAGGCACCGACGTTCTGGACGGGGGTCGCGCCGGTGGACCCCGGGATACCCGACAGTGCCTCGATGCCCGACCAGCCGGCCCGGACGGCCACGGCCACCAGGTCATCCCAGGTCTCGCCGGCCGCAACCCGAACGGTGGCACCGGAACACGCATCACTCGACTCCAGATCCACACCGCGGGAACGGATGTGGACCACTGTGCCGGCCAGGCCGTGGTCACCCACCAGGAGGTTCGACCCCCCGCCCAGGATGAGCAGCTGGTCCCCGGCCGCGTCGGCGGCGCTGACCGCGTCGATGACGGCATCGGTGGTCAGCGCGGCCCGGTAGCAGGTCGCCTGACCACCCACCCGGAGGGTGGTCAGGTCGGCCAAACGGACGGTCACCGTCCGAACTTATCGCCGCAGATCGCCGTCCGGCTCGACGGCACGCGCAGCGCCTGCACAGATCAGTGTCAAGGCCACCGCGAGGCTGACCCCGAGCATCGATCGCACGATCCCCACCCGATCGGCCACCAGCCCCAGGATCGGCGGTCCGGCGAGGAAGGCGACATAGCCGATCGAGGTGACCACGCTGACCCGGGCGGCCGACCGGGCCGGGGTGTCCGAGGCAGCGCTGATCCCGATCGGGAAGCCCAGCGCGGCACCGATCCCCCAGCCCACCACCGCCGCCCCGGCGAGCAGCAGCGCGAGGGTGTTGACCGCGGCGAGGCCGGCCGCCGGGTCGGCCAGCTCGGCACCGGCCACGTACACGCCCAGCGAGGCCAGCACCAGCAGGGCGCCACCGCGGACGACCCGCACCCGGCCGAACCTGGCCAGGACCACCGGTCCGGCCAGCCGCATGGAGGTCATCGCGGTGAGGAACAGCCCGAGGCCCACGGCGCCCGCCGCGTGCGGCAGCCCGTACCCGTCGACCAGCCCGAGCGCGATCCAGTCATTGGCCGAGCCCTCGGCCAGGGCCATCCCCAGCATCATCAGCCCGATCAGGATCGTGCGCGGCTCCCGCCAGGCAGCCAGGGTCCCCGATCCGGCCGAGCGATCCTCGCTCGAGCCCTGCGGGACCGGGAGGAAGAAGCGGGTGGCGACCACGATGGCCAGCAGCGAGAACCCGGCCGCGAGCGCCAGGTGCACCGCCAGCGCCAGGTCGAACGCGGCGGCTGCGGCGCCGGTGAGCGCCCCGGCGACCGTGCCGAGGCTGAAGCCGGCGTGGAACCAGGGCATGATCGCCCGGCCCACCAGCTGCTCCACCTCGGCGCCCTCGACGTTCATCGCGACGTCCCACATGCCGACCCCGACCCCGTAGACGAACAGGGCCGGCACCAGGGTGTTCACCCCGCCCAGACCCCCGCTGCCCCCGATGCCCACCAGGACCATCGCCGTGGTACTGGCCACCGCGCAGCCGAGCACGGTAGGGGCCGGACGCAGCCGGTGCACCACCGGGCCGGACAGCGGAAGCGCGAGCAGGGACCCGATCGACAGGGACAACAGGATCACCCCGAGTCGCCCGGGGGTGATCTGCAGGGCATCACGGACCGCGGGCAACCGGGCCAACCAGTTGGCCATCAGGAAGCCACTGACCGCGAACACCACGGTCACCGCCACCAGGGAGGACCTCGGACCGGGATGCCTCACGGCAGGCGGACGACCGCCTGTGCCTTGCCCAGCACCCGCTCCCCGCGGCAGGTGGCGACCAGGTCGACCCGCACGGTGCGGGCCTGCTCGTCGCGGGAGGCCACCGTCCCCGAGACGGTCACCCTCGCCCCGACCCCGTCGTCCGGCACCGGAACGGTGGAGGTGAAGCGAGTTCCGTACTCGATCACCGCGCCGGGGTCACCACACCAGTCGGTCACCACCCGCGCGGCCGTGGCCATGGTGAGCATGCCGTGGGCGATCACGTCGGGCAGCCCGACCTCGGTGGCCACCCGCGCGTTCCAATGGATCGGGTTGAGGTCACCGCTGGCGCCGGCGTAGCGGACCAGGTCCTCCCGCAGCAGGGCGAAGTCCCGCCCGGGCAGCAGGTCACCGACCTGGACCGCGTCGAAGGTCGGCCGCGACGGGCGCCCGCTCTCACTCACCGCGCACCACCAGCATCGAGGTCACGGTGGCCACCGCGGCCCCTGACTCATCGCTGATCTCGACCCGGGTGGTCACCATGCCATGGCCCCCGGCCGAGCGGACCATGTCGATGTGCAGGGTCGGCACCAGCCGGTCCCCGGCCACGATCGGGCGGTGGTGCCGGAACCTCTCCTCGCCGTGAACGACCCGGCTGAAGTCGATCCCGGACGCCGGATCCCCCACGTACTGGGCCTCGCAGCGCTGCGCGACGATCACCGCAAACGTGGGCGGCGCGACGACGTCCGGGTGGCCCAGGGCGCGGGCCGCGGCCTGATCGAGGTGAGCCGGGTCGCAGCTACCGATCGCCGTCGCGAACTCGGCGATCTTCTCCCGGCTCACCTCATAGGTCGGCGAGGGCGGATAGACCTTCTTGGCGAAGGTGGTGTCGAGGGCCATCCGACGTTTCTACCTCATGGTCGCCCATCGCCGGGCGGGCGCCCTCGGGGCCGGTGGCCGCCGTCCGCGGGTCAGCCCATGCCGCCGTACTGGCCGCCGGTGACCGGGATGGTGACCCCGGAGACGTAGTCGGCGTCGGCGCTGACCAGGAACGCGGTCACGTTCGCGATGTCCTCGGGGTGGCCGAGGTAGCCCAGACCGATATTGGCCTTGACCGCCTGCCGTGCCTGCTCCGGGATGCCCAGCCCGCTCTCGGCGTGGGACTCCGAGCCGTGGGCGGCAGTCAGGCGGGTCTCGACGAAGCCGGGGGCGACCGCGTTGACGTTGATCCGGAAGGGGCCGAGCTCGCGGGCCAGGGTCTTGGTCACCGACATCACCGCGCCCTTGGCCGCGGTGTAGTTCCACTGACCCGGGTTGCCGGTGAAGGCCACCACCGAGGAGGTGTTCACGATCTTGCGGTGGTAGTTCGGCTCACCGTTGACCGCGATCTCGGCCTTGGAGGTGTCGCGCATGTGGCCGATCACGGCCTGGGTCATGTTGAACGTGGTCCGCAGGTTCGCGTTCATCACCACGTCCAGGGACTCCTCGTCCATCTGGTGGAAGATCTTGTCCCGCGTGGTCCCGGCGTTGTTGACCAGGATGTCGATCTTGCCGAACTCCTTCAGGGCCATGTGGGCCACGTGGTCGGCCTCGCGGCGGTGGGCACAGTTGCCCACCCCGGCAAGGGCCTGGCCGCCCGCCTCGCGGATCTCGGCCGCCACCTTCTCGGCCACGTCGCTGTCCAGGTCGTTGATGACCACAGCCGCGCCGTCCAGGGCCAGGCGCAGGGCGGTGGCCCGGCCGATCCCCCGGCCGGAACCGGTCACGATCGCCACCCGGTCGTCGAGTCGTCCCATGTCATCTCCTTCGATCACGTGGCCGCGAGACTCACGGGTCACCCCGTGAGCGGCAGAACTCCTGCCAGTGACCATCTCATCGCGATCGGCCCGAGACCAGGGACCTGCGCCAGGCGCGCCAACGGCCGCCCCCAGTGGTGGGGACGGCCGTGAACGAGTCGGTGAACGGCGCTCAGCGGGTCTCGCGGTGCGCCGTGTGCTTGCCGCAGCGCGCGCAGAACTTGGCCAGTTCCATCCGGTCGGGGTCGTTGCGCCGGTTCTTGCGGGTGATGTAGTTGCGCTCCTTGCACTCCGTACACGCCAGAGTGATCTTGGGGCGGATGTCCTGCGACTTGCTGGCCACGGTGCTGCCCTCTCTCGGACTACTCGGAACCGGCTACTCAGAACCGGAGGTGCCTGTTTCAGGGTGGTAGCGGAGGCGGGACTTGAACCCACGACACAGCGATTATGAGCCGCTTGCTCTACCGACTGAGCTACTCCGCCCCAGGCCGTCCGGCCCGGGGGCCGGAGTCGACCGGAGAGCCCCGATAGGGAATCGAACCCTAGACCTTCTCCTTACCATGGAGACGCTCTGCCGACTGAGCTATCGGGGCCTTGCTGCAGGTCGCCGACCGCGAGCGGCCAGCGCTGAGTAAGGGTACACGCGGCCGGTACAGCTCACGAAATCGGTTCAGTGGAACATCCGCAGGTCCTCGACGACGACCCCGACGATGTCGCGCTCGACCAGTTCGAGCCGGCGCCGCGCGACGATCCGGAACAGCCCCGGGGTGTCCGTACGCAACCAGCCCACCGGCTCGGCACTCGGCTCCCCCAGGCACACCTGGGCCGACTCGAGCCGCCGATCGGCGGCGTCGGTCAGGGTGACGTCGACCGGCGGGACGCCCTTGGCGATCGATGCCTCGACCAGCAGGGTGAGGGCATCGGGCAGGGCGGGTGCGGCGTAGGCGTTCGGGATGCTCAGGGCGTCGCGGATGTCACTGCCGTGGATCCACAGGCCGAGCACCACGGGCTCCACCTGCGCCGAACCCGCGGCCAGGTCATGGGCCTGCTTCAGCTCGGCCAGCAGGTCCGACAGCGGCCAGGAGCGCCGCTGCTCGACGTCCCGCTGGTTGTCCCGGACCGTGAAGGACGGTCGTCCCCCCGTGGCCAGCGCGGTCAGCACCGCCGAACAGTGCGCCACGATGTCGCGCACCGACCAGCCCTCGCAGACCGTGGTGCGGTCGAAGTCCGACTCGAGGGTCCGATCGAGCAGCGGCAGGAGCACCTCGCGCTCGGCCTGGAGCACCCGGGCATGGAGGTCGCGCACGCTCCCGAGGCTACCCGCGCGTGGCCCCGGCAACCCCGGACGGGTGGTCCATACTCCGGGGATGAGCGGGACGGCGTTCGGTGACCCCGGCTGCCCCTGTGGCAGCGCCCGGCCGCGGACCGCGTGCTGCGGGCCCCTGCTGGACGGCGACCGGACGGCGCGCACCGCCGAGGAGCTGATGCGCTCCCGCTACACCGCCTTCGCGCTGGGCGACGCGGGCTACCTGGTGCGCACCTGGCATCCGCGGACCCGGCCCGCCGACCTGGACTCCCTCGAGCGCCACCGCCGTCGCTGGACCGGGCTACGGGTGCTGCGCACCGAGGCCGGTGGCCCGCAGGACGCCGAGGGCCTGGTCGAGTTCGAGGCCGGCTACCTGGATGGCGGGCGTCGCGGCGCGCAGCACGAGGTGAGCCGGTTCGTGCGGCGGGCCGGGCGCTGGGTCTATCTGGAGGCCGTCGATCCATCGCCGATGCCCGGCTGATCGGGGCTGATCTCTCGACGCCCACCCCATCTCGGCGCTTGGATGGCCCGATGAGGGTCACCGTGTTGGGCGCCGGGTCGTGGGGGACGACCGTGGCCTCGCTGCTCGCCGTCAAGAACCAGACCACGCTGTGGGCTCGCAACACCGAGGCCGCCCGGGAGATCACCCGGGAGCACACCAACTCGCGGTACCTGAGCGGGTATCGGCTGCCGGAATCGCTGCGGGCGACCGACGATCTGGCCGAGGCGGTGGACGGCGCCGACGTGATCTTCGTCGGCGTGCCCACGCACGGCTTCCGGGTGGCGCTCGAGGCTGCCAAACCCCATGTGCGCGCGTGGATCCCCGTGGTCAGCCTGTCCAAGGGATTCGAGCAGGGCAGCCTGTTGCGGATGACCGAGGTGATCAGCGAGCTGCTCCCGGGGCACCCGGCCGGCGTGCTGTCCGGGCCGAACCTGGCCAAGGAGATCATGTCCGGCGCCGCGGCGGCGAGCGTGATCGCCACCGCCGACCTCGAAGTGGCCCGCCAGCTCCAGCGAATCCTGCAGTCGGCCAGGTTCCGGGTCTACACCAACCACGATGTGATCGGCTGCGAGGTGGGCGGGGCGCTGAAGAACGTGGTCGCCATCGCCACCGGCATCGCCCAGGGCCTGAGCACCGGCGACAACACCCGCTCGGCGGTGATCACCCGTGGCCTGGCCGAACTGACCCGGCTCGGGGTGGCGATGGGCGGCGAGCCGGCCACCTTCGCCGGGCTGGCCGGGATGGGCGACCTGATCGCCACCTGCGTCAGCCCGCAGAGCCGCAACCGGTACGTCGGCGAGCAGTTGGGACTGGGCCGCGACCTCGCCGAGATCCTGGACGAGATGCACATGGTCGCCGAGGGCGTGAAGACGGCAGTCACGGTGCACGAGTTGGCGGCCCGGCACCAGGTCGAGATGCCGATCAGCGAGGAGATCTACCGGGTGGTCTCCGGACAGATCAAACCGGCGATGGCCTACCGGGGGCTGCTGCACTCGGGTCACGAGTCCGACCCCGGCTGACCTGCGACGGCCTCACCCGAGATCCTGGTGCGCGTCCACCCGAGGTGAGCGGAGCCAGACCACGACCGCGGCCACCACGAGTACCGCGGCCGCGCTCAGCAGGGCCGCGCTCACGCCGTCCAGGAATGCCTGCTGCGCGGCCCGGGCGAGCACCTGGCCGCGCTCACCGAACTGGGCGATCAGCGGCGACTGGGTGAAGGCCACCGAGGCCTCGACCCGGTCGGCCAGCTGGGGCGGCAGCCCGGCCAGCAACGGGGCGATGCCGTCCCGGTAGGTCTGGGCGATCGCACTGCCCAGCACGGCGATCCCGAGAGCCGAACCGAGCTCGCGGGCGGTGTCGTTCACGGCGGAGGCGACCCCCTGCTTGGCCAGGGGCAGGGACTCGGTGATGGCCGTGGTGGCCGGCGTCCCCGCGAGCCCCATCCCGGCACCGAACAGCAGCAGTCCGGTGAAGAACCGGGCGTGGGACAGCTCGACGTCCAGTGTGCTCATGACCACGAAGCCGCACGCCATGAGGACCAACCCGAGCGGGCCCAGACGGCGGAACCCGACCCGACGTGCCAGTCGGGGCGCGTTGCGCGCCAACGGGACCATCACCAGGGGCAGCGGCAGCAGACGGATCGCCGCCTGCAACGGGGACAGCCCCACGACGAACTGCAGGTACTGCAGGGCCGCGAAGAAGAACCCGAACGCGGCGAAGAACTGGACGGTGATCGAGAGCGATCCGGCGCTGAAGCCGCGCAGGGCGAACAGCCGCGGGTCGAGCATCGGGGTTGCGATCCGCAGCTCCCAGATGACGAAGACAACGGCGGCGACCAGCCCCAGGACGAGCGCCGAGACCGTGACCGCATCGGTCCAGCCCCGCTCGGGACCTTCGATGATGCCGAACACGACCGCGCTCACCGCCACCAGCGACAGCAGGGCGCCGCCCAGGTCGAGGCGGTGGGCGTCGGCATCGCGCGAGGCGGGGACCACGGCGATCGTGCCGATCAGTCCACAGGCGGCGAGGACCACGTTGAGCGCGAAGAAGGAGTTCCAGGCGAAGTACTCCAGCAGGATCCCGGCACCGAACAAGCCCAGGACGGCGCCGCCGCCGGCCACCCCGACCCAGACCCCGATCGCGCGCGGCCGCTCGTGTTCGGGGAACGAGGTGGTGATCACCGAGAGCGTGGTGGGCATGATGCACGCGGCACCGACGCCCATGGCGGCGCGCAGCACGATCAAGGTGGTGGGGTCCTCGACCAGCGTGGCCACCGCCGCGGCGAGACCGAAGACGGTCAGCCCCGCGACCAGGATTCCCTTGCGGCCGTAACGGTCCCCGACCGCGCCGGCGAACAGCAGCAGCCCGGCGAAGACGACCGTGTAGGCATCGACGATCCAGGTGAGCTGGGTCTGGCTGGCCCCGGTGTCACGAGCCAGGCTGGGCAGGGCGACGTTCAGGCCACTGACCGCGGAGACGACGGTCATCAGGGACAGCGCCATGACGACCAGGACGAGCCGCACCCGGGCGCCCTGGAGGGTCACCGGCTCCTCCGGTGCGGGCGAGAGGGCAGGAGCAGGGGACATGACCGGCCTCCGTGGGCACAGACTGCGGGGATCGGCGGGGGAACCGACGGATCGACAATAATTCATCGTGTGTGGAATATTGAATTCATCGCACGGTGAAAAGTCAAGCGGTCGCGGCCCGCCGATGGATCGGGGCAGTCGATCGGGTCGGGCGATCGGGCGTCGGTCTGGCGGTCCGGTTACGGTCGTGGCATGTGCCGCAACATCCGGACCCTGCACAACTTCGAGCCTCCGGCGACCACCGACGAGGTGCTGGCCGCTGCCACCCAGTACGTGCGCAAGGTGGCCGGCACCTCCAAGCCCGCGCGGGACAACCAGGAGGCCTTCGACCGCGCGATCGCCGACGTGGCCGCCGCGACCGAGCGGCTCCTGTCCGGCCTGGTGGCGCACGCTGCCCCCAAGGACCGCGAGATCGAGGCGAGCAAGGCCAGGGCCAGGGCGGCTCAGCGCTACGCCTCGACCTGACCGGTCGACCGTCCGGGGCTTTGTGCCGGACGACTACTTGGGGGGCAGGGTGTGCACGTGGGCGAGGCCGATCGCCGTCCAGGCCGCGAGGTCCTCCTCGGTCCGGACGCCGCCGGGCTCGACGTGCAGCCACCCGGCGAGTTCCCGGCCGCGCATCACGAAACGCCGGGCGTGCGGCCGGGCCGCCAGGGCGTCGGCGTCGCCGGGGTCGACCCGCAGCAGGATCCCGCCCTGACTGCTGGCCGCAACGGCCAGGTTGCCGTGGATCATGAAGGCGACACCACCGAACATCCGCTGCTCGCGCAGGCCCGCCTGATCCTGCAACAGCAGGCGGAGCCGGTCGGCGATCTCCGGGTCGAAGGGCATCAGCGGCCTCCCGGTGAGGCGAAGAGCGCCTCGATCACGGCCGCCGCGGCGGCGCCGTCCGCGATCGGGACCACACTCACCAGTCCCGAGGCGACGATGGCCTGGGCCCTGGGGTCGGCCTCCTCACCACGGGCGGCTGCGGCGATCGCATCGGCAGCCCGGCCGGTACCGGCCAGCACGACCAGCGGGCGCCCCGCGTCCACGCTGCGCTGGGCGTCCTGATAGGTGATGCCCCCACCGTTGACCACCAGGGTGGCGCTCGGCTGGGCGCCCGCCGCGGCCTCGGCGACGGCGGCGATCCAGGGGGACTCGGCTCCCCAGTCGGCACCGGGCACGAGCAGGACGGCGAGGTGGTGGGGGTCGAGCTCTGCGGCGTCCGGGCCGGAGGGCGCGCGACCCGGGACAGTGACCGTGCCGGCAGCCGCCACCCCGAGCAGCGGGACGTCGCTCCCACGGACGGCGCGGCCCATCGCCCGCATCACCCCGGAATCGGTGCCGCCGTCGACGACCAGGGCGCCCAGGCGGGCGAGCAGCGGCACCAGCTGGGTGTCGAGCAGCTGCTCCAGCGCACGGAGGTGCTCGGCCGCGAGGCCGGCCGCGCCGCCCACGCTGACCAGCACCGGTCGCTCCTCGTCCAGGCCGAGCTCGGCCAGCACCACCGGGATGTCGGCCCGGTCGGCGAGGTCGAGCACCCGGGGACGTATCTGCTCGGTCATGTCTGGACTCTAGGTCCACGGGCGTCCAGACGTGAGGGCACGAGGGCTGCCCTGGTCACGAGGACCTCGACGACCCCGGCGGCACGGTCCGGGGTCGGCGGCCGTGCCGGAAAGGGGGCATCGGTGAGACCCGCGTTGCTGCGCCGGCTGCCGTCGCTGCGCTTCGTCCCGCAGTCCGAGCCCTTGCTGCCGGTCGATGCCGACCGGCGATACCCGGCACTGGCCGACGACCTGCTGGCCGTCCGGGAGCATCTCGCACCCGCCTTCGCCGAATTCGACCGCGCCGCCCTGGACCACCAGAACCGGTTTCGGCGCCAGCGGCTGCTCATCGCCCTCGGCGCCGCGCTGGCGGCCGGGCTGGGCGGGCTGGAGGCGGCCTTCGAACGACAGTGGTGGCCGGGAGTCCTGGTGGGCGTGCTGAGCGCCACCGTGGCCGCGGCCGGCCGCGTCGACCGCGAGCGGGCCGTGCACGAGGACTACCTCGGTGCCCGGGTGCGCGCAGAACGGCTGCGCGCCCTGCACTTTCGGTACCTGTCGGGCCGGCCCCCCTTCGACGGACCGGACGCCGAGCGCCGGCTCGCCCTGCGCCGCGCGGTCAGTGCGGTCCGCCACGGGAAGGACCCGACATGACCACGCGTCAGCAGGACTTCCACCGGCTCTACGGTGCCGAGCGGATCGGCCGCCAGCTGGCCTGGTACCGATCCCGCAGTGAGGAGTACCGAGCGGCCCACGACCAGGCGAGCCTGGTGCGCAACGGGTTGCTCTGGCTGGCGGCCCTGTGCGGCGTGGCCGGGACGGCCCCCGTCGGGGGGACGGCCCGGGTGACGCTCGGCCTGACGGCCGCCGCGCTGGCGGCGCTGGCCACCGTGGTCACCGGGTTCGAGACCTTGATGGACTTCGACGCGGTGCGCAAGCTGTACCTGGACGCGCAGGGGAACCTGGAACGAGCCGAGATCGATTGGGAGGCAGGCGGTCCGGACGATGCCGGCGAGATCGTCGACCGTGTCGAGGACGTCCTGGAGAGTGAGAACGGCCGGTGGGGGCAGTTGCTGCGGGCCTCGGTCGCGGCGAGCGGCTCGCCGGATGGTCTGGAGTGAGGCGATGAGCGAGGGGGCAGCCGAGGACGGCAGCGCGTTGCGGCCATTGTGTTTCGTCCTGATGCCGTTCGGCGCCAAGGAGGATCAGAACCACCGCACGATCGACTTCGACTCGATCTACTCGCAGGTGATCAAGCCGGCGGTGACGGCCGCCGGGATGGACTGCATCCGGGCCGACGAGGAACAGGCCGGCGGGATCATCCACAAGCCGATGTTCGAGCGCTTGCTGCTGTGCGACTACGCCGTGGCCGACCTGACCACCGCCAACCCGAACGTGTTCTACGAGCTGGGGATCCGGCACGCGCTGCGGCCTTTCAGCACCGTGCTGATCTCCGCCGCCGGCTCACCGCTGCCGTTCGACCTCTCGCCGGTGCGCACCATGACCACCTATGCCCTCGACGAGGCCGGAGCGCCGTCGTCCGCACCGGCGGCAGCCGCGGCCCTGACCCGCCACCTCACCCAGGCGCGGGCACGCTCGGTCGACAGCCCGGTCTATCAACTGCTGCGGGCGGTGGAGGACTGGCAGGTGCCGGACGCGGCCGGGGTGGACGCCTTCCGCGACCGTATGGCCAGGATCGAGCGCAAGCGCGAGCAACTGCACGAGGCCCGGGACAGCGCCCAGTACCTCGGCAGCGAGGCCGCCACGGCCGAACTCCTCCGGTTCGAGAGCGAGCTCGGACCTCTGGAGGAGGCCACCTTGGGCTTGGCGGTCGAGCTGCTGCTGGCCTACCGCGGCGTCAAGGCCTTCGGGGCGATGATCGCGCTCTACGAGCGGCTGCCCGCCCCGATCGCCCGCCTGCCCCTGCTGCGCGAGCAATATGCTTTGGCGCTGAACCGATCCGGCAAGGCGGGCGCGGCGATCCTGGTGCTCGAGACGCTGATCGCCGAGCGTGGGCCGAGCAGCGAGACCTGCGGGATTCTCGCCCGGGTGCACAAGGACCGCTGGGAAGGTGCGCTCCGGGCCGGGCGAACCGCCCAGGCACGCGGCCACCTGGGCGCCGCGATCGAGACCTACCTGCGAGGGTTCGAGGTCGACTGGCGCGACTACTACCCCGGCATCAACGCCGTCGAGCTGATGACCCTGCGCGATCCGGGCGACCCGCGGATCGCGACCCTGCTGCCCGTCGTCCGCTACAGCGCGCAACGAGCGGTGGCGGGCTCGCCGGACTACTGGGGGTGCGCCACGATGCTGGAGCTCGCCCTCCTGGCCGAGACCCCCAGGACGCCGGTCACTGGCTGGCCACGGCGCTCGCGACGTCCCACGACGGGTGGATGGTCTCCTCGACGGTCGAGAGCCTGCGCCGGATCCTGGACGCCCGGCGATCGGTGGCCGATGACGTGGGGTGGATGGAGCAGATCGTCACCGAGCTGGCCGAGGCCGCCCAGTGACGGCACCCGTCAGTAGCAGGCGACCTCTTGGGGAATCGACTGCCTGGCGGGGCCTCCACCCGGTCTCCCGGCCGGCCAGTAGATCTCGATCCGGGTGAAGAACCTCTGCCCGCAGCGGTCGGCGGGCGCGGACAGCGTGATCTGGACGTCGCCCACCTGAGGGTCCGGGGCGGGCAGGTCCGGGCCCGGTGGCGGCTTCTGCACGGCTCCCGCGCCCGCAGCGTGGGCAGTGGCGTCCGACCACTGGTCCCAGTCCAGCGAGCTGAACACCAGGAGGTCATTGGTGTCCTCGGACAGGGTGAAGTCCTCGGGCTTGAACGAGGCGCCCGAGGCCAGGTGTTGCCGCGCGAGATACACCTGGCCCGCGGGCAGCTCGGGCTCGTCCTTGCCACCGAAGATGTCGGACAGCGCCTCCTTCGGGTGCAGGAGGGCGTACGCGGCACCCGCGGCCAGCATGAACAGGATGAGGTAGATCCCGAGTCGGCCCAGGCACCCCAGGAACCCGAGGATGCCGCCGGCTCCCGCGGCATTCGCCCTGCGCAATCGGTCGTATTCGTACCAGTCCGCCAAAGCCGCCTCCCC
>JAEUJN010000035.1 GCA_016794595.1 Kineosporiaceae bacterium
TGGACTGGTGCTACGGGTTCTACAACCACGACCGGCGGCACAGCACGATAGGCATGATGAGCCCGATCAACTACGAGAACGCAACGGCTCCCGACCGGGAAGCCGCATAACGAACCCTCCACGATCCGGGGGGAACCACACGGACCTTGCGGGCCTCGAGGCCGGGTTGGAACGCGAAGTCGAACTCGGCGAGGGTCTTGTGGTGGGGCAGCCCGGACAGTTTCAGGGCGTTGCGGAAGCGGCGGCCCTCGCGCAGGCCGAGTTCTTCTTCCAGGAGCAGGTCGACGAAGTCGAGGTAGCCCATGGTGGCCTGCTCGGCGCGGTCGACCAGGCCGGTGACCACGGCGGCGTCGGAGCCGAGGTGGGTCAGGCCGAGGCGGGCGGCGTGCTCGCGGATCCGGTCGGTGGTCAGCGCGCTCATCGTGGACCTGCGATCTGCCCGGTGATCGGACCGGCCATCGGAGCGGTGATCGGAGCGGCGGCGTGGGCGTAGTCGGCCAGTGGCCGGGTGAGCACAGGCATGTCGGCGTGGTGTCGGCGCAGGACCTCGGTGAGGGGTTCCAGGCCGGCCGTCGCCACGGTTGCCGCTGCCATCGGCACTGGTGCTGGTGCGGGCGTGTCGGGGCCGGGTGCCTCGATGGTGGTGGCGCGGGTGTGGCCGTCGGGCAGGCCGTCCCAGTGAGCCGGGTCGATCACCCAGGAATCGCGCAGGCCGGCGCGGGGGTGGGTGGCCAGCCAGGTCCCGCCGTCGCAGGTCAGGGCATGGATCACCACGGTGGCGCCGCGGGCGACCGTATCGCTGGTGTGGTCGGGGTGGACCTGCACCGACACCTTCTGCCCGGCCCGGACCTTCGCCGCAGGCACGGAGTAGAACGAGCCGCCGAAGGAGATCAGGCAGTCCTTGCCGACCCGGCGCAGATGTTTCTCGGCGACCAGATAGGGCAGTGCCGGCAGCGGTCGCAGGGCGGCCCGGTCGGTCTCGGCGCGCACGGCGATGACCTGGCCGTGGGTGCGGTGGACCTGCCCGCGGCGGATCGGCAACCACGTGGCGAACGCCCCGTCGAGGTCGGCGATCGAGGTGAAGGACCGCCCGGCGATGACGTGCTCGCGCACGATGTGCACCTGCCGTTCGACGCGGCCCTTGCCGGTGGGCCGGTAGGCGGCGAGCACGTCGATGGTGAAGCCGTAGTGGTCGGCGAACGCGGCCGCTTCCGGGTGCAGCGGGACCGCCTTGCCGGGGGCGACGTGGCGGCGGACGACGGTCTTGGTCCGGTCGTAGACGATCGCGCCGGGCACCCCACCGAAGTGGGCGAACGCCCGCCGGTGGCAGTCCCAGAAGGTGGCCATGTCCATGCTGGTGGTGAAGCAGCAGAACGGATCCCGCGAATGGGACAACGTCATGTGGAAGGAGTAGACGCAGCGGATCCCGGCCCCGGCCAGGACGTCGCCCTCCTCGCCCCAGTCGACCTGGGCCTGCGCGCCCGGGACGACCTCGAACCGGCGGTGCAACCCGGACAACCGGTTCTCGTCGGTCTCGGTCAGCTCGGCCAGGATCCGCGGCCGCGTCTGAGCGCAGAACACCTTGACCCGCTGATAGTTGCCGGTGAAGCCGTGCTCGGCGACCAGCCGCTCATGGATCACGCTCGCCCTCAGGCTGATGTCGGCGCGCAGCCAGGACTCCACGAGTGACTCCAACCGGGCCAGCTTGCGTGGCTGGGTCCCAGCCCGAGATGACCCCGACGGGGGGACCGAGGCGGCGTCCTCAGCCAGGTACTTCCTCACCGTGCGCCAATCACACCCACACTCCCGGGCGATCTCGGCATACGTCGCTCCTGCGGCATGCAGGGAACGGAAACGACGGATGTTCATCCAGGTCTCCTGATCAAGAATCATGAGGAGGTCACCCTCCGGCTCGTCGACTTGGCGGTGGACGAACCGGAGGGTGACCCACCCTCAGGCGAGGAACAGACTCAACTCGCCGAGACCCGACACATCAGGCCATACCCAGCACGACACGTGAGGTCGTACGCCGACACCCGCAACAACACGAACCGTCAGGTACCCAGGCCGCCGCTCAGGCGGAAAGTCACGCTGGAGAAGCGACACCAGGTGCCGGTACCGGCGCGGATCTGCCTCGATGAAATCCAGCGCCACCGAGGCACCCGAGTCCCGGACCGCCGAGCGAGCGCCTGCCGCATTGCGATCACCGGGGAACTCTCACCCGAGTTCGTGTACTCCCCCGGTCCCGCGAACCCGTCCACAAACCGGATGCCCTGGCGAGCGAAGCTGGTACTCATGATCGGAAACCATGCATTCAGATACCCGTACAGCAGCTGATGCTTGGCCGCTGTGTGCGGGTCGCGCTCCCATACGACATCCCGGATCGCTGGCATTACTTCCCCCACCGCTACTCAGTGGGCGGCAGCCACCGGGAACTCATCCCACACGCGACCATCGAGGTCACGTCCCCCGTCCTTGGGAGTACGCCCACCCCACTGCTTGAAAAAGAATGGCACACCCGCCTGGGTGCAATGATCTCTCAACTGGGACACCCACGCATAGTCCATCGGGCGTGCACCTGGCCCGCTCTCACCGCCCGCGATTAGCCAATGGATCCCGCGCAAGTCCACTTCGCTCAGCGGGGCAAGGAGCGGCTCTGCGCTGACGAACCGGACAGCGGCCGGGACCTCCCGTAGATGACCGATCCGGGACAGGTATTCGTCGGACTCGACACTGACGCCCATCCACACGTTCGCGGGCCAGTCCAACTTGCCCGAAAGGTCCCGAAGCCGTTTCGAGCGTTTCGTCAACACCTGGTATGTGTGCTGTGGGGTTTCCGCCATGGTCGCGAACACGTCTCGGACGAACGAAAGCGGAACCTTCGCGTGGAACAAGTCACTCATCGAGTTCACGAAGATCAACCGAGGGGCCGTCCAACGTCTCGGGATGTCCAACGCGGCCGGATGGACCGTGACCGCGAACCCCGGACCGCTCGTACGCGGGTCACCATCGTTCTGGTACTTCGGGGAACCCATCGCCTTCAACCGGCGCGCCAAGGTCAACGCGTAGCAGTTGTCGCAACCCGGCGAAATCCGGTCGCAGCCCGTGGTGGGGTTCCACGTGGACTCCGTCCACTCGATCGCCGAACGATCCCCCACCTGACACCGCCCTCGCCTCTGCCCCGCAGTCCGTAGCGTGAGCGTACGCGGGGACACCGACACCACGAAGCAGCAGCGGGTTCCGTTGGCTGTTCCGTTGGAGCGCGCAACACATCCAGGGAGTGCTGCGACGGTGACGACCACCTGTAGCTGCCGGGCTTTCTACTACGCAGTGGGCCTATATCGGCGGAGGCGAGCTCGCAACAGAGCGGGTGTGAACAGGACGCGCCTTCGCCACCCGAACCGGTAGGTGACCGCACAGTTCAACCGGCGCAATACCTCTCCCGCCATCCGACCAGGTCCCCATCCGTTGAGGACCATCCCGGACGCAGCTGTGACAGGTGACTGCTGCCAAGCATCGGCGATTGAGGGGCCGGTGACCGCATCGAGCGCCTCAAGATTCAACCGGAACACTTCGTACATCTCACGGTTGTCCGCAGCGACCCAGGCGAGCGCTCCGGTTCGACGTTCCTGCACCTGGTGACCGAGCGCGGCAAGCGCCTCGAGTCTCTCCGGGTCGTCACTCGCGCGGCGCCGCACCCGGTAGGGGAACTCCGACCAAGCCAAGATCGCCTCGAGGGCCTCGACGTAGCCTCGGCGGCGGGCCTCTGTCGCTGCCTTCGACGCCGTTGTGAACGACCCCAGGACGGCCGTGACGACCGCACTCACAATGCCCGATCCGAGCAGGTAGGGAAGCAGCAACGCCCAGGTGACATCCGTCGATGCCGGGGAAGCCATCAGCGCGCCCATCGACGCATCCCCTCCATCAACAACGGGTCAGAGACCGGTTCGAGCACTCCACCAGGCGGCTCACCGTGTGGAAGGTCAACGCCCGGCCACTGACCCGTGCGGCGCCACAACTCCTCAGAGAGCAGGTGGAGCCGCACTCGTGTCAAGAGCACGTCGATGCCGTCGTCCCAGTCCCACAGCAGGCTGGGGTCATCGCTGGGGTGTTGCAGGCAGAGCTTGCGGGGATGTCCCCGGTTTCGGTGCAGCCACTGTCGTGGCGGGCCGATGGGGTACACCAGGGCTTCTCGGTTTCGGGTCGCGACAACGCGGACACGCTCTGGAGGAAACCCTTCCCGGTCCGCTTGCAGGGGTGGCATCAGGGTCAACGTGACAGATCCCGCGATGCCGCAGAGCGACTTACCCGTGGCATCGAGGACACCCCAGAGGGCGCCCGCGTTCAATCCATCGGCCACGCGTTCCGGGCTTGCAACGAGGGTGCCCATCGCAGCCCAGGCGACGTTGGCGTCCGAGCGCTGGGTGACTACGCTCACGTCGCCCGCCAAGGCCGCGCTGGTGGGCTGGCAGCCCGAACCCGCGGGGACGTCGTGAGCACACCTGTGGAGGTCGTTCCGCCGCCGAGCCGGTTCGTACGCGCCACGCGCTCGGCGAGGGTCTCTTGCACCTCGGGGAACGCAGACCCGAAGACCTGGGCCCACGTCAGCGAAGCAGCCACAGGGTCGTCCGCTTCGAGCTTGAGCGCCTCGATGGCCAATCGGTGCCGGTCGGTGTAGAACGCGACGACCTGCGCGCGCTGCTCGGGTGTCCACTTCGCAGTCAGGTCATCCAATGCGAGCCCGGAGTACGACCGGCCCAGGACCTTGGCTCCCTGAGCAAAGATGGCCTCCGCGGCCTTCTGCGGGCTCATCGCCTTGGTCACGGCGTCGTACGCGAGGGACTCCACGAGCAGCCCGCATACAAGCGCCTTCACGGCCGGAACCTGACGCAGGGCATGCTTGGACTGCCGGACCTGTCGCACCCAGACGCCGCCTGTGAGGACATTTCGCGCCATGACCTTGTTTCGCAGGGCGCGCACGTCGGACTTCTCGTCCCAGCGCTCCTCATCCCGGTCGGCGATGTATAGCCAGTTCGGGTTGCCGCTCTCGAAAGCGGGAACGAGGTCGAATGTGAACGGCACGCCGGGGAAGGTGAGCTGCAACGCGTGTGCGGGACGGTCGTCCAGGTCGAAACGAACGCCGGAGAACTTCTGAGAGCTCTCGATGGCGAGCCGAAACCCCGCTATCACCTTCGCGGGGCCCTTGGGGTCCGAGCGGTAGTGACTGAGTGACTCAGGGAGAACGATGACAAGGTCAACGTCCTTGAGAGGCGGGTACATCGTCTTGCGGCCGTACGAGCCTTGCAGGAGAGACGTCTCCATCCAACCGTGGTCCTTGAGGACCTCGTCGATGTCGTCGCGCAGCTTCTTGGCCTTGGCGGCGACTTGTGGTTCGAGCGTGAGGGCTTCGTCGAGCTTCGCGTAGCACTCGGTGATGTTCTTGGGCATTGCATTCCTCTCAGGTACGAAGCGGTATCACTTCTGTGACATCACTGGCGCCCGAGGCAGAGCTTGTGGTCTCATGGCGGTTCGCACACCACCGGCAGACCGTTTCAGTTCTGCCACGTCGCGCCCGGCTGGTACCGGGCGCGACGCGTTTTGCGGGCATAGCTGTACTGCGCGTGTTGTCTTGTTGATGTTGACGTAGACCACCGACAACCCCAGGCGTGGCAGGACCTCGAGGGCGCTGCGTCACCCTTCCGGCGGGTACGGATCGTTGCCGTAGCTGTCCCGTTCGCGGACCTGCCCGTCACGACCATGCAGGAGGAACTCCGTCTGCTCCCGCTTGGCCGTGCCACGACCTACCTGTTCCGCCGCACGCTGCGTCTCATGGGTGCTCGACACGCGCTTGGCGTCCTCACGCCTGACGGCCCAGCCATCACCGTGCGGCACGACGTGCACAGGCTTGTTGTTGGCCATCTGATTCACCTCCCTCCCTCGCTCGGGCCGCACTCCGCGGCAGCCCTGACATAGGTGTGGCCCCGACCCTCGCGGGCCAGGGCCACACCACTGTGGTCATCCCGCTATCAAAGTTCTCAACTTCGAACTTGATAACTTGATGTTGATGTTGGTGACAACCTCGTGGTCACAAGTGACAACCCGTGTTCAGCGAGCAGGACACCGAGATGCTCATTTGCATCAGCTGCAGCCGGAGGTCGAGCCACAGCCCTCGCAGACGAAGCAGGACCCGGCGGGGCGCATCTTCGTCCCGCAGGTGAAGCACATCGGAGCGTCCGAGGCGCGGCCCTGGAGTTTCTCCAGCAGCTCTGCGCTGGAGTGCACCTCGGTAGGTGCCGCCTTGGCCGAGGCGACCCCGATCACCTCGATCGGCTTGGGCTTGGTCCGCGGCTGGGACGAGGCCGACTGGGCCATCGTCTCCAACTCCTCCTCGACCTCGTCCTCGCTGGATTCCTCCAGGTACGAACCGGTCTCGATGTGCCGGGTGCGCTCCTCGGCGGTGTAGATGCTCATCGCCGAACGGGTGTCGAAGTCGAGGTAGTCCAGTGCCAGGCGGCGGAACACGTAGTCCATGATCGAGGAGGACATCCGCACGTCCGGGTCGTCGGTCAGACCGGCGGGCTCGAATCGCATGTTGGTGAACTTCTCGACGTAGGTCTCCAGCGGGACGCCGTGCTGCAGGGCCACCGAGACCGCCAGCGAGAAGGCGTCCATCATGCCGGCGAGGGTCGAGCCCTGCTTCCCGAACTTGAGGAACACCTCACCGAGGTCGCCGTCCGGGTACTGGCCCGAGGTCAGGTACCCCTCGGCGCCGCCCACCGCGAACGAGACGGTCTGGCTGGTGCGGCGCTTGGGCAGACGCTTGCGGATCGGACGGTACTCCACTCGCACCTCGGTCGCCGGCGCCGACGCGGCCTCGACCGGGGTCTCGACCTTCTTGGCCTTGGCGTCCGACAACGGCTGCCCGACCTTGCAGTTGTCGCGATAGACGGCCAGCGCCTTCAGCCCGAGCTTCCAGCCCTGGAAGTAGACGTCGGAGATCTCCTGGACCGACGCCGACTCCGGCAGGTTGACGGTCTTGCTGATCGCCCCCGACAGGAACGGCTGGCATGCGGCCATCATGCGCACGTGCCCCATGGGCTCCAACGCCCGCTCGCCCATCGCACAGTCGAACACCTCGTAGTGCTCCCGGCGCAGGCCGGGGGCATCGACCACGTGACCGTGCTCGGCGATGTACTCGACGATCGCCTCCACCGTCTCGGCCGCGTAGCCCAGCTTGCGCAGGGCGATCGGGATGGTCTGGTTGACGATCTGCATCGAGCCGCCACCGACCAGCTTCTTGAACTTGACCAAGGAGAAGTCGGGCTCGATCCCGGTGGTGTCGCAGTCCATCATGAAGCCGATGGTGCCGGTGGGTGCGAGCACGCTGGCCTGCGCGTTGCGCCAGCCGCTCTTCTCCCCCAGCGTGTTGCCCAGCTCCCACTCGCGGGTCGCGACCCGGTGCACGTCCCGGTCGAGGCTGTTGACGGTGCGGATGGCGTCGTTGGCCGCCGCATGCTTGCGCATCACCCGGCGGTGCGCCTCGGCGTTGCGCGCGTACCCGTCGTAGGCACCCACGACCCCTGCCAGCTCGGCCGAGCGACGGTAGGCGGTTCCGGTCATCAGCGAGGTGATGGCGGCAGCCAGCGCGCGGCCGCCCTCGGAGTCGTACCCCAGGCCCGAGGCCATCAGCAGCGCACCCAGGTTGGCGTAACCGATGCCCAGCTGCCGGAAGGTCCGCGTGGTCTGGCCGATCGACTCGGTCGGGAAGTCCGCGAAGCAGATCGAGATGTCCATCGCGGTGATCACCAGCTCGACCACCTTCACGAAACGCTCGGCGTCGAACGAGCCGTCGCCCTGGAGGAACTTCATCAGGTTGAGCGAGGCCAGGTTGCAGCTGGAGTTGTCCAGGTGCATGTACTCCGAGCACGGGTTGGAGGCGGTGATCCGGCCGGACTCCGGCGTCGTGTGCCAGTCGTTGATCGTGTCGTCGTACTGGATCCCCGGGTCGGCGCACTCCCAGGCGGCCTTCGACATCTTCTCGAACAGCTCACGAGCATCGACGGTCTCGATGACCTCGCCGGTCATGCGCGCTCGCAGGCCGAAGGAGTCACCGTTCTCGACCGCGCGCATGAACTCGTCGCTGACCCGAACGGAGTTGTTCGCGTTCTGGTACTGCACGCTGACGATGTCCTTGCCACCCAGGTCCATGTCGAACCCGGCGTCGCGCAGCGCGCGGATCTTGTCCTCCTCGCGCGCCTTGGTCTCGAGGAACTCCTCGATGTCGGGGTGGTCGACGTCGAGCACGACCATCTTGGCTGCCCGCCGGGTGGCCCCA
The DNA here is from genome assembly GCA_016794595.1 of Kineosporiaceae bacterium. Taxonomy (GTDB): domain Bacteria; phylum Actinomycetota; class Actinomycetes; order Actinomycetales; family Kineosporiaceae; genus JADJPO01. Next base: position 8,336 of record JAEUJN010000035.1, read on the forward strand.
CCGGACTTGATCGTCCCGGCAGAGGCATCGGCACCGCGCATGAAGGACACCGGCCCCGAGGCCGTGCCGCCGCTGGAGAGCAGCTCCTTGGAGGAACGGATCCGGGACAGGTTGAGCCCTGCACCCGAACCACCCTTGAAGATGAACCCCTCCTCCTTGTACCAGTTCAGGATGGAGTCCATCGAGTCGTCCACCGACAGGATGAAGCAGGCCGAGACCTGTTGCGGCGCCGGGGTTCCCACGTTGAACCAGACCGGGGAGTTGAAGCTGAAGATCTGGTGCAACAGCATGTGCGTGAGCTCGTGCTCGAAGGTGTCGGCGTCGGCGTCGGTCGCGAAGTACCCTGCGTCCTTGCCCGCCTTGGTGTAGGTGAGCACGACCCGGTCGATGAGCTGCTTGAGGCTGCGCTCACGCGCATCCGTCCCCAGGGCCCCCCGGAAGTACTTGGTGGTGACGATCGTCGAGGCGTTCAGGCTCCAGAAGTCGGGGAACTCGACGCCCTTCTGCTCGAAGATCGTCTCTCCCGTCCGCCAGTTGGTCTGGACGACGTCACGCCGCTCCCAGGTGACGGCGTCGTAGGGGTGGACGCCGGGCGTGGTGAAGACCCGCTCGACCGTCAGGCCCTTGTGCTGCAGCCGGGGGGCGTCAGCCTTCGCCTTGCGACCCCCAGGGCCGGACGAGGTTTGAGTCATCGGTGTGTTCTCCACTCATGGTGTTCGGACGGGCTCAGTGAGGTGCTGCGTGCTGCTGGGCAGTTCCGGGCATTCGGGCACAGCGGTCTCCGACACGACGACGGAGGGTTTCCCCCGCCGGCGGCGCAGCCTTCCCCAGCAGCGCCGCCGACGGGTGTCTGGGTCACACCGCGGTGATGTCCCGCGGTGGGGGTGCCGACTCGTGCGGCGACTCGCCGAGTGCGTCGCGCTCGGCGCGGAGCAGGGCGATGGCGGATTCGAAGTCCGCCAGGGAGTCGAAGGCCTGATAGACGCTGGCGAACCGTAGGTAGGCCACCTCGTCCAGTTCTCGCAGCGGCCCGAGGATCGCCAGGCCGACGTCGTGGGCATCCACCTCCGCAGCGCCGGTGGCGCGGATGCCTTCCTCCACCCTCTGGGCCAGCAGCGCGAGATCGTCCTCGCCGACCGGCCGGCCCTGGCACGCCTTGCGCACTCCGGTGATCACTTTGTTCCGACTGAAGGGTTCGGTGGCCCCGGAGCGCTTGACCACGGTCAGGCTGGCCGTCTCCATCGTGCTGAACCGACGGCCGCACTCGGGACACTGCCGACGCCGGCGGATGGACGTGCCGTCGTCGATGCTGCGCGAGTCGACCACCCGCGAATCGGCGTTCCGGCAGAACGGGCAGTTCACACCGACCGCCTCCTCTCCACGTCTCGCCACCCCCGACCACCCAGCCTCGACGCCACCTCCGGGCGAGGTCCTGTGGACGACGCTGGGGATGAGCTGTGTACGAACCCCGACAACCTGGGGATCAAACTGGGGACTACATGTGGACGGCTTACATCGGTGTAACTACTACATCTAGGGTCCAAGCTAGGCCGCTCGCTCCTCGCGTGCAACCCGCGACACGCCGGACGGCGAGGAGCCACTCATCCCGTCACACCGCGAACAGCAGGGGTCACCTCACGAACCGGGACCGCCAGCCGGGTCCCCACCGGGACGTTCGCGGTGGACAGCTGGTTGAGTTCCACGATCCGCTCGATCAGGTCCCGGGGGTCCCGGCCCGGCTCGGCCTCCAGCGCGATCGCCCAGAGGGTCTCCCCCGGGGCGACCACGTGGTAACTCACCGGAACCGAGGTGTGGCCCTGGCCCCCCTCGGCCCTACCGCTGCCGAGGAGAACACCGAGGAGGATCATCGAGGTCACGGCGACCAGGACGGCCAGAGCGGTCACGGCGCGCAGAGCCAGCCGCCCCCGCGCCGTCAGCCGGACCGGCTGCCGAACCCGCGCGTGGCGCCCGCCCGGGTCACTCAGCACCCTTGGGCGTCCTGCTCCACGGGCCGTCACCGGGGGAAGTGTCAGGGTCGACATCGGTGCCTCCACCATCTCGAGATCCTCGAACGAGCGTTCGAATCGAACGCGTGTCCGAGTTCTATCACCCGCCACCGACAGAGTCGAGACACCCTCGAACATATGTTTGAAACGTGTCGCCATCAGCTCTACGGTGGTGAGCGAGCTCGGGACACCGCCCGGGCCGCGCACCCGGCGAGACTTGCGGAGGACGGCATGGCGACGCGGCGGCTCGACCCGACGGATCGAGCACACGAGCGAGCACAGAAGCGGGCAGGGGCTCCATCAGATGGGGACCCGGTGGTGACGGCCGAGGCACCCGGGGAGCCGGCCGACCGGGGCGGCGAGGTGCTCACCCTTCCCGACGGGCCTGCCGGCGGCGACGGGCTCACCGACCGGCAGCGACTGGTCCTGGAGACCATCCGGGACTCGGTCGAGCGCCGGGGCTACCCGCCGAGCATGCGCGAGATCGGCGCCATCGTCGGGCTCACCAGCCCCAGCAGCGTCGCTCACCAACTGTCCACCCTGGAGCGCAAGGGGTATCTGCGCCGCGACCCCAACCGGCCACGGGCGATCGAGGTTCGCATGCCCGGCGAGACCCACGCGGTTCGTCCGATCGAGGGCGAGTTCGACCCGACCGACGCCGGTGACGTGCGCCCGCAGCCCTCGTACGTGCCCGTGGTGGGCAGGATCGCCGCCGGCGGGCCCATCCTGGCCGAGCAGGCCGTCGAGGACGTGTTCCCCCTCCCTCGGCAACTCGTCGGCGAGGGGCAGCTCTTCCTGCTCAAAGTGGCCGGTGACTCGATGGTCGATGCCGCCATCTGCGACGGGGACTGGGTGGTCGTCCGCCAGCAGCCGGTGGCCGACAACGGCGAGATCGTGGCCGCCATGCTGGACGGCGAGGCCACGGTGAAGACCTTCAAGCGCCGGGACGGCCACGTGTGGCTGATGCCGCACAACGTGGCGTACGAGCCCATTCCGGGGGACGATGCCACCATCCTCGGTCGAGTAGTGGCCGTTCTTCGTCGAGTTTGACGGGCGTGACCACGCAGTGGCATTACGCTTGACCGTGAGTGACGTTTCCGCCCCACCCGGGGCCGACGCCAACAAGGAGATCCTGACGTGCAGGGACAACCCATCGACGACACGCTCCGCGCGGTCGTTGCCCGTCATCTCGACGTCCCACCGGCCGAGCTGAGCACCGACTCCTCCCTGGAGCAGCTGAGCCTGGACGACGACGCGGCCGCCCTCATCCTGGGGGCGGTCGGGGACGAACTGGAGATGCGCTTCCCGGACGATTTCCTCGAAGGACTGGACACCTACGGGAAGTTCCACGACGCCGTCCTGCTCGCAGTCGGCGCCTGACCTTCATCCCCATCGCCGGCGGGGGCCGGCACCAGAACCTGGTCCACCACGAACCGCCTGGTCCACCCCGAACACGGCGTGACCCTCAGTGGGGTCACGCCGTGTTCGGTGTCCCGGGCGCGACCGCTCGGCAAGATGCCGTCATGATCAGCCCGGTCACGATCGGCCGGTCACGATCAGCCGTTCGGCCGGATTCCACCGGCACGGCGTGGCGGCGCCGGACCCGCACCCGGACTCGGCCAGTGCCAGCCATAGTGTGGGGTTATGCCGTCCACGCTCGATCTCTCCTCGCTGCGCCTGATCCGGGCCATCGCCGACGCCGGCACGATCACGGGGGCCGCGACCACGCTGGGGTTCACCCAGCCGGCAGTCAGCCAGCATGTGCGGCGACTCGAGAGCCGACTCGGCACAGCCCTGCTGGAGCGCCATGCCCGAGGGGTGCGCCTCACCGAGGCCGGACACGTGCTGGCCCGCTATGGCGCGGCGGTGGCCGCTACCGTCGACGCTGCGGAACGGGAGGTCTCGGCCCTGACCGGGTTGCACGCAGGCCGGGTCCGGGTGATCGCGATCGCCTCCGCCTCGGCCACGCTGGTCCCCGCTGCCCTCACCCTGCTGCGCCGGAATGCTCCCGCGGTCGAGGTCGACTTCAGCGAGGCCGAGCCCGCCCAGGCCGTCGCCGCGGTCCGCGAGGGGCACTGTGACATCGCGATCACGGTCGACGACGACGGTGTCGCCGGGCGGCAGGGCCCTGCCGTCGAGCGGGTCGAGACCGGGCTGCACCGACGCGAGTTGATGAGCGATGCGAGCGTGCTGGCACTGTCCACCCAGGACCCGCTGGCCGACGAACCGCGCCTGCACCTGCGCGATCTCGCCGACGCTCGGTGGATCGCCGCCGGAGCCGCTTGTCGTGAGCACCTGGTCAGGGCAGCCGACACGGCGGGATTCGTCCCCCGGATCGCGTATGCCACGGAGGACCACATGGCAGTGCTCGCCTTCGTTGCTGCCGGGCTGGGGGTGGCCCTGCTGCCGGGGTTGGTGGCACCGGTGGCGGCGTCCCGCCCGGGCGTCACGCTGCGCTCGATCGCGGGCGTGAGCCGGCGCGGCGTCCACGCCCTGACCACCCCTGATCTGCTGCGGGTACCCGCCGTCGCCGCCACCCTGGACGCCCTCGAGGAGGCGGCCGCCGTCCAGTGAGACCCTGGGCTGCTCCTCCGGTGGAGGCGGGCCGGGCTCGCGGCCTCAGCCGCCCACCGGCTGGTCGATCCGGCGCAGCGCAGCCAGCACCACGTCCCGATCCGTCGTCGTCCAGAACGGCGGCAGCGAGGCGCGCAGGAACCCGGCGTACCGCGCGGTCGCCAGCCGTGAGTCCAGGACGGCGACCACCCCGCGATCGGCCGTCGACCGCACCAACCGGCCGACTCCCTGCGCCAGCAGCAGGGCTGCGTGCGTGGCGGCCACCGACATGAAGGCGTTGCCACCACGCCGGGCAACCGCCTCCTGCCGGGCAGTGCCCAGGGGGTCGTCCGGACGGGGGAAGGGAATCCGGTCGACCACGACCAACTGGCAGGAGCTCCCGGGGACGTCCACCCCCTGCCACAGCGACAAGGTGCCGAACAGGCAGGTGCGCTCGTCGTCCGCGAACGCCCGCACCAGGATCGGGGTCAGGTCATCACCCTGGCACAAGATCGGGACGTCGAGCCGCTCCCTGAGCTGCTCGGCGGCGGTCTGGGCCGCGCGTCGGGAGGAGAACAACCCCAGTGTCCGCCCGCCTGCCGCCTCGACCAGGCCGGCCAGCTCCTCCAGCAGGGGTTCGCCCAACCCGTCCCGCCCGGGGGCCGGCAGGTGCCGGGCGATGTACAGGATCGCCTGGCGGGGGTAGTCGAACGGGCTGCCCACGTCCAGGCCTGTCCAGGCGGCCGGCTCGCGGGCCGCACCGTTCCGTCCGTCCGACCCCGAGTGCGACCCCGAGTCGGACGCCGAGTCCGTCCTCGGGTCGGACGCCGAGTCCGACCCCGAGTCGGTCCCGGCAGCTGCCCCCGTCTCGGTCCCAGGTGCGGTTCCGGCCGAGAGACCCTCCGCCCGGCCCAGCCCGAACGAGCGGGCCACGGCCTCGAAGCTGCCCCCGACCGACAGCGTCGCGGAGGTGGCGATCACCGTCCGCTCGTCGAACACCCTTCCGCGCAACGCGCCGGCCACGGTCAGGGGGGCCACGTGCAGGGTGATCCTGACCCCACCCGCCTCGGGGCGCCCCACCCGCGACAGCCACACGACGTCCGCCCCGCCTCGCCCCCCCGAGCCGCTGGCGAGCCGCTCGGCGACGTCGAAGACCTCACCGATCGCCGCCCGGGCCAACGCCCGGGCAGCCTCGCCCGCTCCGGGGCCACCCGACCGGGTGGACTCCACGGCCGAGACCAGGGCGCGCGCGCCGTCCCGCACGGCGATCACCGACGCCCCCAGCGGGTCGTCGTCATGCTGGGCGAGATCGGTGATCCGGCCCTCGGGCGCGCCCTGGAAGGCGTCGGCCAGGCGCACGGCCGCCTGGTCGAGCTCGGTGGTGGCCACGCCGACCGCACGGCACCGCCGGGCGGCGATCTCGACCGCGGTGACGGTCAGCTCCTTGGAGACCACCGAGGTCACCCGGTCGGCCAGCTCGTGCGCCTCGTCGACCACCAGCACGTCGTGCTCGGGCAGCAGGCTGCGCCCCTCGAAGGCGTCGATGGCGACCACGGCGTGGTTGGTGACGACGATGTCGACCGACCTGGCGCGTTCCCGGGCCGTGTCGCAGAAGCACTCGGTGACGCGCGGGCATGCCGTCCCCAGACACTCGCGAGCGCTGACCGACACCTGCCGCCAGGCCTGGTCGCTGACCCCGGGCACGAGTTCCTCGCGTTCCCCTGCAGGGGTGGCCTGCGCCCACTCGCGCAACCGCACCACCTGTGACCCCAGTCGCCCGGGTGCGGGCTCCGCGAGCGACCCACCGGCCCCGGCTGTCGCCGGCGCCAGCGAGAACAACCCCCCGTCCTCCTCGGGGTAGCCGCCGTCCAGCTTGTGCAGGCACACGTAGTTGGCCCGTCCCTTGACCACCTGCCAGGTCGGACGCCGCCCGAGCAGAGGGGTGAGGGCGTCGGCCAGCCGCGGCAGATCGCGCTCGACGATCTGGGACTGCAAGGCCAGGGTCGCGGTCGAGACCACCACGCACCGCTGCCCGCGGACGGCGTGGGCGATCGCCGGGACCAGGTAGGCCAGTGATTTTCCGGTGCCGGTTCCTGCCTGCACGAGCAGGTGCACGCCGCTGGTCATGGCCTCGGCCACGGCGTCGGCCATCTGCTGCTGACCCTCGCGGGGGCTGCCGTTCACCGCTGCCACCGCGGCGGCGAGCAAGTCCCTCACCCGTCGAGCCTACGCCGCGGACGGCTCGGTCCGGCGGAGGTCGCCGACCACGGGCCGGCGATGTCCGCCGGTATCGGCCCGGCTCAGCCGGCTCGGCTCGGCTCGCCCGGGCTCAGCCGACGGCGACCGCGCGCAGGGCGTCGGCGAGATCTGGCCGGACCCGGGCCTGGAGGCGGGTCCCGTTCTCGTGGTGCTCGGTGCCCAGCACCTCGCCCTCGGAGTGGACCCGGCTGATCAGATCTCCGCGCTGGTAGGGCACGACCAGGTCGATCTCGATGCTCGGGCGGGGCAGCTCGGTCGCGATGACTTCTGCCAGCTCCTCGAAGCCCACCCCGGACCGCGCCGAGACGGCCACCGATCCCTTCTCGCGGCGCAACAGGCGCTCGACCTGGTCGGCGTCGGCGGCGTCCACCTTGTTGATCACGACGATCTCGCGGACGGCGCTCGCCCCGACCTCGGCCAGCACGGTGCGAACAGCGGCCAGTTGCCCCTCGGGATCCGCGTGAGACCCGTCGACCACGTGCAGCACGAGGTCGGCATCGGCCACCTCTTCCAGCGTGGACCGGAACGCCTCCACCAGCTGATGCGGCAGGCGGCGCACGAACCCGACGGTGTCGGTGAGGGTGTAGGTCCGCCCGTCGGAGGTCTGGGCCCGGCGGACCGTGGGGTCCAGCGTGGCGAACAGCGCGTCCTCGACCAGCACCCCGGCCCCGGTGAGCCGGTTGAGGATGCTCGACTTGCCGGCGTTGGTGTAGCCCGCAATCGCCACCGAGGGGATCGCGTGCCGACGCCGTCCCGAACGCTTGGTGTCGCGGGCGGCCTTCATCGCGTGGATCTGACGACGCAGCTTGGCCATCCGGGTACGAATGCGCCGCCGGTCCAGTTCGATCTTGGTCTCACCCGGCCCGCGAGACCCGATGCCCTCACCGCCGGCCACCCGGCCACCGGCCTGACGGGACATCGACTCACCCCAGCCGCGCAGGCGCGGCAGCAGATACTCGAGCTGGGCCAGCTCGACCTGGGCCTTGCCCTCCTTGGACTTGGCGTGTTGGGCGAAGATGTCCAGGATCAGCGCGGTCCGGTCGATCACCTTGACCTTGACCACGTCCTCCAGCCCGCGGCGCTGGGACGGTGACAGGTCACCGTCACAGATCACCGTGTCCGCGCCGGAGGAGGCCACCAGCTCACGCAGCTCCTCGGCCTTGCCCGAGCCGAGCCAGGTGCCCGGATCCGGGGTGTCCCGGCGCTGCAGGACGCCGTCCAGCACCGCCGAGCCGGCGGTCTCGGCCAGTGCGGCCAGCTCCCGCAGCGAGATCTCGGCGCCCTCGGCGGTGTCGGAGGACCCACCGAACAGCCCTGCCAGCACGACGCGCTCGAGCCGCAACTGGCGGTACTCGACCTCGGTGACGTCGGCGAGCTCGGTCGACAGCCCGGCCACTCGGCGCAGCGCCCGGCGGTCGGCGAGGTCGAGTTGGTCGCCGTCCCAGTCGGTGGTGGAGGCGGCGGTCGGGGTGGTGGTCGAGGTGGTGGAAGGGGTATCCATAACGGTTCTAGCCTGTCAGGCATCCTGCGGTGACGCCACGTGATTACCCGGCGCGCTGCGATGGCCGGTGCGAGGTCCGTGTGCCCTGCCGCCTACGCTGGGCCGGTGTCCTCGGGTGAGCACTACTTCAGCGACCGGCCCCACGAGTCGGCCCCCCGGCGCACCCTGCCGGTGAGTCTGGCCGGGCGCGAGGTGGAACTGGTCACCTCCGGTCACGTGTTCAGTGGGGATCGGCTCGACCTGGGCACCCGGGTGCTCCTGCGCGACGTGCCGGCGCCCCCGCCCAGCGGAGACCTGCTCGACCTCGGCTGCGGATGGGGACCGCTCGCCCTGACCCTGGCGCTGCTCTCGCCGGGGGCGCGGGTCTGGGCGGTCGACGTCAACCCGCTGGCCCGCGAGCTGACTGCGGAGAACGCCGGCCGGCTGGGCCTGCGCAACGTCAGAGTCATTGCGCCGCAGGAGGTTTTGGACGACGTCCGGTTCACCACCATCTGGTCGAACCCGCCGATCCGCATCGGCAAGGCCGCCCTGCACGCGCTGCTGGAGCACTGGCTGGCCCGGCTGACGGACGACGGTCACGCCTACCTGGTCGTGCAGCGGCACCTCGGCGCCGATTCGCTCCAGGCCTGGCTCGCCCAGCACCTGGCCACCCGGCACCTGACCGCACCTCACGCGGACCCGCTGCCACGGCACGGCGTCCGGCGGCTGGGCAGCGCCAAGGGCTACCGGGTGCTCGAGGTACGGCCCGCCCGGTGACCCTGGCTCGGCACCGGCCCCTCCCAGATCACTGGCCGGTGAGCGTGCCCTCGGCGACGATGCGGGCCGGGCCGAGAAGCTCGGCGCTCTCCCCCGTCCAGGCGGAGCCTGCGGGGACGCGCACCCGCAACCGGCCACCGGGAACGTCGACCGTCCACTCGTCCGGGGCCGCCGCGCCACCCCAGAATCGGGCCGCGAGCACCGAGGCGACGGCGCCGGTGCCACAGGAGCGGGTCTCCCCCGAGCCGCGCTCGTGCACGCGCATCGCCAGGTGTCCCAACGGCCGGTCGTCGCCGTCCCGGCCGACCCCGTGCCCGGGCAGGACCACCTCGACGTTGGCGCCGTCCGGTGCGGTCGGGTCCAGCACCGGCGCCTGGCTCAGGTCGAGTGCGTGCAGGGTGTCGAGGTCGGGCACGGCCACCACGACGTGCGGGTTGCCGACGTTCACCGACAGCCCCGCGTGGGCGACCGGTGACCCGGGTAGGTGGACCGTGCGGTCGCTGCCCGACTCGGCGGCCGCCGGTCCCGCATCGATCCGCCAGGGGCCGAGGTCGACCGCGAACTGCTCGCCCTCGCGGCGCACGACCCGCACCCCGGCCCGGGTGTCGATGGCGACACTCTCGCCGTCCGCGAGCCTGAGCAGCCCGGCATGCATCAGGTAGGCGACGAACACCCGGATGCCGTTGCCGCACATCTCTGCCAGCGACCCGTCGGCGTTGCGGTAGTCCATGAACCACGGCGCGCCTCCGGCCTCACCCGCCGGCAGCCGGACCACGCGCAGGATCCCGTCCGCGCCGATCCCGGCCCGGCGGTCGCACACGGCTCGGACGTCGTGCTCGTCCAGTTCCAGCCGATCGTCGGGGTCGGGCAGGATCACGAAGTCGTTCTCGGTGCCGTGCCCCTTCGCCCACCGCACCCCCGCCAGCCTCTGGCTGCCGAGGTGCGAGGGGCTCGTCGAGGCGATCGAGGTCATGCCGTACAGATTCGCACAGCCTGCTCGACCAGGTCGGTCACGTCGTGGTTCACCCAGGCGATGCGATGGTCGCGCCCGAACCAGGACTGTTGACGCCGCGCGAACCGCCGCGTGGCCACGATCGTGTCCGAGCGGGCAGCCGCTTCGTCCAGCTCGCCGTCCAGGAGTGCCAGCACCTGGGCGTAACCCAGTGCGCGCGAAGCGGTTCGGCCTCTGCGCAGGCCCTCTGCGACCAGCCCGGTGACCTCGGCCACCAGCCCGGCCCCCCACATCCGGTCCACTCGGCGCTCGATCCGCTCATCCAGCACCGGGCGCGGCACGCTCAGGCCGACCTGCACCGTGGGCTGGTGATACTCGCCCGTCGGCAGGGTCGCGGTGAACGGCCGTCCGGTGAGCGTGATCACCTCCAGCGCTCGCACGATGCGGCGCCCGTTGCCGGGCAGGATCGCCCGCGCCGCGGCCGGATCATGGCGGGCCAGGCGGTCGTGCAGCGCAGCGGCACCCACCCGCGCGAGCTCCGCCTCCAGGTCGGCCCGGACGGCGGGGTCGGTGGGCGGGATGTCGAGGGTGTCCAGGACGGCCCGCACGTAGAGCCCGGACCCGCCGGCCAGGATCGGCCGCCGTCCCCGCCCGCGGATCGCGGCGATGGCCGCACGGGCGTGGCGTTGAAAGGTGGCCACGCTGGCCTCCTGGGTCACCCCCAGGACGTCGAGTTGATGGTGCGGGACGCCACGCCGCTCGGCGGGGGTCAGCTTGGCGGTTCCGATGTCCATCCCGCGGTAGAGCTGCAGGGCATCGGCGTTGACCACCTCGCCGTCCAGTCGCAATGCCAGCTCGACTGCCAGGTCGGACTTGCCGGACGCCGTGGGGCCGACGACCGCGATCAGCGATCCGGCCCCACCCAGGTCGGCAGCACTCCGAGCCCTGTCGGCGGCGGTGGTGGGCTCGCGGATCACCTCGTGAGTCTGGCACGACCGGCCCACGGCGAACGGGCATGATGTTGGTGCACGCCGCGAACCGTTCGCAGCGGCGATCCGATCACGGGAGACACCACGAGATGAGCGCGTTCGACAACCTGAAGAACAAGGCCGCAGAGCTCGCCGACCAGGCCAAGGAGCAGCTGGCCCACGCGACCGAGGCCGCCAAGTCCGGCCTGGAGAGCGCCAAGGACAACCTCGAGAGCGTCTCGGACGCGGCCATCGAGAAGGCCGGGGACGCGGTGGACGCGGTCACCGGGGGCAAGTTCGCCGACAAGGTGGACGCGGTGCAGGCCAAGGCCGACGACCTGATCAAGGGCCGCGAGCCGGGTGCCGCCGCCGAGGAGCCGCAGGCCTGAGATCGGCGGCGCGGCACAGCGGCGCCGACCCCTGACCGATCGCCGCGAGGTCGTCCGCGCTGCGGCGCGGCCGGACTCGCGGCGATCCGGGTCGGCCTCTCGGGAAACGGGCGATCGGGGTCCCGCCCGCCGAGCGGTCAGAGCAGGGGCAGCGGAGTTCGTCCCTGCACGGTCCCCGGGGTCGACGCGCGATCGACCCGTGCCACCGCGGCACGCTCGGCCCAGGCATCGCCGGCCCGAGTGCGCCGGACGGCGAACGGTCCGCCGTTCAGCGCGGCATCCGCGACCAGGTGGTGGGGGGCTCCGTAGGTGACCTGCACGGTGACCAGGTCACCGGGACGAGGCACCGGAGCCGGTGCTCGCTGCGAGCCGGGCGGGTGCGGCGGCAATGCGAAGTGCACCAGGCGACCGTCCTGGGCCCGGCCGGACAGGCGGGCGGTCGCGGCGTCCTTGCGCCCCTCCCCCTCGGCCACCAACACCTCGAGCCGGCGCCCCTCTTGGGCACGGTTCTCTGCCCAGGAGATCTCCTCCTGCACGGCCACCAAGCGCTCGTACCGTTCCTGCACAACGGCTTTGGCGACCTGGTCGGGCAGGTCGGCGGCTGGCGTCCCCGGTCGGGGTGAGTACTGGAAGGTGAACGCCTGGGCGAACCGGGCGGCGGCGACGACCTCGAGCGTCTCGGCGAAGTCCTGTTCGGTCTCACCGGGGAAGCCGACGATGACGTCGGTGCTGATCGCGGCGTCCGGGATGGCGGCGCGCACCCGGTCGAGGATGGCGAGGAAGCGGTCGGAGCGGTACGAGCGGCGCATCGCCTTGAGGATGCGGTCGGAGCCGGATTGCAGCGGCATGTGCAGTTGCGGCATCACGTTGGCGGTGGCGGCCATCGCCTCGATCACGTCGTCGGTGAAGGCCGCCGGGTGAGGGCTGGTGAACCGCACCCGCTCGAGCCCCTCGACCCCGCCGCAGGCCCGCAGCAGCTTGGCGAAGGCGCCCCGATCGCCGAACTCGACGCCATAGGTGTTCACGTTCTGGCCCAGCAGCGTGACCTCGATCGCCCCCTCGGCGACCAGGGCCTCCACCTCGGCCAGGATCTCGCCCGGGCGCCGGTCACGCTCGCTGCCGCGCAGGCTCGGCACGATGCAGAAGGTGCAGGTGTTGTTGCACCCCACGCTGATCGACACCCACCCCGCGTACGGCGACTCCCGGCGGGTGGGCAGTGTGGAGGGAAAGGTCTGCAACGCCTCGACGATCTCGACCTGGGCCTCGTGGTTGTGTCGGGCACGGTCGAGCAGGGCGGGCAGCGAGCCGAGGTTGTGGGTTCCGAACACCACGTCGACCCAGGGGGCGCGCCGCACGATGGCGTCCCGGTCCTTCTGGGCCAGGCAGCCCCCGACCGCGATCTGCAGGCCCGGCCGAGCGGCCTTGGCCGGGGCCAGGTGACCGAGGTTGCCGTAGAGCTTGTTGTCGGCGTTCTCGCGCACGGCGCAGGTGTTGAACACGACGACGTCAGGCTCGGCGCCGTCCTCGGCACGGGTGTAGCCGGCGCCCTCGAGCAGCCCCGAGATGCGCTCGGAGTCGTGGACGTTCATCTGGCAGCCGTACGTGCGCACCTGGTAGGTGTGCCCGGCGGCCGGCTCGTCGGTGGCGGGGGCGGGAGTCGTCATGACCCGGCCAGCCTACGGGCAGGACGCCGAGCAGTCCCTGCGCTCCCGGGCCCGTACTCGTCAGGGCTGGGTTCGCCCCGGCGGTGGAGCGGCGTGGAGCACTTCCAGTTCCGGTTCCGGTCCGGTGGCCAGTGGCCCGGCCGCACCCTGGTCGCCCAGGCGGCGGGACATCCGGCGGTCCACCGCCATGGCCAGATGGGTCAGGCCGACGTTGAGCAGGATGAACATCAGGGCCACCACCAGGTAGGCGGGCACGGTGTTGGAGTAGGCGGAACCGAGCGTCTTACCCCAGGTCAGGAGCTCCTGGTAGAGGATCGCGTACCCGAGGGCGGAGTCCTTCAGGGCCACCACGAACTGCCCGATCAGCGCCGGCAACATGTGGCGCAGCGCCTGCGGCAGTTGAACCAGCCGCAGCGTCTGGCCCCGGGTCAGCCCGATGGACAGCCCCGCCTCGCCTTGCCCCTTCGGCAGGTTCCGGACGCCGGCGCGGACGAGCTCGGCCACGACCGACCCGTTGTACAGGGTCAGCGCGGTGACCACGGCCACCAGCGGGACCTGGCTGTCCGGGATGGCATCGATCGTGGGGTACACGCCGAACCCCAGGAAGAGCATCATGATCAATACCGGGACGGCGCGGAAGAACTCCACGATCACCCCGCAGGCCCAGCGCACGGCTGCGTTGTGCGAGAGCCGGCCGGTGCCGAACAGGAGGCCGAACGCCCCCGCCAGCGCGATGGAGAACACCGCGGCCTTCACAGTGGCCCACAGCCCCAGCAGCAGGTACTCGCTCCAGACGGCCGGATCGGTTAGGAACGGGGTCCACAGCGCGGAGTCGAGCTGCCCGGCGTCGTTCATCTTGCGCACCACGACGAATGCCACTGCCAGGACCAGCAGGGCTCCGAGCACGGTCAGGATCCGGTGCCGGGCCCTGGCCCTCGGCCCGGGTGCATCGAACAGAACCGCCTGCGCGCTCATCGCCTCACCGCCAGCCTCTCGGACAGATGGGTGAAGGCGATCCCGGTGGGCAGGGTCAGGATCACGAACCCGAGGGCGATGATCAGAAAGGCGCCGTAGGAACTGCCCTCGTTCTCCACGATGGTGCTCAGCAACCCGGCCGCCTCGCTGCCCCCGATCACCTGGGCCACGGTGGTGTTCTTGGTGAGCGCGATCAGGGTCGAGCCCAGGGGTGCGATCGCCCCCCGAAACGCCTGGGGCAGGATCACCTCGCGCAGACTCTGGCCGAAGGTCAGCCCGATGGACCGGGCGGCCTCGGCCTGGCCGGTCGGGACGGTGTTCACCCCGCTGCGCAACGCCTCGGCGACGAAGGCTGCGTGATAGACCGAGAGCATCACGACGGCCCATCGAAAGGTGTTGGCGTTGAAGTCCTCCGACAGCTGGAGGCCGACGATGAAGGCCAGTCCGAGAATGCTCAGCACCATCAGCAGGGTCAGCGGGGTGTTGCGGATCGTGGTGACGTAGAAGGTCCCCAACCCGCGCAGGACGCCGATCGGCGAGACCCGCATGACCGCCACCAGGGTGCCGATCACCAGCGAGCCGATGGCCGCCAGCACGGTGTACTTCAGGGTCTCGACGAAGGCACCGAGCACGTTGTACTCGGTCAGGATGTCGATCATCACTCACCCCTGCCTGTGCGCTCACCTGGTGCGGATGCCGGCCCCGGTCCGGGCGTGCGGGCCACCACGCCCGGACCGGGAGTCATCGGTCGGTCAGGAGCAGGCGTCCGGGGTGGGCGGGTTGCCTGCACCCGGCTTGTAGCCGGCCGGGCCGAGGTTGGCATCGACGGCCTTCTGCCAGTCACCGTCCTTGATCATCGAGTTGATCGCATCGGTGATCTTCGTGCACAGGTCGACGTTGCCCTTCTTCAGGCCGATCCCATACCGCTCTTGCGAGAACGTCTTGCCGACCACCTTGACCTTGCCCTTGTACTGTTCCTGGGCGGCGTAACCGGCCAGGATCGTGTCGTCCGTGGTCAGCGCGTCCACAGCCCTGGAGGTCAGCGCGGCCATGCACTCGGAGTAGGTGGCGAACTCCTGCAGGTTGACCCCGGGGTTCTGGTCCTTGACCTTCTGGGCGGACGTCGAGCCCTTCACCGAGCAGAGCTTCTTGCCGGCCAGGGCCTCCGGACCGGTGATGGCGGCCTCGTCGGCCCGGACCAGCAGATCCTGCCCCGCGATCAGGTACGGCCCGGCAAAGCTGACCTTCTCCTTGCGGGCGTCGGTGATCGAGTACGTGGCCACGATGAAGTCCACCTGGCCGGTCTCGATCAGACTCTCGCGCTGAGCGCTGGGCGCCTGAACCCAGGTGATCTTGTCGGCCGGAGTGCCGAGCTTGCCGGCGACGTAGGTGGCCACATCCACGTCCAGGCCCTTGTACTCGCTGCCCTGCTTGAGTCCCAGGCCCGGCTGGTCGAACTTGATGCCGACCTTGAGCCCGGCTCCGCTCGCGCTGTCACCGGTGGAGGAGTCGGAGCCACCGCAGGCGGCGAGCCCGACGGCCAGGGCCGCACAGGCGCTCAGAGCGGCGAGGCGACGACGAGTGATCATCAGTGAGTCCCCTTCTGTCCTTGGTGATCTGCAACCGGAGCGCTCGGCGGTGGATACCGCCGGCGGCCGTGGGTCGGTGCGTGACTGGGTCAGCGGATGGGTGGGTCGGCGGGTCAATGGGTGAGGATCTTGCTGAGGAAGTCCTTGGCCCGATCGGTCTTGGGAGTGGTGAAGAACTCCTGTGGCGGCGCCTGTTCGACGATCTGACCGTCGGACATGAACACCACCCGGTTGGCGGCCTTGCGCGCGAAGCCCATCTCGTGGGTGACGACGATCATGGTCATGCCACTGCGTGCCAGCTCGACCATGACATCGAGCACCTCGTTGATCATCTCTGGGTCGAGCGCGGAGGTCGGCTCGTCGAAGAGCATCACCTTGGGGCTCATGGCCAGCGAACGGGCGATGGCCACCCGCTGCTGCTGCCCGCCGGACAGCTGGGCCGGGTACTTGGACGCCTGGGCCTGCACACCCACCCGCTCGAGCAACTCACGGGCCCGCTTGTCGGCCTCGGCCTTCGACTGCCGACGGACCTTGATCGGTCCCAGGGTGACGTTCTCCAGGATGGTCTTGTGAGCGAACAGGTTGAAGCTCTGGAAGACCATGCCCACGTCCGCCCGGAGCTGGGCGAGTTCCTTGCCCTCTTCGGGAAGCGGCTTGCCGTCGATGCTGATCGATCCGGACTCGAAGGTCTCCAGCCGGTTGATCGTGCGGCACAGGGTCGACTTGCCCGACCCTGAGGGGCCGATCAGGATCACGACCTCGCCGCGACCGACCTCGAGATCGATATCCCGGAGCACGTGCAGGTCGCCGAAGTGCTTGTTCACCTTCGACATCACCACGAGTGGCTCGCCCATGGCCGGAACATACCGGACCATCAGGTGAGGATCGATCACAGAATCGGACATTGATTCCGGATCGATACTCATCGGGATGTTGGTGATGCATCATCTGCTTCCCCTCGCAGCCGTGCCGAGCAGGGAACTCGAGACTGGCCGGATCACCGGTCTGCGTGCGCTCAGGGGCTCACATGTCGTCGTCCACGGCATCGGCGCAGACCTGCCGCACGGCCCGGCGCGCCACCTCGGCTCCGTAGCCCTTGCGAGCGAGCAGGGAGAGCAATCGCCGATCCCTGCGGGCCGGCTCGTCCCCGCGCAACGCCGGCAGCCGTCGCCGGCACAGCGCCACGGCCGCCGCGAGTTCGGCGTCCGCGTCGACGACGCCGGCCGCTTCACGCGCCAGTTCGGCGTCCACGCCCTTGGTGCGCAACTCGTGCTCGAGCGCGCGCCGCGCCAGGCCACGACCGGCGTGTCGGGACTCCACCCACATCCGGGCGAACTCCGCGTCGTCCACCAGCCCGACCTCCTCGAGGCGGCCGAGGACCTGCTCGGCGACGCCGGCGGGAACATCCCGTCGCGCCATCGCCTCGGCCAGTTGCGCCCGGGTTCGTGGCGCGGCGGTCAGCTGACGCAGGGCGATTGCCCGGGCCACCGACACCGGATCGGCGTCCGGGGTGAGGTCCGCCGGCGTCCCGGGGGTCGGGCCTGGACTCCCGGGACGCCGGCGATCGCGCTGAACCACGGTTGGGGCCGACTCAGAAGTCGACCTTGGCTGCCTTGCCCTTCCCACCCGAGGCGGGGGCCGAGGCCGGGGCCGTCCCGGGGAGTTCGCGGACGTCGACCGCGGGCGCGTCCACGCGTGGACCGACGCCCAGCTTCTCCTTGATCTTCTTCTCGATCTCGTCGGCGAGATCGGGGTTGTCACGCAGGAACGCGCGCGCGTTCTCCTTGCCCTGGCCGAGCTGATCGCCCTCGTAGGTGTACCAGGCACCGGACTTGCGCACGAAGCCCTGCTCCACGCCCATGTCGATCAGGCCACCCTCGCGCGAGATTCCGATGCCGTAGAGGATGTCGAACTCGGCCTGCTTGAACGGCGGGCTGACCTTGTTCTTGACCACCTTGACCCGGGTGCGCGAGCCGACCGGCTCGGAGCCGTCCTTGAGCGTCTCGATCCGGCGCACGTCGAGACGGACCGAGGAGTAGAACTTCAGAGCCCTACCGCCCGTGGTGGTTTCGGGGCTGTTGTGGACCATGACATGGTCGACGAAGTAGTTGTGGGTGCCTTCGACCTCGATGTCGAACCGATGCATCGAACGGGTGGGCGGCTTGACGTGGATGTCGAGGATGCGCGCCGGGACGAGGCGCTCGGCGGGCTCGACGAACTCGGGCCGGACCGCGAACCGGCCACGGAAGGCCGGCAACAGCTTGTAGTCCATCGACGGGTGCACAGAAGGCGCGATGATCTCGTGCAGCTTCTTGGTGGCCGCCGTCGTGAACTGCAGGACCGCCACCTTGCGCGCCCCACGCAGCATCAACGCAGCCTCGAGGCCGAAGGCATCCCGAAGGTGGTCCACGAGCCGAACCCTGCTGCCCTCACTCAGCGCTTCGACACAGATCTCAGCACGCCCCGACCCGCCTCGGGTGCGCTGCTGCAGGCCTGCCGAACGCACCGCGAATGAGGCGTCGTCCTGGTACCAGATGGCCAGGGCGAGCGGCGTGAGCGCCTTGAGATACTCCCAGGTCAGGTGCTTCTTGCCGTCACCCCAGTAGACGGCCTCACGCAGTTCGGCGAGTTCGGGCAGAGGGGTGAGGTCGAGGTGCACAGCTCCGTTCGGACGCACCGAGCGCGAGGCTGGAATGTTGCCCAGCAGCTCGGCCTTCCAGTCCAGATAGTCAGCCTGGGCCGCTCCGTGACCCATCCGGAAGCGCACCCCGGAGCGACCGCGCCGGTTCGGCGCCAGGTGCCCGTCACCCATGAGACCACCGAGGATCACCTCGAGTTGCTGCCGGCTGAGACGGTGGGTCTCGCTGGTCATCACTCGATCGCCGGTGAGCAGCTCGCCCGCCTCACGCCAGCCACCCGGCGTCCGGACGAGATGGTTCTCGGTGGCAGCGAACTGCGCCTTCCCGTTCCCACCGGATCGGGCAACGGTGAACCGCAGGAAACGCTCGGCTGGACCGTTGTCGAACCAGTTGGTCACGCGACCCGGCACGATGGCGTCCTTGACCGGGTCGTAGGTGAGCACCTCGACGTCCAGTTTCTGGTTGACGATCGTTCCGATTCTTTCCTGTGAACCGTCGGCCAGGGTGACCCGGGTGTTGTAGGAGAAGCACCCGAACATCACCCCGATCTTCTCGCGCAGCTGGTTGATGAAGATCGCGGTGGTGCCGGTGTTGCTCAGGGCACCGGTGATCTTGCGCAGGGCCTGGGACATCAGGCGTGCCTGCAGGCCGACATGGCTGTCCCCCATCTCGCCCTCGATCTCCGCCCGCGGCACGAGGGCCGCCACCGAGTCGATGACGATGACGTCCAGCGCGCCGGAGCGGATCAGCATGTCCGCGATCTCGAGCGCCTGCTCGCCCGTGTCCGGCTGGGAGACCAGCAGGGCGTCGGTGTCGACGCCCAGTTTCTTGGCGTACTCGGGATCGAGGGCGTGCTCGGCGTCGATGAAGGCGGCGATTCCCCCGGCCCGCTGGGCATTCGCGACGGCGTGCAGGGCCACCGTGGTCTTACCGGAGGACTCCGGGCCGTAGATCTCGATCACCCGTCCCCGGGGGAGACCACCGATCCCCAGGGCGACATCCAGGGCGATCGATCCGGTCGGGATCACCTCGATGGGTGGGCGGGAATCCTCCCCCAGTCGCATGACGGAGCCCTTGCCGAACTGGCGGTCGATCTGGGCGAGGGCGGTCTCGAGTGCCTTCTCACGGTCTGCTGGGGCTGGCATGTCTCCACCTCGGTCTCGGGGTGCTCGATCGCGAGCAGGTCTCGGTCTGACGGTCGCCGTGGACGCTAGGGGGTGCCACCGACAACTCCGGCGCCGGACGACGTCCCCTGGGGACAGTGGGACGAGAACCGCGCGTTGTGGACGACACTATCCCGAACAGGTGTTCGACGCGGGCGACACGCCGGATCACCGGCGCCGCCGCCGCGCCGCCGGTTCCTCACGCCCCCAGCGGCGGTCCTCGGGCACCTCCAGCTCGACGCACAACGCCAACCACACCGATCGCGGATCCTCCCCCCCGCCCAGGGCCTGCTCGGCGGTGCGGTGCCCCAGGGCACCCACGACGTGATCCCGGACGAGGGTTCGGCCATGGGCGACCCCGAACTCCTCGTCCACCAGCCGCCAGAACTCACTCATCCGCACCCGGCGAGCATCTCATCGACCCGGCTCCGGCCTCCTCAGCGGTGTCTCTCAAGTGCGTGGCCCAGGGAGCCGAGAACCTCCTCATGAGCACATCTCCTCGTCGCGGTGGGCTGGCGTACCGCACCCTCGCGGGCATCTGTGTCGGCGTTCTGGCCCTGCTCGGCGTGCTGGTGGCCACGACCCTCGTCGGCATGTTGCGGGCGCTCGACGCCGAGGACCGCGCCATGACCACGGCGAGCGAGCTGTCCCAGCTCGGTGCCGAGCTGGGCGCTGCCTCGGACCTGCTCACCGGCGAGGCCCGGGCCTACTCGGTGACCGGGGACCGGGCCCACCTGGACGCCTACTGGGCAGAGATCACCACGACCAAGACCCGTGATCGGGTGCTCGCCCGGATGAAGGAGCTCGGCGTCCCGCCGGAACTGCTCGACCTGCTGGCCGAGGCCAAGGCCAAGTCGGATGCCCTGGTCACCACCGAGACCCGGTCCCAGCGGCTGATGCTCGAGGCAACCGGGGTGGATCGGGCGGACATGCCAGGCCCGGTCGCCGACTTCACGCTGTCAGCCGAGGACGGCGCGCTGTCCACGTCGGCCAAGAAGGCCACCTCGGCCCGGATCATGTTCGACGCGCAGTACACCGCCGACAAGGCACTGATCATGGAGCCGGTCGGCCGGTTCCAGACCCAGCTGGACGAGCAATCGGCCGACTCCGTCGCCCGGGCCGACGAACAGCTCGATGCCACCGTCACGAGGATGATCATCCTCATCGTGCTGCTCGGCCTCGGCGTCGCCGGCACGTTGTGGGCCGACTACGCCCTCGTCGGACGTCCTGGCACCCGATACATGCGGGCCCTGGCCTCGCGCAACCAGAACGATCTCTCGTTCCAACTCTCGGCGGAGGGCGTCCGCGAGATGCGCCAACTGGCCACTGCGTTCAACTCCCAGTTCGCTCAGGTGGCCACCCTCGTCCACCGGCTGGACGGCGAGGCTGCCCATGTCGCCGAGTCGGCCGGCCGGCTGGACGGGATCGGCCGCGAGGTGATGAGCCGGACGTCCCAGGCCCTGGACCGCGCCAGCGAGGCCTCCGCAGCCTCCGCGGAGGTGGCCGAGAACGTCGGTGCCGGGGCCGCGGGAGTGGACGAGATGACGGCGTCCATCGCCGAGATCTCCAAGAGCGCAGCGGCGGCGGCGAACGTCGCCGGAACCGCCGTCCAGGTCACCGAGCGCACCCACCAGACGGTCGGCCGCCTCGGTGGCAGCACGGCAGAGATCGGCAACGTGGTCCAGCTGATCAACTCGATCGCCGAACAGACCAACTTGTTGGCGCTGAACGCCACCATCGAGGCCGCCCGCGCGGGCGAGGCGGGCAAGGGATTCGCCGTGGTGGCCACGGAGGTCAAGGAGCTCGCCCAGGGCACCGCGCGGGCAACGGCCGGCATCACCGCGCGGATGGAGGCGATCGAGACCGACGTCGCGGCCGTGACCACGGCCATGGAGGAGATCGGGTCGATCATCGCCCAGATCCACGACGCGCAGAACACCATCGCCTCGGCCGTCGAGGAGCAGACCGCCACCACGCACGAGATCAACCGCAGCCTGTCCGAGGCGGCGGCCGCAGCTCAGCGCATCACCCACACCGCCTCCGGTGCGGTCGAGGCCGCGGAGCAGGCACGAGCCTCCGCCGCCGACTCCGTCCCGGCGACCGGCGAGATGCTGCAGGTCGCCCAGGCACTGAACGGCCTCGTCGCCCAGTTCCGGGACTGAGCCGCGGCACGCCTGCAGTCGCCGGCGGTCATCGGCAAGGGGGCCGAGCCGGCGGGCAGGAGGCGGGTAGAGGGCCAGAGGGCACTGGAGGGCTCATCTGTCGGTGGTGGAGTGCAGGATGAGACCGTGCTCGATCGGTTCTCACCCGCGGCCCGGGACTGGTTCACCGGGTCGTTCAGCGCACCCACTGCGGCGCAACTGGGGGCCTGGACTGCGATCAGCGCCGGCGAACACGCCCTGGTCGTGGCCCCCACCGGGTCCGGCAAGACCCTGG
Source organism: Kineosporiaceae bacterium (assembly GCA_016794595.1). GTDB lineage: Bacteria > Actinomycetota > Actinomycetes > Actinomycetales > Kineosporiaceae > JADJPO01. The sequence continues at coordinate 30,186 of JAEUJN010000035.1, forward strand.
CAGCATTCCTGTGGGCACTGGACGAGCTCGCGCGATCCCCCGTGCCCGAGTCGGTCGCCCATCGCTGCCGGGTGCTGTACATCTCCCCCCTGAAGGCGCTGGCGGTGGACGTCGAGCGCAACCTCCGTGCGCCGCTGACCGGCTTGCGCCAGGCGGCCACGCGACTCGGGCTGCCGGTGCCCGACGTCCGGGTCGCCGTCCGATCCGGGGACACCCCGGCCGAGGAGCGCCGATCCTTCACGCGGACCCCGCCGGACATCCTGATCACCACCCCGGAGTCGCTGTTCCTGCTGCTGACCTCGCGGGCCCGAGACGCCCTGGCCGGCGTGTCGACCGTGATCGTGGACGAGGTCCATGCCCTGGCCGGTTCGAAGCGCGGCGCCCATCTGGCCCTCACGCTCGAACGGCTGGACGCCCTGCTCGAGGCACCGGCGCAGCGGGTGGGGCTGTCTGCCACGGTGCGCCCGGTCGAGGACGTCGCCCGCTGGCTCGGCGGATCGGGCACCCGGCCGGTGGCGATCGTCCAGCCGCCTGCGGACAAGGTCTTCGAGCTGTCCGTGGTGGTCCCGGTGCCGGACATGGGCGACCTCGACGCTCTCGGCCCCCCCGGAACACCGGCCCAGGGCCGCGCCTCCGAGCCGTCGCTCGACCTCAGCGGCCCTGCCGCGGGTGAGCCACGCCGTCCCTCGATCTGGCCGCACGTCGAGGAGCGGGTGGTCGACCTGGTGACCGATCATCGCTCGACGCTCGTGTTCGCCAACTCCCGACGGCTGGCCGAGCGGCTGACGGCGCGGCTCAACGAGGTGTGGACCGAACGGACGACCGGCGAGCCGGTCGGGCCCACGGGGTCCCCGGCCGAGGTGATGGCCCAGTCCGGGGCAGCCTCCGGAGTCCCACCCGTGCTCGCCCGAGCCCACCACGGATCGGTCAGCAAGGAGCAGCGGGCGATCATCGAGGGGGAACTCAAGGCCGGGCGACTCCCCGCCGTGGTGGCCACCTCCAGCCTCGAGCTGGGGATCGACATGGGTGCGGTCGACCTGGTCGTGCAGGTGGAGTCCCCGCCCAGCGTGGCGAGCGGGCTGCAGCGGGTCGGACGGGCCGGTCACCAGGTGGGGGCCGTCTCCCGCGGGGTGCTGTTCCCCAAGTACCGCAGCGATCTGGTGCAGACCGCGGTCGTGGTCGAACGGATGCGGCAGGGGGCCATCGAAGCGCTGCGGGTGCCGGCCAATCCCCTCGATGTGCTCGCCCAGCAGGTCGTGGCGATGGTCGCGATGGACGACTGGTCGGTGGACGAACTGGAGTCCCTGATCCGCCGAGCCGCACCGTTCGCCACCGTGACCCGAGCGGTCCTGGAGGCGGTGCTCGACATGTTGTCCGGGCGCTATCCCAGCGACGAGTTCGCCGAGCTACGGCCCCGCATCGTCTGGGATCGGCTGACCGGCTCCCTGACCGGGCGGCCCGGCGCCCAGCGACTCGCCGTCACCAGCGGTGGGACGATCCCCGATCGGGGCCTGTTCGGGGTGTTCCTGGCGAGCAGCTCCGCGGCGACGAGCGGCGATCGCGGCGGCCGGAGGGTCGGCGAGCTGGACGAGGAGATGGTCTACGAGTCGCGGGTGGGTGACGTGTTCACCCTCGGCTCGACCTCCTGGCGGATCGAGGACATCACCCACGATCGGGTCTTGGTGACCCCCGCACCCGGCCAACCCGGACGGCTGCCGTTCTGGCACGGGGACGCCCAGGGGCGTCCGGCGGAGTTGGGTCGGGCCGTCGGGGCGTTCGTCCGGGAGCTGACCGCGCTGGACGACGCCCGCGCCCGAGACCGGGCCTCAGCGGCCGGCCTGGACTCCTGGGCGACCGACAACCTGCTGGCCTACCTGCGTGAACAGAAGTCGGCCACCGGCCACGTACCGGACGACCGCACGATCGTGGTCGAACGGTTCCGCGACGAACTGGGCGACTGGCGGGTCGTGGTGCACTCGCCGTTCGGCGCCCAGGTACACGCCCCCTGGGCGCTGGCAGTGGCCGCCCGGATGCGGGAGCGGTTCGGGGTGGACGTGCAGGCCATGCCCGCCGACGACGGCATCGTGCTGCGGTTGCCGGACGTGGAGTCCGAGAGCCTGTCGAGCGGGGGCTCCGGGGAGATCGCCGACCTGGTGACGATCGATCCCGGCGACGTCGAGTCGCTGGTGACCGACATGCTCGGGGGCTCGGCCCTGTTCGCCGCCCGGTTCCGCGAGTGCGCCGCGCGCGCCCTGCTGCTGCCCCGCCGGCGTCCGGACCGCCGGCAACCCCTCTGGCAGCAACGCCAACGGGCCGCCCAGTTGCTGGAGGTGGCCGCGCGCTACGGCAGCTTCCCGATCGTGCTGGAGACGGTCCGCGAGTGCCTGCAGGACGTCTTCGACGTCCCGGGGCTGGTGAACCTGATGCGCGATCTGGCGGCCAGGTCCGTCCGCATCATCGAGGTCACCTCCACCGAGCCCTCCCCGTTCGCGCGCAGCCTGATGTTCGGCTACGTCGCCCAGTTCCTGTACGAGGGCGACTCCCCCCTGGCCGAGCGCCGCGCGGCCGCTCTGGCACTGGATCCGGCCCTGCTCTCCGAACTCCTGGGGCGCGGTGAGGGAACCTCCCTGCGAGACCTGCTCGACCCCGCGGCGGTGGAACGCACCGAGGCGGAACTTCAGCGCCTGGCAGCCGGGCGACGGCTGGTCGGGGCCGAGGGCGTGGCGGACCTGGTCCGGGTACTGGGGCCGTTGACCCTGGAGGAGCTGGCGGCCCGCACCCTGATCGAGCGGCGCAGCGAGGACGACCTCGCCGGGCCGGACGACGTCCAGGAGTCGCTGTCGGCTGTCCCCCCTGTCGATCCGGTCGTGCTCCGAGGGTGGCTGGACGGGCTGGAAGCGGCTCGCCGGGTGATCCGGGTGCGGATCGCCGGTGAGGACCGCTGGGCTGCGGTCGAGGACGCGGGCCGGCTGCGCGATGCCCTGGGAACCCCGCTGCCGGTGGGGGTGGCCGAGGTGTTCACCGAACCGGTGAGCGACCCCCTCGGTGACCTGGTGGCTCGCCATGCCCGCACCCACGGCCCGTTCACCGCGACCGCCCTGGCTCAACGGCTCGGTCTCGGGGTGGCCGTCGTGCTGGAGGCCCTGCGCCGGCTGGTGGCTGCCGGGCGCCTCGTCGAGGGCGAGTTGCGACCGATCGAGTGCGGCGGTGGTAGCGGCACCGACTACTGCGACCGCGAGGTGTTGCGTACCCTGCGACGGCGCTCGGTGGCTGCCCTTCGGGCCGAGGTGGAGCCGGTCGCGGCGGTGGATCTGGCCAGATTCCTGCCCGCCTGGCAGGGCATCACCGGTCAGGGCCCGGCCGCCCGAGCCGAGCCGGGCCCTGTCCGGGCTGAGAACCGCCACCCCCGCCCGGCTGCCGCACTCCGTGGGGTCGAGGGTGTCCTGCGCGTGGTCGAACAACTCGCCGGGGCGCTTCTTCCCGCGAGCGCGCTGGAGACGCTCGTGCTGCCGGGCCGGGTCGCCGGGTACTCCCCCGGCCTCGTGGAAGAGCTGCTCTCCGCGGGGGAGGTGGTGTGGTCCGGACACGGTGCGCTACCCGGGGAAGATGGGTGGATCAGCCTGCACCCGACCGACATCGCCCCGCTCACCCTGGCCCCGGTGGACCCGTTGTTCGCCCCGGGGGACGTGGGCTCCGCCGTCCTGGAGGTCCTCGGCGGCGGTGGGGCCTTCTTCTTCCGGGCCCTGTCGGACGCCGTGGGCGGTCCGGACGACGCCGCGCTGGCCGAGGCCCTGTGGGAGCTGACCTGGGCAGGGCTGATCACCAACGACAGCCTGGCCGCTTTGCGCACGCGCATGTCCGGCGGGCGCACGGCACACCGCTCCCGGCGGGCCACGCCTCGAGGCCGCTACGGCGGGCGTCACGCCGGGCTGCGGGCCGCTCAAGCCGCCCGGGCGGCGGCCGGAGGGCTGCCCGCCCGCCCCGGCATGCCCAGCCGGTCCGGCCCCCCGACAGCCACCGGGCGCTGGTCACTACTGCCCGAGCGGGAGGGCGATCCCACGATCCGTGCCCATGCCCAGGCGGAGGTGTTGCTGGAGCGGCACGGGGTGCTCACCCGGGGCGCCGTGCTCGCCGAGGGTGTGGCCGGGGCGTTCGCGGGGGTGTACCGGGTGCTGTCGGCGTTCGAGGACGCCGGCCGGGTGCGGCGGGGGTACTTCGTCGAGGGACTCGGCGCGGCCCAGTTCGCCGGGACGGGCGCCGTCGACCGGCTCCGCGCCTCCGCCCGCCCGGTCGGCGACGACCCCGACAGCGCTCGGCGCACCATCGTGCTGGCGGCAGCCGACCCGGCCAACCCGTACGGGGCCGCCCTCGCCTGGCCCGCCCGGCCGGAGGATTCCGGGGGGCACAAGCCGGGACGCAAGGCGGGAGCCGTCGTCGTCCTGGTGGACGGCGCTCTGGTGCTCTACGTCGAACGCGGAGGGCGTTCCCTGCTGTCATGGTCGGTGGACCCGGCCGAGCTGCAGCCCGCAGCGGATGCGCTGGCGCTCGCCGTTCGGGACGGCGCTCTGGGCAAGTTGACCGTCGAGCGCGCGGACGGCGAGGACGTCCTGGGCACCGATCAGCCCGTGACCCGTGCGCTGGCCGAGGCAGGCTTCCGCGCCACCCCCCGCGGGTTGCGCATGCGGGCGTGAGGCCAGGATGAGGCCGATGGGGCGAACAGGGCACGCGGTGAGGACCCGAGATGCCCGAGGGTGACGTGGTCTGGCGGACTGCCACCCGCCTGAACTCCGCGCTCGCCGGCCACGAGGTGACCGTGTGGGACCTGCGCTGGCCGAGCCTGGCCACCACCGACCTGCGCGGGAGCACGGTGATCGAGGTGGTCAGCGCCGGCAAGCACCTCCTCTGCCGCCTCCTGCGCGAGGACCAGCGGTTCACCCTGCACAGCCACCTGCGGATGGAGGGGTCCTGGCACGTGCGGCCCAGCGCCGAGTCCGCGACCGGGGGCCCGAGGGCCGGCTCTCACGGACGGCAGCTCCGGGAGGCCGACATTCGCGCCGTGGTCGCCACCAGGGCCTGGACGACGATCGGGTACCGCCTGGGCATGCTCGACCTGGTGACCACGGACGCCGAACACCGGCTGATCGGCCATCTCGGGCCTGACGTTCTCGGGGCGGGGTGGGATCAGGAAGCGGTGCTCACCACCCTGGCCGCCCACCCCGACCGGGCGATCGGTGAGCTGCTGCTCGACCAACGGGTGCTGGCCGGCGTGGGGACCTTCTACATGAGCGAGGCGCTCTTCCTGCGCGGTCTCAGCCCGTGGACTCCCGCGGGCTCGCTGGGCGCCTCGGACCTGGTGGGCCTGGTCGAACTGGTCCACCGGCTGCTCTCGGCCAACCGCGACCGCGCAGTCCAGATCACCACCGGGGACGCCCGGCGGGGCCGAACCAACTACGTCCATGCCCGTGCGGGCCGACCGTGTCGCCGGTGTGGGGAGCCGCTACGGGTCGAAATGATCGGCGAGGCTCCCCGGGAGCGCACCGCGTTCTTCTGCCCACGGTGCCAACCCGGACCCACCCCCGCAGTGTCGCCCGGTCGATCCGGCAGGGCGCTCAGGCGGCGCTGAGCTGGCCCGTCGGCCGGATGTCGCGGCCGAGGTCGTCGGGCACGGTGTCCGGCACGCGCACGTCGTTGACCGCGAGTTCGCCGCTCAGCCGGTCGGTCAACCCCTCCGCCAGGGCCACCCGCTGGCTAACCCGGTGCAAAACCGAGGACAGGGGGACGTCGAGCGCGCCACAGATGGAGGCCAGCAGCTCACTGGAGGCCTCCTTCTGCCCACGCTCCACCTCGCTGAGGTACCCGAGGGAGACCCGGGCGACCGAGGAGACCTCACGCAGCGTGCGCCCCTGCTCGCGACGGGCGTCCCGGAGGACGTCGCCGATCTCCTGCCGCAACAGCACCACGGGCTCGCCCTCCTCTCGCTCCGGTTCGAGGTCCTCTGGGAAACCGTGTCCCACCCAGGTGTTCGACGGTGACGCGGCGCACCTGTAGCGGCGCGCTGCATCTGTAGCCCCACCGTACCTCGCCGTAGCGACAAGCGCCCGGATAGGCACGGTGGCGGGGCGTCGATGCCGTTCACCGGCTGCCAACCATCGTGCTGTCCAGGGTGTTCCCCGTGGGCTCCGGACACAAGAGGGGTACGCCCAGGGCCGAATCCGACCCCGCCACGCCGCCACCCCGCCGTTCCCCCCGTCCCCCGGCGCAGCAGCCCCGGGGGGTGCGCCGTCAGCGGGTCAGTCCTCGGCTGCTGCCGCATCCACTCGCGCGAGCAGGGCGTCGGCGTCCCGGAGGATCGCCTCGATCCCGGTCACGTCGACGCTCGCACCGGCCGGCTCCGGCTCCCGATCGGTCGCGGCCGGATCCGCAACCGCGGCCGGCAGGCTCGAGGCGACGCTCGGGGACCCAGACCCTCCGGAGGGCGAACCAGCCGAGCCCCCGCCGGCCCGGCCGGGGGCGCACCCGGCCAGGGCCAGTGCCAGGGCCAGTGCCAGGGCAGTGACCGGGGCAGTGACCTGAGCGATGGGGACGACGGGTCCCTGCAGACCTCTCCCTGCGGCCGAACCGGCACTTGTTCCGGCACCTACCCCGGCGACGGCCTCACGCCCCCGGCCTCGACCGGAGACGCCGGTGCCAGATCCCCGGTGAGTCATCGGGCGCACACCTGCTGGGAGTCCTGCAGGCGCAGCAGGATGTCGGGAAGGGCGGCGGCCAGGTCACGCCGGATGGCGGCCCGGTTGTCCATCACCCGTGCGAGGTCCTCGTGCCCGGCGGTCCGGGCCTCAGCGGCCCGCGCCTCGGCCCGGGCGATGGATCCCGCCGTCGTGGCGTCCCCGGACAGTCGGGCCTGGGCGCGCTGCACCCGCTCGATCCGGGTTCCGATGCGCCCGCAGAGCTGCTCCCTGCGGTCCTGCGTCCACTGGCCGGTGTCACCGGAGGCAACCGGCGAGGCGTCCCCGTCGCCGGAGGTCAGGCCCGCCAGGGGGCTCAGGGCCAGGGCCGCGGCCACCGCAGGCGCGGCGAGGGTGATCAGGGTGGGCATGATGGGTCCTTCCGGTCGACGCACCGGCGCGGTGCCGGTGGGCCGGTCTCCCCTGGTCGAGGAATGCCGACCCACTCACCGTCGCGCGCCCAGGTGGCCGGACCGCGAGAGAAATGTCAGAGGAGTGTTCGGATCACCGAGGGCCGGCCGCCGCCGGCAGCTCCAGGGCGAAGCAGACCCCACCCTCGGGCGCTCGTTCGGCCGACGCGCGGCCGCCCAGACGTCGGGTCAGCTCGCCCACCAGGGCCAGCCCCACCCCCGAGCCGACCGGACGGGACCCGCGGTACCGCTCGGTGAGCACCCCGCGGTCGAAGGCCACCGCAAGGTCGGCGTCCCCCAGGCCCGGGCCGTCGTCACGGATCTCCAGCCGGACGGCCCCGGCCGACCCCGTCCCAGCCCACCCCAGGGTCCCGGCCGACCCCGGCCCGGACCTGACCTCAGCCACCAGGTGTCCCCCGCTCGGCAGCACCCGCAGGGCGTTGTCGATCAGCGCGTCGATCGCCTGCCGAAGGCGCTCGCCGTCGCTGATCACCACCGGCCCGGTCGCGGGAGCGTGCAGCGCGCAGATCACCCCGGCCGCCGCCGCCCGCGGCGCGCAGGCGGCCAGTGCGGCCCGCAAGAGCTCGCCCAGATCCACGGGAGCGAGCACCAGCCGGAAGTCGTCGGACTCCAGCCGTGCCAGGGCGAGCAGATCCTCCACCCGGCGCTGCAGCCGACCGGCCTCGGAGACGATCACCTGGGCAGCCGGGGCCACCTCGTGCGGTGCCAGGACGCCGTCCGCGAGGGTCTCGGCGTGCCCGGCCACAGCGGTCAGCGGCGTGCGCAACTCGTGAGAGACGGCCAGCAGGAACCGGCGCTGCCGCTGTTCGCTGGCGGCCAGCGCCGCGGACAGCGCGCTGAACGCCTCGGTCACCTCGGCCACCTCGCGCGGGCCGGATGGGCGCAGGTCGAGGTCACGATCCCCGCCGGACAGTCGCCGCGCGGCCCAGGCCAGCCGCTCCAACGGCCGGGTGAGGCTGGTGGCCAGGGCCAACCCGGCCAGCGCGCCCCCGGCCAGGCCGAGCAACCCGCCGACGACGACCCGGCGCCGCTGGACAGGGGTGAGCTGCGCCGCCGCCTGCACCCGACGGGCCAGCAGCACGGTCCGCCGGCCGGCCGGTCGCGTGGTGACCAACCAGTCGGTTCCCTCGACCCGGCGCGACACCACGGGCGCAGAGTCGGCCGCCGCCGCGACATCTGCGGCGGTGAACGGCACCGGGAGCGAGTCCTGCCCAGCGGTGACCACCCGTCCCGCCCACCCTGCTCTGGCGTCGAGCCGGGCGAGCCGGGTCGCTACCCGCACCGGGGACCCCGACTGGGCGAGCGCGGCCAGGGTGTCCGCCTCCTGGGTCAGGGTGGCCTCGGCGCGATCCCGGTTGTCCATGCTCACGGCGCGCGCGGTGACCAGGCCCGAGACCAGGGATCCGGACAGGGCCACGGCACCGACCAACACCACCAGCCACCGGCGCAAGGACCACCGCCGGCTGTCCCCCACGCCGCCGGGCGCGGCCTCGCTCGGGTCTACCGGACCCGGCTCAGCCCGGCTCGACGGCATAGCCGACCCCTCGCACCGTGCGCAGCCGCGCCGCCGTCCCGATCTTCGAGCGCACCTGCGCCACGTGGACGTCGACCGTTCTGGTGGGCGTGCCCGCGGGGTAGCCCCAGACCTGCGCCAGCAGCTCCTCCCGGGTGTGCACCCGGCCCGGGCGGTGCATCAGGTGGGCCAACAGCTCGAACTCGGTGGTGGTCAGCTCGACCGCGATCCCCGCGGCGCTGGCCCGGCGGGTCGCGGGGTCGAGGACCAACTGCCCCACCGACAGCGTGGGCTGCTCGGCGACGGCACCCCCTCGGCGCAGCACCGCTCGCACCCGGGCCACCAGCTCGCGGGGGCTGAACGGCTTGGTGACGTAGTCGTCGGCGCCGAGTTCGAGGCCCAGCACGCGGTCGACCTCCTCGTCCCGGGCCGTGACGAACAGCACCGGGGTCCAGTCCCCTTCCTCCCGCATCCGGCGGCAGACCTCGGTTCCCGCCAGTCCGGGTAGCCCGACGTCCAGCACCACCACGGCCGGACGATCCCGGCGGACGGCCTCCAGCGCCCCCGACCCGTCACCGCACACCCGAGCGGTGAACCCCTCGCGCACCAGGGCGCCGCGGATCAGCTCGGCGATCGGTGCCTCGTCCTCGACCACCAGGACCAGCGGATGCGTGCCCGACACGGTGGACCATGCTGCCACCATCCGCGAGTCGCTCGGGCTCGGTCAGGCTCGGGTCAGGCGTCGGTGAGGCGTCGGTCAGGCGTCGGTCAGGCTCGGTCGGGACGGGAGTCGGGGTGGGAGTCGCGCCGGCCGCGGCGTGTGCGGCGCTGGCGGGTCCGTTCGCTGCCCGCCACCAGCCGGGCGGCCTTGACCACGTAGTCGACCCCGGTGACCACGGTCACCAGGACCGCGAGGCTCATGGCCGCGACGGCGATCAGGTGCCAGGCTCCCGGCAGGGCGAGCACGTACAGGGTGATGGCCAGTGCCTGCAGGGCCGTCTTGACCTTGCCCCCGCGCCCGGCGGGCATCACGGCGTGCCGGATGACGACGAACCGCAACAGGGTGATGCCGATCTCCCGGACCAGAACCACCGCGGTGACCCACCAGGCGAGCTCCCCCAGCAGCGAGAGCCCGACCAGCGCCGTCCCGGTCAGGGCCTTGTCGGCGATCGGGTCGGCGATCTTGCCCAGGTCGGTGACCAGGTTGCGTCGACGCGCCAGCTCACCGTCGAACCGGTCGGTCAGACCCGCGACGACGAACACCCCGGCTGCCGCCCCACGCCAGGCAGGCGAACCGTCGGCGTGCAGCAGCAGCCACCCGAACAGCGGCACCAGCAGCAACCGGACGGCGGTCAGCAGGTTGGCGACGTTCCAGTTCGTCACCGAGACGTCGGGCCGGGCGGCGAGCGGATCGACCCGGTCGTTCACCGGTGACCACCGGCCACCGCGTCGAGCTGCGGGCACGCGACCAGATCAGCCCCCTCGGCGGCGGTGACCACGGCGTCCACCAACTCCCCCCGGGGGGCCTGCACCGGCCGGCCGGCCGGGTCCACCAGCCGGGTGGTGCCGTCCACCTCCGGGCCCTGGTGCTCGGCCCGCCCGACCGCCCCGTCGTCCGGGTCGAGGTCCTCGACCAGGACGCGCAGCCGCTCGCCGATTCGGTCCTCGGCCCGTTGGGTGGTCAGTTCCTCGACCAGGTCACCGACGTGAGAAACCCGGACGGCGATCTCGTCGGGATCCAGCGCACCGCCCAACCCGGCCGCCTCGGTACCGTCCTCGGGGGAGAAGCCGAACACCCCCACCACGTCCAGTCTCGCCTGCTCCAGGAAGTCGGTGAGCAGCTCGAGGTCCTGCTCGGTCTCCCCCGGGAAGCCGACGATCACGTTCGACCTGATCCCGGCGGTGGGCGCCAGGGCACGGATCCGCTCGATCAGCGCCAAGAAGTCCTGAGCCCCGCCGAACCGGCGCATCCGGCGCAAGAGGGCAGGGGCGGCGTGCTGGAAGGACAGGTCGAAGTACGGCGCGATGCCCGGGGTGCCGGCGATCACCTCGACCAGGCCGTCGCGCAGCTCGGCCGGCTGGAGGTAGGACACCCGGACCCGCTCGATGCCCTCGACCGCAGCCAGCTCGGGCAGCAGCCGCTCCAGCAGCCGCAGATCGCCGAGGTCCTTGCCGTAGGAGGTGGAGTTCTCGCTGACCAGCAGGAGCTCGCGGACCCCGCGCTCGGCCAGCCAGCGTGCCTCGGCCAGCACATCGGTCGGGCGACGGGACGAGAACGCCCCGCGAAAGGCCGGGATCGCACAGAAGGCACACCGACGGTCGCACCCGGAGGCAATCTTGAGCGGTGCCCAGGGGCGCCCGTCGTGATGGCGCACCACGGGCTCGGGCGGGGCATCCAGCGAGGTCAGACTGTCCAGAGCCGACCGTGGGGTCAGCGAGGCCGCCGTCCCGCTGCCCGCCGACCCGGCCCGCTCGATCGGGCTGATCGGCAGCCGCAGCCGCCGGTCGGACGGGGTGTGCGAGGCCGGACGGTGACCGCTCAGCACGGCGTCCAGGTGGGCGGACAGCTCGGTGTAACTGTCGAAGCCCAGGACGGCGTCCGCCTCGGGCAACTGCTCGGCCAGTTCGGCGCCGTACCGTTCTGCCAGGCAGCCGACCGCCACCACGGCCCGGGTCCGGGCGCCGCGGCCGTCGCGCAGGTCGGCCGCCTCCAGCAGGGTGTCGATCGAGTCCTTCTTGGCCTGTTCGACGAAGCCGCAGGTGTTCACCACGGCCACGTCGGCCTCGGCGGCGTCCTCCACCAGCTGCCAGCCGGTGGCCCGCAGGCGTCCGGCGAGCTCGGCCGAGTCGACCTCGTTGCGCGCGCACCCCAGGGTCACCAACGCGACCCGCCGGAGCTCACCCGTGCTCTCGGCGGTCCCGTCGGCATCGACGAGCTGACCTCCTGCGGACACCCGGTCAGCCTAGTGGGCCACTCCCGGCCCCACGTGCGCGGCGGCTGATCCTCGGCCGTACGGTCGCTGAGCCGGGACGAGTCGTCGACGTGGGCGAGGGAATGGGCGAGGTCAGTGACCGCCGGACTCTTCCAGCAGAGAGCGCATCGGGCGTGTCGGTGGCAGCCAGGCACCACCCTCGGGCAGGTTGTCCAGCCGCACCCGGGGCAGCGGCTGGGTGAAGGCCCCCGGCACGTCCTCGAGGTCCAGGAAGGTCAGCAGCTCGGACTCCTGGGCGTACCCGGCGACCTCGGCGAACGACAGCACGATGACGTCGACCCCGTCGCGGCACAGGCGTTCGAGCGGCTCGAGGAAGTTGCGCCCGTCCCCACTGGCCACGACCAGCCGGCGCAACCGCCGGGTGGCCGCCCGGCGCTCGATGTGGGCCAGCATGTCCAGATCGACATCGTCCTCCGGGCCCAGCTTGGGCCGGGCGAAGACCGCGTACCCGAACGAGCGGATGGCCTCGATCCACCCGCGCATGCTCACTGCCCCGCCCGGGGGGACGTTGGCGAACACACAACCCTCGACCTCACCGTCCCCGGCACCGGCGAGAAGCCAGCGGGCGACGGCGTCGAAGCGGGGGCGGGAGGCCGGGGTGGGACGCCCCCCGATGACGTTCGACAACGTCATGTCGATGTTGGGCGCATCCCACACCAGCAGGTCGAGCGCCACCTCGGTGAGCGTGCCCGGACGCCGGCCGGCCTCGGCCGCCGACTCGGCAGCCGAACCGGGTGTGGGCGGTGCCTCAGTCATCGCCCGGCTCCCATTCGTCCGGCACCCGTCCGGCGTCGTCGTCCGGTTCGTCCCCGCGCAGGTCCCGGGGGGCGCGCAGGTCCACCAGGTGCTCGGGCCGATCGTGCAGCTCCTCGTCCATGTGCCCCATGGTGGCGGGCACGTCCTCACCGCGCATCAACGCCAGGGTTGCCGGCAGATCATCGGGTCGGACCAGGACGTCGCGGGCCTTGCTGCCCTCGCTCGGGCCGACGACGCCCCGGGACTCCAACAGGTCCATCAGGCGCCCGGCCTTGGCGAAGCCGACCCGCAACTTGCGCTGCAGCATCGAGGTGGACCCGAACTGCGTGTTCACCACGAGTTCGGCGGCCGAGAGCAGCAGCTCGAGATCGTCGCCGATGTCGTCGTCCACCTGCTTGCGGGCCACCGGCGCGGCGACGTCCTCGCGGTAGCTCGGGGCGAGCTGGCCCTTGACGTGCTCGACGACCTGACGGATCTCGGACTCGGTGACCCAGGCACCCTGCACCCGGGCGGTCTTGCTCGCCCCCATGGGCAGGAACAGGGCGTCGCCCTGGCCGATCAGCTTCTCGGCGCCCGGCTGGTCCAGGACGACGCGGGAGTCGGTGATCGAACTGGTCGCGAAGGCCATCCGGCTCGGCACGTTGGCCTTGATCAGGCCCGTCACCACGTCGACGCTCGGCCGCTGGGTGGCCAGCACCAGGTGGATGCCGGCGGCGCGGGCGAGCTGGGTGATCCGGACGATCGAGTCCTCGACGTCGCGCGGGGCGACCATCATCAGGTCCGCGAGCTCGTCGACGATGACCAGCAGGTAGGGGTAGGGGGTGACCTTGCGCTCGCTCCCGGGCGGCGGGACGACCTTGCCGGCGCGGACGGCGGCGTTGAAGTCGTCGATGTGCTTGAACCCGAAGGCCGCCAGGTCGTCGTACCGGGCGTCCATCTCCTTGACCACCCAGCCGAGGGCCTCGGCGGCCTTCTTCGGGCTGGTGATGATCGGCGTGATCAGGTGCGGAATGCCTTCGTAGATCGACAGTTCCACGCGCTTGGGGTCGACCAGCACCATGCGCACCTCGTCCGGCGTGGCCCGCATCAGGATCGAGGTGATCATCGAGTTGACGAAGCCGGACTTGCCTGCGCCGGTGGCCCCGGCGACCAGCAGGTGCGGCATCTTGGCGAGGTTGGCGACCACGTAGCCGCCCTCGACGTCCTTGCCGACCCCGATCACCATCGGGTGGGTCACCTTGCGGGCCGCCTGGCTGCGCAGGACGTCGCCCAGCGAGACCGTCTCGCGGTCGCTGTTCGGGATCTCGATCCCGATCGCCGACTTGCCCGGGATCGGGGACAGGATCCGGACGTCGGCGCTGGCCACCGCGTAGGAGATGTTCTTGCTCAGCTGGGTGACCCGCTCGACCTTGACCGCCGGGCCGACCTCGACCTCGTAGCGGGTGACCGTGGGGCCGCGGCTGAACCCGGTGACCCGGGCGTCGATCTCGAACTGTTCGAAGACGCTGGTCAGCGCCTCGACGACCTTGTCATTGGAGGCGCTGCGAGCCTTGGGCGGCGAACCAGGGGTCAGCAGGTCCGAGGGAGGCAGGGCGTAGCTGACGTTGCCCAGCAGGAGCTGCTCCACCCGGGGCGGCAGCTGGGTGGTCGGGGGCGGCTCCGGGGGGGCCTTGTGCTCGACCAGCACCCCCGGCGCCACCGGCCGCTTCTCCCCCGGACGCGGTCCGGAGGCGACCGCGGTCGAGAGGGCACCGGACGACGAGGCCTCCGATCGGCCACCGGGTGGCAGCCGGTCGATCCGGGCCGTCTTGTCCTTGTCGAGCGCGTCCTTGTCCGCGTCCACCACGGCCTTGACGAAGGCCTCGTCGCCGGCCAGGCGGCCGTCGGTCGCGGTCCGGCCCCCGCGGCGGCGCTTGGTCAGGAAGCTGGACGGCGCCGGGGCACCGGGCTCGGCGCGCTCGTCCTCCTCGATCAGGGGGCCAGCCCGACCGGTCAGGACGTCGACCGCATCCCGCAGCCGGTCGCCGACCTGGTAGATGGGGGTGGCGGTCAGCACGAGCAGCCCGAACAGCGCGAGCAGGACCAGGATCGGCACGGCCACCCAGACCGTGACCGCAGCCTCGACCGGCGAGGACAGCAGGTACCCGATCATGCCGCCGCCGGACTGCATCCGCTCGCCGCCCTCAGGGGGGGTTGGGATGCCCGCGGCCACGTGCAACAGCCCCGCCGTGGCTCCGCCCAGGATCACGACGCCGAGCTGGAGGCGCCGCAGGCTGTCGTCCGCCGGGTCGGCGTCGTCCGGCGGGCGCATGTGGCGCACGCCCACCACGAGCAGCACCAGGGGCAGGGCCAGGGCCACCCTGCCCAGGCTGCCGGCGAACACCGTGTGCAGCACGGAGGCCACCCGCCCGGTCAGGTGCCACCACTCGACCGCGGCGACCACGATCGCCAGGGCGATGTAGAGAAGCCCCATGCCGTCCCGGCGGTGGGCCTCGTCGAGGTCCAGCAGGTCGCCGCGGAACCGCCGGGCGGCGCCGCCGACCAGGTGGGCGGTACCCATCCACAGGGAGCTGATCGCACGCACGGGCCACGAGGGCCCGGTCCGGCGGCGGGGGTGCCGGGTTGCCGGACGGCGAGTGCTCGGGCGCCGGGTCGGGGTGCTGCGGCCGGTGCGACCGGTGGCTGGTCTGCCGGCGCCGCGCGCGGGAGCCCGGGAGGCGCCGGAGCTGCCGGCTCCCCGGGTGGCCGCGGACGCCGTCCGACCGGCCGGCTCGGCCCCGGACGCGCGCGGGCGCCCGGCGGCGGCCGAGGACCGGCTGCCGGGGCGGCTGGCTGTGGACGTACGGGTGGCCATGGTGGCGAGGCTACGGGAGGACTCGCCCGCATCCACGGCGCCACGCCTGCCACAGCAGTCACACCTGTCACCCCGACCGGGCAGGAGTCCGTGGAGTCGGTGGAGTGGGATCAGACCGGGTAGCGCGGGACGCGGGCGGCGATGCCGCACACGACCTCGTAGCCGATGGTCCCCCAGCGGGCCGCGACGTCGTCCGCGGTGAGCTGTTCGCCCCCCTGGGCACCGATCAGCACGACCTCGTCACCCACCCGGGCCTGCGGGACGGAGTCCAGGTCGATCATGCACTGGTCCATGCACACCCGGCCGACCACGGGCACTCGCCGTCCTCCCACCAGAACCTGCTGCCCGCTCGTGCGCCGCCAGCCGTCGGCATAACCCACCGGAAGGGTCCCGATCCGCTGCCGGGCCGACGGGTGGTAGGTGTGGCCGTAACTGATCCCCTCGCCGGCGGGGACCTCCGCGATCCGGGCGATCACCGTCTTCCAGGCCAGTGCCGGGCGGATGCTCGCCGGCAGCGGGACGGCAGCCCCCGGGGACAGCCCGTACATCGCGATCCCGAACCGCACCAGGTCATGAGCCGCCGACGGTACGGCCAGGGTGGCCGCCGAGTTGGAGGCGTGGATCAGCGGGCGCGCCACGCCGGCGGCGTCCAGGCGGGCGAACGACGGCTCCAGCGCCGCGAGCACGCCGGCGAACCGGGCCTGTTGCACGGCGGTCACCCCGGACGCCGGATCGGCCTCGTCCGCGCAGGCGAAGTGGGTGAAGATCCCTTGCAGCTCAACGGACTCGGCAGCCAGGACCCGGCGCACCAGTTCCGGCGCGGCGTCCGGGTCCACCCCCACCCGGTTCATCCCGGTGTCGATCTTGACGTGCACCCCCGCACCCCGCGCCGTGGCCCGCGAGGCCGCCGCCACGGCGTCCAGGTGGGCCGGTGACCACACGGTCAGGCTGACGTCGGCAGCCAGCAACTCGCCGACGGCGTCCGGCGGGGTGTACCCGAGCAGCAGGACAGGCGCCCCGAGCCCGGCCGCCCGCAGCTCGAGCGCCTCGCCGGCCCGCGCGACGCCGAGCCAGGTGGCCCCGCCCTCGAGCGCGGCTCGCGCCACCGGGACGGCGCCGTGCCCGTAGGCGTCGGCCTTGACCACGGCCATCACGGAGGTCCCGCTGACCCGCGCCGCGGCGGCGACGTTGCCCTTGATCGCGTCCAGGTCCACCTCGGCCCAGCACGACTCACGCGATCCAGCCCACTCGCTCACCCCGCCGACCCTACTCACCCTGCCCACAGCCCACCCCACCCCCAAACCTGCTCATGCTCCGCAGCCGCCGAGCCGTACTCCGCAGCCGGTGGTCGAGATTCGACGGCAGCGGAGCACGACCGGTCAGCCACGGAGCATGAGCGGGTTTGATGCGGGGGTGCGAGGTCAGGCGAGGACGTCGGTCAGCGCACGGTGGGTCAGGCCGAACGCCTCGGCGACCGGACCGTTGGTGACCTCGCCGCCGAAGGTGTTCAGGCCCTTGGCCAGGCTCGCGTCGTCCGTCAGTGCCTGACGCCAGCCCTTGTCGGCCAGCCGGACGGCGTAGCCCAGGGTGGCGTTGGTCAGCGCCCAGGTCGAGGTCTTCGGCACCGCGCCCGGCATGTTGGCCACGCAGTAGTAGATCGAGTCGTGCACCGTGAACGTCGGGTCGGCGTGCGTGGTCGGCAGCGAGCCCTCGAAGCAGCCACCCTGGTCGATGGCGACGTCGACCAGCACCGAGCCGGGCTTCATCTCCTTGACCATGTCGTCGGTGACCAGCTTGGGCGCCTTGGCGCCGGGGATGAGCACGGTGCCGATCACCATGTCGGCGCCCAGCACCTCCTCACGCACCGAGAGCTTGGAGGACGCGATCTGGCGAACTCGGTTGTCGTAGCGCCAGAAGCTCATCCGCAGCTTGTCCAGATCGGTGTCCAGCATGGTCACCTCGGCACCCATGCCCAGGGCGATGTTGGCCGCGTTCTGGCCGGCGACGCCGGCACCCAGGACGACGACCTTGGCGTTGGCCACGCCCCCGATGGCACCCATCAGGACGCCGGCGCCCCCGTAGGCCTTCATCATCGCGTGCGCTCCGACCTGGGGCGCCAGGCAACCGGCCACCTCGGACATGGGATACAGCAGCGGCAGCAGACCCGAGGGCAACTGGACGGTCTCGTAGGCGATCGCGGTCACCTTGCGCTTCATCAGCTCCTCGGTCAGGGGCTGGTCGGCGGCCAGGTGCAGGTAGGTGAAGAGCACCAGGTCCTCGCGCAGGCGGTGGTACTCGGAGGCGATCGGCTCCTTGACCTTCATCACCATGTCCGAGGCGGCCCAGAGGTCGTCGGCGGAGTCGATGATCCGGGCGCCCTGAGCGACGAAGTCGGCATCGGTGATCGAGGACCCGAGCCCGGCGCTGCGCTCGATCAGCACCTCATGGCCGTGAGCCACCAGTTCGGCCACGCCGACCGGCGTGATGCCCACCCGGTATTCCTGGTTCTTGACCTCGCGCGGAACGCCGATCTTCATCAGGACCATCCTCTCGTCCGGGCGCAGCGACCGTCGCTGCCTCACCCGCGGACCTCGAATGCTGTAGCAGCGTAGTGACCCGGGGCCCGCAGATGGTGCCATACCTGCGGCCGTTCAACGCCTGCTGTGGAATGATCTGCCACCAAAGACCCTCAGAGGAGGTCGATCGTGCCCCAGAACCCCGGGCCGCTGCGCCTGGACTCGATCGACCGCACCATTCTGCGGCTGCTCCAGCAGGACGGCCGGTTGACCAACGCCGAGCTGGCCAAGCGCGTCCGGCTGTCACCGTCACCGTGCCTGCGCCGGGTGCGAGCGCTGGAGCAGGCCGGGTACATCACCGGGTACGCCGCCGTGCTCGACCGCGTGCTGATGCGACGCGCGCTCAAGGTGAGCGTGCTGGTGGAGTTGACCTCGCAGCGCCAGGAGGTGCTGGAGGCCTTCGAGTCCGCGGTCGGGGCCCTGGACGACGTCCTCGCCTGTGATCTGATCACCGGCGAGGCCGACTACCTGCTGACCGTGGCGGTCGCCGATCTCGATGCCTACCAGCAGCTCTACACCCGCCACCTGGGCGAACTGCCCGGGGTCGCCTCGCTGAAGAGCCTGGTCACCATGAAGTCGGTCAAGGCCTCCACCGCGCTACCCGCCTGACCGGGCGCGGCACGGCCGGCTCTCCCCGCCCGAGCCCTCCACCCGGCTCCGATTCACCCGAACGGATGAGGTTCGCACCGGCCGGGCCCGGGAACTGAACAGGGTGCCGCGAGGGCCACACCCGGCCCTCGCGGACCAGCCACCCGCCGGCCGGGCGGGGATGCGGGCCCTCACAGCGAGGCCAGGACCACCGCCGTCCGCGCGGCCAGCCGGGCGTTGTTGCGGATCAGCGCGACGTTCGCGGTCAGGCTGCGCCCGCCGGTGAGCTCGTTGATCCTTGCCAGCAGGTACGGGGTGACGTCCTTGCGCGTGATGCCTGCACGCTCGGCGTCCGCGATGGCCTCGGCGATCCGGGAGTCGATCTCATCGGCCTGCAGCGCGTCGGCCTCGGGAATCGGGTTGACCACCAGGACGCCGCCCCGCATCCCCAGGCGGGCATGCTCACGCAGCACGGCGGCCAGGTCGGCCGGGCCCTCGACCCGGTGGTCCACCGGCAGGCCGGACGACCGGGTGAAGAACGCCGGGAACTCGTCCGTCCCCACCCCGATCACCGGCACCCCTTGGGTCTCCAGCCGTTCCAGGGTCTTGGGCAGGTCGAGGATCGACTTGGCGCCGGCACAGACCACGGCCACCGGGGTCGAACCCAACTCGTCGAGGTCGGCCGAGACGTCGAAGGTGTGCTCGGCCCCCCGGTGCACCCCACCGATCCCCCCGGTGGCGAAGATCGGGATGCCGGCCCGGTGGGCCAGGAACATGGTGGCGGCCACCGTCGTCCCGGCGCTGGCCCGGGAGGCGATCAGAGCGGGCAGGTCGCGCCGCGAGGCCTTGGCGATCCGGGGCCCGCTCTCCCGGGGGCTGGCCGCCGCCGTGGCCAACTGTTCCAGGGTCGCCGGGTCCAGTCCCACCCGCAGGGCGCCGTCCACCAGGGCGATGGTCGCCGGCACCGCTCCCTCGTCGCGGACCACCTGCTCGACACCGGCCGCGGTGGTCAGGTTGTCCGGGAACGGCATCCCGTGAGTGATGATCGTCGACTCCAGCGCGACCACGGCTCGCCCCTCGGCGAGGGCCTCGGCGACCTCGGGGGTCACGTGCAGCAACGATCCTCCAGGCGAGTGCGGGGGCCCTGCGCCGGGCCCGCGGTGCTCCGGCAGGCCTCAGTTGAACTCACGGGTGCCGACAGCCTCCTCGGCGGTCGCCCGCGAGGCGGCCAGCATCCCCGGACGGCGCAGCCGGTGCAGCGCCGCGGCGTCCACCAACTCGGCCGACAGGTCCGGTCGCACACTGTGGTGGCTCTCGACCGTCAGGGCGGCGACCAGCGTCCCCGCCAGCACCGCGTCGTCCAGGCTCGAGCCGGTGACCAGCAACGACAGCGTCCCGGCGATCAGGGAGTCACCGGCCCCGGTGACGTCGAAGACCGAGGCCGCCGTGGCCGGAACCAGCCGCGTGCCCTCGTCGTCGGCGATCACCAGGCCGTCACCACCGCGGCTGAGCACCACCCGGGCCGCACCGTGTTCGTGCAGCAACTGCACCAGGTCGAGGGCGTTGCCGGTGACCGGCCACCCGTGGTGCACGGCCAGCGCCTGCGCCTCGGCGAGATTGCAGAACAGCACCCCCACCCCGGTCAGGTCGCGCGGCAGCCGACCCACCTTGGGCGTCGAGACCGCATCGACGGCCAGCGGCGTGCCCTCGATCCGTCCCCGTCGGACGGCGTGCGCCAGGGTGTCGATCGGCAGGTTGCAGTCGGCGAAGACCCAGCTGTTGGTCTCCAGGGAGGTCGGCCAGGAGGCGTCGAGGTCGGCCGGGGCCAACCCGTCGAGCACGTCCATGGCCGCCACCCCGAGCACCAGGTTGCCGCCGGCGTCCAGGATGGCCACGTACTGGGCGGTCTCCCCCGACAGGGCCACGCTCACCCCGCGGACGTCGACCCCCAGCGAGGCCAGGTGGGTGGTCAACGCCCGGCCCGAGTCGTCGTCGCCCACCCGCGAGACCAGTTCCACCTGGGTTCCCAGCCGGGCCAGGTTCTCGGCCACGTTGCGGGCCACACCACCGAAGGAGGTGACCGCCCGCGCCGGGTTCGACGTGCCGGCCAGCGCCTGGCCGGTCAGCTTGAGCTTGCGGTCGACCACGCACCCACCGGCGCAGATCACTCGCCCGAGCGTCATCGTTCCACCCGTCCCGTTCTCGCCCCCGCGATAGGAGTTCATGCCTCGATGACCACCGGGATGATCATCGGTCGTCGGCGGAACCGCTCCGACACCCACTTGCCGATCGTCCTGCGCACGATCTGCTGCAGCGCGTACGGGTCGAGGTTGCCGTCCCCCGCGGTCGCCGCCAGGGCGTCGATGATCCGGGGCCGGACGGCGTCGAAGACCGTGTCGTCCTCGGCGAAGCCCCGCGCGTGGATCTCCGGGCCGGCGACCACCTTGCCGGTCCCGGAATCGACCACCACGATCACCGAGATGAAGCCCTCCTCACCCAGGATCCGCCGGTCCTTCAGATCGGCCTCGGTCAACTCACCGATGCTGGCGCCGTCCACGTAGACGTAGCCGACGGGCAGCGCGCCCACCACCGTGGCCACCCCGTCGACCAGGTCGACCACCACTCCGTCCTCGGCGAGCACCACCCGCTCGCGCGGGACCCCGGTCGCGATCGCCAACTCGGCGTTGGCGACCAGGTGACGCACCTCGCCGTGGACCGGCATCACGTTGCGCGGCCGGACGATGTTGTAGCAGTAGAGCAGCTCGCCGGCCGAGGCGTGACCGGAGACGTGGACCCGCGCATTGCCCTGGTGTACCACGCTGGCTCCGAGCCTGGTCAGGCCATTGATCACCCGGTAGACGGCGTTCTCGTTCCCCGGGATCAGCGAGCTGGCCAGGACCACGGTGTCCCCGCGGCCCACCCGGATCTGGTGGTCGCGGTGCGCCATCCGCGACAGCGCGGCCATCGGCTCCCCCTGGGATCCGGTGCACATCAGCACGATCCGGTCCTCGGGCAGGTCGTCGATCGACCGGGCGTCGATCAGCACCCCCTCGGGCACCTTCAGGTACCCCAGGTCGGCCGCGACCGCCATGTTGCGCACCATCGAACGACCCACCAGCGCGACCCGGCGTCCGTGAGCGTGCGCGGCGTCCAGCACCTGCTGCACCCGGTGCACGTGCGAGGCGAAGCTGGCCACGATGATCCGGCGCTCGGCCTGGCCGAAGACCCGGTCGAGCACCGGGGCGATCTCGCGCTCGGAGGTGGTGAACCCGGGCACCTCGGCGTTGGTGGAGTCGACCATGAACAGGTCGACGCCGGCCTCGCCGAGGCGGGCGAAGGCCCGCAGGTCGGTGATCCGTCGGTCCAGCGGCAGCTGGTCCATCTTGAAGTCACCGGTGTGCAGCACCACGCCCGCCGGGGTGCTCACCGCGACGGCGAGGGCATCCGGGATGGAGTGGTTGACCGCGATGAACTCGCAGTCGAACGGCCCGAACCTCTCGTGGCGGCCCTCGGCGACCGCCAGGGTCAGGGGGGTGATCCGGTGTTCGCGCAGCTTGGCCTCGACCAGGGCCAAGGTCAGCTGGGAGCCGATCAGCGGCAGGTCCTCGCGCTGGCGCAACAGGTAGGGGACGGCACCGATGTGGTCCTCGTGACCGTGGGTCAGGATCACCCCGACCACATCGTCCAGCCGGTCGGCGATCACCGAGAAGTCGGGCAGGATCAGGTCGACCCCGGGCTGGTGATCCTCGGGGAAGAGCACCCCGCAGTCGATGATCAGCAGCTTGCCGCCGTACTCGAGCACGCTCATGTTGCGCCCGATCTCACCGAGGCCACCGAGCGGGACGATCCTCAGGCCGCCCTCGGCGAGCGGCGGCGGCGGTCCCAGTTCGGGATGCGGGTGGCTCACGCTTCCGGCACCATCCTCGCGCTGACCAGGGCGGCTCGAACCTCGCCGACCTCGGCCTCGGACGCCGGCAGCAACGGCAGCCGCGTGGCCCGGCTGCCGATCACGCCCAGCAGTTCCATCGCGGCCTTGGCCCGGATGGCCCCCTGCGAGGCCGGCGACATGATCGCGCGGACGACCCCCAGCAGCCGGTCGTTGAGCGCCCGGGCGGTGGCGAGGTCACCGGCGTCGACCGCCGAGACCAGCGCGGCGTGCTCTCGCCCGGCAACGTGGCCGGTCACGCTGACCAGGCCCGAGGCGCCGATCGCGAGCCAGGGCAGGTTCAGCGCGTCGTCCCCGCAGTAGTAGGCGAGCTCGGTCGTCGCCATCACCTCCATCCCTGCCGCCAGGTCGCCGGTGGCGTCCTTGACCGCGGTGATCCTGGGGTGGGCGGCGAGTCGCTGCAGGACCGGGGTGGTGATCCGGACCCCCGCTCGGCCGGGGATGTCGTAGAGCATGCACGGCAGGTCGGTGGCGTCGGCGACCGCGGAGAAGTGGGCGACCAGGCTCTCGGCCGGTGGCTTGTTGTAGTAGGGAGTCACCACCAGCAGACCGTGCGCCCCGGCCTTGGCCGCCTCCTGAGCCAGCTGGACGGTGTGGTGGGTGTCGTTCGTGCCCACGCCGGCCACGATGGTGGCCCGCTCCCCCACCGCCTCCAGGACGGCGCGCAGCAGCGCCTCCTTCTCGGCGTCCGTCGTGGTCGGCGACTCGCCGGTGGTGCCGGAGACCACCAGGCCGTCGTGGCCGGCGTCCACCAGGTGGGTGGCCAGGGCCTGGGCGCCGTCCAGGTCGAGATCTCCCGACCCGGTGAACGGGGTGACCATGGCGGTCAGCACCGAGCCGAAGGGGCGTCGAGCGGACGCTGCGCTCCTGGTGGAGGCAGTCGGGGTCGATGACATGTGTCCGAGAATAGAGGGCCACCCGGGATCGCGGACGCCGCTGGGCGAGGCCGTGGGCCGGCTGGGCGCCGCGGCCACGCTGACGTCAACGCCTGCGATCGGGACCCAAAACGCAGATCTCGGAGCTGCCCGCTCGGGGGTCCGGGCAGCTCCGAGATCCGGGGGCTATATCGACACCCCCCGAATGACCGTTACACGGAGCTAAATGTGATCCAGGTCACGTACGAAGAGCGTCACTGACGTTCACTCAGGGTCACGAGACCGCGCCTCTCGCCCTGATCGGTGGGGATCCGGGTGAGGGCTGGGCCCCCGCACCTGCCAACGGCGGGAATCGGTGCGCTCACCGAACACCGGATCCCGCCGGTGAGCAGCCGCCTCGGCAGTGATCAGGGGGCCACCCGGCCGTTCGCCTCGAACGCCGCGTGGGTCAGCGGCATCAGCTCACGCCAGAACTGCTCCATCTGCTCCGCGCACATCTCGATCTCCCGTTGGGGGAACGAGGGATTGGCCGCGTGCTCACGTTTGGTGCGCAGCGAGAGGAAGTTCATCAGCGCCCGGGCGTTCATGGTCACGTACATCGAGGAGTAGATGGTCAGCGGCAGGACGATGCGGGCGACCTCGCGGGCCACCCCGGCCGCCAGCATCCGCTGGTAGGCGGCATACGCCTGCGTGCAGGCGGCTCTGGTCTCGGCCTCGACCAGGGCGAACTGCTCGGGGGTCCCGTCGACGAAGTCGTAAGCACCCGGCTTGCCCACCTGCACCAGCTTGCGGTCCCGGCCGGGCACGTAGAACACGGGGCGCAACTCGCGGTAGCGGCCCGATTCCTCGTTGTACGAGGCGATCCGATGACGCATGAACTCCCGGAAGACGAAGATCGGCGCCTGCACGTAGAAGGTCATCGAGTTGTGCTCGAACGGGCTCCCGTGTCGGTCACGCATCAAGTAGTTGATCAAACCCTGCGAGCGCTCGGCGTCGTCGTCCACGTGAGCCAGGGTCTGCTCTCCCTGGGTGGACACGCGCGCCGCGAACACCACGTCGGAGTCCCGGGCGCCGGCGCGGACCAGTTCGACGGTGACATCGGAGCGGAAGGTCACCTCGGGCCCGGCGTCCGCGGAGGGGTCGTGCCGGACGTCGAGGCGCACCTCGGGCGAGACCACGGTGATGTCATCAGTCACCCGATCGAGACTACCCAGCCGGCACCACCCTGACCGCGCCATCGACGACCTCGAGACGGACGTCCGCCAGACAGCCGATGAGCGCATCCGGGGCGTAGTGCACCAATTCACCGGCGGTGTGCGTGGTGGTCAACGCCAGGGTGGTGCACCCGGCCGCCCGTCCCGAGGTCAGCCCGGCACCGGCGTCCTCGACCACCAGGCAGTCACGCGGGTCCAGGCCCAGCCGCTCGGCGGCCAGCCGGTAGGGCGCCGGGTCGGGCTTGCCCCGCGGCACGTCGTCCGGGGTGATCACCAGCGGGGGCGCCGGCAGGCCGGTGACCCCGAGCCGCGCCCGCACCAGCGGCGGGGTCCCGGAGGTGACGATGGCGGCCCGGTCGGCCGGCACGGCAGCCAGGGCATCGACGGCACCGGGCAGCACCGTGATGCCGTCGAGCTGGCCGATCTCCAGCGCCTCGATCCGGGCGAACGCCGACTCGATCTCCTCGGCCGGCACCAGGCCGGCGAGCACCTGACGGGCCGGGACGCCGTGCGGGATCTCGATCGGCATGCCCGGCAGGCCGCGCTCGAGGGCCCACAGGTGCCACGAGCCCACCACTGCGGACGTCGAGTCGATCAGCGTGCCGTCCAGGTCGAACAGCACGGCCGCGAACCGGCGCCGGCCGACCTCGCCCAGTCCCGGCGGATGGATGCTCACCCCCGCACCCTACGAACCCGGGGCACCTGCGACTCGGTGGGCCCGCGAACGCGCTCGACCCCAGGGCGGGCAGACTCACGGGCGTGAGCGCCGAGACCCCCGACCCACCCACAGCACGACCCGCCGTCCTCCGGCAGGCCGCCTCGGTCGGGGTGGCCACGGCCGCCTACGGCGTGAGCTTCGGCGCCCTGTCGGTGGCGAGCGGGCTGAGCCTGGCCCAGACCTGCGTGTTGAGCCTGGTCATGTTCACCGGCGGATCGCAGTTCGCCGTCGTCGGGGTGATCGGGGCGGGCGGCAGCGGGGCAGCCGCCGCCGCCACAGCGGGGCTGCTCGGCGTCCGTAACGGCTTCTACGGTCTGCAGATGGCCCCCCTGCTGCGCGAGCGGGGGTGGCGCCGGGCCGTGGCAGCGCACCTGACCATCGATGAGTCCACGGCCGTCGGGACTGCCCAGGACTCACCGGGATCGGTCCGGCTGGGCTTCTGGGCCACCGGACTGGCGGTGTTCGCGCTGTGGAACCTGACCACCCTGATCGGGGCGCTGGCCGGCGACGCGGTCGGCGATCCCCGCACCTATGGCATGGACGCCGCCGCCGCGGCAGCGTTCCTCGGGCTGCTCTGGCCCCGGCTGCGCTCGCTGCGCCCCCGGGCGGTGGCGGCCGGATCGGCGGCGCTCGCCGCAGTCCTCATCCCGGTGGTGCCCGCAGGGATCCCCGTGCTGGCAACGGTTCTCGTTGCCCTGGCCGGCACGGCGATCCGCCCCGAGCAGCCCGATGTGAGGACGGCGTCATGACCTGGACGGCGCTGCTGGCCGCCTGTGCGCTCTGCTACCTCACCAAGGTGGCCGGCTACCTGGCCCCGCACCACTGGCTGGAACGTCCCCGGGTGACCCGAACCGCGGCCCTGGTCACGGTCGCGCTGCTCTCGTCCCTGGTGGCGGTGCAGACCCTCGGATCGGGACGGGCCCTGGCCGCCGACGCCCGGATCCCGGCGCTGGTGGTGGCCGCCGTCCTGCTGTGGCGCCGGGCGCCGTTCGTGGTCGTCGTGCTGGCCGCCGCCGTGGTCGCCGCCGGACTACGTGCACTGTCCTGAGGTCCCTCCTGACGTTCCACCGTCCGACTGGCCGGGTGATCGTGACCGATCGACCCGTCCATCACGGACGAACTCGTCACGATCCTCCCGCCGGCCGCGCGCGGATCAGGTGCCGAGGCTCACTCCGTAGAAGCCCGCGATGTGGACCTCGACCAGGTCGGCCGCCTCGGACCCCTTGCCCTCCCGCAGTGCCTGGTGAATGCCGTGGTGCTCGCCGCAGAGCCGGGTGGTGACGCCGGCGAAGTCGTCGGCCTCGCGCAGGTGGGCCAGCAGAGTGGCGCGCATGGCCAGGCGCAGGGCCGTGGTCATCTCGGCGACGAGGGGGTTGCCACTCGCCCGGGCGATGGCCACGTGGAAGGCAGTGTCCTCGTCGTTGAACACCTCGGGGGTCACGGCCGGATCGTCCATGGCGGCGAGGTGGCGGAGCAGCTGGTCATGATCGGCGGCGGTCGCGTTGGTCGCGGCGAGACGGGCCGACTCACGCTCCAGCGCGATCCGTGCCCGCACCACGTCGCGTGACCCGACGCTCGCCAGGGTGACGTGCAGGCGCACCAGCCTGGCCAGCGCCTCGGCGGGCTGCGCGGTGAGCACCGTGCCGGCGTCCGGCCCCGAGCCCGTGCCCTGCACGATCACGCCCATCGCCTCGAGCACCCGCAGCGCCTCACGGACCGCCACCCGGCTCACCCCGAGCACCTCGGAGAGCTGGCGTTCGGACGGCAGGCGGTCACCCACCACCAGCCGGCCCGAGGAGATCTGCTCCTCGATGCGATCCAGCACCAGCTCGTAGGTCTTCGCCCGGTGCACCGGCCGCCAGTCGCTGCCCTGCAGATCGGTCGCGCTCACTGGTCTCCTCCCACCGGACCGCCCGTCCCCACAGCCGGCCCCGACATTCGTTCCCAAAAGACCTTGTTACCTCCGACACCTCACCTTATCGTGGCAGGAACATCGTGTGGTCCTACCACATGACTGGTAGCCCGTACTGCTGTACTCCCGTTGCACCGCCGCATCCCGGAGGCCGCCGTGTACCCACTGCTCTCGACCGTCCAGCTGGCACCCCAGCTGGCACCCCCGCTCAGCACCCCCGCCCTGTCCGACACGTTCACCCAGGACCTGTCCCCTGTCGGTGGCAGCCTCGCGCTCTCGGCGCTGATCGGCCTGTTGCCCCTGATCGTGGTCTTCGTGCTGCTCGGCGTCGTGAAGACCAAGGCCTACGTCGCCTCGCTGGCCGGTGTGGCCACCGCCCTGCTGGTCGCCGTCCTCGCCTACAGCATGCCCGCCTCGCTGGCCGTGCTGTCGGCGACCCAGGGCGCGGTGTTCGGCGCCTTCCCGATCATGTGGATCGTGCTGTGCGCGCTCTGGCTCTACCAACTGACGGTGACCAGCGGGCGGTTCGAGGACCTGCGCGCCACCTTCGACGTGATCAGTGAGGACCCGCGGGTTCAGGCGGTGCTGATCGCGTTCTGCTTCGGCGGCCTGCTCGAGGCCCTGGCCGGCTTCGGCGCACCGGTCGCGATCACCGCGACCATGCTGATCGCCCTCGGCGTGGCCCCGCTGCGCGCCGCCGCCACCGTCCTGTTGGCCAACACCGCCCCCGTCGCCTTCGGCGCGATCGCGATCCCGATCACCACGGCCGGCACCCTGACCGGCATTCCGGCTGCTGACATCGGAGCGGTCGTCGGGCGGCAGGCCCCGATCCTGGCGACCTTCGTTCCCCTGCTGCTGCTGCTGATCGTCGACGGCCGCCGTGGCCTGCGCGAGGTCTGGCCCGCTGCCCTGGTCACCGGGGTGACCTTCGCCGGCGCCCAGTTCGTCACCTCGAACTTCCTCTCGGTCGAGCTCACCGACATCGTGGCCGCACTGGTCGGCCTGGGCGCCACCGTGCTCTTCCTGCGGGTCTGGACGCCGGTCGGCGCGCACGAGGCCCACGAGCGGCTGGCCGCCGACCGGGACGCCGAGGCAGCAGCGTCCGGCACGGCGTCCGGCAGGGGCACCACGTCGGTGGCCACCCGCACCCGGACGGCCTCCGCAGGATCGGACGACGGCCCGCTCACCTCGGGCCGGGTCTGGATGGCCCTGTTCCCCTACCTGCTGGTCATCATCGTGTTCTCGATCTCCAAGCTGGTCCCCGCGGTGAAGTCCTTCCTCGCCGGCACCGACCGCAAGATCGCCTGGCCCGGACTGGACGGCAATGTGCTCAACGCTGCCGGCAAGCCGATCACCTCGACCATCTACAGCTTCACCTGGCTGTCCAACCCGGGCACCCTGCTGCTGCTGTGCGGCGTGATCGTGGCGCTGGTCTACCGGGTGCCCGCGGGCACCGCCGTCGCCGACTTCGTCAGCACGCTGAACAAGCTGAAGCTCGCGATCCTGACCGTGATGGGCGTGCTGGCCCTGGCCTACGTGATGAACTTCTCCGGCCAGACCATCACCATCGGCACCTGGATCGCCGGCACCGGCGCGTTCTTCGCCTTCCTGTCCCCGGTGCTCGGCTGGATCGGCACCGCGGTCACCGGCTCGGACACCAGCGCCAACGCCCTGTTCGCCAAGCTGCAGGCCACCGCCGGCGCCAAGGCCGGGATCGACCCGACCCTGCTGGTCTCGGCGAACACCACCGGTGGCGTGGTCGGCAAGATGATCAGCCCGCAGAACCTGACCATCGCGGCCAGCTCGGCCGGACTCGACGGTCAGGAGTCGGCCATCCTGCGCCGGGTGCTGCCCTGGAGCATCGGCCTGCTGCTGTTCCTGTGCACGCTGGTCTTCCTGCAGTCCACGCCGGTTCTCGGTTGGATGCTGCCGTGAGCACCGTCGAGCGCACCCACACCCTGACCGACGCCGTCCTGGCCGAGCTCGCTGGCATCGTCGGGCCGGCGAACCTGCTGGTCAGTGACGGTGACGTCGAACCGTACGCGCGCGACGCCACGCCGCTGTTCCGGGCCCGGCCCGACGCCGTCGTCCTGCCCACCGACACCGCCCAGGTCAGTGCCGTCCTGGCGCTGGCCACCCGGGCCGGCTTCCCGGTGATCCCCCGCGGTGGCGGGTCGAACCTGGCCGCCATGACCGTCGCCGAACGGGGCGGCGTGGTCATGGTGCTGACCCGGATGAACCAGATCCGTGAGATCAGCTCGGATGAGCTGCTGGCCGTCGTCCAGCCCGGGGTCACCACCGCCGAACTGGCCGACGCAGCGGCCGCGAAGGGCCTGCTCTACGCGCCCGATCCGGGCAGCCGCACCGTCTCGACGGTGGCCGGCAACGTGGCCACCTGCGCCGGCGGGCTGCGCGGCCTGAAGTACGGCGTGACCCGCAACTACGTCCTCGGGCTCGAGGCCGTGCTCCCCACCGGCGAGGTGATCCGCACCGGCAGCCGGCTGTGGAAGGACGTCGCCGGCTACGACCTGACCCGGCTGCTCACCGGCTCCGAGGGCACCCTCGCGGTGATCACCGAGGTGACGGTCGCCCTGCTGCCGATGCCGGCCACCGTCGGCACCGGCGTGGCCTACTTCGACTCCCTGGCGGACGCCGGGACGGCCGTGGCCCGGATCATCGGGCTCGGGGTGCTCCCGGCCACCCTGGAGTTCCTCGACAACCGGTGCATCAATGCCGTCGAGGACTCCAACCACCTCGGCCTGGACCGCACCGCCGGCGCACTGCTGCTGTTCGGCGACGACGGACCCGACACGCACGTCGCGACGTCCCTGGACCGGATGGCGGCCACCTGCGACGTGGTCGGTGCCCGGGCGGTGACCCGGGCCCGGGACGTCGTGGAGTCCGACGCGCTGATGGCGGCCCGGCGCTGCTCGTTGCCGGCCCTGGCCCGGCTCGCGCCGATCACCATGCTCGAGGACGTCACCGTGCCCCGGCCGCTGCTGGCCCGGATGGTCGACACCATCGACACGATCGCGGCGCAGCACCACGTGGTCTGCGCGACCTTCGGACACGCCGGGGACGGCAACCTGCACCCGACGATCGTCTTCGACCCGCACGACGGCGATGCCCGGCATCGGGCGGAGGCCGCCTTCGACAAGGTGTTCCACGCCGCGATGGACCTCGGCGGCACGATCACCGGCGAGCACGGCATCGGCGCGGCCAAGCGTCCGTGGATGGCGGCCCGGCTCGGCGAGGACCAGCTGGCACTGCTGCGCCGGGTGAAGTCGGCCTTCGACCCGGCCGGCATCCTCAACCCCGGAAAGCTCGGCTCGTGAGCGCCGAGCCGTCGAGTGGCGCCGCGGCGCCCGCCACGACGACGCCGCCGCCGCCGCCGACCGACGAAACCCCCACGCGGCGAGGCATTTTCGACCCCGCCCTGTTGGACGCGTGCATCTCCTGCGGGTTCTGCCTGCCGGTCTGCCCGACCTACACGCTGACCCACGACGAGCGCTCCAGCCCCCGCGGGCGGATCACGCTGATGCGGGCGCTGGAGACCGGCCGGCTCGACGATGACGACCCGACCCTGCAGGAACAGGCCTCGTTCTGCCTGGGGTGCCGGGCCTGCGAGAGCGTCTGCCCGGCCGGCGTCCAGTACGGGCACCTGCTCGAGCAGTGGCGCGATCACCAGTGGCGTGGCCGGCACGTCCCACCGATCGCGTTGGCCGCCCGAGCGGGCGTCCGGGTGACTCCGGCGATCACGGCCGCCGGACGGCTGCGCCGGGCCGCACGGCAGACCGGGGCCGCGCGGCCCGACGCCACCGCCCACCTGATGCTCGGGTGCGCGGAACGGGCGCTGTTCCCGACCATCTCGCGGTCGGTTCTGCGATTGCTGCCGCCAGGGGTGGTCGACGTCCCGTCCGGCCAGGGGTGCTGCGGGGCGCTGCACGCCCACAACGGCGCCTCGCACGAGGCCGAGACGCTCGCCGAGGAGCTGGGCCGGCGGATGCCGGGGACGATCCTGACCACCGCCGGAGGATGTGGCGCGCACCTGGCCAGCGTGCTCGGGCGGCAGCGGGTCCAGGAGCTGTCGGAGTTCCTGCTCGCCTACTGGTCCGAGCACCCGGACGCCGAGCCGGACCTCGGCGAGATCCGGGTGGACGGGCGGCGGGCCCGGATCGGGTTGCAGGAGTCCTGCCACCTGCGCAACGGGATGGGGGTCAGCGCCCCGGCCCGCGAGCTGATCGCCCGGGTCGCCGACTACGTCGAGCTGCCCTCGGCCGGGTCGTGTTGCGGGTCGGCGGGCACCTACTCGGTGCTGCGCCCCCAGGACTCCCGGCGGGTGCTGCAGACCCACCTCGACGAGGTCGAGGCGGCCGACCTCGACTACCTGGTCACGGTCAACGTCGTCTGCCACCGGCAGATGATCGGCGGGCTGCGGCGCAGCCGTTCTCGGACCAGGGCGATCCACCTGGCCGAGCTGCTCGCCCAGGCGGCGGGCAGGTCGACACCCGACACGCGCGACTGAGGACGGGGCCGGCTCGCAGGACCGGCACCATGAACCGATGACCACGGGCCAGATCCCTCCTGCGGGAAGGCTGCTCGACCGAGGCACCCGGGCCTGGTGGCGCCTCGTCGGGCGGCCCGTCGACCTCACCGACGAGCACCGCTGGCTCGACGCGCCGCTGTGTGGACCCGGGCCGGTCGGTGAGCAGTGGCTGCAGGCCGAGGCGAGCAGGATCGGCGGCCGGCTCGACCCCGACCCGGACGGCGGGTTGCTGGCCACGATGTCGGCCCTGGACGGCGGGTCCTTCCGGGCCGAGGAAGTCCACCCTCTGGTGCGCGACTTCTACGAGCACACCGCCCGCTGGCGGATGGAGGTCTGGACGCAGTGGTCGGCGCTGTTCCGTCCGGGAGGGGAGCTGATCAGCGCAGTGTTCGGACGGCGCGTGCAGCAGCTCGCCTTGCCGACCCGGCCGATGGACGTCGCGCACGGCATGGACTCCCGGGTGGTCAGGTTGCTGCGCCGCGACGGAACCCAGCACGCAGCGGGGTGGCTGCGCACGCTCGCGGCCACCGGGGAGTACGTCTACAGCGGGTGCTACTCGGCGCGGACGCTGCCCGGGTCGGCCCAGCCGTCGGTGCACGTGGCCTTCCCCCTGGAATCCGGCAACGTCCAGGTGTTCCTGCAGCCTCGGGCCGAACCGGACGGTGCGCTGTGCCTGTCCTCTCCCCCAGGCGACTTCGGTGGTGACGGCGCCTATGTCGTCGTGCAGGACAGCGCGGGGCGCACCCACGGCGCGCGCGTGCCGATCCATGAACGATTCCGGGTCTACGTCGACGAGCGCGGGATCCTGCGGACCGACCATGAGTTGCGCCTGTACCGGGCGCTGGCACTTCGTCTGCACTACCGGTTGGAGAAGGGAACGCCTCACCCCTCGCCAGGGAGCGTCACCACAGCGGCCCCGGCGCCAGCTGAATGACCGGCCGGACTCACCGCCGCGACCACGGCCACCGATCCGACCGCCTCGACGACCCGGAAGGGAGGTCACCGGGCTGTCGGTGATAGCACAGAGTGGAACCGGCCGGTCGAGCGACGCGCCTCGACCTGTGGATCCGATGCCCGGGGAACATCGCCCGGGCCCTGCGGAGCAGGAACGGGTTTGGGTAGCGTCCGGCTCGTGCAGAGCCGTTGGCGGCGGATGACGAGCCGGGTCCTGGCCATCCTGGTGGTACTCGTCGTGCTGGCCGGGGTGGGGGGCTATTGGTACGTCCGGCCCCTGCTGCTGACCGGGACGGGGTACGCGGCTCACAACGCCTGCGCGACCACCTTCGTCGCCGGACGCAGCGCCGGGGTCACTGACGACCTGCCACCCAACCCGCTGGTCCCTCACCTGCGGACCGCCCTGTCCATGACCGATCGCTCCGCGTCGACCACGCTGACCGCCGGGCGAGCCCGGAGGCAAGCCTGGTTCTGGCCCGGGTACGGGTGCACCCTCGCCGACACGCCCCCGCCCCAGACCCCTCGGGTGCCGGTCACACCGGTCGGACCTGGACTCCAGACCCCGGACGCCGCAGCTCTGGCGGCTGCCGGTCTGGACGGCGAAACGCTGGACGCCGCGCTGGCCAGGGCATTCGGCGACGACCTGGACACCGACGGTGCTGCGGCCCTGGGTACCCGCGGCGTGGTGGTGCTGCACCGGGGCCGGCTGGTCGCCGAGCGCTACGCCGAGGGCTTCTCCAGTCAGACCCCGCAACTGGGCTGGTCGATGGCCAAGAGCGTGACCAACCTGATGGTGGGCCGCCTGGAGCTGCAGGGCAAGATCACCGTCACCGACGACCACCTGCTGCCGTCCTGGACCGACGAGCGAGCCGCGATCACTGTCGACGACCTGATGCGCATGACCAGCGGGTTGCGCTGGGACGAGACCTACGACCTGGGCACCCCGATCACCGAGATGCTCTACCTGCGCGAGGACATGGCCGCCTTCGCGGCCTCCCAGCCCCTCGCGCACGACCCAGGGAGCCACCAGCAGTACTCCAGCGGGTCGACCAACATCCTCTGCTCGGTGCTGCGCCGACGCACGGGTAGCGGCCCGGACCTGCCTTACCGTCAGCTGCTCGCCCCACTCGGGGTGACCTCGGCGGTCTGGGAGCCGGACGCCTCCGGTACCACCGTGTGCAGCTCCTACCTGTGGGCCACCCCGCGGGACTGGGCACTGATCGGTCAGTTCGCCCTGGCGAACGGGCGCCGGGACGGCACCCAGCTGCTCCCCGGGGACTGGATGGCGCGCTCCACCCGGCTCGAGCCGGTGGCCACCAGCGAGGAGCGCGGCTATGCCGCGGGCTGGTGGGTGAACCGGCTCGCTGACGGCTCCCTGGCGTGGCCGGCCATGCCGGCTGACGCCTACTGGGCCAGCGGCCACGACGGGCAGCGCCTGGTGGTCGTGCCCTCGGCCGACCTGGTCGTGGTGCGCCTGGGCTTCAGCCCG
Organism: Kineosporiaceae bacterium; assembly: GCA_016794595.1. Lineage (GTDB taxonomy): Bacteria > Actinomycetota > Actinomycetes > Actinomycetales > Kineosporiaceae > JADJPO01. The sequence continues at coordinate 64,276 of JAEUJN010000035.1, forward strand.
TCGATCGAGGCAGCGGACCTGCGGATCGACACCCTGGTGCGCGACGTCGTGGCCGCGACCTCGCGGTGAGGTTCGGGGAACCGCCACAACCTGCTCATACTTCGCAGGGATCGCGCCGCACGCCGGGAATGCCCTGTTCCGCGCGTCAGCCGCGGAGCATCATCGGCTCCCTGCGGAGCATCAGCGGGTTGGGGGCGGGCTACAGGGCGAGGTAGTGCTCGAGGCCGACGGTCAGACCCGGTCGGGTGGCCACCGTCCGGACGCCGAGCAGCACGCCGGGCATGAACGAGGACCGGTCCAGGCTGTCGTGGCGCAGGGTGAGCACCTCGCCGGGGTTGCCGAGCAGGATCTCCTCGTGGGCGACCAGGCCGCGCAGCCGCACCGAGTGCACCCGCACTCCCGCGACGTCGGCGCCACGGGCGCCGTCCAGGGCAGTGGTGGTCGCGTCCGGCATCGGCGCCGCACCGGACGCCACGCGCGCGGCGGCGATCGCCTGGGCGGTGTGTCCGGCGGTCCCGGACGGCGCGTCCACCTTGTCCGGGTGGTGCAGCTCGATCACCTCGACCGACTCGTAGTGCGGCGCCGCCAGCTGGGCGAACCTCATCAGCAGGACGGCGCCCAGCGCGAAGTTGGGGGCAACCAGAACCCCTACTCCCGCAGCGAATTCCAGCTCGGCACGCACGGCGTCCAGACGTTCGGCGTTCCAGCCCGTGGTCCCCACCACGGCATGCACCCCGGCGCGGATGCACGCCCGGACGTGCTCGAGCCCCACGTCCGGCACCGAGAAGACCACCGCGACGTCGCAGCGGGCGAGCGCGTCCAGATCGTCGCTACCGGAGTCCACGTCGATCTGCGCGGCCAGCTCGAGGTCAGGGGCGGCCCGAACCGCCTCGCACACGGCCAGCCCCATCCGACCCCGGGCTCCGATCACCCCGACGCGCATCAGCTCAGCCTCCCTCGAAGGTCCGGTCGGCCTCGAACGGACCCACCACGGTCAGTGATCGGGGCCGCGAGGCCAGGTCGGCGGCCAAGGCGGCCACGTCGTCCGCGGTCACCGCCCGCACCCGGCGCAGCGACTCCTCCAGGGTGAGGTACTCCCCCTGCACCAGTTCGGCCTTGCCGAGCCGGGTCATCCGTGAGCCGGTGTCCTCGAGGCCGAGCACCAGCGACCCACAGAGCTGGCCGTGCGCCCGGGCGAGTTCCTCGGCGGTGATCCCGTCGGCGGCCAGGGCGTCCAGCTGGGCCCCGAGCAGGCCGATCACCTCCTCGACCCGGGCGGGGGTGCACCCGGCGTACAGGCCGAAGTAGCCGGCGTCGGAGTACCCGGTGGCGAAGGAGTAGACCGAGTAGGCCAGGCCACGGGCCTCGCGGATCTCCTGGAACAGGCGGCTGCTCATCCCGCCACCGAGCACCGCGTTGAGCACCGACATCACGTGCCGGCGCGAATCGGTGGCGGTCAGCCCGGTGGTGCCGAGCACCACGTTGGCCTGCTCGATCCCGCGCGGCACCAGGGCCATCGGCGCCGGCGGCTCCAGATCGACCTCGCCCGACGGGCGGCGGGCGCGCGGCCCGACCCCCTCGACCAGTGACCAGTCCGAGCGGGCGAGTTCGCGGGCGACCTGCGCGCAGAGCTCGTCGTGATCGATCCCGCCGGCGGCGGTGATCACCAGCCCGGTCGGGTCGTAGTACCGGCGGTAGTGGCTGAGGATGTCCTCGCGCCTGACCGCGGCGATGGTCTCGGCGGTGCCGCCGATCGGGCGGCCCAGCGGGTGCGCGCCCATCACCTGGGCGGCAAAGCGTTCGTGGACGACGTCCGTGGGGTCGTCGTCGTTCATCGCGAGTTCCTCGAGGATCACCCCGCGCTCGCTCTCGACATCGGCCTCCCCCAGCCGGGCCGAGGTCACCATGTCGAGCAGGACGTCGACCGCCAGCGGGAGGTCCTCGTCCCGCACCCGCGCGTAGTAGCAGGTGTACTCCTTGCCGGTGACCGCGTTGGCCTCGCCCCCGACGCCGTCCAGCACGGTGGCGATGTCCATCGCCGACCGGCGCTCGGTCCCCTTGAACAGCAGGTGCTCGAGGAAGTGGGTCGAGCCGTGATGACCGTCGGCCTCGTCCCGGGACCCGACGCCGACCCAGCACCCGATGGTGGCCGAGCGCAGGTGCGGCATGACCTCGCTCAGGACCCGCACCCCGCCGGGCAGGACGCTGCGGCGCACGACCGCGCCGTCCTGCCCGGTGAGGGTCTGCCCGCCGGCGCCCTGGGGCACCAGCGGCAGCGGGATCGCCGACACCTCAGGCGTTCGCCTCGGCCGGGGCACCCTTCTCGGCCTCGCTCGCCGGAGCGGAGTCGCCGGACTGGCCCTCGGCCAGCACCGGGACCAGCGAGAGCTTGCCCCGCGGGTCGATCTCGGCGATCTCGACCTGGACCTTCTGGCCCACCCCGAGAACATCCTCGACGTTCTCGACCCGCTTGCCACCGACCATCTTGCGGATCTGCGAGATGTGCAGCAGCCCGTCCTTGCCCGGCACCAGGGAGATGAAGGCACCGAAGGTCGTGGTCTTGACCACGGTGCCCATGTAACGCTCGCCCACCTCGGGCATGGTCGGGTTGGCGATCGCGTTGACCGCCGCCCGGGCTGCCTCGGCCGAGGGGCCGTCGGTGGCACCGATGTAGACCGTGCCGTCGTCCTCGATCGAGATGTCGGCGCCGGTGTCCTCCTGGATCTGGTTGATCATCTTGCCCTTGGGGCCGATGACCTCACCGATCTTGTCCACCGGGACCTTGACCGTGATCACCCGCGGGGCGAACGGCGACATCTCGTCCGGGCCGTCGATGGCCTCGGCCATGACGTCCAGGATGTGCAGCCGGGCGTCGCGGGCCTGGGTCAGCGCACCGGCCAACACCGAGGCCGGGATGCCGTCCAGTTTGGTGTCCAGCTGGATCGCGGTCACGAAGTCCTTGGTGCCGGCGACCTTGAAGTCCATGTCGCCGAAGGCGTCCTCGGCTCCGAGGATGTCGGTCACCGCCGCGTACTCCGTCGTCGGCCCGTCCGCGGTGTCGATCGTGTCGCTGACCAGACCCATCGCGATGCCGGCGACCGGCGCCCGCAGCGGCACGCCGGCGTTGAGCAGCGACAGGGTCGAGGCACACACCGAACCCATGGACGTCGAGCCGTTGGAGCTCAGCGCCTCGGACACCTGCCGGATCGCGTAGGGGAACTCCTCGCGGCTCGGCAGCACCGGCATCAGCGCCCGCTCGGCGAGGGCCCCGTGGCCGATCTCGCGCCGCTTGGGCGATCCGACCCGGCCGGTCTCACCGGTCGAGTACGGCGGGAAGTTGTAGTTGTGCATGTACCGCTTGCGGGTCTCGGGCGAGAGCGTGTCCAGCTGCTGCTCCATGCGGAGCATGTTCAGCGTGGTCACGCCCAGGATCTGGGTCTCGCCGCGCTCGAACAGACCCGAACCGTGCACTCGGGGCAGCACCTCGACCTCGGCCGACAGCTGGCGGATGTCCGCCAGGCCCCGGCCGTCGATGCGCACCTTGTCGCGCAGGATCCGCTGGCGGACCAGCTTCTTGGTCACCGAGCGGTAAGCCGCCGAGATCTCCTTCTCGCGGCCCTCGAACTGGCCGGCGAGCTTGGCCTTGACGGCGTCCTTGATCTCGTCGAGCCGGCTCTCGCGCTCCTGCTTGCCCGCGATCTGCAGCGCGGACGCCAGGTCGCCGGTCACGGCGGACTCGACGGCGGCGAGCACGTCGTCGGCGTAGTCCGGGAACAGCGGGAAGTCCGCGGTCGGCTTGGCGACCTTGGCGGCGATCTCGGCCTGGGCCCGCACCAGGGTGGCGATGAACGGCTTGGCCGCCTCGAGACCCTGCGCGACGACCTCCTCGGTCGGCGCGTCCACCCCGCCCTGGATCAAGGTCCACGCGGTGTCCGTGGCCTCGGCCTCGACCATCATGATCGCGACGTCGTCCGAGGCGGCGTCGGCACCCGCGGTGACCACGCGGCCGGCGACGACCATGTCGAACACGGCCCGCTCCAGCTCGCTGTGCCGCGGGAACGCGACCCACTGACCGTCGATCAGGGCGACCCGGACGGCGCCCAGCGGGCCACTGAACGGCAGCCCGGCAAGCTGGGTCGACATCGAGGCGCCGTTGATCGCCACCACGTCGTACAGGTCGTCCGGGTTGAGCGACATGACGGTGACGACGACCTGCACCTCGTTGCGCAGGCCCTTGACGAACGAGGGACGCAGCGGGCGGTCGATCAGCCGGCAGGTCAGGATGGCCTCGGTGCCGGGGCGGCCCTCGCGGCGGAAGAACGAGCCGGGGATGCGACCCGCGGCGTACATCCGCTCCTCGACGTCGACCGTCAGCGGGAAGAAGTCGAAGTGGTCCTTGGGCTGCTTGCCCGCGGCGGTGGTGGACAGCAGCATCGTCTCGCCGTCCAGGTACACGGTCGCCGACCCGGCGGCCTGACGTGCCAGGCGGCCGGTCTCGAACCGGATGGTGCGCTTGCCGAAACTGCCGTTGTCGATGACGGCTTCGGCGCTGGTGATCTCAGGACCCTCCACAGGGTTCCTCCGTTTCTCGCAGCGGAGGCGGGAGGATCCGAGCTGTCGGTCCGGTCTTCGATCGAGGCCCACGGCACGGGGGTCCATGCCGCCGTGTGCTCCGGGGGCCACTACCGAGGACCGGCTCGCAGGAGGGATCGTCGCGTCCGCAGTGATGATGTGACGAAGCCGCGGCCCCCAGTCGGAGCCGCGGCTCTACGGTCATCGACGCAGGCCGAGCCGCTCGATGAGCGAGCGGTAGCGCGTGATGTCCGTGCGCTGCAGGTACTGCAGCAGGCGCCGACGCTGACCGACCAGGATCAGCAGGCCGCGGCGGCTGTGGTGATCGTGCTTGTGCTCCTTGAGGTGCTCGGTGAGGCCCTTGATCCGGTGGGTGAGCATCGCGACCTGGACCTCGGGGGACCCGGTGTCGTTCTCGCCGGTCGCGTACTCGGCCATGATCTTCTGCTTGGTGGCGGCGTCGAGTGCCACTGTGCTCCCCTGTTCTGGTCGTTGCGCGGCGCTCCGGGGCATGTCCACCCGGGCTCTGTGAATCCGCGGCCGTTCCGACGGCACCGTCACGGTATCAGTGCCCCTGGTCACCCGCCGAATCCGGCTCGCTGGGGGCCCGTCAGCGAAGGACGCCGATCTGGAACCCGGCCAGCGTGCCCTCGGCCGCCGGATCGCCCGCGTGCTCCTCCAGGAACTCCCCGCCGGGGCCACCGCACAGCTCGAGGATCTCATCCTGGCCACCGGGGTGACGCGAGACCCACTGGGTGAGGTCGTAGACCTTGCCGTTCAGGGTCGACCAACAACTCGCGCGAGAGCCGTGCCGCGCCACCTCTGCCTGTGAGTAGGCCGTGGTCACCTCCGCGGCCACCGCGCCGGACGGCGCACCGCTCCCGCCGGACGCCCCGGACCCCGCCCCGGACCCCGCCCCGGACGCCGCGGCCCCGGACGCCAGCGGGCCCACCCGGAACCCCGCCAGCGCGCGGGCCGCGGCGGCCTCTCCGCCGTGCTTGCCGCGGAAGGCCGCGCTCGCGTCGACGCCGCACATCCCCCCGATGGTGCCGGGGCCGCCCGGGTGCTGTGCCACCCAGCGGGTCAGGTCGTAGACCGTACCGTCGACCACCGACCAGCAGTCCTGGGGGGAGGAATGGCGAGCGACCTCGGCGAGGGTGGGTCCGCCGCTCGACGTCCCGGCGCCCGAGGAGGCACCCGGCGACGGCACCGGGGCCGCTTCGGCGGCGGCTGCCGTCGTCATCGGGTCGATCCTGCCTGCCCACACCGAGGCAGCCCCGCTGTGCCCGACCAGGGCGGTGAGCACCAGGGTCGCCACCGCGCCGCCGGCGGCGAGGGCGGCCGAGATCGGCGCCGCCCACCGCGGCAGGGACCGTCCCGAGGCAGCTCGTTGGATCCACCACCACCCGGTCGCCGCCCCCAGCAGCAGCACGGCGGCCAAGGGCAGGAGCTCTCCGAGCTCCTCGTGCGCCTCGGCAACGCCCACCCGGTCCGCCAGGGCCTCGCCGGATGCCTCAGCGATCCAGGCGGTCACCGCACCCACGGCCAGCCCGGCCACCGAGAGACCGGCCAGCCGAGGACGCAGCCTGGGCACGGTGACGGCGAGGATCAACCCGAGCGCCGACAGGGGAAGCAGGACGACCGCGGCGTGAACCACCAGAGGGTGCACCGGCAGCCCGGTGATGGTGTCGAAAGGTCCGGTGAGCGGGGGTGTTGTCATGCCCTCCACGATGGTCCGCGCTGCTGAGGCATCGCTGAGGTGAGACTTAGCCCGTTCTCAGGTGTCCTCCGACGGTCCGTCCAGCAGCGTGCGGTACACCGCCCGGACGCCGACCGCCTGCTCGAGCTCGGCGTCCAGTTCGGCGAAGAACTGCTCGCGATAGGTGGCATCACTGACCGCGTAGACGATGAAGTACAGCCCGGCGAACGCCGACAGGAACGCGGCCACCTGGAACAGCTCGTCGGAGACCGGGATCCGCAACGGGATCCCCCACAGCTGCAGGGGCGTCGGCGGGTGCCCGACCCAGGCCTCGATCACCTCGGGGGCGATGGCCAGCAGGCCGAACCCGATGAAGAAGGCGAACACCGCCAGCACCAGCAGCAGGACCTGAAAGGCCTGAGCCACGAGCAGGACCAGTACCAGGTTGGCCCGCTGGGTGGGCGACAGCGAGGTCGCCTCCGCCGGCAGGTCCCCGGCGCGCAGGGTGGCCGCGACCCCCGCCAGCGGCGTCCCGGTGCAGACGCCCAGCACTTCCTCGGGCTGGACCCCGGCCTCGACCCGGCGCACCTCTCGGGGCAGGCGAGTGAGCAGGAAGGCCACCCCGAGGGTGACGAACAGCCAGACCACCGCCCACAGCCGGCTGCGGTCCAACGCAGCGCCGACCTGCCAGACCTCGGTGTTGACGAACAGGAACGTCATGAACAACAGCAGCAACGGCAGGGCGCGGGTGACCAGGGGCAGCAGCAGGCTCAACTCTCGCAGCACGCGCCCGGCAGCCCAGCGCGCCATGGTGGCCACCCGCAAGGGGCCTCCGGCGTAGATCAGCACGACGAGCACCGCGGCACTGACCCCAGTGATCCCGGAGGTCGACAGGTCACCGCCCCAGCGGGAGGTCGCCCGGGCGGCCGCCGCGCCGATCACCCCGGCCAGGACGCCCAGCGGGATGATCCGGCGCGGGGCCATCAGGCGCGCCACCCGGACGTCGACCTGCTCGACGAACCAGGGCAGCCCGTGGTCGGCGAACCAGTGCTCGGCGGCTCGGCGGTCAGCCGCGACACGTCGGGCCGCCGCCACGTCCGGCGCCGGGTCCTCGGTCAGGCTCACCGGGGATCGGGGCGCCTCACCCCGAGCGCGCGGTAGGACTGCCGGACGTCCTCGTGCATCTGCTCGATCAGCGTCTCGACCCCGTCGAAGCGCAGCGTGGGGCGCAGCAACCGCACGAACTCCACCCCCACGCTCTGGCCGTAGAGCTCCAGGTCGTCCCGGTCCAGCACGTAGGCCTCGACCCGGCGCTGGTGGCCGTCGAAGGTCGGGTTGGTGCCCACCGAGATCGCCGCCGGCATGCGGGGGGCCCCGGGCTGGTCGAGCAGGACCAGCCAGCCGGCATAGACGCCGTCCTGAGGGATCAGTCCCTCGGCATCCTGGGAGAGGTTGGCGGTGGGGAAGCCGAGCAGCCGGCCGCGGTGATCTCCGTGGACGACGGTCCCGCTGACCCGGTGCGGGCGGCCGAGGACGCCGGCCGCGGTGGCCACGTCCCCGCTCACCACCAGGTCGCGGACCCAGGTCGAGGACCACCGGCGGGCGGGGTCGGCGTCCTGCGGGGCCGCATGGCCCTCATCCGTGCCCGCGGCGAAGCCGACGTCCTCCAGCAGCAGGACCTCGAAGCCGTACCCCTGACCGAGCTGGCGCAGGGTGTTCACGTCACCGCTGTTGCGATGGCCGAAACGCATGTCCTGACCGACGACCACCGCACCGACCCGCAGTGCCTCGACCAGCACCGCCCGGACGAAGTGCTCCGGACTCCAGGAGGCCAGCTCCCGGGTGAAGGTCATGACCAGGGTGGCGTCCAGGCCGGTCTCGGCCAGCAGTTCCAGCTTGTGGGTCAACCCGGTCAGCTGAGCCGGGGCGCGCTCGGGGAACAGCACGGCGAGCGGGTGCGGGTCGAACGTGATGGCCACAGCCAGGGCGTCGCGGCGCCGGGCCTGCTTGACGATCTGGGCGAGGACGGCTCGATGACCTCGATGGACCCCGTCGAAGTTGCCGATGGTGACCACCGTCGACGTCCCGGCTGCCGCCAGATCCGCCGCCGCCTCCTCGAGTGAGTTCCACCGCCGCACCCTCCTACTGTGCCAGTCCACCTGGCCGACGGACGCATCGGACCGTCGCGGCGCCATCTCCCGGACGTGGCCGATCCGGCTCAGTGCCGTGCCCTCAGTACTGCCGGACGAGGGTGACGGTGTCGGTGCGCGCCGTCCAGGGCTGGTTGCGCGGCAGGCCGTCGGCCGGAGCCTTGACCTGCGTGGTGACGCTGGCCGACCCGGCGGCGGTGGTGGTGAAGGTCGACACCAGGGTGGGATACGTCGCCGGGGAGTCGGTGGCGAAGTCGGTCTCGACGTTGATCACCGGGTTTCCGGTGAACTCCTCGACCGAATACCCGGCGCTCTGGACGTGCCCGCTGACCACCATCGTGATCGCCGGGTACCGGGCGACCAGGGTGGTCGCGACCTCCTCGGGCGTGGCGGCGAACGCCGGGTCCTGACTCATGTACCAGTTGGTGTCGCGCCCACCTGCACGGGAGCCGTCGGGGTCGAGATAGACGTGAGTGACCACGATGACGTTGTCGTGTGCGTGGTCGCGGATCACCTGCTCCGCCCAGGCCAGCACCTGAGCTCGGGGCCAGATCTCGAGGCTGAGCACCAGGAACGTGTACCCACCCGCGGTGAACCGCTGGTAGCTGTTGTCGATCTTCGGCCCGGACGCCGTCCGCCCGCCCAGGTTGTCGGTGATCCCCGGGTCGGTGAAGGCCCCGCCGCCGTACTCGAGGTGCGCGGTGTACGGGAAGGCGGCGTTGAACGCCGAGGTCCGGCGGATCAGGAACCGGGTCCTCGGGTCGCCGGTGAACTGCGTGCACGCCGAGCCCGACCCGCACTGCGCCGTCCCGTCGTGATTCCCGATCGCCAGGGTGGTCGGGATGCCGGCTGCGGTCAGGGTCGCCACTCCCGCCTTGGCCACGGCGAGCTGGCTCTTGGGCGTGGTCGCGCCGTCGTCCACCACGCCGTTGGCGTCCCGGGTCCAGTTGACGATGTCACCCGCCTGGATCGCATAGCGCAGGTCGAGCTCGCCCTTGGCCGAGGCCAGGTAGGCGGCGCGCTTCTGGAACACGTTGGTCCGGCCCTCCGCCGCGGCCCAGGTCTCGAGCTGGGTGTCGGGCAGCAGGGCGATGGAGAAGCTCCGGTCGATCGGCGCCGCGTGGAAGACCGGCGACTCCCGGGTCCAGCCCGCCGCCACCAGGGCGGTCACCTCACCCGGGTCGGCGGTGTAGCGGTGCTTGGAGCCCTTGACCAGGCGGGAGATCGCCACTGTGCACGACAGGGCGGTCGTGGAGGCATGAAAGGCCGTGCCGGAGTCGGTGTAGCCGTACTGCGCGATCGCCTTGGTGTACTCGGCGGCGGTCGCCGGCAGCAGCAACTGGTCCCTGCCCGCATTGGTGAGCAGCCGGAAGGGCACCAGACCCCCGGTGGCCGCCCCGGCGACGCGAAAACTCTCCCCCCGCAGGTCGCTGTAGCCGGCCGCGAGGGCCTGCTTGACCACGCTGGTCGAGGTACTGGTCACGGAGGCACCGGTGGTCGGGTGGATCACCCGCAGGGCGGGGGTGACCAGGGCAGCGCAGGCGGCCGCGTCATCGGCGGCCCCCGAGGAGGTGGCGGTGAGCATCACCCCGGATGCCGCGCTCGCCACGGCCGCCACCACGGCTGCCCACCGTCGTCCGGGCGCGCGCATCACAGGTCTCCTCACGGGTCGGGGGTGCGACCCTCGATGATCACCGGGTCGGCCGCTCGAAACTGGCAAGTCCGCCGGCCCGGCCGCCGGGGAAGTGCCGTCACCGCCGATCTCCGACCCGGCCGGGCGGGCACGGGTTCGGTCTGGACGGGATCTCAGGTCCTGCACCATGCCCTTCGCCTGGCAGCGGCCGTCGCGGACAGCCAGGATGCACGAGTGCAGCCCGATCGACACCCGGGTGCCGAGCCCGAGCAGCCGTCCCCTCTCGCACTCCCTGGCCTCGGGGTCCTGCTGGCCGCCGGGGGGCTGGTCGTGCTGCTGGTGGCCGTCGGCGGGCGCTATGGATTTCACCGGGACGAGCTGTACTTCGTCGAGGCCGGCCGCCGGCCGGCGTTCGGCTACCCCGACTCCCCGCCTCTGGTGCCGCTGCTGGCCGCGGTCTGGCACGACCTGGTGGGGGGCTCGCTGTGGTGGTTCCGGCTGGTGCCGGCGCTGGCGTCCGGGGCCCTGGTCCTGGTGGCGGCAGCGACCTCGCGGGCCCTCGGCGGCAGCCGGGGCGACCAGGCCTGGACGGCGGCCGCCACGGCGTGCAGCACCACGGTGATCGGCGTCGGGCATCTGTTCTCCACCACCACCTTCGACGCCCTGGGCACCGCGATCACGGTGCTGCTGGTGATCCACGCGATCCACCTGCCGGCGGCGGACGCCGCGCCGTGGCGTTCGTGGCTCGCAGTCGGGATCGCCGCCGGGCTCACCCTCCAGGTCAAGACCCTGGTGGCGAGCGTGCTGCTCGCCTGCGTGGTGGGCCTGGTGCTGGCCGGACCGCGCCGCGTGCTGCGCCGTCCACACCCCTGGGCGGCCGCCGCCCTCGCGCTGGCGATCGCAGCGCCGAACCTCGGCTGGCAGGCGGCCAACGGCTGGCCGCAACTGGAGATGTCCCGCGCCATCGCCGCCGGGTCCTCGGGGACCTCGGTGGACCGCTGGGCCGTCGTCCCGCTCCAGGTGACCCTGACCGGGCTCGTGGTGGCACCAGTGCTCGTCGGCGGCGTCATGGGGCTGCTGCGCTCGGCGAGGTTGCGGCCGTTCCGCTGGCTGGGAGTGGCCTACCTCGTGCTCCTGGTGATCGTGGTGATCACCGGCGGCAAGCAGTACTACACCCTCGGGCTGCTATCGGTCCTGCTGGCGGCCGGGATCCCCGGGGTACGGTCCGCCGCCCTGGCCCGAGGACCGGCGATCCGGCGCTGGCTCGTTCCCCTGGTCGCCGTCCAGGTGGCGGTCGGGGCGCTGATCACCCTGCCGGTGCTGCCGCCCAGGATGTTCGCCGGTTCGCCTCTGGCCGAGGCGTTCTACGACACCGGCGAACAGCTCGGATGGGAGCGCCTCACCGTCGACGTCATCGGGGTGGCCTCCGAACTCCCTCCGGAGCAACGGGTCTCAGCCATCGTCCTGACGGCCAACTACGGTGAGGGCACTGGCCCGGGCCCGACGCCGAGGCGGCGACCTTCCGCCGGTGTTCTCCGGGCACAACGGGTTCGCCTGGTGGGGCCCGCCGCCGGACGCCGCCGGGCCGGTGATCGTTCTCGGCCGGTTCCCCGATGCCGACCTCGCGCGGTGGTTCGACGGCTGCCGCACCGCAGGCACTGTCGACAACGGCATCGGCCTGGACAACGAGGAACAGGGAGCCCCGATCAGGGTGTGCGGCCCGCCGCGCGAGACCTGGAGGACACTGTGGCCCTCGGTGCGTCACCTGAGGTGATCACGGCCACCAGGCTGCGGCCTCCGGTCGTGATCGGATGCGCGAGCCGGCACCTCGGCCGGTTCAGCCCGGGATGACCAGCAGAGGCCGACAGTCCGATCCAGCCTCGCTCACGATCGCCACCAGCGTGCCGTCCGGTGCGAACGCCGCCCTCGGCGCGGCGTCGTCCCCCGAGGCCGTCCGCACCAGCCGCTGGCCGTGAGCGAGCCGGCGCGCCTCGTCCTGGGTGAGCTCACGCACCGGGAACACCGACCGCGCCGCCGCCTCCAGGGTGGTGATCTCGGCATCGCCGGCCAGCTGGTCGAGGGTGCGGGCCTCGGCGAGGTCGAACGGTCCGACCCGGGTCCGGCGGAGTGCGGTCAGGTGCCCGCCGACCCCGAGCGCGACACCCAGGTCACGGGCCAGCGCCCGGATGTAGGTGCCCGACGAACAGTCCACCACGACGTCCAGATCGACCACCCCCAGCCCGTCGGCCCGGTCCCGGCGGACGTTGAGCACCTCGAAGCGCGAGATGGTGACCCGACGCGCGGGCAAGGCGACCTGCTCCCCCGCACGCACCCGGGCGTAGGCGCGCCGGCCGTCCACCTTGATCGCGCTCACCGCGCTGGGCACCTGGTCCAGCTCACCCGTCAGGCCCCGGACGGCGCCCCGCACGGCCTGCTCGTCGAGCCCGCCCGCCTCGGTGCGGGTCAGCACCTCGCCCTCGCGGTCGTCGGTCACCGTGCTCGCACCCAGGCGGATGGTGGCCAGGTAGGTCTTGTCCGTACCGACCAGGTAGGTGAGCAGCTTCGTGCCCCGGCCGACGCCGAGCACCAGCACCCCGGTGGCCATCGGGTCGAGGGTGCCCGCGTGCCCCACCTTGCGAGTACCCAGGATGCGCCGCATCCGCGCCACGACGTCGTGCGACGTCCAGCCCTCGGGCTTGTCGATGACAGCCAGACCGTCCGTGCTCACCGTCAGGCGGTCAGCGCTCGGCGGGCTCGGGGGCCGAGTCGAACTCGGCCGGCCTCGCGGCGTCCTCGGGCTCGTCATCGTGACGGTACGGGTCGGGGTCCCCGGCGTAGGACGCCGTCCGGCTGAGCGCGGCCACCTCGGCGTCGCGCTCGGCGGCAGCCCGCAGCAGATCCTCGATGTGGGCGGCGTTCTCGGGCACGGCGTCGGCGACGAACTCCAGGGTCGGGGTCAGCCGGATGCCGGTGCGTTTGCCGACCTCGGAGCGCAGCACGCCCTTCGCGCTCTCCAGCGCGGCGGCGCTGGCCTGCTGTTCGGCGGCATCCCCGAAGACGGTGTAGAAGACCGTCGCGTGCTGCAGGTCGTTGGTGACCCGGGCATCGGTCACGGTCACGAACCCGAGCCGCGGGTCCTTGATCCGCTTCTCCAGAGCCTCGGCGACGATCTCGCGGATCCGGTCCGCGAGCTTGCGGGCGCGTGCCTCATCAGCCATTCCCCGACGGTACCCGGTCGGCGGGGTGGTCATGCCATCGGCCGAGCGGATCCGGCGGCCGTGACCCGAGTCCGCGTGGCAGGCTGACCCGGATGCGCCCGCAGCGGCCTCCCTCTGCCCGCGAGAGGACTCGTCGATGACCCCGATCCCCCCGACCACCGGCGATGTGCACCCGGCGGCCCCCGGGGCGACGGGCTGGTTCACCCCGGCGGACTGCCGGCTCGATGACCTGCGCGCCCTGGTCGAGCAGGCCACCGACCCGGCCGACTATCCCCACGCCGAGGCCGTCGTCTCGAACGTCCTGATCTACGGCCCGTCGATCGCCTCGCTAGCCGCCGATGCGCAGCGGCGCCGCGTCGTCCAGGCCGAAGTGGCCCGGGCGCTCCACGACGGTCCGGGCGTCGTGGTCTTCTCGGGTGCCTTTCCCGAGCGGGGCGTGCTGGACGCCGCGACGGTGGCGTTCGAGGCGATGATCGCCGAGCAGAAGGCCGCCGGCGGCCCCGCGGGTGATCACTTCGCAGCCCCCGGGGCCAACGACCGGGTGTGGGGGGCGCTGGACAAGCTCGCCGTCCGTGCGCCCGAGGTGTTCGCTGCGTACTACGCCAACGACATCATCGCCCTGGTCAGCGAGGCCTGGTTGGGGACGAACTACCAGGTCACATCCCAGATCAACGTGGTCAATCCGGGTGGGGCCGCCCAGCTGGCCCACCGGGACTACCACCTGGGGTTCATGTCCCAGCAGCAGGCACTCGGCTACCCCGCGCAGGTGCACCGGCTCTCGCCGCTGCTCACCCTGCAAGGGGCGATCGCGCACGGCGACATGCCGCTGGCGAGCGGGCCGACCCTGCTGCTGCCGCACTCCCAGAAGTACCCGGCCGGGTACGTGGCCTTCCACCAGGCCGAGTTCGCCGCCTACTTCGAGGCCCACCACGCGCAGGTCTCGTTGCGCAGCGGCGATGCGGTCTTCCTCAACCCGGCGCTCTTCCACGCCGCCGGCACCAACCGCACCGCCGACGTCCGGCGGATGGCCAACCTGCTGCAGGTCTCCTCGGCGTTCGGCCGGACGATGGAGACCGTCGACCGGCAGGCGATGTGCCTCGCGCTCCACCCGAGCCTGCTGGCGATGGCCGCCGAGCACGGCGCGCAGGCACGTCCGGTGCGCAACGTGATCGCCGCGGCCGCCGAGGGCTACGCCTTCCCGACCAACCTCGACCACGACCAGCCGCTCGGTGGCATGGCTCCCCCGAGCCAGGCCGACCTCGTCCGGCAGGCCGTGGCCGAACGCTGGCCACGCGAGAAGCTGGCGAGCGCACTGGACTCCCACCGCGCCCGTCGCGCCGGCTCTCCCCACCTCTGAAACCTGCTCATGCTCCGCGGGTGACGCGTCGTACTCCGCAGCTGTCCCGGATTCCGGGGTCCCTGCGGAGCATGACGCGTCACCGGCGGAGCATGAGCAGGTTGGGGGGGTGTCAGTGGTCCTCGTCGTCCCAGATGCGGGTGCGAGCCGAGAGCAGGTCGACCTCGGGACGCCGGGCCACCAACGCCTCACAGGCGTCGAGCAGCTCGCGGACGTGGGTGGCATCGGCCGAGGCCACGGCCACCCCGATCTCGCACCGACGGTGCAGATCGAGGTGGCCGGATTCGGCGGCGCTGACCTCGAACCGGCGCCGCAGTTCGGCCACGATCGGCCGAACCACGGACCGCTTCTGCTTCAGAGAGTGGACGTCCCCGAGCATCAGGTCGAGCCGGAGGGCGCCTACGTACGTGGCTTCTCCCGCATCTCGAAGGTCTCGATCACGTCGTCGATCCTGATGTCGTTGTACGACCCCAGGCCGATACCGCACTCGTAGCCCTCGCGGACCTCGGTGGCGTCGTCCTTGAACCGGCGCAACGACTCGATCGCCAGGTTCTGCGCCACCACGACCCCGTCTCGCAGCAACCGCGCCTTGCTGTTGCGGCGGATCTCCCCGCTGCGCACCAGACACCCGGCGATGTTGCCGAACTTGCTCGACCGGAACACCTCGCGCACCTCGGCGGTGCCGAGCTGTGCCTCCTCGTACTCCGGCTTGAGCATGCCCTTGAGAGCGGCCTCGACGTCCTCGATCGCCTGGTAGATGACCGAGTAGTAGCGCATGTCGACGCCCTCGCGGTCGGCCATCTCGGAGACCCGCTCAGCGGGTCGCACGTTGAAGCCGATGATCACGGCGTTGTCGACCGTTGCCAGGTTGACGTCGTTCTGGGTGATCGCCCCGACCCCGCGGTGGATCACCTGCAACTGCACCTGCTCGTCGATGTCGATCTTGAGCAGGGCATCCTCGAGCGCCTCCACCGAACCTGACACGTCGCCCTTGAGGATCAGGTTGAGGGTCTGCACCTTGCCCTGCTCCAGGGCCTTGGTGAAGTCCTCGAGGCTGATCCGCTTGCGGCGTCGAGCCAACATCGCGGCCCGCTCGACGGCCTCGCGCTTCTCGGCGATCTGCCGCGCGGTGCGATCGTCCGGGGCCACGATGAACGTGTCGCCCGCGCGGGGCACCGAGGTGAGCCCGAGCACCTGCACCGGACGCGACGGCAGGGCGACGTCCATCGCCTCGCTGTTCTCGTCCAGCATCGCCCGGACCCGGCCGTAGGCCGTGCCACAGACGATCGAGTCGCCCACCGCCAGCGTGCCGGACTGCACCAGCACCGTGGCCAGCGGGCCACGCCCCTTGTCGAGGCTGGCCTCGATGGCCACGCCGCGGGCGTCCTTGTCCGGGTTGGCCCGCAGGTCGAGCGCGGCGTCCGCGGTGAGCAGCACCGCCTCGAGCAGCGCGTCGATGTTCAGTCGCTGCTTGGCCGCGACGTCGACGAACATCGTGTCGCCGCCGTACTCCTCGGCCACCAGGTTGTACTCGGTCAGCTGCTGGCGGATCTTGGCGGGGTTGGCCCCCTCCTTGTCGATCTTGTTCACCGCCACCACGATCGGCACGCTGGCCGCCTGGGCGTGGTTGAGGGCCTCGATCGTCTGCGGCATCACCCCGTCGTCGGCGGCGACCACCAGGACGGCGATGTCGGTCACCTTGGCACCGCGGGCACGCATGGCCGTGAAGGCCTCGTGACCCGGGGTGTCGATGAACGTCAGCGCCCGATCCACACCCTCGTGCTCGAAGTGCACCTGGTAGGCACCGATGTGCTGGGTGATCCCGCCGGCCTCGCCGGCGACCACGTTGGCGTGCCGGATGGCGTCCAGCAGCTTGGTCTTGCCGTGGTCGACGTGACCCATGACGGTGACCACCGGCGGGCGCGGCTCGAGGAACTCCTCGTCCCCCTCGGCCTCGCCCTCGATGTCGATGTCGAAGGACTCGAGCAGCTCGCGGTCCTCGTCCTCGGGCGAGACCACCTCGACCACGTAGCCCAGCTCGGCGCCGAGCAACGCGAAGGTGTCCTCGGCCAGCGACTGGGTCGCCGTGGCCATCTCACCGAGGTGGAACAGGACCGTGACCAGGCTCGCCGGGTTGGCGTTGATCTTGTCCGCGAAGTCGGTCAGCGAAGCCCCACGGCGCAGCCGGACGACGGTCGTGCCATCCCCGCGGGGAATGGTCACGCCACCGGCCAGCGGCGCCTGCATGTTGTCGAACTCCTGCCGCTTCTGCCGCTTGGACTTCTTGACCCGGCCCGGGCGACCACCGCGGCCGAAGGCACCCTGGGTACCCCCGCGCCCACCGGCGCCCTTGCCGAATCCACGCCCACCGGCGGGTCCTCCCGGACCACCGGGGCCACCGGGACCGCCGGGGCCACCGCCCGGGCGACCACCGAATCCACCGCCGCCGGGGCGGCCACCGCCGCCACCGCCGCCGCCACGGCCCGGGGCGCCGGTGCGCCCGCCGGGGCCGCCAGGCCCTCCCGGACCGCCGCCGGGACGACCGACCGCCGAGCGGCCGGGCATCATCCCGGGGTTGGGACGCGGGCCGCCGGGACGCGGACCCGCCGGACGCGGGCCGCCGGGACGATCGGTGGTCCCGGCCGATCCGGACGGCGCACCGGGGCCACCGGAACCGCCGCCGGGACGCGAACCGCCGCCGGGACGTGGCATCCCCTGGCTGGGGGCGAACGGGTTGTTCCCCGGACGGGGACCACCACCCGGACGCGGCATCCCCTGGCTGGGGGCAAAGGGGTTGTTCCCCGGGCGAGGGGCACCCGGGCGTGGCCCGTCGCCACCCTCGCGGGCAGCCGGTGCCTGCGGGCGGGCCGGACCGGGACGCGGCCCGGGGGATCGCTCGGGCGCCCTCGGGGTCGGACCGGTCGGGGCCGACGGGGCCACCGGAGCCGACGGCGCCGAGGCCGCCGGGGCGATCGGCTCGACAACCGGCGCCGCCGGTGCCGGCGCGGGGGCCGGACGGACCGGGGCCGCCGGGGCCGGGGCCGGGGCAGCCGGGGCCGGTGCGGCCTTGGGCCTCGGCGCACCAGGCTTGGGAGCGGTCCGCCCGGACGGGGAGGGAGCGCTGGGAGCTGCCTTTACCGAGGCAGCAGAGGCGGTGGAACCACCGGACGCCGACGCGGCGCCGGCGAAGTGTTCCCGCAGCTTGCGGACGACCGGCGGCTCGACGGTCGACGACGCCGACCGGACGAACTCACCCAATTCTGTGAGCTTGGTCATGACGACCTTGCTCTCGACCCCGAGCTCCTTCGCGAGCTCGTAGACCCGGACCTTTGCCACGTCTCTCCTGTCTCGGTCCGGGCCGGGCAGGCGCGGACCGTCGTTACGGCTGGGCGGTACTCATCGCTGAGAGCTCATCGAGTGCTCATGAACATCGGACCCGCTTCCGGCTCGGACGGACGGTGCGCTCACGCACACGGTGTGCACGTACTGCCTCACGATCGTCACCTCGACCGGTCCACTGCAGCGCAGGGCCCGGGTGAACACCCGGCGGCGTTCGGCGGCGTCGAGACACTCCGGGTCGAGATGCAGCCAGGCGCCTCGACCGGGGTGGCGGCGACCCGGATCCGGGACCACGGAGAGGACTCCGTCGACCAGACCTGCGGTCACTCGCAACAGGACGGACCGGTCGTCGCGTCGCCGACAGCCCACACAGGTGCGCTGCGGCTCGGCGTGACCGGTCGAGGACAGTCTAGCGCGCACAGCGACACCAGCTGTCACGGCGCCACCCCCGAGGCGCCGTCCCCCACACAGGACGCCAACACCGGGTCACGGCGCAGGTGTTCCCGGGGGCACATCGGGGCGGATGTCGATCCGCCAACCGGTGAGTTTGGCCGCCAACCGGGCGTTCTGCCCCTCCTTGCCGATCGCCAGCGAGAGCTGGTAATCGGGGACCACGACCCGGGCGGAGCGAGCGGCCTCGTCCACCGCGTCCACCGAGGAGACCCTGGCCGGTGACAGGGCGGCCGCCACGAACGTCGCCGGGTCGTCGCTGTGGTCGATGATGTCGATCTTCTCGCCGTTCAGCTCGGCCACCACGGCGCGGACCCGCTGGCCGAGCGGCCCGATGCAGGCCCCCTTGGCGTTGACCCCGGGTACGGCCGAACGCACCGCCATCTTGGTCCGGTGCCCGGCCTCCCGGGCCAGGGCGACGATCTCGACCGTGCCGTCGGCAACCTCGGGCACCTCGAGCGCGAAGAGCTTGCGCACCAGGTTGGGATGGGTCCGCGAGACGGTGATCGAAGGCCCCTTGGGCCCCTTGCGCACGCCCACCACGTAGCAGCGCAAGCGACTGCCGTGGGCATAGGACTCCCCCGGCACCTGCTCCGCCGGCGGCAGCACCGCCTCGACCGAGCCCAGGTCGACATGGACCATCCGCGGGTCGCCGCTCTGCTGGACCACGCCCGAGACGATGTCGCCCTCGCGCCCGAGGAACTCGCCCAGAACCTGCTCGTCCTCGGCGTCGCGCAACCGTTGCAGGATGGTCTGCCGCGCCGTCGTGGCGGCCACCCGGCCGAAACCCTCGGGCGTGTCATCCCACTCCCGGACCGTGCCGTCGACGTCCGTCTCACGCACCCAGACCACGACGTGCCCGCTGGCGCGGTCCAGCTCGACCCGAGCATCGGCGTGCGCGCCCTCGGTGCGGTGGTAGGCCTGCAGCATCGCCTGTTCGATGGTGCGCACGAGCAGGTCGAAGGGGATCTCCTTCTCCCGCTCGATGAGTCGCAGCGCGGCGAGATCGATGTCCATCGCGCGCCTCACCTCCCCCGGCGGCCGGTGGGACGATCCTCGCCCGCCGACTGCTCGTCGTCCAGGGACTGCTCGCCCCCGCCGGAGAAGTCGACCTGGACGACGCCGCGCACCACCCGTGCCCACGGCAGGTGGACCGGCCCGGCGTCCAGCTCGAGGTCGATCCCCGCCTCGCCCACGTCGGTCAGGCGACCGGTCACCGGCTCGCCCTCGACCAGGGCGACCCGGACCGTGCGGCCGCGAGCGCGCATCCAGTGCCGACGCTCGGTCAGCGGGCGGCTCACCCCCGGCGAGCTCACCTCGAGCACGTACGGCGCCTGACCGAGCACAGGGCTGGCGTCCAGCGCCGCGGAGATCGCCTGGGAGGCCTCGGCCACCGAGTCCAGCGGCACGCCACCGAGGACGTCCTCGGGGAGGTCGAGCACGATCCGGACGACGCGCCGCCGACCGGCGCTGGTGATGGTCACGTCCTCCAGGACGAGTCCGGCGCTGCGCGCGGCCGTCCCGGCCAGTTCGCGCACGCCGTCCACCTGCGACGCCGACATGGGGGTTCCTCCTCGATCGAAGGTGCAGCCTACCTGCGTGGGATGATCCCGGCTGTGCCCCGACCGGACCCGTTCTCGTCCTACCCACCGAACCCCGTTCGCGGCAGGTCGGTCAGCCGGCGTGACGTGCTGGCGGCCACCGCCCTGCTGCTCACCCCCGGGCTGGGGGGAGCGGCCCTGACCGGGTGCTCGGCCTCGGCACCGGCGTCCGGTTCGGCCGGGGTGCCCGAGCCGGGGATTCAGCGTGCCGCGCGCACGGCCGAGGACCTGAGAGCGCTCGCCCAGGCCACCGCCGGGCGCGCCACCTCCGCGGCCGACCGCCGGGTGCTGACCCGGGTGGTTACCGACCACGGGGCTCACCTGGAGGCCCTCGGGACGACGACCCGCCCCGGTGCCGCAGGGTCTGCGTCTGGGGCGGAGTCGTCGGCGGGGTCGTCCGCCCCGGCGTCGGGCACCGCGGCGGGTGCTTCGGGGCCGGTGCGGACCCTGGCCCAGCTGGCCGCCGCGGAGCGCGAGGGGGCCCTGACCGCGCTGGCCGACACCCCGGCCGCCTCCGCTCCGGTGGCCGTGCTGCTGGCCCGGATCGCCGCTGCCCGGGCGGTGCACGCCGATCTGCTCACCCCGGGGCCCGTGAGTGCACCGTCCCAGGTCCCGCTGGAGTTGCCGGTGACCGGGGCGACCGGGGCGACCGGGGCGACCGGATCGTCGCCGGGTGCGGTCATCCCCTCGGCCACCGCCCCCACGGCCACCGCACGCCAGGAGAGTGGCTCAGCTGCCGGTGCGTCCGGTGCCCCCTCGCCCGGCCCTGCGCCGGATGAGCCGACCCGGGCGGCGATCGCCGCCCTGGTCGAGGGCCAGCACGCCGCCGTCTTCGGCTACGGGGTGGCGGTGGCCAGACTCGGCACCCGGGACGTCGCGTGGGCCCGCGCGGCCTGGCAGTGGCACTCCCGGCGACGCGACGCCTACTCCGCGGCCCTGCACCAGGCCGGCGGCCGGGTCCCGGCGGCCCGGGCGGCCTACGACGTGGGCGCGGCCGCCGCCGCCGGAGCCGACGAGGCGGAGGGGGTGGCGCTCGCCGGCCGGATCGAGAGGGGCCTGCTGTCCACGTTGCTGGCGGCGGTGGCCCAGGTCGAGGGCCCGTGGCGGGCCATCCTGGCCCGGGACGCCGCCGAGGCGGCCCGGCGGCTGGAGCGCTGGGCCGGTCCCGTCGCTGCCCTGCCCTGACCAACCCGCTCACCGATCATCCTCAGGTCAGCAGGTCCCAGCCCAGCCGGACGATGAGCACCGAGACCACCAGCAGGAACACCACCCGAACGAACCCGCTGCCTCGGGCGAGCGCAGTCCGGGCCCCGAGGTACCCGCCGGCCAGATTGGCCAGCCCCATCGCGATCCCCACTCCCCACATCGGGGCCCCCAGTGGCACGAACACCAGCAGGGCGCCGAGGTTGGTGGCGAAGTTGGTGATCTTCGCGGTGCCACTGGCGTCGAGGAACGAGTACCCCAGGACGGTGACCAGTGCGATCACCAGGAACGTGCCGGTGCCGGGGCCGAAGATGCCGTCGTAGAAGCCGATCACCGCCCCGATGGCTGCCGCCCGGGCCAGGTGAGGGCGCCCGCTGTGGCGCAGCTCGGTGTGCTCGCCCAGGTCCGGACGCCGCCAGGTGATCAGCGCGACCACCACCAGGGCGCCCAGGGCCAGTGGCCGGAACACGGCATTGGACAACAGGTGGGCCAGTGCGGCGCCCCCCGAGGACCCGACCAGCGCGCAGAGCGCCATGGTTCCCGCGGTGCGCGGATCGGGACGGATCCGGCGGGCGTAGGTGAGCGAGGCGGTGGCCGTGCCGAAGATGCTGGCCAGCTTGTTGGTGGCCAACACCTGCGCCGGGGCCGCACCGGGGAAGACGAGCAGCAACACGGGCAACTGGATGAGCCCGCCACCACCGACCACGGCGTCCACCCAGCCGGCGGCCAGCGCCGCGAGGACCAGCAGTGCCAGCAGGGTGGGGTCGACCTCCACCGTCACGAGGTCACCCGGTGCGCCAGCCGTCCACGATGTCCAGGACGTCCAGCAGCCGGTGCGCGACGCCGTCCGGGTGGACATCGACCGGCACCTGCTGGGCCGGCGGGATGTCCGAGTGCGGCACCAGGATCGCCCGCATGCCCGCCCGCTGGGAACCGTGCACGTCCTCGTAGGGGCGGTCCCCGACGTAGACGCAGGCACGCGGATCGGACAGCCCCAGCACCGCCATGGCCGAGCGGAAGGCGGCCCGGTGGGGCTTGGCGTGGTCGATCTCGGAGGAGTACACCGCGCCGTCGATCAGGTCCAGGACGCCGTCCCGGGCGAAGACCGCGGCGTGATAGTCCCGCGACCAGATGGTGTTCGAGAGCACGCCGACCTTGATCCCGCGGTCGCGCAACCCGGCGAACAGC
Organism: Kineosporiaceae bacterium; assembly: GCA_016794595.1. Classification (GTDB taxonomy): domain Bacteria; phylum Actinomycetota; class Actinomycetes; order Actinomycetales; family Kineosporiaceae; genus JADJPO01. The sequence continues at coordinate 86,686 of JAEUJN010000035.1, forward strand.
GGGGCCACATCGGCATCGGTGAAGGTGTGGGGCTCCCAGAACTCCTGGTACGCGGTCAGCGCGGCGTCGTGGCCGGGATTGTCCGAGGCCACCCCGGCCACCGCCAGCACCTCGGCCAGGTGAGCGCTGCCGCCCCCGGCGCGGATCCGGGCCCACGCGGCGTCCTCGGCGGCCAGGATGCGCTCGGCCAGGGCCTCGGCATCCGCCGGGACCTGCCCGGACGCCGCCGCGTACTCGCGGGCGTACACCCGCCACTGCTCGGCCAGGTCGATCGTGTGCCACGGGGTGAGCGTGCCGCCCCAGTCGAAGATCACCGCGCGCACCGGGACGGCGGCCGGGCGCAGCCTCACCCGCGAACCACCTCGCGGATCCGGTCGGCGGCCTGCGCGACCGGCACCGTGCTGCGTTCCCCGCTGCGACGATCCTTGATCTCGATCGTGCCGTCGGCCAGGCCCTTGCCGACCACGACGATGGTCGGCACGCCCACCAGCTCGGCGTCCTTGAACTTGACCCCGGGCGAGACCCGCATCCGGTCGTCGTAGATCACGTCCAGCCCGCCGGCGACCAGCTCGGCCGCCAGCGCCTCGGCAGCCTCCAGCACTGCGGCGTCCTTGCCCGCGGCGACCAGGTGGACGTCGGCCGGGCTCACCTCACGAGGCCAGACCAGTCCGGCCTCGTCGTAGTTGGCCTCGACGATCGCCGCCACGGCGCGAGAGACCCCGATGCCGTAGGAGCCCATGGTCACGGTGACCAGCCGGCTGTTCTCGTCCAGCACCTGAAGGCCCAGGGCCTCGGCGTACTTGCGGCCGAGCTGGAAGATGTGCCCGATCTCGATCCCGCGGGCACTCGACAACGGCTCACCGCAGCTCGGGCAGGTGTCGCCGGCTCGGACCTCCGCGGCCTCGATCACGCCGTCCCCGGTGAAGTCCCGCCCCGCCACCAGGTCGAACACGTGCTTGCCGTGCTCGTCGGCACCGGTGATCCAGGCCGTGCCCGGCACCACGCGCGGGTCGAGCAGGTACCGGATGCCGCTGGCGTTCTTCTCCCCCAGCACGCCGGGACCGATGTAGCCCTTGCTGAGCATCGGGTAGCGGGCGAAGTCGGCCTCGTCGAACGCGGCCACCTCGGCCGGGGCGACCGCCGCCTCCAGCCGCTTGACGTCGACCTCGCGATCGCCGGGCAGGCCGATGCACAGCGGTTCGCGGGCGCCATCCGGCGAGACCAGCATGACCACGACGTTCTTGAGGGTGTCGCCCGCCGTCCAGGCCCGGCCGTCGGCCCGGGGGTGGTCGGCGTTGGCCGCGGCCACCAGGGTCTCGATGGTCGGGGTGTTCGGGGTGTCCTCGACGTGCGCCGCCGGCACGGCGTCCCAGTTCTGCGCGGGCGGCACCGGCGTGGTGACCGCCTCGACGTTGGCCGCGTACCCACAGGAGCCGCAGCGCACGAAGGTGTCCTCACCGACCTCGGTCGGCTGCAGGAACTCCTCGCTCTTGCTGCCGCCCATGGCCCCGGACATCGCCGAGACGATGACGAAGTCGAGTCCGAGCCGGGTGAAGGTGGCGATGTAGGCCTCGCGGTGGCGCTGGTAGGACGCCTCGAGGCCGGCGTCGTCCACGTCGAAGGAGTAGGAGTCCTTCATCACGAACTCGCGCCCGCGCAGCAGCCCCGCCCGGGGGCGGGCCTCGTCGCGGTACTTGATCTGGATCTGGTAGATCGCCAGCGGCAGGTCCTTGTACGAGGAGTACAGGTCCTTGACCAGCAGGGTGAACATCTCCTCGTGGGTGGGGCCCAGGAGCATGTCGTTGCCCCGCCGGTCGTGCAGCCGGAAGAGGTTGTCGCCGTACTCGGTCCAGCGACCGGTGGCCTCGTAGGGCTCGCGCGGCAGCAGCGCGGGAAAGTGCACCTCCTGGAACCCGGCGGCGTCCATCTCCTCGCGAATCACCCGCTCGACCTGGCGATAGACCTTGTAGCCCAACGGCAACCAGGAGTAGATGCCCGGCGCGGCGCGACGGATGTAACCGGCACGGACCAGCAACTTGTGGCTGGGGACCTCGGCGTCCGCCGGGTCGTCGCGCAGGGTGCGCAGGAACAGGGTCGACATCCGTAGCAGCTCGCTCACGCTGGCGAGGATAGCCGCGGGGACGCGGGGAGCCCGAACCCGATCCCGCTGTCGGTGCCGGCGCCGGCACCGTTCACTGCCCGAGCTGACGTTCGAGGTTCACCCTCCTGCCGCCCTCGCCAACGCCCTGCCGTGACCCCTGGACTGCGGACCCCAGCGCCTCCCCCCGCCCCCCGATGGCGCGGCCGATCCGGGTCGCTGCCGGGGATCGGGCGTTCGTCAGAGCACGAGCGCCGGGGGTTCCGGCCAGCAGCGGCCCTCCAGCGCTACGCGCCCCGGGGGGCAGAGCCGATCACAGCGTCGAAGATGGCCGCCCGCAGTCGGCAGCGACCGTCCGTCGCAGTCGGCATCACGGATTCGACACAGGTTCGTGTCGTTCGCAGCTAGGCGTCGTAGCCGCGAACGTCCGTGCGCACCACGTGCAACGGACGAACCTGGACGACGGAGGCCCCAGCCGTGGAGAGCCAGCCCAGCCGCCCGCGGACGACCACGTCGTCCCGGGTGAAGTCGACCACGCGGATGTCGTAGGTGTCCTGAGCGTCCGGCAGCGTCTCCTCGGTGACGGTGCGGATGAGGGCGCCCTTGGCGTGCAAGTACAGCAGCAGGGTCGCCGTGGACGTCGCCCCCGTGGCGACGTTCTCGAGAGTCACCGTCCCGGCGATACGCATCTCGCCCAGCCGCGCGGACCACGTCACCGAGACCGTTCCGTCGTCGGTGAACTCCCACTCCGCCAGGCGCGTGCACGTCCCGTCGAACGGCTGGCCAGGCGCACATCTCCAATCGACCAGTCCGCCGGTGACACCATCGTCGTCCCCGTCGACGTCGACCGACAACGAATGCCAGTTGCCTCGGTGGCCCGCCAGCGGACCCGGTGTGGCGGTCAGGACGTTCGTGAAAGCCGCGCTCGTCAGCTCGACCCAGGGCTCCTCGGCAGCGTGTGCGGTTCCTGCGGAGGTCAGACCCAGCAGGAGTGCCACGACAGAGACCAGTGCTGACTGAGACCTGCGCATCCGTGTGCTCCTCCCCCGGTGACGCGCCCCTCGCGTGTCCGGGCAACTGTGGCCGCCGGCAACGGTGAAGTCAATCGTCCGGGACATCGACCCAGCCCGGAACTCCCCAGCCACCCCAACCCCACCTGCTCACTGGTTCACTCTGTGGGTGTCGGTGCTGCTGATCGGGGTTGTGGTGAGGTGGTTCCGGTGTCATCCCTGGTCTCCCACCGGGTCACTGCCTCACCTGCTCGGCCTTCGAGGTCCTGCATGAGTTCAGCGGGGCCCG